>NZ_KI973294.1:178553-462487 GCF_000534735.1 Enterobacter sp. MGH 4 | reverse complement strand
AGTGGTGCCCGGACTCGGAATCGAACCAAGGACACGGGGATTTTCAATCCCTTTGAAACTGCTTATGAACTGCTTTTTTCAACTTTTGAGAAAGGGCTTTTTGGCTGGATTGCCTTGCAAAAGACACACATTCTCACCAATGTATTATGATTAAATCGTTTATAAAGAAATCAATCTAACCCTGCCAGAATCCTACCATGTGATATCTATCATAGATCACCCTACTTTGGGTAATGACTCCAACTTATTGATAGTGTTTTATGTTCAGATAATGCCCGATGACTTTGTCATGCAGCTCCACCGATTTTGAGAACGACAGCGACTTCCGTCCCAGCCGTGCCAGGTGCTGCCTCAGATTCAGGTTATGCCGCTCAATTCGCTGCGTATATCGCTTGCTGATTACGTGCAGCTTTCCCTTCAGGCGGGATTCATACAGCGGCCAGCCATCCGTCATCCATATCACCACGTCAAAAGGTGACAGCAGGCTCATAAGACGCCCCAGCGTCGCCATAGTGCGTTCACCGAATACGTGCGCAACAACCGTCTTCCGGAGCCTGTCATACGCGTAAAACAGCCAGCGCTGACGCGATTTAGCCCCGACATAGCCCCACTGTTCGTCCATTTCCGCGCAGACGATGACGTCACTGCCCGGCTGTATGCGCGAGGTTACCGACTGCGGCCTGAGTTTTTTAAGTGACGTAAAATCGTGTTGAGGCCAACGCCCATAATGCGGGCGGTTGCCCGGCATCCAACGCCATTCATGGCCATATCAATGATTTTCTGGTGCGTACCGGGTTGAGAAGCGGTGTAAGTGAACTGCAGTTGCCATGTTTTACGGCAGTGAGAGCAGAGATAGCGCTGATGTCCGGCAGTGCTTTTGCCGTTACGCACCACCCCGTCAGTAGCTGAACAGGAGGGACAGCTGATAGAAACAGAAGCCACTGGAGCACCTCAAAAACACCATCATACACTAAATCAGTAAGTTGGTAGTATCACCAAGCCCTCATAAGGTGCTAAACTCCCGCAATTTAAGATTGCTCTTATCACCATGAAGTTTAAGCGATGTATCAGATGGATATGAACTTATCAACTATTTACAAGAACCAAGCATTACGGTACTGCATGGTAGGCGGCATGAATACCCTCGTTACAGCCTTCGTGATTATTACTCTCACGGCGCTTGGTTGCGGCCTATACCTTTCTAATTTGTTTGGATATGTTGTGGGTATCTTAGTTAGTTACGCCCTCAATACATATTTCACCTTTTCCTCACGACCTACGCTGCGAAGATTAACAAAGTTCATATTTTGCTGCGCATACTGTTATCTTATTAACATAATAGCCATGAGGCTTGCCATAGGAATAGGTATGGAAAACAAATATATCATCCAGTTGATAGGGATGTTTTTTTACACCGCATCAGGTTTTTTTATAAATAAACTTTGGGTAATGAAATAATGAATGCGCCAGTTCTTTCAATAGTCGTGCCTTGCTATAACGAGCAGGAGGTTTTTAATCTTTGCCTATCTGAGTTATCTTCGCGCTTAGAAGAAATGATAGAAAATAATAAAATTGCAAGAACAAGTGATATTGTTTTCGTTGATGACGGAAGCAAAGATGACACTTGGGCTTTAATTGAAAAAGCATCTATTTCTAGCCATCATGTCAAGGGCGTTAAGCTATCTAGAAATAAAGGCCATCAGACAGCATTAATGGCAGGCCTTTCCTCATGCACTAAATCTGATATCACAGTAAGTATCGACGCAGATCTTCAAGATGATACATCTGTAATTGAGAAAATGGTTGATACCTATCATTCTGGCAGTGACATTGTATATGGCGTTAGGAATGACAGAACTTCAGACAGTTTATTTAAGAAAATCACCGCTGAGACTTTCTATAAAGTGATGACAAAACTTGGTGTAAATCAGGTAGAAAATCATGCTGACTTCAGATTGCTAAGCCGTAGAGCACTTGATTCACTTTTGCAGTACAAAGAGCAGAATCTATATATTCGAGGCCTTATACCTCTTATTGGATATCCTAGTGACAAAGTTTACTACTCACGACACGAACGAGTTGCTGGTGAGTCAAAATATCCCCTAAGAAAGATGCTTGCCTTAGCTCTTGAGGGGATAACATCTTTTTCCGTGACCCCACTAAGAATTGTCACTGCACTCGGTTTTATAATATCAATATTTTCTACAGTCGGCGTTTTCTATACATTAATGCAGTATTTCTTGGGGCATACAGTAAGTGGCTGGGCGTCGATGATCTTGGCAATTCTTTTTATTGGTGGGGTTCAGATGCTTTGCCTTGGCATTATTGGTGAGTACGTAGGCAAGATTTATATGGAAAGCAAGAAAAGACCTAAGTTTTTCATCGAAAAATCAACACATCAGTAAGGTTAAAAAAATGACATCTAAATTCAGACCTTTCCCTTTTTTCTTTGCTGTGCTTGGGAAGGTGCGAATAAGCGGGGAAATTCTTCTCGGCTGACTCAGTCATTTCATTTCTTCATGTTTGAGCCGATTTTTTCTCCCGTAAATGCCTTGAATCAGCCTATTTAGACCGTTTCTTCGCCATTTAAGGCGTTATCCCCAGTTTTTAGTGAGATCTCTCCCACTGACGTATCATTTGGTCCGCCCGAAACAGGTTGGCCAGCGTGAATAACATCGCCAGTTGGTTATCGTTTTTCAGCAACCCCTTGTATCTGGCTTTCACGAAGCCGAACTGTCGCTTGATGATGCGAAATGGGTGCTCCACCTTGGCCCGGATGCTGGCTTTCATGTATTCGATGTTGATGGCCGTTTTGTTCTTGCGTGGATGCTGTTTCAAGGTTCTTACCTTGCCGGGGCGCTCGGCGATCAGCCAGTCCACATCCACCTCGGCCAGCTCCTCGCGCTGTGGCGCCCCTTGGTAGCCGGCATCGGCTGAGACAAATTGCTCCTCTCCATGCAGCAGATTACCCAGCTGATTGAGGTCATGCTCGTTGGCCGCGGTGGTGACTAGGCTGTGGGTCAGGCCACTCTTGGCATCGACACCAATGTGGGCCTTCATGCCAAAGTGCCACTGATTGCCTTTCTTGGTCTGATGCATCTCCGGATCGCGTTGCTGCTCTTTGTTCTTGGTCGAGCTGGGTGCCTCAATGATGGTGGCATCGACCAAGGTGCCTTGAGTCATCATGACGCCTGCTTCGGCCAGCCAGCGATTGATGGTCTTGAACAATTGGCGGGCCAGTTGATGCTGCTCCAGCAGGTGGCGGAAATTCATGATGGTGGTGCGGTCCGGCAAGGCGCTATCCAGGGATAACCGGGCAAACAGACGCATGGAGGCGATTTCGTACAGGGCATCTTCCATGGCACCGTCGCTCAGGTTGTACCAATGCTGCATGCAGTGAATACGCAGCATGGTCTCCAGCGGATAGGGCCGTCGGCCATTGCCCGCCTTGGGATAAAACGGCTTGATGACAGCGGTCATATTCTGCCATGGCAGAATCTGCTCCATGCGGGAGAGGAAAATCTCTTTTCGGGTCTGACGGCGCTTAGTGCTGAATTCACTATCGGCGAAGGTGAGTTGATGACTCATGATGTCCCTCTGGGATGCGCTCCGGATGAATATGATGATCTCATATCAGGAACTTGTTCGCACCTTCCCTAATAGTTAGAGGTTTTGACCTGCCCTCCGTTGATTAAGGGCAGCGTTGAATTTGCTTGTTGAACTCACAGTTCAGGTCCGACACTTAGGTTTAGTAGTCCAATATGTTTAATTACTACGGATAAACCATTTTATGATGGCGTGGAGGACGGGGGATTCTAGTAACGGTAAGAAGTGAAAGGGCAAGAAGAGCTTGTTCCAGGTGGACGGACTGGTGAAGATCCCCATGTGGAGAGGGTTGCCGCCAGGTATCCCCGCTTGCTATTGGGGATTTTCCCATCTTATTCCCCGCGACAAAATCACGTTAAGACCAGCGGATTAAGGCGAAATGATAATTCCCCCGTTTCCCCCGTGTTTTCTACTTCACTATGAATGATTTGAGAGAAAGGAACCGTAGAGGACCGTAGAAAGACCGTAGCTGTGTGGTTAGAAAAAGGTATATCAGAGGATGTTGAGGTGTCTAAATGTAACGAACATCTGCAAAAATGGTGAAAAATCCAGCAAGAAAATAACGTGTTGCAACGACCAGAAATCTACCGTAGCTAAGAAAGGAAAAAGCCCCGCTTTTCAGCGAGGCCTTATGAATATTGGTGCCCGGACTCGGAATCGAACCAAGGACACGGGGATTTTCAATCCCCTGCTCTACCGACTGAGCTATCCGGGCAACGGGGCGCATTAAACCCGATCCGCCCTCCGACGTCAACGAAATTTGTTGTTTTCGTTGCAGACTGCACACTCTCTCACCATTTCGTCGCAAACTTAAGCGAAAAAGTGCGTCCAGAGCGCGGAAAGCGGCATCGCGAGCAGCAGGGCTGGGAGCATGTTCACCACTGCAAACATCTTGATGCCACAGATGCGCAGCCCTGTCGCCAGCAGCAGCAGGCCGCCGACGGCGGTAAAGTCCGCCATCATCGCAGGCGTCGTCAGCGGCAGGATCAGCGTGGCGCAGGTGGCCAGCGCCAGCTGAATAAGCAGCATCGGTACACAAATCGCCGCCACGGCGATGCCGAGGGTGGTGGCAAAGATGGTGGCAGTAAAGAAATCCAGAAACGCTTTCGCAATCAGTATGCTGGGATCGCCGGTCATCCCTTCCTGCATCGAACCGAATATCCCCGTGCCGCTGGCGCAGAACAGAATAATGATCGCAACGTAGTTCTGAATAAACGACTCGTGCGTGCCGTGCTTTGCCTTGCCCGGTCGGGCAATCAGATTTTTGGCTTTGCCTACCGCGTGATTAATGCCTTTTTCCAGATAGCAAAACTCGCCGATCAGCGCGCCGAGCAGTGTCGCCAGTACCATCACCGGCAGGTTGGCGCATTTCACCACTAAAAGGATACCAATCCCTAACGACGCCAGGCCAAAAATGGAGGGCATGGAGACGCGAATACGCTCCGGCAACCGCTGACTTAATACTGCCCCAAGTACACCGCCCAGCAATACGGCTCCCGCATTGATAAAGGGTCCAATCACCACGTTTAACTCCTGTTATTTAAGCACTGGCATTGCATGATTATGGCACGTCCGTCCCTGATTATGCTTAGCTTTGGGAGGCGTAACGCATACTGATTCCTTCTTGCACCTGAAAATAAAAGGTGACATGATTGCGCGAATTTTCTCCTTCCTGTCTCACCGTTCGGTGAGGGTATTTGCGCTTATGAAAACCATGAAAATTGCCGTCAGCCGTGAGCTGGTATCCATAGTTTCTACGCATCGCGAAAAGGTTATGCTGGATAACACCGATTTCACCGATGTGGCGGCAGTCGTCATTACGGTTGTTGAAAGCTACAGCGGCATTCTTGCGTTGCTGAAGCGTACGGGCTTTCAGCTACCGGTATTTATGTTCTCAACAGAGCCAGGAGAGGTGCCAGAGGGTGTCACGGCGATCATCTCGGGTAAAGCACAAGAATTGCTGGAACTGGAATCTGCCGCCTGCCGGTATGAAGAGAACCTGCTGCCACCCTTTTTTGACACCCTGAGCCAGTAT
The DNA here is from genome assembly GCF_000534735.1 of Enterobacter sp. MGH 4. Lineage (NCBI taxonomy): Bacteria > Pseudomonadati > Pseudomonadota > Gammaproteobacteria > Enterobacterales > Enterobacteriaceae > Enterobacter > Enterobacter sp. MGH 4. The sequence continues at coordinate 456,846 of NZ_KI973294.1, read as the reverse complement.
GTGGCGATGGGAAACAGCACCTTTGCCTGTCCGGGTCACCAGCACGGCGCCTTTTTTAAAAAACATCCCGCCGGGCGGCAGTTTTACGACTTCTTCGGTGAAAACGTGTTTCGTGCCGATATGTGCAATGCCGACGTGAAGCTCGGTGATTTGCTGATCCACGAAGGTTCTGCCAAGCACGCGCAAAAGTTCGCGGCGAAAGTGTTCAACGCGGATAAAACCTACTTCGTGCTGAACGGCACGTCGGCGGCCAATAAAGTGGTGACCAATGCGCTGCTGACCCGTGGCGATCTGGTGCTGTTCGATCGTAACAACCATAAGTCCAACCATCATGGGGCGCTGATCCAGGCCGGGGCAACGCCTGTCTATCTTGAGGCAGCCCGTAATCCGTTTGGTTTTATCGGCGGGATCGATGAACACTGCTTTGATGAGGCCTGGCTGCGGGAAATGATCCGTGACGTCGCACCGCAGAAAGCCGCCGAGGCGCGCCCATTCCGTCTGGCGATCATTCAGCTCGGCACCTACGACGGCACGATCTACAACGCCCGTCAGGTGATCGACAAGATCGGTCACCTTTGCGACTACATCCTCTTTGACTCCGCCTGGGTCGGCTACGAGCAATTTATCCCGATGATGGCGGAAACGTCTCCGCTTCTGCTGGAACTGAACGAGAACGATCCGGGAATTTTCGTGACCCAGTCGGTCCACAAACAGCAGGCCGGGTTCTCGCAAACCTCACAGATCCATAAAAAGGATAACCATATTCGCGGTCAGTCGCGCTTCTGCCCGCACAAGCGGCTGAACAATGCGTTCATGCTGCATGCCTCCACCAGCCCGTTTTACCCGCTGTTTGCGGCGCTGGACGTGAACGCCAAGATCCACGAGGGTGAGAGCGGACGCAGGTTGTGGGCTGAGTGCGTCGAGCTGGGCATTGAAGCGCGCAAAGCCATTATCGCCAACTGCAATATGATCAAACCCTTTATCCCACCGGTGGTGGCGGGGCGGCCATGGCAGGATCACCCCACGCATGCCATCGCCAGCGAGCGTCGCTTCTTTAGTTTTGAACCGGGTGCAAAATGGCACGGTTTTGAAGGCTATGCCCGCGAGCAGTATTTCGTCGATCCGTGCAAGCTGCTGCTGACCACGCCGGGCATTGATGCGGAAACAGGGCACTATACCGATTTCGGCATTCCGGCGACCATTCTCGCCCACTACCTCCGCGAAAACGGCATTGTGCCGGAGAAGTGCGATCTCAACTCCATCCTGTTCCTGCTGACGCCAGCCGAGAGCGCGGAGAAGCTAATGCAACTGGTGGCGATGCTGGGGCAGTTTGAACAGCATATTGAAGACGATACGCCGCTCGTGGATGTGCTGCCGACCATCTATCAGAAATACCCGGTGCGTTACCGCGACTATACGATCCGTCAGCTGTGCCAGGAGATGCACGATCTCTACGTCAGCTTTAACGTGAAGGATTTACAGAAGGCGATGTTCCGCCAGGAGAGCCTGCCTGCCGTGGTGATGAACCCGCAGGATGCCAACCAGGAGTACATTCGCGGGAACGTCGAACTGGTGCGTATTCGTGACGCCGAAGGACGCATTGCCGCCGAAGGTGCGCTGCCATACCCGCCGGGCGTGCTGTGCGTGGTACCGGGGGAAGTCTGGGGTGGAGCAGTACAGCGCTACTTCCTGGCGCTGGAAGAGGGCATTAATATGCTGCCGGGTTTCTCGCCAGAGTTGCAGGGCGTTTACAGCGAGAAGGATGCCGACGGGATCAAGCGACTGTATGGGTACGTGTTAAAGTAGGGCCCCTCACCCTAACCCTCTCCCCAAAGGGGAGAGGGGATTGCACGGAGCCGTCTTTTCACCCTCGCCCCTTTGGGGAGAGGGCCGGGGTGAGGGGAGTTAAGTCGCACTACGCCGGTACATCCTTCTCGGATGCCCAATCTTCCCGTACAGCATCTCCACCGTCAGAAAACCCACCTCCACGCAGTGTTCCAGATAGCGCCGGGTGGTGGTTTTACTCAGTCCCGTCTCGCTCACCACCTCATCCACCGTAAAGCAGTGCGCCGCCTTGTTGTTAAACAACGTTTGCACCCGCGCCAGCGTGTTCTCCTCTATCCCTTTGCTGCCGTTGTCCAGTCGATAATTTTTCGCCTGTAGCTGATAGAGTGAATCCACGTTCTGTTGGTCGACAATCTTCCAGACGCGCTGCTGTTCGGCAAACTGCACAAAACGTTCCAGCGACTGGCTCAGGCGTTTCCAGGAAACCGGCTTGAGGATGTAGTCGAACGCGCCGTTACGAATGGCCTGGCTACAGGTGTCCATATCGCTGGCGGCGGTGATGAAAATCACCGAGCAGTTGGCGCGGGTGAGCATCGGGTTGCTGATAAGGGTGATGCCTTTGCCGTCCGGCAGATAGTTATCCAGCAGCATCAGCTTCGGCTGTTTGCTCTCCAGTTGTACCTGCGCGTCGGCCAGTGACGCGGCAATCCCCACCAGCCTCAGGCGCGGATGTTTACCGATAAGCTCCGCGTGCAGTTGCGCCAGTTCGTTCTCGTCTTCAACAATCAGTACGTCGATAAGTTCATGTTGCATAGTCGGTATCTTCCAGTTCCTGTACGGGGTGCCGGACCGTTCCCGTGGCGGGAATAAACAGTGAGAAAATGGCACCGCGTGGGGTGTTATCGGCAACTTCAATTGCACCGCCAGCCTGCGTGACGTAGCTTTCAATCAGATACAGGCCAATACCGTGATCGCCGCGCGTTTTGGTAGTGATGCCGCGCTCAAAGATCCGGTCGCGGATCTCCGGTGTGATGCCGACGCCCTGGTCGGCGACTTCAATAATCAGTTCCTGCTCGTTCAACTTTATTAGCACGTCTACCGGGGCATGCGGGAGCGGGGCGCGCTGGGTCGCTTCGATGGCGTTATCCAGCAAGTTCCCGATGATCGAGACTAGTTCCGATTCGAGCAGCGGCAGGAAGGGTTTGTCCACCCGGCAGGCCGGATCGAAGCTCAGCTCAACGCCTTTTTCACGCGCGCGGGCGGCCTTTCCAAGCAGCAAACCGCACAGCGTCGGGGAGCTAAAGCGGGACGAGATAAAGTCCAGCAGCTCCTGAGCGTGTTCCGACTGCGCCTGTATGTAGCGGATCGCCTCGTCATAACGGCCCATATGCAGCAGGCCGGACAGCGTGGTCATGCGGTTCAGCTGTTCATGGCGCATGATGCGCAGGTTATCAACATAGCGCTTCACCTGGCTGAGCTGGGCGCTGAGCGAGTCGATCTCGTTGCGATCGCGAAAGGTGATCACCCAACCCTGCAACGCATCTTCCAGCATGATCCGCACCCGGCTGGCAATGACCGTGAGATCGTTAAAGCGACAGATCTCATCGTGGGTGTCTTTCGCAAGCATGGTTTGCGCGTTAAAGAACGGGACGGGCGCAATCACCTGGCTGATGAGTTGACCCCGCAGTTCGCGGGCGGGCTGGCGTAAGCCTAATAATTTACGCGCCGCCTGGTTAATCACCTCAATGCGGAGATCGTCGTCGATGGCAATCACCCCTTCATAAATGGATTCCATCATCGCCTTTTGCTGACGCACCAGCAGGCCGATTTCGCGCGGCTCCAGAGAGAATATCTGCTTCTTGATGCTGCGGGTGAAGAACCAGGAGAAAATAAACAGGGCGATAAGCAGCAGCACGGCGGCAATCAGGATATTAACCACCTTGCTGACGGTGATGGTGTCCAGATAGCTTGTGAGATAGCCTACCGAAACAATCCCTACCACCTGCCCGGCATCATTAAAAATGGGCGCTTTGCTGCGCAGCGAAATGCCTAACCCGCCCTTGCGGATGGTGATGGTGCTTTTGCCGTGTAATACCTCGTCGTTGTCTCCGCCAACCAGCGTTTTGCCTACCCGGTCGGCAAACACGGAATGGAAAAGATGCAGCCCTTTATTGTCACCAATCACAATAAAACTGGCGTCGCTGCGGGCGGCTATTTTCTGCATAAAGTCATGGATGCCCTGGATATCCTTTTGTTCGACTTCTTTTCGCAGAGAAGGAATAAGCGCAATTTCTTCGGCCTGTATTTTTGCGCGCGCGCTCATTTCCTGATAAAGCTGCCTGCCGACATCGACATAATAATATCCGCCCAGTAATGCGAACAGCACTGAGAAAAAGGCGACCAGCGAAATAAACAGCTTGATCTGAAACGATACTTTCATAACTATCACGCGAGATATCAACAGGTCGGCTGAATATATCATCTTTTAAGGCCAGGATGCCCGCTTTGCCGAAAACTTGTGATCCCTTGCACAGCGCAGCCTGTAAAAGATTTTTCCGAAAGTCTCATCCTCTTAAGGTTAAATGAATAAATGTTATTTCTTTGTTCAGTTAAGAAAAGAAACCATAAAAACCACGGCAATAAATAAGGTGTAAATCACATTAAATAAAAGAAACCATTAAAACCATAGCGTCCATTAAAACTTCGCTTTTAATATGCCATCCCTCACATAAAGTAAGCCTTTGTGACTCTAAGCTGAACGCACAAAATAACTAAGGGGCTTATTATGAGCACAACTGACGATTCATTCTCTGTTACCCACGACCCGATTGATATTCAGCGGCCATCGCTCAAAGAGCGCTGGTGGCATATTATGGATACCTGGAAAATCGGCATTATTCCTCTGCCGCTGTTCGTTCTGGCGGGCGCGCTGATTGCGATTGATTGCCTGGGCGGAAAACTGCCGAGCGACATTGTGGTCATGGTGGCCACGCTGGCCTTCTTCGGCTTTGCCTGCGGTGAATTCGGCAAACGCCTGCCGATTGTCGGCAAGCTCGGTGCGGCGGCAATTTGCGCCACCTTTATCCCTTCCGCGCTGGTCTATTACGGCCTGCTGCCGGACGTGGTGGTTGAGTCCACGACCAAATTCTATAAATCCACCAATATTCTCTACCTCTATATCTGCTGCATTATCGTCGGCAGCATCATGAGTATGAACCGCACCGTGCTGATCCAGGGCTTCCTGCGCATCTTCTTCCCGATGCTGTGCGGTGAAATCGTCGGCATGATTGTCGGCATGGGTGTTGGGCTGGCGCTGGGCCTCGAGCCGTTCCAGATCTTCTTCTTTATCATTCTGCCGATCATGGCGGGCGGCGTCGGGGAAGGGGCGATCCCGCTCTCTATCGGCTATGCCACCCTGCTGCACATGGATCAGGGCGTGGCGCTCGGCCGCGTGCTGCCGATGGTAATGCTCGGCGGCCTGACGGCGATCATCATCTCCGGTTGCCTCAACCAGCTCGGTAAACGCTACCCGCACCTGACCGGTGAAGGCCAGCTGATGCCTAACCGCGCCAACGCCGATGCCACCGTCTCTCAACCCGCGTTCTCCGGCAAAGCGGATGTGACCACCATCGCCTCCGGCGCGCTGCTGGCGGTGCTGCTGTACATGCTGGGCATGCTCGGCCACAAGCTGATTGGTCTGCCAGCGCCGGTCGGTATGCTGTTTATGGCGGTGCTGGTGAAGCTCTGCAATGGCGCCTCTCCGCGTCTGCTGGAGGGTTCTCAGGTGGTGTACAAATTCTTCCAGACCTCCGTGACCTACCCGATTCTCTTCGCCGTTGGCGTGGCGATTACCCCATGGCATGAACTGGTGGCGGCGTTCACTGTCAGCAACCTGCTGGTGATTATCAGCACCGTTTCCGCGCTGGTGGCAACCGGATTCTTCGTTGGCAAAAAGATTGGTATGCACCCGATTGATGTCGCCATCGTCTCCTGCTGTCAGAGCGGGCAGGGCGGTACCGGTGACGTGGCGATCCTGACCGCAGGCAACCGCATGAGCCTGATGCCATTCGCCCAGATTGCTACCCGTATCGGCGGGGCGATTAACGTCTCTGTCTCACTGCTGATTCTGGGCAACTTCCTCGTTTAAGTTTTCAGGAAAGAACAATGAAACTCGCAAGCTTTTTATACCAGGGTAAACGCAGCTACGGCATCGTTCAGGCCGGGGGCGTGATTGATTTAGGCCGCCGCCTGGGCGACCGCTATGGCGACCTTAAAGCGCTGTTGCAGGGGAACGGGCTGGCGCAGGCCACCCGTTTTCTGAACGACGCGGTGGATGTACCGCTGAACGCCATCACCTTCTTACCGGTGATTGTCCAGCCGGAAAAAATTCTCTGCGTGGGCATGAACTATGCCGACAAGCGCAAGGAGTTTGATCAGCATAACCCGGCCCCGACCCTGTTTGTCCGCTTCCCGGATTCACAGACCGGCCACAACGAGCCGGTGCTGAAGCCGCGCCACTCCAGCGAGTTCGACTACGAAGGCGAGCTGGCGGTGATCATCGGCAAAGGCGGGGAGAACATCAGCCGCGACGACGCCCTGCGCCACGTGGCGGGCTACAGCTGCTACATGGACGGCTCCGCCCGCGACTGGCAGCACACCTGGTTCACCGCCGGGAAAAACTGGCGGCAGACCGGGGCGTTCGGCCCGTGGATGGCGACGGCGGATGAGATCCCGGACCCGCACAGCCTGGCGATCCGCACCTGGCTGAACGGCCGCATGGTGCAGGAGGACAACACCAGCAGCATGATCCACAAGGTGGCGGAGCTGATCGAGTACATCAGCACCTTCACCCGTCTCAGCCCGGGCGACGTGATCATCACCGGCTCGCCTGGCGGGGTGGGTAAAAAGCGCAACCCGCCACTGTTTATGAAGGAGGGGGATCGCATTGAGGTGGAAATCGAACATATCGGTCATCTGAGCAACGTGATCGTGGAAGCGCCAGCCGTCGGGCTCGCGGCAGCGCACTGAGTAAGGCGGCAGCATGCAATCGCAACCCATTGATTTTCGCCACACCGTTGTGGCGAAACACCCGGAACGCTTAAGCCAGATCCGCTACCTGCTGGCAGACAGCGGCCTTGGCCTGGACAACGACATCACGCTGTTTGTTGAAGCCTGGTCCGGCGTGCAGCTGGTGGGTTGCGCCGGGCTTGCTTCCAACGTCATCAAGTGCGTGGCGGTCAACGAGCAGCTTCGTGGGGAAAACCTCAGCGCGCGTCTGCTGGCAGAGGTGGAAAATGCGGCGCTGGAGCGCGGCCATTTTCACCTCTTCCTCTGCACCCGTCCGTGTAATAAGGAGCGCTTTGGCCGCAGCGGTTTCTGGCCGGTTGCCCAGAGCGGGAACAACGCGGTGCTAATGGAAAACACTCCGCAAGGGATCGTGCGCTACTGCCGATCCCTGCGCGCTAGCCGCAAGTGTGGGGAGAAGATTGGTGCCATCGTGATGAACGCCAACCCGTTCACCCTCGGTCACCGTCATCTGGTGGAGCAGGCGGCGGCGCAGTGCGATGCTCTGCATCTGTTCGTGGTGCGTGAAGACGCCTCGTTCTTCCCGTTCAGCGCGCGCCTTGAGATGGTGCGCGCGGGCGTGGCGCATCTGCCGAACGTGGTGGTGCATGAAGGCTCGCAGTACATCATCTCCCGCGCCACGTTTCCGGCCTACTTCCTGAAGGAGACCGGCAAAGTGCAGCAGGCGTGGAGCGAGATCGACGTGCTGATCTTCCGGGACTTTATCGCCCCGGCGCTGGGCATCACGCACCGTTTTATTGGTTCGGAACCGTTCTGCGATATCACCCGCCAGTACAACCAGACGCTGCACGACCTGCTGGCCTCGCACATCGACGTGGTGGAGATGCCGCGCATCAAAGCCACCGGCAACGCTATTTCGGCCTCGGAAGTGCGCCGTTTACTCAAGACACAGCAGTTTTCCCGGATCCGGGAGATTGTTCCGGACTCCACCTTCGCGCACCTCGACGCACATTATCGTGCGAGTGCGGAAGTCGCATAACTATCAGGAATTTATCATGAATATTGTAAGGGAGGCGCTGGCCGGAACGCAGGAGTCCAGCGACCTGATGGTGAAAATCGCCCCCGCTCACGGTGAGCTGGAGATTGTCATCCACAGTGAAGTGATTAAGCAGTTTGGCGAGCAAATACGCCAGGTGGTCAACGACACATTGCGCGCCATGAACGTGCACCAGGGATTAATCATTATTGAAGACAAAGGGGCGCTGGACTGTGTGATCCGCGCCCGCCTGCAAAGCGCGCTTCTGCGTGCCGCCGATGAACAGGCCATCAACTGGGGGGCGCTGAAATGAGCAAACTCCGCCGCAGTATGCTGTTCCTGCCGGGCGCCAATGCCGCCATGCTCTCCACCGCCTTTATCTACCGCCCCGACTCCATCATGTTTGACCTTGAGGACGCCGTGGCCCTGCGCGAGAAAGACACCGCACGCATGCTGGTGTTCCACGCGTTGCAGCACCCGATGTATCAGGATATCGAAACCGTGGTGCGTATTAACCCGCTGAGCACGCCGTTTGGCCTGCTGGATCTGGAGGCCGCCGTGCGCGCGGGCGTAGACGTGATTCGCCTGCCAAAAACCGACACCCCGGACGATATCTACGAGCTGGAAGGCCACCTCGAGCGCATTGAGCAGGAGTGCGGGCGTGAAGTAGGTTCCACCCGCGTGATGGCGGCGATTGAATCGGCCATTGGCGTCATCAACGCCGTGGCGATTGCCCGCAGCTCCCCGCGCCTGATCGGCATCGCGCTGGCCGCCTTTGACTATGTGATGGACATGCAGACCGAGCGCGGCGACGGCACCGAGCTGTTCTACGCCCGCTGCGCCGTGCTGCACGCCGCCCGCGCTGCGGGCATCGACGCCTTCGACGTGGTGTGGTCAGACGTTAATGACGAAGCCGGGTTCCTGCGCGAGGTCGATCTGATCCGCAAGATGGGCTTTAACGGCAAATCGCTGATTAACCCGCGCCAGATTGACCTGCTGCACAACGCCTACGCCCCGACACGGGAAGAGGTGGAGCACGCCAAACGGGTGATTGAAGCGGCAGAAGAGGGCGAGCGTAACGGCCTGGGCGTGGTCTCGCTCAACGGCAAAATGGTGGATGCACCGATTATTAACCACGCGCAGGTGGTGCTGGAGCGCGCGGCGGCCTCCGGCGTGCGTCGGTAAGGATGACATAATGAATCAGACAGAACTTCTCCATGTGAATTTCCCCCATCTGCGGGATCTGAAGCCTTTTGATACCGCCCACAGCGCGACGCCGTGGCTGGCGGACAGCGAGGCGAAACACAACCGTAAGCTTTGCGCCTCCCTCGAAGAAGCCGTCATGCGCAGCGGCTTGCAGGACGGGATGACCATCTCTTTCCACCATGCCTTTCGCGAAGGCGACCGGGTGATCAACACCGTTGTGGCGCTGCTGGCGCGGATGGGTTTTAAAAATTTGACCCTGGCCTCCAGCTCGCTGATGACCTGCAACGACGCGCTGATCGAGCATATTCAAAGCGGCGTGATCGCCCGAATTTACACCTCCGGTATGCGCGGCAGGCTGGCGGAGGCCATCTCCCACGGGCTGATGGACGAGCCGGTACAAATTCACTCCCACGGGGGGCGCGTGAAGCTGCTCCAGGATGGCGAGCTGAATATCGACGTGGCATTTCTCGGCGTGCCGTGCAGCGATGAGTTTGGCAACGCCAACGGCACGCAGGGCAAATCGTGCTGCGGTTCGCTGGGCTACGCCATGGTGGACGCACACTTTGCCCGTAAGGTGGTGCTGCTGACCGAAGAACTGGTGCCGTTCCCGAATATGCCCGCCAGCCTGGTGCAGGATCAGGTGGACTACATCGTGCATGTGGAGAGCGTGGGCGACCCGGCGAAAATCAGCGTCGGTGCGGCGCGCGTCACCAGCAACCCGCGCGAGCTGATGATTGCCCGCTATGCGGCGGACGTGATTGAGCACTCAGGCTATTTCAAACCAGGTTTCTCGATGCAGACCGGCTCCGGCGCGGCGGCCACCGCCTGCACCCGCTTTATGGAAGAGAAGATGGAGCGCAGCGGCGTGAAGGCGCGCTTCGCCCTTGGCGGTATCACCGGCAGCCTGGTGGATTTGCACGAGAAGGGGCTCATCGAAAAGCTGCTCGACACCCAGTGCTTTGACGGCCAGGCAGCGGCCTCGCTGGCGCGCAACCCGAACCATGTGGAGATCTCCACCAACGTCTACGCCAACCCCGGCAGCAAGGCGGCAAGCTGCGACCAGCTCGACGTGGTGATCCTCAGCGCGCTGGAAATCGACGTCGATTTTAACGTCAACGTCATCACCGGATCCGACGGCGTGATGCGCGGCGCATCCGGCGGGCACTGCGACGTGGCGTCGGCAGCCAACCTGACCATTGTGGTCGCGCCGCTGCTGCGAAGCCGCATCCCGACCGTTGTGAAGCGCGTTACCACGCACCTCACGCCGGGGGAGAGCATTGACGTGCTGGTCACCGACCACGGTATTGCGGTCAACCCGGCGCGCCCGGAGATCCGCGAACGACTCATGGAAACAGGCCTGAAGGTTGTAGATATCAACGCGCTCTATGAGCGGGCGATTTCCCTGACCGGCGTACCGAAACCGATTGAGTTCACCGACAAAATTGTCGGGGTGATCCGCTACCGCGACGGCAGCGTGATCGACACCGTTCGACAGGTAAAGGAGTGAATATGACTACTGCGACACCCGTGCGGACGGGTGTCAGCCTGGACGCGCTGCTGGCGGCGAAAGAGCGCCGCGCAGCCCGTCAGGCTGACTGGCTTACGCACCATCAACAACCGGTGATCTCCCTAACGCTGGTCACGCCCGGGCAAATCAAAGACAGCCTGCGCTATCGCAACACCATGGGCGTGGCGTTACAGATGTGTGACCAGCTGCTGTGGGAAAACCGCTGGCAGGTGCTGGACCGCCAGGTGCTCTGGCTACCCACCGGACCTGAAGCGCTGTGGTGCGTCGCGCATCCGGCGGCGGAAATTAAAGCGCACTGTGCTGAACTGGAGCAGACGCACCCGCTCGGCAGACTGTGGGATCTGGATGTGATCTGCCCTGAAAACGGCCACGTTGGCCGTCAGTCGTTGGGTTCACACCTCAGGCGCTGTCTGATTTGCGACGAGCCTGCCCACGCCTGTTCCCGTTCTCGGCACCATCCCGTTGAGCAGGTGGTTTCCCGCGTGGAGAAAATGATAGATGACTGGTTTGCTCGCGACTAAACCGCGCCCGGTTGATGTTCCTGCGCTTGCCGCAGAGGCGCTGTGGCAGGAGCTGGAGCTGACGCCCAAACCGGGGCTGGTGGACAGGCTCAATAACGGCTCCCATCGCGATATGGACCATACCTTATTCCTCCGCAGCATTGCGGCGATTACGCCGTGGTTTGCCCGTTTTGCGGAACTGGGTGAAGCACATGCGGCCAAACCTGCCGATCAGCAGTTGCGGATTATCCGCCCGATGGGAATGGCCTGTGAGCAGGCAATGTACGCCGCCACGGGCGGGGTGAACACGCACAAGGGCGGGATTTTTGCCCTTGGTTTGCTCTGCTTCGCCGCCGGACGTGTGAAAAATATCTCTGCGGATAGCCTCTGTTGTGAGGTAAGTAACATCTGTCGTGGGCTGGTGGCGCGGGAACTGGGCGGGCGCTGCGGGCAGGCAACGGCGGGAGAGCGACAGTTTCAACAGTACGGTTTAACCGGCGCGCGCGGTGAGGCAGAAAGCGGCTTCAGCACGGTGCGTAAGGCGCTGGCGCAGTGGAAGGGAAACACCCTTCATGACCTGTTATTGCGCCTGATGGCCATCAACCAGGACAGTAATCTCGTTTCGCGCGGCGGCACTGAAGGGCTGCGCTACGTCCAGGATTATGCACAGGAGCTGCTGGCGAACGGCTGGGATCAGGATGCGTTGCTTAGGATGGATAACGCGTTGATTGAACGAAACCTGAGTCCGGGCGGCAGCGCGGATTTGCTGTCGGTGGGGTGGATGCTGTCTGGAATAAAATAGCCGGGTGGCGCTAACGCTTACCCGGCCTACGATTTGCGGTTTGTAGGCCCGGTAAGGCGAAGCCGCCACCGGGCACAACAATCAATGCGCGATCGGCTGCGCACCGTGTGGTTCGCGTACGTGCTTGTACTTGAACAGCACGATGAACGCGAAGAACAGCACCAGTGAGTACCCGGCGAAGATCAGCCACACCGGCTGCCAGTTGGTGATGCCGTTGGTGGTATACATCTCAACCACTTTACCGCTCACCACGCCGCCCAGAATACAGCCGAAGCCGTTGGTCATCATCAGGAACATGCCCTGCGCGCTGGCGCGAATTTCAGGTTTCACCTCTTTTTCTACAAACACCGAGCCGGAGATGTTGAAGAAGTCGAAGGCGCAGCCGTAAACAATCATCGACAGAACCAGCAGCACGGTGCCGAACGCGCTTGGGTCGCCGTAGGCGAACAGACCGAAGCGCAACATCCAGGCAGCGATACTGATCAGCATGACGTTCTTGATGCCGTAGCGGCTCAGGAAGAACGGGATGGTCAGGATGAACAGCGTCTCAGAGATCTGCGAGATGGACATCATCACCGACGCGTGTTCAACGATAAAGCTCCCGGCAAACAGCGGATCGTTATCGAAGCTGTGCAGGAAGGTATTACCGAACATGTTGGTGATTTGCAGTTCCGCCCCCAGCAGCATGGAGAAAATAAAGAAGATCGCCATGCGCTTGTTTTTGAACAGGGCGAAGGCATCCAGGCCAAGCATGGTGCTCCAGCTCTGGTTTTTCTGCTGGTTAGAAACCGGAATGGTGGGCAGCGTCAGGGTGAACAGCGCCAGCAGCACGGAGAGCGCGGCACCAATATACAGCTGCATGTGGCTCAGCTCGAAGCCCGCGAAGCTCACGCCCCACATTGCCATGATAAAGCCGATGGTGCCCCAGATACGGATTGGCGGGAAGTCGGTGACGATATCCAGACCGGCAGATTTCAGGCGGTAGTAGGAGATGGTGTTGATCAGGCCAAGCGTTGGCATATACGCCAGCGAGTTAAGCAGGATCACCATAAACATCGCCCCCGGCGTGGTCACTTCGGCCGCCATAAACAGCGTCCCCGCACCCACCAGATGGCAAAGCATATACAGCCATTTCGCACTTAACCATTTATCCGCCACGATACCGAGCAGCGTTGGCATGAAAACAGCCGCAATACCCAGCGAGCTGTAGACGGCACCGATTGACGCACCATCGAACTTGAGCGTCACAAACATATAGGAGCCGAGTGTAGTCAGCCAGCTACCCCACAGGCAGAACTGCAGAAACGACAAGATTTTAAGCTGCAGCTTAAGGTTCATGTTACTTTCCTCACAAGTGAGCGGGAGATATGTTGTTATAGGAACATTCAGGGTTGTTATTTGATGCAATTCTATCAGTTGGCAACGATATGTTTTGTTACCTCCCGCAAAAAAATGCAATCCACATTAATTTGCAGTTTGGATTGTGATGCAAATAGCATTTTTGTATGGGTGGGATAAGATGGGTGCGGTCTGATGCCCCCTCACCCTAACCCTCTCCCCAAAGGGGAGAGGGAACTTGAACACCCTCTCCCCTTTGGGGAGAGGGTAGGGTGAGGGGGGGTGTTGGTTTCTAGCGACGACGATAGTTCTTCTGCGCCGTATTCACCTTATACAGATAGCGGCGGGATTCCGCAGACGGGTGGCGAGTGGTGAGGGTTGAGTAGACATCCCCCGGCGCCATGCTGTTGATGATGTTCGCGGCCTGAACTTTATCGTTCGAGAAGACGCGCAGGACGCTGCCCGCGCCGCCGTTGTAGGCGGTGATCACCGCATAGCGACGTGAAGTCGGGTTATCGATCCCGCCGAGATAGACATTGTTCAGCATCGCCAGATAGGCCGTGCCGGTATCAATGTTGCTTTGCGGATCGAACAGGTAGCTGCGGCTCGGCGTACCGGATTTCCCCTGCGCGCGGAACACGTCTTTACCGGCGCTGTGCTGCACAACCTGCATCAGCCCCAGCGCGTCGGAACGGCTCACCGCATACGGGTTGAACGAGGATTCGGTCTGCATAATCGCCAGGATCAGCGACTCATCCACGCCATACTTACGCGACGCCTGACGCACCATGCCCAGATACTTATGCGCACGCTTGTCGAGGTGGTTCGGCACCAGGTTGATCGTAACGCTATAGATCACCTTCAGGCCATTGGTGCGGCTTTTCAGGCGCGTTTGCAGCAAATAGTCTGCGAAGTTCGTCGCGCGACCTTCCCAGCGAATCGGCTGACCGGTCTGGTCAACGACCTGCCCATACAGGAACGGCTCTTTGGAGATAGTAATGTCATCGGCATCAGAGTAGAGATCGATAGAGCCCGGATCGTCGCCCATCAGCAGGGTTTTGATGATGGCCTGACGTAAATGCGCCGCAGGTTCAGTCCCCGCGATGGTTTCAATCGTAATCGTACCGTCATCAAAGTTGATGTGGCTACGGGTCTGATAGGCGTCGGTATACTTAACGTAGTCCTTCGGTCCGGCAATAAGAACTTCGTTAAATCCCCATATGTTCTCGATGTTATGGGCAAACTGCCCCATCAAAATGTCAAAACCGTTGGTGTCCTTAACCCAGGCTTCGTTATAGCTATCGCCCTTTTTGGAAGAACAAGACACAAGCAACGGCGCAACAAGTGCTAGCGCTAATAGTTTTTTCATCATTCCGGGAGTGCGTGTTGTGTTTGCTTTGAGGTTGCTGTTGCCGGGTGGCGCTGCGCTTACCCGGCCTACATAACCGTAGGCCCGTGCAAGCGCAGCGCCGCCGGGCAGCAGCCGCAGAGTATTATTTTTCCGGTGGCGTATAGCCTTCGATGTGGACGTCTTTACCCTCGAACAGGAAGTTCACCATCTCCTGCTCCAGCAGCTTGCGGTGTTCCGGGTTCATCATGCTGAGCTTTTTCTCGTTGATCAGCATGGTCTGTTTTTTCTGCCACTGTCCCCAGGCTTCTTTGGAGATCTCGTTGTAAATGCGTTTACCCAGGTCGCCCGGGTAGAGCTGGAAATCCTGGCCTTCAGCGTCGCGCTGCAGGAAAGTACAAAAAATGGTTCTGGCCATACTCATTCCTCTTTGTCTTGCCGATGCTAAACCATTGCACCGACACTTAATTGCTGTAACAGGCGCTCCACGGGAGCCGCCAGCCCGACTGATGGCGGTTGCGCTAAGTTATACCAGAGAGCGGTGCCTTCATCCATGCAGGAGGTGAATGAGGACACGGGAAGCCACATAGGCACAATATCCAGATGGAAATGGCTGAAGGTATGACGGAACGCGTTGAGTTGCGTCAGGGTATCGGCCGCAATGCCGCGCTGTTCAAGCCATGCCCGAAGCGAAGCTTCATCCTCAAACTGTGGGAAGCAGTATAGACCACCCCACAGGCCACTCGGCGGGCGCTGGGCGAGAAACACCTCGTCGCCATGCTGCATCAGCAGCATGTACCCGGTGCGTTCAGGCAGCGTCTGCTTCGGTTTTTTCCCCGGATACTGCGCCCAGGAGTGGTTCGCATAGGCCACGCAGAGGTTATTTACCGGGCAGAGTTCGCACTTCGGTTTTGAACGGGTGCAGACCATCGCGCCCAGATCCATCATCGCCTGGTTAAAACGCTCCACCCCTTTCGCCGGAGTGACCGCTTCACTGATCTCCCACAGGCGCTTCTCAACCTCTTTCTTGCCCGGCCAGCCTTCTACGGCGTAGCAGCGTGCCAGCACGCGCTTGACGTTGCCGTCGAGAATAGGGAAATGCTTGCCTAAAGACAGGGAAAGGATTGCGCCTGCGGTTGAACGCCCGACGCCGGGCAAATCCGCCACCTCGTCAAAGGTCTCCGGGAATTTACCGTTGTGGCGGGTGGCGACCTGCTGTGCGGCTTTGTGCAGGTTGCGCGCGCGGGCGTAATAGCCGAGGCCTGTCCACAGGTGCAGTACCTCGTCTAACGGCGCATTGGCCAGATCGGTGATTGTCGGGAAGCGCGCCATAAAACGCTCGAAATAAGGAATGACCGTCGCGACCTGCGTTTGTTGCAACATCACCTCGGAGAGCCATACTTTGTAAGGCGTTTTTTCAATTTGCCAGGGCAGGGTTTTACGCCCGTATTTGTCGTACCAGTCCAGCACCTGGGCTGAAAATTGAGAGGCTTGCATGGTCATCGATTCGCTTAATCAGGGAGGCAGATTGCAGCACAGCGTCAATCTGCTGTAAACCGGATCTTTCCCATGCTTGCATAGAAGCCTTAACTTTGGATAATGCCCGTTTCCCGTACACTCTCACAAGCAGACAACTCTTTTATGAAAAACGACGTCATTTCACCGGAATTTGATGAAAACGGTCGCCCGCTGCGCCGTATTCGCAGCTTTGTCCGCCGTCAGGGCCGCCTGACAAAAGGGCAGCAACACGCGCTGGACAACTACTGGCCGGTGATGGGCGTTGAGTTCAGCGAGCAGCCGCTCGACTTTACCGAGCTGTTTGGTCGCGATGCGCCAGTGACGCTGGAGATCGGTTTTGGCATGGGCACCTCGCTGGTCACTATGGCGAAAGCGCGCCCGGAGCAGAACTTCCTCGGTATTGAAGTGCACTCGCCAGGCGTCGGTGCGTGTCTGGCAACGGCCCACGAAGAGGGCGTTGAGAACCTGCGCGTTATGTGTCACGACGCGGTGGAAGTGCTGCATAAAATGATTCCTGACAATTCTTTGAACATGGTTCAGCTCTTTTTCCCTGACCCGTGGCACAAAGCGCGTCATAATAAACGCCGTATCGTTCAGGCGCCGTTTGCCGAGCTGGTGAAAAGTAAGCTTAAGCTGGGCGGCGTCTTCCACATGGCGACCGACTGGGAACCTTATGCGGAACACATGCTGGAAGTGATGTCGTCGCTGGACGGGTATAAAAACCAGTCTGAAAGCAACGACTACGTACCGCGTCCGGATTCACGTCCGGTGACAAAATTTGAACAGCGTGGCCATCGTCTTGGTCACGGCGTATGGGACTTAATGTTCGAGAGGGTAAAATAATGGCAAAGAATCGTAGCCGTCGTCTGCGTAAAAAGATGCACATCGAAGAATTCCAGGAAGTGGGTTTCTCCGTTGCCTGGCGTTTCCCGGAAGGCACCAGCGTTGAGCAGATCGATCAGGACGTTGATGCGTTCATCAACGAGGTGATCGAACCCAACAAGCTGGCCTTCGACGGTAGCGGCTATCTGGCGTGGGAAGGTCTGATTTGCACCCAGGAAGTGGGGAAATGCACCGAAGAACATCAGGCGCTGGTACGCAAATGGCTTGTAGACCACAAACTGGAAGATGTCCGCGTCAGCGAACTTTTCGACGTTTGGTGGGACTAATAAAGCAAGAACGGGGCCAGCATTAGCTGGCCCATTTTGTCTGAGGGAGTGTTGAAGATGCGTAAAACGTTGCTGGCGGTTGCTTTACTGGCAATCGGAACCACCGCCCATGCGGAGTATAAATGTAGCGTCACCCCGCGTGACGACGTGGTATTAAGCCCGCAAACCGTGCAGGTTAAGGGCGAGAATGGCAATCTGGTGATCACGCCGGATGGCAACGTGACGTTTAACGGCAAACAGCAAAACCTGACGGCCGCCCAGCGCGAGCAGGCGATGGACTACCAGGCCGAGTTGCGTACCGCGCTGCCATGGATAAACGATGGCGCGCTGACCCGCGTTGAGAAGGGCCGCGTGGCGCTGGATAAAATCATCACCAAAGAGGTGGGGGAGAGCAGCAATATGCGCACCCGCCTGACGAAGCTGGATAAACAGCTGAAAGAACAGATGAACCGCATTATTGAGACGCGCTCTGATGGCCTGACGTTCCACTATAAGGCGATCGATCAGGTGCGAGCCGACGGTCAGCAGCTGGTGAACCAGGCGATGGGCGGCATTCTCCAGGACAGCATCAACGAGATGGGCGCCAAAGCGGTGCTGAAAGGCGGCGGTAATCCGTTGCAGGGTGTACTGGGTAGCCTGGGCGGACTGCAAACCTCGATTCAGAACGAGTGGAAGAATCAGGAAGCCGATTTCCAGCAGTTCGGCAAAGACGTGTGTAAACGCGTGGTGTCCCTGGAAGACAGCCGGAAGGCGCTGGTGGGGACGCTGAAGTAATTTACTTCACCCCTCACCCTAACCCTCTCCCCAAAGGGGCGAGGGGATGGTTTGCTCCCTCTCCCTTTCAGGGAGAGGGCCGGGGTGAGGGTTGCAGCATTTGCAGTGTTTCAAGGATCTTTTCTAACACCACCTCTTCGTTATCCCAGAGTTCGTTGTTCCAGAAACGAATGACGTACCAGCCCTTTCGATTTAGCCAGAGCGTCCTTTGACGATCGTATTCCTGATTCTCATCATGTTGCCCGCCATCCAGCTCAACAGCCAGACGAGCCGCGCAGCAGGCGAAATCCAGAATGTAATTACCTACCGGATGCTGTCGACGAAATTTATAATTTTCGAAACGGCGGCTGCGCAGTAGATACCAAAGCCGCCTTTCTTCTTTTGTCAGCTCACGTCTGAGCTGTTTTGCATAAGAACGAGTAATTTCCATCCCCACACTCTGCCAGCCTTTCCCTCAACCAGCAGAACGGGATGTAAAATCCTGAATCAGCCTTCAGGATTTTCAGCGAGGAACAGCTCAAGAAGGGAGTTTAGGAACAGCTTACCGTGCTCGGTGATCTGCCAGTACTCATCACACTCGGTCAGATACCCCTGCGCCAGCGCCTCGTCAATCTGCGGACGAATCACCGACTCTGACAACCCGGTGTAGAGCGCAAACTCCGCGCGCGGTGCGGCTTCCAGCAGACGGAAGCGGTTCATAAAGAACTCAAACGGCTTATCCACCGCCTCGACGTCATGCTGACGCTCCAGGTAGCGGCCTTCCATAAACCCGCGCGGATGACGCGTTTTTGCAGTGCGCAGAATGCGCCCGTCCGGGAAGGTCACTTTGCCGTGTGCCCCGCAGCCAATCCCCAGATAATCACCAAAGCGCCAGTAGTTCAGGTTGTGCTGACACTGATAGCCCGGCTTCGCATACGCCGAGGTTTCGTATTGCTGATACCCCGCCGCGGTCAAAAGCTGGTGGCCCTGCTCGAAGATATCCCACAGCGCGTCATCGTCCGGCAGCACCGGAGGACGGGAACCAAACAGGGTGTTCGGTTCAATGGTCAACTGATACCACGACAGATGCGGCGGGTTCAGTTCAATTGCCTGACGCAAATCGTCCAGCGCTTCTTCCAGCGACTGATCCGGCAGGCCGTGCATCAAATCGAGGTTAAAACTGCGCAGCCCAAGCCCCGTTGCCAGGTTCGCCGCGCGCTTTGCCTCTTCCGGGCCATGAATGCGCCCCAGGCGCTTCAGCTTTGGCTCGCTAAAGCTCTGCACGCCGATGGAGATACGGTTCACGCCCGCGCGCTGATACTCGACAAAACGGTCGGCCTCAACGGTGCCCGGGTTGGCTTCCATCGTAATTTCAGCATCCGCTGCCAGGTTCAGGCGTGCGCGCACACCGTCCAGCAGCTTCTGCATCGCCGGGCCTGAAAGCAGGCTCGGCGTACCGCCACCAATAAAAATGGTCTTCACTTCACGTCCCTGTGCGTACGGTACATCGGCATCCAGATCGGCCAGCAGATGCGCGACGTAATCATCGTGCGGCACTTCGCCCTTCAGCGCGTGCGAGTTGAAATCGCAGTACGGGCATTTCTGCACGCACCATGGGATGTGAATATAAAGACTCAGAGGTGGCAAATTAGCCATTACGCAGTGCTTCCAGTAACAGTTTCAGGGCGCGTCCACGGTGGGAGATCGCGCTTTTCTCTTCGCGGGTGAGTTCCGCAGCGGTTTTGCCCTCGGTCGGGACAAAGAAAATCGGGTCGTAACCAAAGCCGCCGTTGCCCGCCGCTTCACGGGTGATCACGCCCGGCCAGCTGCCGTGACAGACAATCGGCGTGGGATCTTCCGCGTGACGCATGTAGACCAGCACGCAGTGGAATTGCGCGGTACGCTGTTCGTCAGGGACGTCGTTCAGGGCCACAAGCAGCTTTTCCAGGTTCTGCTGGTCGGTGGCGTCCACCCCGGAATAGCGGGCGGAGTAAATCCCCGGCGCACCGCCCAGAAAATCCACGGCCAGACCGGAGTCATCGGCAATCGCGGGCAGCCCGGTGATCTGCGCCGCATGGCGCGCTTTCAGAATGGCGTTTTCGATAAACGTCAGGCCGGTCTCTTCGGCGGGGTCCACGCCCAGCTCGGTCTGAGCCACCACGTCCAGCCCAAAATCATGTAATAGCGAGGCCAGCTCGCGCACTTTACCGGCATTACCGGTGGCGAGAACAACTTTCTGCATGGTTTAGTCCTGTTTTGTCAGAGCCGCGACTTCCGTCGGGATAGATTGCGGGTTAAGGATTTTTACCTGTTTATGCCGGCCAAGTTCACCTTTCTCAATGATGACCTGGCTTTTAGCGACGCGAAACTGTTTTGCCAGATATTTGGTCAGATGCGCATTCGCCTGGCCGTCAACGGGCGGGGCAGTGATGGCGACTTTTAGCTCGTCGCCATGCAGCCCAACAATGCTGTCGCGGCTGGCTTTCGGCTGAATGTACAGCCGTAAAACCAGCCCGTCGGCGCAGGGGCTAACTGCACTCATAACGCCATCCACAGCCCCGGCAGCAGCATATTACCCGTCGCCTGTAACAGTTCCGCGATACCCATATTCAGCACGTACAGCAGCAAAACGAGAAGCATCGGGGAGAAGTCGATTCCGCCCATCGCAGGCAGCAGGCTACGGATCGGACGCAGCAATGGTTCAGTCAGCTGAATCAACGCGTACTCCACCGGGCTACGGCCCCGGCTTACCCAGCTCATAATCGCCATCACCAGCAGGACCCAGAAGATCAGCGAGCCGACGGTTTTAACCAGGATCAGAACGGCTGAAATCCAGATAATCGGCTGGAAAGTGATGACCATAAACAGCACGATCGCTTTGATAACGCTCAGAATAAACGCCATCAGCAGAGATGAACTGTCAATCGGCCCCATTGCCGGAATGATGCGGCGAAGCGGCCCCACAATGGGCTGCGTGATTTTCACGATAAATTGTGAGAATGGATTGTAAAAATCACAACGGGCCCACTGCATCCAGACGCGCAGTAGCAGCGCCATCGTATACAGTTCAATGACCGTTGAAAGCAGGAAAGTCAACGTCTTCATGGCGTTCCTCAGGTTTCCTTATTATTGGGTGTAATCGCGCGCACCGAAAATTGCTGTGCCGATGCGCACCATGGTGCTGCCTGCCGCGATGGCGGCTTCCATATCGTCCGACATGCCCAGAGAAAGCGTGTCTACCGTGTCATAGCGCGCTTTAAGCGCCTCAAATGCTACAGCCATTTGCTGTGCTACGGCAAACTGCCTTTCATAACTTGACTCTGGTGCCGGAATGGCCATCAGTCCGCGCAGGGTTAAGCGCGGCAGCGCCGCCACGTCCGCCGCCAGCGCATCCAGTTCGCTCAGCGTAATGCCGGACTTGCTGTTTTCATCACTGATGTTGATTTGAATCAGCACGTTAAGCGCTGGCATCTCCATAGGGCGCTGGTCGCTCAAACGGGTAGCGATACGCAGACGATCGATGGTGTGACACCAGTCGAAGTGCTCTGCTACCAGACGGCTTTTGTTCGACTGTAGCGGACCGATAAAGTGCCACTGCAGGTCTGTATTTCCCCGCTCCCGGAAAGCGCGAATCTTATCTACGCCTTCCTGCACATAGTTTTCACCAAAGGCACGATGACCGGCGGCTATCGCTTCTGCGATGGCGCTCGCAGGCTTGGTTTTGCTGACTGCAAGCAACGTAATTTCTTCTGAAGCACGGCCGCAACGCGTTGCCGCGGCTGAGATTTTGTCCCGGACCTGTGCCAGGTTATGCGCAATGTCGTTCATTTTCCGAGGAGTTGTCTATGGATGTGGAAGAAATTGTGGCCCTTAGTGTAAAGCATAACGTCTCCGATCTACACCTGTGCAGTGATTCACCACCGCGCTGGCGCAGGTCAGGCCGTCTTGAACCTGCGCCGTTTCCGCCCCCCGATGTGGAGGCGTTATTAAAAGCGTGGTTCAATGACGAACAGCAGGGCGCCTGGTGGGCAAACGGGCAGGTAGATTTTGCCGTTACCCTCACAGGCGGTCAGCGGCTGCGCGGCAGTGCGTTTAAGCATATGCACGGCGTTTCGATCGCGCTACGCCTGTTGCCGCTAACGTGTCCGCAGCTCTCTGCGTTAGGCGTGCCGCGCGCGATCCCGGAGCTTTTGTCCAATGACAATGGCCTGATTCTGGTCACCGGCGCCACCGGCAGCGGGAAATCGACCACCCTGGCCGCGATGGTCGATTTTCTCAATCACCATACGGACGGGCACATTCTGACCCTGGAAGATCCGGTGGAGTTTATGTACCAGAGTGAACGTTGCCTCATCCGGCAGCGGGAGATAGGCCAGCATAGCCCGTCCTTTGCCGAGGCCCTGCGCAGTGCGCTGCGTGAAGATCCGGATGTGATTCTGCTTGGTGAGCTGCGCGACAGCGAGACGATACGCCTGGCGCTGACGGCGGCTGAGACTGGCCATCTGGTGTTGGCCACGCTGCACACGCGCGGTGCGGCGCAGGCGATCGAGCGCCTGGTCGATACCTTCCCGGCGCAGGAGAAAGATCCGGTTCGTAATCAGCTGGCGGGAAGCCTGCGTGCGGTACTGGCGCAGAAGCTGCGTCAGGATGTCCAGGGCGGGCGCGTGGCGCTGTATGAGCTACTGGTGAATACGTCGGCGGCGGCAAACCTGATCCGCGAAGGTAAAACCTGGCAACTGCCGGGCATTATTCAAACGGGGCAGCAGGCGGGGATGCAGAACTTTGAGCAGAGTCTGGCGGAGCGACGGGCGCAGGGGCGGCTGTAGGCCCCGGCGCTCAGTAACCCTGTTCGAAATAGCTTTCGAGGATAATGACGGCTGAAGCTGAATCCACGCTGCCTTTGTTCAACGCCCGGAAGCCACCGTGCTCGAACAGGCCAGCGCGTGCCTCGACGGTGCTCAAACGTTCATCGTGCAGCTTAACGGAGACACCAAAGCGGCCATGAATTTTGTTCGCGAACTTGCGCGCGCGGGCGGTAAGCGGCTGCTCGGTGCCGTCCATGTTCAACGGCAGACCGACAATCACGTCGTCCGGCTGCCACTCTTTGAGCAAGCGCTCAATAAGGTTCCAGTCCGGCGTGCCGTCGTTAGCTTTCAGCGCCGTGAGCGGGCGGGCGGTGCCGGTGATCCGTTGACCCACAGCGACGCCGATGCTTTTGGTGCCGAAGTCAAAGGCGAGAAGGGTGCCGCTCATTACGCGTGCCCCGCAACGCCAGGCATGGTCAGAATATCAATGCCAATCAGTTTTGCCGCGTCACGCCAGCGATCGGCGATAGGGGTTTTAAACAGGATATTCATATCCGCAGGGGCCGTCAGCCAGGCGTTGTCCAGAATTTCTTGTTCCAGCTGCCCTTTTTCCCAGGAAGCGTAGCCGAGCGCAACCAGCACCTCAGAAGGCTGATTTGCCGTGCCCAGTGTTTCGAGCACATCGCGAGAGGTGGTGACGACGGTGTTATCGGAGATACGAATGCTGGACGAGAAAACCGGCGGGGTATGCAGGATAAAGCCACGATCTTCTGCAAGCGGTCCGCCGAGCATCACCGGTTTATCAAGACGGATTTCCGGCAGCCGCGCTTCAGCAGGGATTTTCAGCTTGTCCAGAATGCCTTCAACCTGAAGGTTTTCCAGCGGCTTATTGATGATAATCCCCATTGCGCCGTCTTCGTTGTATTCGCAAATATAGACCACGGCCCGGCGGAAAATCGGATCCTGGAGAGCAGGCATGGCAATAAGAAAGTGATGCTGTAAATTCATTGTCAGAGGTACTGTTTCCTGGTTTAAAAAGCGACAGCGCCCAGTATGGGGATAAACACAGGCGCTGTCACAGGTTATTTCTGTAAACGTTTTTCGATAGCGTCCATCAGCATTCCGGTGATCGAGATCGGGAATTCCGCTTCGATTTCACGAATGCAGGTCGGGCTGGTGACGTTCACTTCGGTCAGACGATCGCCGATGATATCGAGGCCAACGAAGATCAGGCCTTTGGCTTTCAGCGTAGGGCCGACGCGGCGGGCAATTTCCCAGTCGCTTTCGCTTAACGGACGCGGTTCGCCACGGCCTCCGGCCGCCAGGTTGCCACGGGTTTCACCACCCTGCGGGATACGCGCCAGGCAGTAAGGCACCGGCTCGCCGTCTACAACCAGCACACGCTTGTCACCGTCTTTAATGGCCGGCAGATAGTTTTGCGCCATGCAGTAGCGGGTCCCCAGCTCGGTCAGCGTTTCGGCAATTACGCCAATGTTCGGGTCGCCCTCTTTCACGCGGAAGATCGATGCGCCGCCCATGCCGTCCAGCGGCTTCATGATGATGTCGCCGTGCTTCTGCCAGAATTCTTTCAGCTGCGTTTTGCTGCGGGTGACCAGCGTTTCCGGCGTCAGGTCAGAGAACCATGCGGTATAGAGCTTCTCGTTGCAGTCGCGCAGGCTCTGCGGCTTGTTGACGATCAGCGTGCCTTTCTCTTCGGTACGCTCAAGGATATAGGTGGAGTAAATGTATTCGGTGTCGAACGGCGGATCTTTACGCATCAGGATGACGTTAAGGTCGGCCAGGGCAATATCCTGCTCGGTGCCGAATTCGTACCATTTTTCGTAGTTCTGCTCGACGTTAACGATGCGGGTACGTGCGCGGGCTTCACCGTTGATGAGGTACAGATCGTTCATCTCCATATAGTGGAGTTCATAGCCGCGACGCTGCGCTTCCAGCAGCATAGCGAAGCTGGAATCTTTCTTAATGTTAATGTTTGCGATGGGGTCCATCACGATGCCGAGCTTAATCATGTTCTTCTCCGGTTATGGGTCAGGCTTTGCTTCAACCCAGATCGCCAAATCGCACCTGTAGGGCGGTAATGGCGGTGAGTGCCGTTGTCTCAGTGCGCAGAACGCGAGGTCCCAACAGAATATCAGTAAACTGGTAACGCGCCGTCATGGCGATTTCGTCAGCCGACAGGCCGCCTTCCGGGCCAATCAGCAGGCGTACACGCTCAACGGGCAGCGGCAGCGTATTGATGCTGGCGCTGGCGCGCGGATGAAGATTAAGCTTAAGCCCGCTTTCCTCTTCTGCACACCAGTCCTCCAGATCCATCGCCGGGCGGATCTCCGGGATGCGGTTGCGGCCACTCTGTTCACAGGCTGCAATGGCAATTTTCTGCCACTGCTGGATCTTTTTGTTCAGACGTTCCGCATCCAGTTTAACGCCGCAGCGCTCAGAAAAAAGTGGCGTAATGAGGCTTACACCCAGTTCAATGGATTTCTGAATGGTGAACTCCATCTTTTCCCCGCGCGACATCACCTGGCCAAGGTGAATGTGCAGCGGGGATTCCCGGTCGTCCACGTCGCCACGCAGCACCTTCACGTGCACGCTTTTTTTATCGGCGCGCGTAATTTCAGCGTCAAAAATCTGATTAGAGCCGTCAAAGAGCTGAATCGCCTGGCCTGCGCCCATGCGCAGCACGCGGCCTACGTGGTTTGCGGCATCATCAGACAGGGCGATTTCGCCGCCTGGGGTAATCAGTTCAGGGTGATAGATGCGAGGGATGCGCATAGTCAGAAATTCCATGTGTCATGCGATATAAGCGAATTGCCGTAGTGTAGGTTAGCTCTTTTGCGCCTGGCAAGCCCGCTGGACGTAAGGGTTGTGATTCCCCTGGACTTTGGCGATACGTTCGTCGCGCTGGCATTCCCAGTCCGTCACCGGGTAGAGCTTGTCCCAGGCATTGAAGAGTTGCGTCTGCTGGCGGGAAAGGTTGAGATCGTAGCGGTCGCGCATATAGAAGTAAGTGCGGGCGATGCTGCCGCGCGCGCGGGCAGGCGGTTCGGCGAGTTTCTCTTTGAAATCGACCTTCATGGCGCACTGACCGTACTGGCCTTCGCCACCGTTCCACTGGCTGTACATGAAGTTTCCGCGGTCGCCATTGACTTCACCCACGGCGGGTTGCAGGTTGTGCATATCGCTTTCCATCTGGCGGTAGACCGGATCTTTTGCGCAATTTTTACGTCCACCGTCCTGCCAGCACTGGCGCTGGTGGCCAAACTGCCAGGCCGGAACAACGTGTTCCCATTCGATTCGGCTGGCGCGATTCTCGTTCTTGCGCACCTTATAGCCGCAGGATCCCAGATCCACGACCCCTTTCTTACCCTGCCAGTTAATTTTACAGCCGCAGTAGAAATCACCCGGTACGTCGGCGTTAATCTTTACGCCCGCGGTTTTTGCCTGAGAGAAACTGTGAATACCGTCGGCCAGAGCATGGCCGGAGAGCGCTGTCGCCAGAAAAGCGACCGCGAGAGAAACATTACGGGACATCTTACACTCCGTGTCAAAACCAGCCCGCAACGTAACGAATGTTGTTCCCGTATGCAATCAGTCAGATCAGGAAAGTTCCTGAAAGTTCGAGTGATTATTCCGCCACCAGCGGTTCGCCGCATTTAACGCAGCGATAGGTCGCCTCGCCGCGCACCACGCGGTTGTGACGGCGGACGGTAAGCTGGTGCTGCTGGCACTGGCAGCGGTAGGGAAACGTATTGCGGCGTACCGATTCCAGCTCGAACTGGTGGGTGCGGCGGGCCGGAACGCCGAGCACCGCCTCCATCATCCATTTCCACTCTTTGCCGTGCGGCGCGACGCGGCCAAAGTGTTTCCACACCAGAAGGTGGGCCAGCTCGTGCGGCACCACTTCTTCGATAAACGCCTGCTGATTTTCCATCATCAACACCGGATTCAGGCGGATCTCATACGATTCCAGCCAGGCGGTGCCTGCCGCGGTGCCACGCTGCTGATAGACCAGCTTCGGTTCAGGATAATTGCGGCCGAGCTTCAGGTTGGCCTGGGCGAGTTTTTCCCGCAGGCTGCGCATGACGGCTTGCTGAATGGCGATGGGGAGACGGGGAGATTTCATAGGGGCAGAGCATAAAGCGGGAAGCGGGGAGGCGCAAGAGGCGCCTCCCCGCAGGAGGATCAGTCGTGTGCGCCGATTTCGCGCAGAGGACGACCTTTCATCAGGTTACGTTCAATGTGTTCCAGTGAAACATGTTTGGTTTCAGGAACCAGCCAGATCGTGAGAACAATAAAGAACAGGTTAAGACCGGCGTAGACCCAGAAGGTATTGGCATTACCCAGGGTATTGAGCATGGTCAGGAACGTTGCGCCGACGATCATGTTGGCAATCCAGTTGGTTGCGGTAGAGCAGGTGATACCAAAATCACGCCCTTTCAGCGGCTGGATCTCAGAACACAGCACCCAAATCAGCGGACCGGCGCTCATCGCAAACCCAATGATAAACATCAGCAGCATCGCCACGGCGAAGTACTGTGCCGTCGAGGAGTGAATGCCCATGTGCATCATGGTACCCAGTACGCCCATCCCGACGGCCATGACCAGGAAGCCCAGCGTCAGGGTTGGCTTACGCCCCCAGCGGTCCACCAGACCGATAGCGATAAAGGTCGCCAGCACGTTGGTCAGGCCGACGATCACGGTGCCCCACATCTGTTCGGTGGTGTTGGTGTAGCCCGCCAGTTCGAAGATTTTCGGCGCGTAATACATGATGACGTTCATCCCGGTGAACTGTTGCATGATCTGTAACAGCACACCGAGGAACACCGCGCGGCGGAAGTTGCTGTTCTCTTTGAACAGCGCCCAGCCGGACTGTTTGACCTTCAGGCTTTCGCGGATCTCTTCCAGCTCGTTTTTGGCTTCGGCGCTGGTATCACGCAGGCGTAAGAGCACGCGTTCGGCATCGTGGAAGCGGCGTTTGGCGGCGAACCAGCGCGGGCTGTCCGGCAGGAAGAAGACACCAATCAGCAGCAGAATGGCCGGAATGATGATGACGCCCAGCATCCAGCGCCAAGCGCCGCTGTAGCTGAAGGCGGTATCGGAAAGATAAGCCCCCAGAATACCGATGGTGATCATCAGTTGGTACATGGAAATCATGCTGCCGCGGATTTTTTCCGGTGCGATTTCAGACAGGTACAGCGGGGCAGTATAAGACGCCACGCCCACTGCCAGACCGAGCAGCACGCGGGAGAGGATCAGCACTTCAACGTTAGGCGCAGCGGCAGAGAACAGTGAGCCGGCAACGAACAGGATCGCGCCGATCATCAGGCTCTTTTTACGCCCGAGCTTAAAGGAGAGCCAGCCGCTGCCGACCGCGCCGACGGCGGCACCGAACATCATGGAGCTGACCACCCATTCCTGAGTGTGTGCGCTAATCTGGAACTCATCGGTGATGAAAGGTAATGCACCGGCAATTACGCCAATATCCAGGCCAAAGAGTAATCCTGCCAGAGCGGCGAGGAAGCAGACGAAGAACGTCATTGCCTTATTGGACGTACGCCCCTGTTTATTATTGTCAGGCATTATGCCCTCCAGTTGGGTTATCAGTTTTTACGATATTAAGAGTAGGTGAGCGGCTCATAAAAATATGTGAGTCAAATCACAACGGTGTAATCGGTTACACTAGTTTGTAACCGTAAAAATAATTAAAGCTTTGAAAATATAGAGGTAAATTAATTGATATGCATCGCGTTTGCACAAATTTCAGACTTAACTGAAAGGGAATGTAACAGCAGAAGAAATGCGATCATGCAAAGAGAATATTCTGAAAGCGGGGTATAGAGAGTGAGGTGTAAACGGTTCCAAACATTGCCAGGTGGCGGCTGCGCCTTACCCGGCCTACAAAAATTCACTACCCGTAGGTCGGGTAAGACATAGCCGCCACCCGACATAAAAAAGGCCAGCACAAAGGCTGGCCTGTTTAAGCTGCTGGCAGTCGTTTATTTCAGACCGGCAGCATCACGCAGCAGGGCGGCTTTGTCGGTTTTTTCCCAAGGGAAATGTTCGCGACCAAAGTGACCGTACGCTGCGGTTTCCTGGTAGATTGGGTGCAGCAGATCCAGCATCTGAATCAGACCGTATGGACGCAGGTCGAAGAACTCACGCACCAGCAGGGTCAGCTGTTCAGAAGGCACTTTTTCAGTACCGAAGGTTTCCACCATGATGGAGGTTGGCTCAGCCACGCCGATGGCGTAGGAAACCTGAATTTCACAGCGGTCAGCCAGGCCCGCAGCAACGATGTTTTTCGCCACATAACGTGCAGCGTACGCCGCAGAACGGTCCACTTTAGACGGGTCTTTACCGGAGAACGCGCCGCCACCGTGGCGCGCCATGCCGCCGTAGGTATCTACGATGATTTTACGACCGGTCAGACCGCAGTCACCCATTGGGCCGCCGATAACGAAGCGTCCGGTTGGGTTGATGAAGAATTTGGTCGCAGAGCTCAGCCATTCAGTTGGCAGAACCGGCTTAATGATCTCTTCCATCACCGCTTCCTGCAGGGATTTCTGGTCAATATCTTCAGCATGCTGCGTGGAAAGAACCACGGCATCAATGCCGACGATTTTCCCGTCGTCATACTGGAAGGTCACCTGGCTTTTCGCATCCGGACGCAGCCACGGCAGGGTGCCGTTTTTACGCACTTCAGCCTGACGCTGCACCAGACGGTGTGCGTAAGTCACCGGCGCTGGCATCAGCACGTCGGTTTCGTTGGTCGCGTAGCCGAACATCAGGCCCTGGTCGCCCGCGCCCTGTTCCAGCGGATCGGCACGGTCAACGCCCTGGTTGATGTCCGGGGACTGTTTGCCGATAGCGCTCAGTACGGCGCAGGAGTTGGCATCAAAGCCCATATCAGAATGTACATAGCCGATCTCACGCACCGTGTTACGGGTGATCTCTTCGATATCAACCCATGCGCTGGTGGTGATCTCACCGCCAACCAGAACCATGCCGGTTTTGACATAGGTTTCACACGCTACGCGCGCTTTTGGATCCTGCGCGAGGATCGCATCCAGCACCGCATCGGAGATTTGGTCAGCAATTTTATCAGGATGTCCTTCTGATACGGACTCGGACGTAAACAGGTGTTTTGCCATGTTTTATTTCACCTAAAAGGAATTTGGTTAGCTCGAACTGCTGTGTGGAATAGCCAAAGGAGATAATTCTACCAAGGCCTGCAGGATTTTGACACTGGCAGTCTGAGTGTTAATCGGTATGGATGGATTAACATCTGGACGTCTATTTTAGGTCACTTCTTCACCCGATTTCCAGTTTTTTTTGACTCACCTCTCACTGCGTTGAAAACACGGCTGGAAATTTTTCCTGACGGCGCTGGCAACCTGCGCATTTTTGTTTTGCTTTTTAGCGACCTTCTCGGTATAAAACGCGGCGCGCGGCTCATATAAAATAAGCGCTCGATGAACACATCGTGTCGCCACTTCCAGCCGGGTTAAGCAGTGAACTTTTAGCTTTGGCTTGTGGTCCGTTTCAGCAGAGGCGGCCGTGGAGGTGATACGAGATAATGAACCATTGTTTTCCGCTCATTCAGCGCAGTCGTTCTGGCGCGCATTTGATTCCCACCCGCACTTCTGGTCTAAACACCTGCCGATGTTATACCCATCTCGGTGCTTCTCAGGATTCCAGAGCCGGTCACGCTTTGTGAAAACTGAACAAGGGCGCTCTTGTTAATACAGGAGTTTTCTCGTGGTTTCGCCGAACCTTGTCATACAGAGTTCGGATACGTGTTTTACAATGATATGAATAAGAAACCGGTCGCACGGTCTGGATTTCAGCATACTCTGCTGGGAAATGGAGCCGTTAATGGGTTGTTATCGCCGTATAACGCTGCGATAGTAGTCAACTGTTTTACACTTAATACAAAGAGTTGAGGTTCGCTATGTCTGACGACATGTCTTCGCTTTCGCCTTCGTCAGCAGGCGAACAGGGTGTACTACGTTCTATGCAGGAGGTTGCGATGAGCTCCCAGGAAGCCAGCAAGATGCTGCGCACTTACAATATTGCCTGGTGGGGCAATAACTACTACGACGTTAACGAGCTGGGCCACATCAGTGTCTGCCCGGATCCGGACGTCCCGGAAGCGCGCGTGGATCTCGCTAAGCTGGTGAAAGCCCGTGAAGCCCAGGGTCAGCGCTTGCCTGCACTGTTCTGCTTCCCGCAGATCCTGCAACATCGCCTGCGTTCTATTAACGCCGCGTTCAAACGCGCGCGGGAATCGTATGGTTATAACGGCGACTATTTCCTCGTTTACCCGATCAAGGTAAACCAGCACCGTCGCGTGATTGAGTCCCTGATCCACTCCGGCGAACCGCTGGGCCTGGAAGCTGGCTCCAAAGCGGAGCTGATGGCGGTTCTGGCGCACGCGGGCATGACCCGGTCGGTGATCGTCTGTAACGGCTATAAAGACCGCGAATACATTCGTCTGGCGCTGATTGGCGAGAAGATGGGCCACAAGGTCTATCTGGTGATCGAGAAGATGACCGAAATCGCGATCGTGCTGGAAGAGGCCGAGCGTCTGAACGTGATCCCACGGCTTGGCGTGCGTGCGCGACTGGCGTCGCAGGGTTCCGGTAAATGGCAGTCTTCCGGCGGTGAAAAATCCAAGTTCGGCCTCGCGGCGAACCAGGTGCTTCAGCTGGTGGAAATTCTGCGCGAGCGCGGTCGTCTGGACAGCATTCAGCTGCTGCACTTCCACCTTGGCTCGCAGATGGCCAACATTCGCGACATTGCCACCGGCGTGCGTGAATCGGCACGTTTCTACGTTGAGCTGCACAAGCTTGGCGTAAATATTCAGTGCTTTGACGTGGGCGGTGGCCTGGGCGTGGATTACGAAGGGACACGCTCGCAGTCTGACTGCTCGGTCAACTACGGCCTGAACGAATACGCCAACAACATTATCTGGGCGATTGGCGATGCCTGCGAAGAGCACGGCCTGCCGCACCCGACGGTGATCACCGAATCCGGCCGCGCGGTCACTGCGCACCATACGGTGCTGGTCTCTAACATCATCGGCGTTGAGCGCAGCGAAATCACTGAAGCCACGCCTCCGGCAGACGATGCCCCACGTTCCCTGCAAAGCATGTGGGAAACCTGGCAGGAGATGCACGAGCCGGGCACGCGTCGTTCTCTGCGCGAATGGCTGCACGACAGCCAGATGGATCTGCACGACATTCACGTCGGTTATTCTTCAGGCACCTTTAGCCTGCAGGAACGCGCGTGGGCGGAGCAGCTCTATCTGAACATGTGCCATGAAGTGCAGAAGCAGCTCGATCCGAGCAACCGCGCACACCGTCCGATTATCGACGAGTTGCAGGAACGTATGGCGGACAAAATGTACGTCAACTTCTCCCTGTTCCAGTCGATGCCGGATGCCTGGGGTATCGACCAGCTGTTCCCGGTTCTGCCGCTGGAAGGGTTGAATCATGCGCCTGAACGCCGCGCGGTGCTGCTGGACATTACCTGTGACTCCGACGGCGCGATTGACCACTACGTCGACGGTGACGGTATCGCTACGACCATGCCAATGCCGGAGTACGATCCGGAGAACCCGCCAATGCTGGGCTTCTTTATGGTGGGTGCGTATCAGGAGATCCTCGGCAACATGCACAACCTGTTCGGTGATACCGAAGCGGTTGACGTGTTTGTCTTCCCTGACGGCAGCGTGGAGGTTGAGCTGTCCGACGAAGGGGACACCGTGGCGGATATGCTCGAATACGTTCAGCTGGATCCGAAAAAACTGCTCACCCAGTTCCGCGATCAGGTCAAAAACACCGGTCTGGACGATGCGCTGCAGCAGCAGTTCCTGGAAGAGTTTGAAGCGGGTCTGTACGGGTATACGTATCTGGAAGACGAGTAGTAAAACCTCCCTCTCCCGGTGGGCTGAGGGATCCCCAGTAATTTTTTTATGCAGAAGCAATAAAGTTGCTTTCTAAATGACTGAGGGCTGTCAGCGATGCCCTGGTCCGGCTGTAAATCGCTGAGGCGTTTGCCTTCCGGCCGGGGCGAGGCGCAGGGATGCGCCGAGAGGGCGGCTTTACAGGGACGTTGCCTCCGCCCGTACCCGATAAGCCGGAAGGAATAAGCCGAGGGCACCGCGAAGCGGCGATTTACCGCCGGGAGCCCGGGTCGCCAGGGTGGTGGCGACTGAGCCACCCTGGCACGTTCACCGGTCATGTCGTTACAGAGTAGCAAGGAACATAAAGTGAACGGAATGACCACCACCGCCGTATGTTCCCCTCACCCTAACCCTCTCCCCGGAGGGGCGAGGGGATTGCTCAGTGCTCGCATTAATTTGTGGGGAACCCTCAGCCCGGTGGGAGAGGGTTGGGGTGAGGGCATCAGACCGCACGATGCCCTATACTCACTTGAACCCGTATGAATTAACGGCGATAATTCGCCCCACTATGCGATTTACGAATCAATCCCTTCCTCGTCGGGTTTAACGACGCGGAGGGGATTTTTTTTCATCTGTTTTAATGTATCGACTTTATAAGAGGTCAGGACATGAGCACTTTAGGTCATCAGTACGATAACTCTCTGGTATCTAACGCGTTTGGTTTTTTACGCCTTCCGATGAACTTCCAGCCTTACGACAGCGATGCTGACTGGGTGATCACCGGCGTACCGTTCGACATGGCAACGTCCGGTCGTGCGGGTGGACGTCATGGCCCGGCGGCAATTCGTCAGGTTTCCACCAACCTGGCCTGGGAGCACAACCGCTTCCCGTGGAACTTCGACATGCGCGAGCGCCTGAACGTGGTGGACTGCGGTGATCTGGTGTACGCCTTCGGTGACGCGCGCGAAATGAGCGAAAAATTGCAGGCGCACGCCGAGAAGCTGCTGGCGGCCGGTAAACGCATGCTCTCCTTCGGCGGTGACCACTTCGTGACACTGCCGCTGCTGCGCGCCCACGCGAAGCACTTCGGTAAAATGGCGCTGGTGCACTTTGACGCGCATACCGACACCTACGCGAACGGCTGCGAATTCGACCACGGCACCATGTTCTACACCGCGCCGAAAGAAGGCCTGATCGATCCGAACCACTCCGTGCAGATCGGCATCCGCACCGAGTTCGACAAAGACAACGGCTTCACCGTACTCGACGCGGGCCAGGTGAACGATCGCGGCGTGGACGATATTCTGGCTCAGGTTAAGCAGATCGTCGGCGATATGCCTGTCTACCTGACCTTCGACATCGACTGCCTGGATCCGGCATTTGCGCCGGGCACCGGTACGCCGGTGATCGGCGGCCTGACCTCAGACCGCGCCATCAAGCTGGTGCGCGGCCTGAAGGATCTGAACATTGTCGGGATGGACGTGGTGGAAGTGGCTCCGGCCTATGACCAGTCCGAGATCACCGCGCTAGCCGCGGCGACCCTGGCGCTGGAAATGCTCTACATCCAGGCAGCGAAAAAAGGCGAATAAGCCTTACGCGCTGATTGCTGCTGCGCGCCGCATGCGCAGCAGCAACATTCCCCAGGCCAGCGTGAAGGTGTGGACAAACCCCGGTTATTTCGCGGGCGATGACCATTCCCGTCAGCGAGCCTAACAAAGGCGAAACCGCGCAGACCGCGGCCCAAAGCGCAATGCTGCTTAATAATCCCTGCCGATAATGAAGTTTGCTTTCAATAACCGACGTTAATAATAGAGCGGAAAAACCATAACCCAGAAGAAAACAGTCATGAGTAGGCCCTGTAACATTCTTTTTTCATTTAACTGAAAATGTTCGGCAAATTCCGGGTTTAAAATCATTACCGAGATAATTATCCGATCGACGTACGAAATAATAATGAGTAATAAAAGCGCAATCGTGCTTTGCCATCTTGCCGTCATCATGTCCGCCTTACGTTTTTTGTAACTTATATTTTTCATCAATGTGATTGTCACGGAGCTAAAATGGTTCACCTGTGAAACTCATTGTTTATTAAAGATAAATTAAAAATCAGTTTCACCGGTGAAACGCGAAAGAGGTGACGTTAATTTATTTTTAAAGAGTAAAAAGAAAGGAAGTCAATATCTTTTATTCAAAATAAGAGACCATTAAAAAAACGTATTTCTCACGCTGTAATAATGAAAATTTCATATCGCTGCATTTTTTCGTGATCCCTTGCACACTTAGTTAATTAATTGCCGATCGATTAACAAATTCGTCACATTGTCGCTTGACGAAACATTCATCGCTTTTATATTGACCGTATTAAATAAGAAACAGAGTTTCATATATGAAACAAAAGCCTGGAGGATCGTGATGAGCTGGATAGGCGTATGTGACGCAGAACAAGTACAGGAAGATTTCCCTTTTAGTGGCAACGTCGACGGGAAAGAGATCGGCGTTTACCTGATCGACGGTGAATATTACGCGCTGGAAGACGTATGCCCCCACGCCTATGCCCTGCTGAGTCAGGGCTTCGTAGAAGACGGCAAGGTGGAATGCCCGCTGCATGAGGCGGTGTTCGACGTCAAAACCGGCCAGTGTCTGCACGGCCCCGGAGGACGCAACCTCAACCGTTACCCGGTTCGGGTCTTTGAAAACCAGATTCAGATTACCTTTGTTGAGGAGACCGTGGCATGAGCGACACGCTGAACTACAACCCGGCGCTGCCGGAAAGCCGCCAGTTTACCCCGCCGGCAGAGGGCGGTAATGGCGCCATTCACAAGCCGGGCGAGTACCAGAACTTGATCTGGCAGACCCGCAGCCGCGAGCCGGAAAGCTGGGAGGTGAAGCTGATTGCGACGCTGGAAGATCTCTTCGAGCAGGGCGTTGAAACCCTGCCGGAGCTGGTAAACGGGCTGAACGCGGTGCGCATGCACGACCAGCAGGGTGAGCCGTGGAGCGACGCCAGCTTCCAGGCATTCTTACAGGTTAACGGCTACTGAGGGCAACGCGATGACGACGACCGTACAACACTATCTGGATAAAGGCCTGCGCGGCCTCTGGTATCCGGTGCTGGCGAGCTGGGAAGTGCAGTCTGCGCCGGTGGGCATCACCCGCCTGGGCGAGCAGATTGTGGTCTGGCGCAACAAAGACGGCCAGGTGCAGGCGCTGGAGGACCGCTGTCCGCACCGCGGCGCGCGCCTGTCGATGGGCTGGAACCTCGGCGACCGCATCGCCTGCTGGTATCACGGCGTAGAGGTGGCGGGCAACGGCGAGGTGAAAGACGTGCCCGCTGTGGATAAATGTCCGCTGGTCGGCCAGCAGTGCGTGCGCAGCTATAACGTGCAGGAGGCGCACGGCGCCATCTTCCTCTGGTTTGGCGTCACCGCGGATCAGCAGCCGGACGAACTGACCTTCCCGGATGAACTCGCCGACACGGAAAACTTCAGCAACTTCCTCTGCACCGCCGCGTGGAAATGCAATTACCAGTACGCGCTGGAAAACGTGATGGACCCGATGCACGGCACCTATCTGCACTCCTCCTCGCACTCAATGGCGGAAGGGGATCGCAAGGCCGACATGGTGCTCCAGCCGACCAAAACCGGCTTTATCTTTGAGAAGAAAGGACAGAGCGGCGTCAACTTCGACTGGGTGGAGCTGGGCAACAGCGGCACCTGCTGGATGCGTCTCTCCATTCCGTACAAGAAGCGTTTCGGGCCGGGCGGCCACTTCTTTATCGTCGGCATGGTGGTGCCGGAAGATAACGACAACTGCCGCGTCTTCTTCTGGCGCATCCGCCGCGTGCAGGGCTGGCAGCGCGATATGTGGCGCTTCATGTACCGCAACCGGCTGGAAAAACTGCACTGGGAAGTGCTGGAGCAGGACCGCGTGGTGCTGGAGAGCCTGGCGCCAAACGCCCGCGATCATGAATACCTGTATCAGCACGACGTTGGCCTCTCGCGCCTGCGTCGCATGATGCAAAAGGCCGCCAAAGAGCAGCTGGCGATGCGTGAAGCACAGCAGGGGGCCGCCTGATGAACGGGCTGATGAGCGGTAAGCGCATCGTCATAACCGGCGCCGCGCGCGGGCTGGGCTTTCACTTTGCCAAAACCTGCGCGGAGCAGGGCGCGGCGGTGGTGATGTGCGACATCCTCAAAGGCGAGCTGGCCGAGAGCGCCCACCGGCTGTGTGAGCAAGGCTATGCGATCGAATCGCACGTTATCGATCTGGCCGATCCGCAGTCCATTGAGCAGGTGTTCAGCGCGATTGGCGAAGCAGGGCTGATTGACGGCCTAGTGAACAACGCGGCGATGGCGACGGGCGTCGGCGGCAAAAATATGCTCGATTACGATCCGGATCTCTGGGATCGGGTGATGAGCGTCAACGTCAAAGGCACCTGGCTGGTAACGCGCGCCGCCGTACCGCTGCTGCGCGAGGGGGCGGGCATCGTGAACGTCGCGTCCGACACCGCGCTGTGGGGCGCGCCGCGCCTGATGGCCTACGTCGCCAGCAAGGGCGCGGTGATTGCCATGACCCGCTCAATGGCGCGCGAACTGGGTGAAAAGCGTATACGCATTAACGCCATCGCGCCGGGGCTAACCCGCGTCGAGGCGACGGAATATGTCCCCGCCGAACGGCATCAGCTCTACGAAAACGGCCGTGCGTTAACGGGCGCGCAGCAGCCGGAAGACGTCACCGGCAGCGTGGTCTGGCTGTTAAGCGATCTGTCGCGGTTCATCACCGGACAGCTGATCCCGGTCAACGGCGGTTTTGTCTTTAACTAAGGTAGGGCGATGATGGCAAACGATCAGGAAGTGAAGTATCTGGTGCCGGGGCTGGAGCGCGGTTTACAGCTGCTGTTGGCCTTTGGCGAGCAGCATCGCGATCTGACCTTTGCCGAACTGCATCGGCTGGTGGATATGCCGAAGGCCACCGCCTATCGCGTGGTACAGACGCTGGAGTACATGGGATTTCTGGAGCGCAACACGCGCACCAATACCTTTTCGCTGGGCATGAACGTGCTGCGTCTTGGCTTTGAGTACATCGCCTCGCTGGACGTGGCGCAGGTCGGCCAGCCGGTGATCGAGCAATTGCGCGACGTGAGCCAGTGCAGCAGCCATCTGGCGATCCGCGACGGGCGCGACATTATCTATATCGCCCGCGTCAGCGCCGCCGGGTCGCGTATCAACCAGGTCAGCATTGGTACCCGTCTGCCGGTGCACTGCACCTCGCTGGGCCGCATGCTGTTGACCGATATTTCCCGCGCTGATTTCGAACAGCTGTTCCCGCATGAGCGCCTGCCGGGCAACACGCCGGGGCAGCTTCACGACCGTGAAGCCCTGTGGCAGATGGTGCAGCAGGACAAAGCCCGCGGGTATGTCATCGGCGAATCCTTCTTCCGCCACGGCATCTCTTCCATCGTCTACCCGGTGTATGACCGAAGCGGCCGCGTGGCGGCGGTGGTCAGCATTCTGGTGCCGTCGGAGGAGATCCCACAGAGCGACCGCGAGCGCCTGCAAAACGAGGTTCGCCTTGCGGCGGATAAAATTTCTGGCTTCTTAGGGTATCTGTCACAGGCCAGTTAAATCAGTGAGTTAACGTCAGGCGCTTGACTGCGTCGGGCATGTTTTACGCCCAATCTGGGCCAGATGAGGCAACGAACGATGAGTATAACCGGAATTGAAAAGCTGGAATTTGGTGTGGAAGACCTGACGCACTGCGCCAAATTTATGCGTGATTTTGGCCTGACGGGCGATGCCAGCGGCCAGCGTTTCACCACCCTGAGCGGCGCGCGCGTGGAGCTTAACCCGATCGACAGCCCCGACCTGCCGCCCGCGTTTGAAGCGGGCAACACTCTGCGCCGCATGACCTGGGCGGTTGCCAGCCAGTCTGAGCTGGATGCGCTGCGCCCGAAGCTGGCGCAACAGCCAGGTTTTCGTGAAGTGGGCGACGCGCTGGAATGCCTGGATCCGAACGGCATGACGCTGCGCGTGCAGGTGACCCAGCAGACCGACGTGGAGCTTAACGTCGAGCCAATAAACCAGTGGGGCGACGCCCGCCGTATCGACACGCCCAGCCCGGTTTACGATCGCGCCCAGCCGATCAACGTGGGGCATGTGGTGTTCTTCGTGGAAGAGCTGGCGGCAGTGGAGAAATTCTACCGCGAGGTGCTCGGCTTCCAGGTCTCGGATCGCTATATCAACCGCGCCGTGTTCCTGCGCTGCGGGGCGCGTGGCGGCCATCACAACCTGTTCCTGCTGCAACTGCCGAACCGCAAGCGCGGCCTTAACCACGTGGCCTTCGCCGTGCGCGACATCCACGAGGTGATCGGCGGCGGTATCGCGATGAATAAACATGACTGGAGCACCTTTATCGGGCCGGGCCGTCATCCGGTGTCGTCGGCGTACTTCTGGTACGTCAACAGCCCGACCGGCGGCGCGTTTG
This sequence comes from Enterobacter sp. MGH 4, assembly GCF_000534735.1. NCBI lineage: Bacteria > Pseudomonadati > Pseudomonadota > Gammaproteobacteria > Enterobacterales > Enterobacteriaceae > Enterobacter > Enterobacter sp. MGH 4. The sequence goes on along the minus strand of NZ_KI973294.1, from coordinate 417,622 downwards.
AGTATTACACCAACGACGACTACCTGACCGAAAACTGGCAGCCGCGTGAGCTGGAGCACTCCCTGGTCTCCTTTACCGAATGGGCGGTGGAGGGCGGGATTGACCACGACACGCGCCGTCAGCAGAAAAAGCCGGAGGCGGTATGACATCGCGCATTGTCATTATCGGCGGCGGCCAGGCGGGCGGCTGGGCGGCGAAAACCCTGCGTGACGAGGGCTTCGACGGCGAGATTTGCGTGGTGGCGGAAGAGGAATGGGATTTCTACGAGCGGCCGCCGCTGTCAAAAGCGTCTCTGCTGGAGCCGGACTCCGCGCTTCCGCGGCTGTTTAGCGAAGAAGCGCAGCAGGCGCTGAACCTGATCTGGTACCGCCCGCTGCGTGCTGAATCAGTCGATCGTGAAGAGAAAATCGTGCGTTTAAGCAACGGCGAATGTCTTAGTTACAACATCCTTTTAATCGCTACCGGCGGTCGGGCGCGCCTGCCTTCGCAGGCGTGGGCCAGCCATCCGCAGGTCTACACCCTGCGCCACTGGCAGGACGCGCAGCGCCTGAAAAGTCGCCTGTCGGAAAGTCACAAACTGGCGATTATCGGCGGCGGCTGGATTGGCCTTGAGATTGCCGCTTCCGCGCGGAAAAGCGGCGTGGCGGTCACCCTGTTCGAGCAGCAGCCTGCGGTGTGCATGCGCTCGGTGAGCAGCGAGGTGTCCCAGCGCCTGGAGGCCATCCACCGCGAGCAGGGGGTGGAGATCCGTACCGGCTGCGGCGCGCTGGAGCTGGAGGACGATAATGGCCTGCCGGTCATCCACTGCGACGGCAACCGTGAAACCTTTGATACGGTCGTGGTCGGGATCGGCGTCGATCTCAATCTGGAGCTGGCGCTTGATGCGGGGCTGAAAACCGGGCGCGGGATCGTGGTGGATGCCCATGGACGCACCTCGGATCCATTCATCTTTGCCGCAGGAGATGTCGCCCAGCACCATCACTACGGCTTGTGCATCCAGTCCTGGGCCTTCGCCCAGAATCAGGCGGTGGCGACGGCGAAAGCGATGCTCAACCCCGATGCGCCAGGTTATGACGACGCGCCGTGGCTGTGGTCGGATCAATATCAGCACAATATTCAGATCCTCGGTATTCCGCAGCCGGAGAGTAAAAGATAGTGCGTGAAGATGCGCTGTTCTTCTCGCTGGATGAAAACGGGCGGCTGACGCAGCTGGTGGCGTTCAACGATGCGCGCACCGTCAAGCTGGCGAAGCGCTGGATGGCGGCGGGGCGGGATCTGTCGAACGTACCGCTTGCCGACCCGACATTTTCACTGATGTCACTGCGATAGCTAACCCGCACCCGTAGGGGGAGAGATGACCACACTAGAGACGAACACCGCGCCGGTTGAGGCGAGCGGTGAGGGGACCCGCACGCCCGAAAAAGCGGTGCGCTGGGCCATCCCGCTGTCGCTGCTGGCCTGCGTGCTGCTGGCGTTTTTCGACAAAATCAGCATCGCGGCGCTCTTTTCGGATACCCATTTCCAGCAGGCGATGGGCATTGATTTCGACACCACGCGCCTCGGCATATTGATGAGCGCCTTCCTGCTGAGCTACGGCTTTTCGTCGGTATTTTTGAGCGGTTTAGGCGACAAAATCGCGCCGCTGCGCCTGCTCGCCGGGATGATGGCTGTGTGGTGCGTGCTGATGGTGGCGATGGGCTTTACCCATAACTACACGCTGATGATCGTCCTGCGCATCCTGCTGGGCGTGGCGGAAGGGCCGCTGTTCCCGCTGGCTTTCGCCATCGTGCGCCACAACTTCCCGCAGCATCTGCAGGCGCGCGCCACCATGCTGTGGCTGCTGGGCACACCGGTAGGGGCGGCAATTGGCTTCCCGCTCTCCCTCTGGCTGCTGAACACCTTCGGCTGGCAGAGCACCTTCTTTGTCATGGCCATGCTTACCGTGCCGGTGCTTATCTTTGTACGCATCGGCCTGCGCGGGATCCGTCTGGAGGCTAAACCCGGCACTTCGCAGGCGTCACAGGACGAGCGGCGTGCCGCGCGGCGCGAGCTGTTCGTCAGCCCGCATTTCTGGATCATCTGCATCTTTAACATCGCGTTCCTGACCTACCTGTGGGGCATCAACGGCTGGCTGCCGGGCTACCTGATCAAAGGCAAAGGCATTCACCTTGAGCATGCAGGCTGGCTGTCGTCGATGCCGTTCATCGCCATGCTGGCGGGGGAAGTGATTGGCGCGTGGCTCTCGGACAGGGTCGATAAGCGCGCGGCGGCCTGCTTTATCTCGATGGCGGGGGCGGCGGTGGGGCTGGCGGCGGTGATGCACCTCGATACCCCGCTCGCCGTCATCGCGGCGATGAGCTTCAGCACCTTTATGTGGGGCACCGGCGCGCCCAACATTTTCGCCCTGCTGGCGAAGGCCACCCATCCCCGGGTGAGCGCCACGGCGGGCGGCATTTTCAACGGGCTGGGAAACTTTGCAGGCGCGCTGTCGCCGGCGGTGATGGGCGCGCTTATCGCCTTCACCCACAGCATGGATTCCGGGCTGATTTTTCTGGCGGTGATGGCGGCGGTGGGCTGCGTCCTGTTACTGCCGCTGCTGAGACGTTACTGAGGAGAGTGTCATGACTGATTCAACCGTAACCCACAAAACGGGCATCAAACCTGACCATCTGACGATGGAAGAGTGGGTCGAGTCGCGCATCGCGCGCTTCGAAGGCCGTAAATACGACTGGAACGCGCTGAAGTTCCAGGCCGATTTTGACCCGAAATACCGCCGGGCGCAGATGCGCTACATCGGCACCGGCGCAACCGGCGTGGCGAACGACACCAATACCGTGCAGGCGGACCATTTTACCTTCTCCACCATGGTACTGCCGTCGAAGTGCGAAGGGCCGCTGCACCTGCACGACGACGTGGAAGAGGTGTTCTTCATGCTCAAGGGGCAGATCACGCTGATGATCCAGGACGGCGACAACTACACCGAAACCGTGCTGCGCGAGCGTGACCTGATCTCCGTCCCGCCGGGCATCTATCGCGGCCTGTTTAACCACGGGGAAGAAGAGGCGCTGATGTGCGTCATGCTGGGAACCAACAAGCCGGAAATCCCGACCTATCCGTCCGACCATCCGCTCTCGAAAGTGAAGCGGAACTAAGGGGGCGCCATGACGGGTTTTCGTGAACAGGGAAGCGGCATTCCGCTGATGCTGCTACACGGGATCAGCTCTGGCGCTGCGTCCTGGCACAAGCAGATGGCGCTGAACGGTTTTCGCGTGCTGGCGTGGGACATGCCCGGTTATGGCGAAAGCCCGATGCTGGCCGTCGCGCGGGCAAACGCGGGGGATTACGCCGACGCGCTGGCGGCGATGCTGGATCGCGCCGGTGTCTGGCAGGCAGTGCTGGTTGGCCATTCCCTGGGGGCACTGGTCGCAAGTGCCTTTGCGGCGAAGTTCCCGGATCGTGTCATTCATCTTGTACTGGCCGACGCTGCGCAGGGCTACGGCAATGCCGCGCCGGAGCAGCGGGAGCAGGTCTGGCGCAACCGCGAGCAGCAGATGGCGTTGGGCGGCGAAATCCTCGCCCAGACCCGTGCCGCGAAGCTGCTGCGCCCCGGCGCGCGCGCGGAAGATATCGCCACCGTCGCGGCGGGCATGCGCACGCTGCGCCCGGAAGGCTACCTTGCCGCCGCGTGGATGCTGGCGCATGACGACATTCACGGCTGGCTTAAACGATACTCCGGCACGTTTGAAGTCTGGTGCGGCGAGCAGGACGCGATAACGCAGCCCGAACTGGTGCAGGGGCTGGCGCTGCGCTACGGCATGCCGTTTACCGCCATTCCGCAGGCCGGGCACGCCAGCTATCTCGATAACGACGTGTTTTTCAACCAACAGCTTTTACGCATTAACGAAGAGGTGCGCGATGAATGCACAAATTGACGGGCGCGTAGCGGTAGTCACCGGCGGTTCTTCTGGCATTGGCTTTGTAACGCTGCGCCTGCTGCTGGGTGAAGGGGCGAAAGTCGCCTTCTGCGGCCGTGACCCGGATCGGCTCGCCAGCGCCCATGCGACGCTGCAAAACGAATTCCCCCACGGGGAGATTTTTTCTTACCGCTGCGACGTGCTGAACGCCGACGAGGTTCAGGCCTTTGCGGATGCGGTGCAGGCGCGCTTTGGCGCGGCTGATCTGCTGATCAACAACGCCGGGCAGGGCTACGTGGCGCACTTCCATGACACCCCGCGCGAGGCGTGGCTGCACGAGGCAGAGCTGAAGCTGTTTGGCGTCATCAATCCGGTGCAGGCGTTTCAGCCGCTGCTGGAGCAGTCAGACATTGCCTCTGTTACCTGCGTCAACTCCCTGCTGGCGCTACAGCCGGAGGAGCACATGATCGCCACCTCTGCCGCTCGTGCCGCGCTGCTGAACATGACGCTGACGCTCTCGAAAGAGCTGGTGGGTAAAGGCATTCGCGTCAATTCCATTTTGCTCGGCATGGTGGAGTCCGGCCAGTGGCAGCGCCGCTTTGAAAACCGGGCGGACAAAAGCCAGAGCTGGCCGGAGTGGACGGCGGATATCGCGCGCAAGCGCGGCATTCCAATGGCGCGCCTCGGCAGGCCGCAGGAGCCCGCGCAGGCGCTGCTGTTCCTCGCCTCGCCGCTGGCCTCGTTTACCACCGGCGCCGCGCTGGACGTTTCCGGCGGCTTCTGTCGCCATCTGTAAGGACGCATCATGAAAAAGGTAATGTTGATTGGTTTTGGTGCCATGGCGCAGGCGGTGATTGAGCGCCTGCCCGCCGGTGTGGCTATCGGCTGGATCGTGGCGCGCGCATCTCACCATGCCGCCATTCACGACCAGTTTGGCGATGCGGTCGAGGCGCTGACGTCGCCGATGGCGTGCGCGCAAACGCCGGATCTGGTGCTGGAATGCGCCAGCCAGCAGGCGGTGGCCCAGTACGGGGAAGAGATCCTGCGTCGCGGCTGGCATCTGGCCGTCATTTCCACCGGCGCGCTGGCGGACAGCGCGCTGGAGCAGCGTCTGCTCGCCGCGGGCGGAAAACTGACTCTGCTTTCCGGTGCAGTGGCCGGTATCGACGGGCTGGCGGCAGCGAAAGAGGGTGGGCTTGAGCGCGTCACCTATCAGTCGCGCAAAAGCCCGGCCAGCTGGCGCGGCAGCTATGCCGAGCAGCTTATCGATCTGAATGCGGTGTCAGAGGCAGAGGTCTTTTTTGAAGGCAGCGCCCGCGAGGCGGCGCGGCTGTTCCCGGCGAACGCCAACGTGGCGGCGACCGTGGCACTCGGCGGCGTCGGGATGGATGACACCCGCGTGCAGCTGATGGTTGACCCGGCAACGAAACGTAACACCCACACGCTGCACGTCGAAGGGCTGTTTGGCGAATTCCATCTGGAGCTGAGCGGGCTGCCGCTGGCGTCTAACCCTAAAACCTCCACCCTGGCGGCACTGAGCGCGGTGCGCGCCTGCCGCGAGCTGGCCCTGAGCTGAGGAGTGACGATGGACGATCTGAAGATTTTTATCGGCGGCCAGTGGCGACACGGCGGAGGTAACCCGATGCAGAGCCACTTCCCGGCAGACGGGTCGATCAATGCGACGCTGAACGCCGCCAGTCTGGATGACCTGGAGGAGGCGGTAGACGCCGGAGAGCGCGCCTGGCGCGATCCCGCCTGGCGTAACAGCCTTCCGCACGTGCGGGCGAAGATCCTGCACAAGGTGGCGGATCTTATTGAATCCCGTGTGGATGAACTGGCGCAGATGCAGAGCCGGGATAACGGCAAGCCGCTGGCGGAAGCGTGCGGGCTGGTGATGAGCGCGGCGGGAACGGCGCGCTACTTTGCCGCCGCCTGCGAGCTGCTGGAAGGGGAACTTCCGACACCGCGCCAGCCGGATCTGCTGACGCTGAGCCGCTACGAGCCCCTTGGCGTGGTAGCGGCCATCACGCCGTGGAACTCGCCGATTGCCAGCGAAATGCAGAAGGTCGCACCGGCGATTGCCGCCGGGAACGCGGTGATCCTCAAGCCCGCCGAAGCCACGCCGCTGATGGCGCTGGAGTTGGCGCGGATTTTTGAACAGGCCGGGCTGCCCGCCGGGCTGCTGAGCGTGCTGCCGGGCAAAGGCTCGGTGATTGGTGATGCGCTGGCGCGTCATCCTCGCGTGCGCAAAATTTCCTTTACCGGCGGAACCACTACGGGCCGTCATCTGGCGCACGTGGCGGCGGAAAAACTGATCCCGGCCTCGCTGGAGCTGGGCGGCAAATCGCCGACTATCGTGCTGGAGGATGCCGATATCGAACAGGCGGTGCGTGGGATCTGCTACGGCATTTTCAGCTCGGCGGGGCAGGCGTGCATCGCCGGATCGCGGCTGTTTATCCACGAGAGTATTTACGCCCCGCTGATGGCGAGGCTGCTGGAATTAACTCGCGGGCTGCGCGTCGGGCATCCGTTTACCGACGGCGTGCATGTAGGACCGCTGATCGGCGAGAAACATCGCCAGAGCGTGATCGAGTACGTCGAACTTGCGAAGCGGGAAGGGGGCCGCGTGCTGTGCGGCGGCGAGATCCCCGCCGATCCCGCTCTGGCAAACGGCAGCTTCTTCCAGCCAACCATTATCGAAGGGCTACACAACAGCGCCCGCGCATGTCAGGAAGAGATCTTCGGCCCGGTGCTGGTGGCGATGCCGTTTGGCGATGAAGCGGCGCTTATTCGCGAGGCGAACGACTCGGTTTACGGCCTGGCGGCGGGGATCTGGACGCGCGATACCGGGCGCGCCCTGCGTCTCAGCGAGCAGCTGGAGACAGGCACGGTGTGGATCAACACCTACAAAGTTTTTGCGATTTCGACCCCGTTCGGGGGCTTTAAAGAGAGCGGTCTGGGCCGCGAGAAGGGTATCCAGGGGCTGAAAGCCTGGATGCAACAAAAGAGCATTTATCTGGCGACGGGTAACAGCGTCAACCACTGGTGCGACTGAGAAAGGGTGAGCAATGAGCGAAATGATAACCGTCGGCGACGCCATCGCCAGAACGCTGGAGCAGTATCAGGTTGAGGCCATCTACGGCGTCATCTCCATTCACAACCTGCCGATAGCGGATGCGGTTGGGCAGCGGGGCAATATCCGCTTTGTACCCGCGCGCGGTGAAGCCGGTTCCGTCACCATGGCCGATGCTCACGGGCGCTTTTCCGGCCTCGGCGTGGCGCTGACCAGCACCGGCGCGGGGGCCGGGAACGCGGTAGGCGCGCTGGTGGAAGCGATGAATGCCTGCACGCCGCTGCTGCATTTAACCGGGCAGGTAGAGAAAGCCTGGCTGGACGCCGACACCGGGTTTATCCATGAAACCCGCGATCAGCTGACCTTCCTGAAGGCCAGCTCAAAACGGGCGTACCGTATCAGCAATGCGAATCAGGCGATAGCCATTCTGCATAAAGCCATCCAGGAGGCGCAGACCCCACCGTGCGGACCGGTCTCGGTGGAAATCCCGATTGATATTCAGGGCGCCAAAATTCCGCTGTCGCTGGTAACCGCCCCGGTAAAACCGGCATCGGTTCCAGCCGTGGATACCGGGATGGTTGACGCGCTGTGGGCGCAGCTCAAACAGGCGAAACAGCCGCTGCTGTGGCTGGGCGGCGGGGCACTGGGAAGCGCTGAGGCGGTGAAAAAACTGGCGGATGCGGGCATCACCGTGATTTCCAGCACCCACGCGCGCGGCGTGCTGCCGGACGACCACCGCGCCAGCCTGCGGGCGTTCCACAACTCGCCGTCGGTGGAGGCGCTCATTGCGCAGTGTGATTTTACGCTGGTCGCCGGTTCACGTCTGCGCAGCAATGAAACCCGCTCCTGGACGCTTGAGCTGCCGTCCCCGCGCGTGCAGATTGATATCGACCCGGCGGCAGCCAGCCGTAACTACCTGATGGATAGCACGTTGATAGCCGATTGTTCAGCGCTGCTTGGCGCGCTGGCTAAAAAAGTGCAGGGCCGCGAGTGGGGCAACGCGCAGTGGGATATGCAGGTGCAGCAGGCTGTCGGGCAAGCTGAGCAGGGGCTGCGTGAGCAGTGCGGCGCCTATGCGAAGCTTAACGACGCCATAGAAAAAGCCTTGCCGAAAGACGGCCTGCTGGTGCGCGATATCACCGTGTCCGGCAGCCTGTGGGGTAGCCGCCTGTTCAGGGCTAACGGCCCGCTGCTGAACATTCACTCTCTCGCCGGGGCGATTGGTATGGGACTGCCGATGGCCATCGGCACCGCGATTGCCAACCCGCAGCGTAAGGTGGTGGGACTGGTGGGCGACGGCGGCCTGAGCCTCAATTTAGGCGAGCTGGCGACGCTGGCGCAGGAGAAAGCCAACGTGACGCTGCTCATCATGAACGACGGGGGCTACGGCGTAATGCGCGGTATTCAGGATAAATATTTTGGCGGGCGTCAGTATTATAACGCGCTGCATACACCGGATTTTACCCTGCTGGCGCAGGCGATTGGCCTACAGGCCTGGAGCGTTGAGCGGGCCGAGGATTTTGATGCGGTGATGACGGAAGCGCTGGCGATGCCGGGGCCGTCGGTGGTGGAAGTGCGGATGGGGCAGATTGGCGCCCTTAAGTTTGCCGGGCCGCCACAGAAAACGCTGTACTGATTGAGCCTTGTTGCCCGGTAGCGCGGCGCGCACCGGGCCGAAGTTTTATTTAATTCCGTCTGCCGCCATGCGGTCACGGATATGCTGCGCGCGTTCAACGGAGGCCGGGTGATCGTCAAACATGGAGCTTTGACGGCCTTCCTCCAGTTTCGCCAGTTTTTCGAAGCTGGTGGCTAAACCCGATGGATTGATGCCGCGTTTGCGCAACAGATCGTAAGAGTAGTCATCCGCTTCCGACTCCTGACGCTGGGAGAACTGGGAGTTAACCAGTTTCTCACCCACGTCGCCCAGCTGCGACTGGGACAGGCTGCCGACAATGCCGCCCGCAGAGGCCGCGGCAGCACGCACGGCATTGGTGCCCAGCGCAACCTGCATCCCTTTCTTCACGTGACCGAGAGCAACGTGACCCATTTCATGGCCGATCACCGCTTCCACTTCGTTGTCGGTCATCATGTCCATCAGGCCGCTGTAAACGCGGATACAGCCGTTAGCCATCGCGAAGGCGTTGACGTCTTTCGCCATATACACCTTGTAGTTCACCGGCTGACCGTTAATGTTGTCGCCCAGCGCGGAAGCAATCTTGTTCAGACGCTGCGTGTAGGTGCTGTTTGCCGGGGCAAGCGTAGCTTTTCCATCCATATCCTTACAGGCCTCGTCGCTCAGCGCTTTCACCTGCGCATCGCTCAATGAGTAGGCCTGAAAAGCTTCTGCGCCTGAGGTCATCAGGCCGTTAGAATCCATATTCTGACAGCCGCTTAGCAGGAGCGTTGTTCCCACAGCCAGCCCAATTGCACGCATTTTCATGATGTTGCTTCCGTACTCGTTAATCTGAATTAATTCCGAAAAATGCACCGTCAACGAAGCCGGTGTCGGGCTAAGTATAAGGAATATCTACAGGGGCGGGCGAGTAGATTGCGCAACATGCGAGCATGATCCAGAGATTTCTTAAGCTGCAAAAGAATGGTCCATGTACATGCCCTGCGGCTTGGGTTACATTGTTGGCACTTTTTTCCGGCGTAGCCCAAAACGCGCTGTCGTCAAGGGCATGGCCTTTAACAGTCCGATCTGGAGTTAAAATGTCCTCACGTAAAGAGCTTGCTAATGCTATTCGTGCGCTGAGCATGGACGCAGTACAGAAAGCCAAATCCGGCCACCCGGGCGCCCCTATGGGCATGGCTGACATCGCCGAAGTCCTGTGGCGTGATTTCCTTAACCACAACCCGCAGAACCCGGCATGGGCAGACCGCGACCGTTTCGTGCTGTCTAACGGCCATGGCTCTATGCTGATCTACAGCCTGCTGCACCTCACTGGCTACGATCTGCCAATCGAAGAGCTGAAAAACTTCCGTCAGCTGCACTCCAAAACTCCAGGTCACCCGGAAGTGGGCTACACCGCTGGCGTTGAAACCACTACCGGTCCGCTGGGTCAGGGCATTGCGAATGCCGTGGGTATGGCGATTGCTGAGAAGACCCTGGCGGCACAGTTCAACCGTCCTGGCCACGACATCGTTGACCACTTCACCTATGCGTTCCTTGGCGACGGCTGCATGATGGAAGGCATTTCTCACGAAGTGTGCTCCCTGGCAGGCACCCTGAAGCTGGGTAAACTGGTTGCGTTCTACGACGACAACGGCATCTCCATCGACGGTCACGTTGAAGGCTGGTTCACTGACGACACCGCCGCACGTTTCGAAGCCTACGGCTGGCACGTTGTGCGCGGCGTTGATGGCCACGATGCTGACTCGATTAAACGTGCCGTAGAAGAAGCGCGCGCCGTGACCGACAAACCGTCCCTGCTGATGTGCAAAACCATCATCGGCTTCGGTTCTCCGAACAAAGCGGGCACTCACGACTCCCACGGCGCACCACTGGGCGACGCGGAAATCGCACTGACCCGTGAAGCGCTTGGCTGGAAACACCCTGCCTTCGAAATCCCATCTGAAATCTACGCGCAGTGGGATGCGAAAGAAGTGGGCCAGGCGAAAGAAGCAGCCTGGAACGAGAAGTTCGCAGCTTACGCGAAAGCCTTCCCACAGGAAGCGGCTGAATTCACCCGTCGTATGAAAGGCGACATGCCGTCTGACTTCGACGCGAAAGCGAACGAGTTCATCGCGAAGTTGCAGGCGAACCCGTCTAAAATCGCCAGCCGTAAAGCGTCTCAGAATGCGATCGAAGCGTTTGGTCCTTTGCTTCCAGAATTCCTCGGCGGCTCCGCTGACCTGGCGCCATCAAACCTGACCCTGTGGTCCGGATCTAAGCCAATCAACGAAGACACTGCCGGTAACTATATCCATTACGGTGTACGTGAATTCGGTATGACCGCGATTGCCAACGGTATCGCTCTGCACGGTGGTTTCCTGCCGTACACCTCTACCTTCCTGATGTTCGTAGAATATGCACGTAACGCCGTGCGTATGGCTGCGCTGATGAAACAGCGTCAGGTGATGGTCTACACCCACGACTCCATCGGTCTGGGCGAAGATGGTCCAACTCACCAGCCGGTAGAGCAGGTGGCTTCCCTGCGCGTGACCCCGAACATGAGCACATGGCGTCCATGTGACCAGGTTGAATCTGCGGTGGCGTGGAAATACGGCGTTGAGCGTCAGGACGGCCCGACCGCGTTGATCCTCTCCCGTCAGAACCTGGCGCAGCAGGAGCGTACCCCAGAGCAGCTGGCGAACATCGCGCGCGGTGGTTACGTGCTGAAAGATTGCGCGGGCCAGCCTGAGCTGATCTTCATCGCGACCGGTTCAGAAGTTGAACTGGCCGTTGCTGCATGGGAAAAACTGACTGCTGAAGGCGTGAAAGCGCGCGTGGTTTCCATGCCGTCTACCGATGCGTTCGACAAGCAGGATGCCGCGTACCGCGAATCTGTACTGCCTAAAGCGGTCTCCGCTCGCGTGGCAGTGGAAGCGGGTATCGCTGATTACTGGTTCAAATACGTGGGTCTGAACGGCGCTATCGTCGGTATGACCACCTTCGGTGAATCTGCTCCGGCAGAGCTGCTGTTCGAAGAGTTCGGCTTCACCGTTGAGAACGTTGTCGCTAAGGCGAAAGAACTGCTGTAATTGCCGTTTTGCCCGGTGGCGCTAACGCTTACCGGGCCTACAAATGGCATAAAATGTAGGCCGGGTAAGCGTTAGCGCCACCCGGCTTTTTTGTATGCACGATTCCTCAGACATGTAACTGCTCTGTAAATTATTCCACCGAAAATGTGATGCAAGTCATATAGCTCGCTTATTCATCTGGACAGAGATTCCTTTTATTCCCCGATTCGCTTATTCTTGCTGAAGCGTTTCAGTCGATTAAATGTTCGACAATTGACCAATCAATCGCAGTTTGTGACAGCAAGGATTCCCCTTCGGGCGTCGCTGGATTACTCTTTCAGCCACCTCAAACTCAGGGATAGCTTTGCAGGAGATCTATGACCGTACGCGTAGCGATTAATGGCTTCGGTCGCATCGGGCGCAACGTGGTTCGTGCTTTATATGAATCCGGGCGTCGTGCGGAAATCACCGTGGTGGCAATCAATGAACTGGCGGATGCTGCGGGCATGGCGCATTTGTTGAAATATGACACCAGCCACGGTCGCTTTGCCTGGGACGTTCGCCAGGAAAGGGAACAGCTGTTCGTCGGTGACGATGCCATCCGCGTGCTGCATGAGAACAGTATTGAAGAGCTGCCCTGGCGCGAACTGGGTGTGGATGTGGTGCTGGACTGTACCGGCGTGTACGGTAACCGTGAACATGGCGAAGCGCATCTGAATGCTGGCGCGAAAAAAGTGCTGTTCTCCCATCCCGGCAGTCACGACCTCGACGCCACCGTCGTGTTTGGTGTCAACCAGCACGAGCTGCAGGCTGAACACCGCATTGTCTCCAACGCCTCCTGTACCACCAACTGCATTATTCCGGTCATTAAACTGTTAGACGATGCGTATGGCATTGAATCCGGTACCGTGACCACGATTCACTCCGCCATGCACGATCAGCAGGTTATCGACGCCTACCATCCGGATTTACGACGCACTCGCGCGGCGAGCCAGTCCATCATTCCGGTGGATACGAAACTGGCTGCCGGGATCACGCGTATTTTCCCGCAGTTTAACGACCATTTCGAAGCGATTGCCGTGCGCGTCCCGACGATAAACGTCACCGCAATCGATCTTAGCGTGACGGTGAAAAAACCGGTAAAAGCCTGTGAAGTCAACCTGTTGCTGCAAAAAGCGGCACAGGGAGCATTTCATGGTATAGTTGACTATACGGAATTACCGTTGGTCTCAGTAGATTTTAACCACGACCCGCACAGCGCCATCGTGGATGGCACGCAGACGCGAGTCAGTGGTGCGCACCTCATCAAGACGCTGGTCTGGTGTGATAACGAATGGGGCTTTGCTAACCGAATGCTCGACACCACGTTAGCCATGGCCGCAAAAGGTTTCAGGTAGAGCGCACCTTGCGCTTGCAAAACTTTAAGAATCAACGAGAGGATTCACCATGTCTGTAATTAAGATGACCGATCTGGATCTGGCAGGTAAACGCGTTTTCATCCGTGCCGATCTGAACGTACCGGTTAAAGATGGCAAAGTGACCAGCGACGCGCGTATCCGTGCATCTCTGCCAACCATTGAACTGGCTCTGAAGCAGGGCGCTAAAGTGATGGTCACCTCCCACCTGGGCCGTCCAACTGAAGGCGAGTACAACGAAGAGTTCTCTCTGCTGCCGGTTGTTAATTACCTGAAAGACAAACTGTCCAACCCGGTTCGCCTGGTGAAAGATTACCTGGACGGCGTAGAAGTTGCTGAAGGTGAGCTGGTTGTTCTGGAAAACGTTCGCTTCAACAAAGGCGAAAAGAAAGACGACGAAACCCTGTCCAAAAAATACGCTGCGCTGTGCGACGTATTCGTGATGGATGCATTCGGTACGGCTCACCGTGCGCAGGCTTCTACCCACGGTATCGGTAAATTCGCAGACGTCGCCTGTGCAGGTCCACTGCTGGCTGACGAACTGGAAGCGCTGGGTAAAGCACTGAAAGAACCTGCTCGTCCGATGGTCGCTATCGTTGGTGGTTCTAAAGTTTCTACCAAACTGACCGTTCTGGATTCTCTGTCCAAAATTGCTGACCAGCTGATCGTTGGCGGTGGTATCGCGAACACCTTCGTTGCTGCGCAAGGCCACAACGTGGGTAAATCCCTTTACGAAGCGGATCTGGTTGACGAAGCCAAACGTCTGCTGAGCACCTGTGATATCCCGGTTCCAACTGACGTTCGCGTGGCGACCGAGTTCTCCGAAACTGCTACCGCAACCCTTAAATCTGTTAATGACATCAAAGATGAAGAGCAGATTCTGGACCTGGGCGACGTTTCTGCACAGAAACTGGCTGAAATCCTGAAAAACGCAAAAACTATCCTGTGGAACGGTCCTGTCGGCGTGTTCGAATTCCCGAACTTCCGCAAAGGGACTGAAATCGTGGCTAACGCTATCGCAGACAGCGAAGCGTTCTCTATCGCAGGCGGTGGTGACACCCTGGCAGCTATCGACCTGTTCGGTATCGCTGACAAGATCTCCTACATCTCCACTGGTGGCGGCGCATTCCTCGAATTCGTGGAAGGCAAAGTCCTGCCAGCAGTAGCAATGCTCGAAGAGCGCGCTAAGAAGTAAGCCATTCAGGGGCAGGGAAACCTGCCCAATTTTCAGCGCGCTTATCAGAGCTCGCACCTTTTCTAACGGCCGAAGATACAGGACTAAGCAATATGTCTAAAATTTTTGATTTCGTAAAACCTGGCGTTATCACTGGTGATGACGTACAGAAAGTGTTCCAGGTAGCTAAAGAAAACAACTTCGCTCTGCCAGCAGTTAACTGCGTAGGTACCGACTCCATCAATGCCGTACTGGAAACCGCTGCAAAAGTTAAAGCACCGGTTATCGTTCAGTTCTCTAACGGCGGCGCTGCGTTCATCGCAGGTAAAGGCGTGAAAACTGACGTTCCTCAGGGCGCTGCTATCCTGGGTGCTATCTCTGGCGCACATCATGTTCACCAGATGGCTGAGCACTACGGTGTTCCGGTTATCCTGCACACTGACCACTGCGCGAAAAAACTGCTGCCATGGATCGACGGTCTGCTGGACGCAGGTGAAAAACACTTCGCAGCAACCGGTAAGCCACTGTTCTCTTCTCACATGATCGACCTGTCCGAAGAGTCTCTGGAAGAAAACATCGAGATCTGCTCTAAGTACCTGGCGCGTATGTCCAAAATGGGCATGACCCTGGAAATCGAACTGGGTTGCACCGGCGGTGAAGAAGACGGTGTGGACAACAGCCACATGGACGCTTCTGCTCTGTACACTCAGCCAGAAGACGTTGATTACGCTTACACCGAGCTGAGCAAAATCAGCCCACGCTTCACCATCGCAGCATCCTTCGGTAACGTGCACGGCGTGTACAAGCCAGGTAACGTGGTTCTGACCCCGACCATCCTGCGTGATTCTCAGGAATATGTGTCTAAGAAACACAACCTGCCGCACAACAGCCTGAACTTCGTCTTCCACGGCGGTTCCGGTTCTTCTGCTCAGGAAATCAAAGATTCCGTAAGCTACGGCGTAGTGAAAATGAACATCGATACCGACACCCAGTGGGCAACCTGGGACGGTATCCTGCAATACTACAAAACCAACGAAGCTTACCTGCAAGGTCAGCTGGGCAACCCGAAAGGCGAAGACCAGCCGAACAAGAAATACTACGATCCACGCGTATGGCTGCGCGCTGCCCAGACTTCTATGATTACTCGTCTGGAGCAGGCTTTCAAAGAACTGAACGCGGTTGACGTTCTGTAATTTGAACTGCTGACAGCACATCAGAAGGCCCGCAAATGCGGGCCTTTTTTTATGCTTTTTCAATATCCTGCAATACCTGATTTTGTGATCTGTTTGGCATTACCCGCTCTTTTTGTTTACCCTTTACTGACCTGCCTGTCCCCTTAAGGGATAGATTTTGTGTTTTGGTTTAGCAAAAGGAAGAATAAATGGAACAACTTGATGTTGTAGACAGCATCAATCACGCGGGTAACTGGCTGGTGCGCAACCAGGCGCTACTGCTGAGCTACGCTGTGAATATTGTTGCCGCTATTGCCATCATCATTGTCGGGATGATCGTGGCGCGTATCGTATCGAACGCGGTCAACCGGGTGATGGTTGCACGACACATTGACGCCACGGTCGCCGATTTCCTCTCCGCGCTGGTGCGTTACGGCATCATCGCCTTTACGCTGATTGCGGCGCTGGGGCGTGTCGGCGTGCAGACGGCATCCGTCATCGCTGTGCTCGGTGCTGCCGGTCTGGCCATTGGTCTGGCATTACAGGGTTCGCTGTCGAACCTGGCGGCGGGCGTACTGCTGGTAACCTTCCGTCCGTTCCGTTCCGGTGAATACGTGGATTTAGGCGGGATCGCGGGTACCGTGTTGCAGGTACAGATTTTCTCTACCACTCTGCGTACTGTCGACGGTCGTATTGTGGTGGTACCGAACGGGAAAATCATTGCCGGCAATATCATTAACTTCTCCCGCGAGCCGGTGCGTCGTAACGAGCTGATCATCAGCGTGGCGTACGATTCCGATATCGATCAGGTGAAGTCTCTGATTACCAACATCATTGCTTCAGATGACCGTATTCTGAAGGACCGCGAGCAGACCGTTCGTCTGAATGAACTGGGCGCATCATCCATTAATTTTGTGGTGCGCATCTGGAGCAAAAGCAGCGATCTGCAAAACGTTTACTGGGATGTGCTGGAGCGCATTAAGCGTGACTTCGATGCCAACGGCATCAGCTTCCCGTACCCGCAGATGGATGTAAACGTCAAAAAAGTCAAAGAAGCAGAGTAACGTCTCCGTAGGCCCGGTAAGCATCAGCGACACCGGGCTTTTCTTTTATTAGCCTCGCTAATCCCCAATTAATATTATCCATTTCCTCTAATGTCGTTCCCGCAGTATAGTCTGCCCCAGGACAACTCTGCGAGAATTACGTTATGTTATCTTACTATTTTCAAGGGCTTGCGTTAGGTGCGGCCATGATCCTTCCCCTTGGTCCACAAAATGCGTTCGTGATGAATCAGGGCATTCGCCGTCAGTACCATCTGATGATTGCCTTGCTGTGCGCGGTGAGCGATCTGCTGCTGATTTGCGCCGGAATTTTTGGCGGCAGCGCCCTGTTGATGCAGTCGCCGTGGCTGCTGGCGCTGGTTACCTGGGGCGGCGTAGCGTTTTTGCTGTGGTACGGGTTTGGCGCCCTGAAAACGGCCATGAGCAGCAATCTTGAGCTGGCGAGCGCCGAAGTGATGAAGCAAGGGCGCTGGAAGATTATCGTCACCATGCTCGCCGTGACATGGCTTAACCCGCACGTTTATCTTGATACGTTCGTGGTGCTCGGCAGCCTGGGTGGACAGCTGGACGTTGAGCCCAAACGCTGGTTTGCGCTCGGTACGGTCAGCGCCTCCTTCCTCTGGTTCTTTGGTCTTGCGATCCTGGCGGCATGGCTGGCGCCACGACTGCGTACCGCCAAAGCGCAGCGCATTATCAATACCCTGGTGGGGCTGGTGATGTGGTTTATTGCCTTCCAGCTGGCGAAAGAGGGCATTCATCACGTACAGGGATTGTTCAACTAAGCGTTGTCTTATGGACATATGAACAAGACCCGCTAAGCTTGCTGGCATGAGCCCTGTTAACAGGGCACTCTTCGCAACATGGAGGAATGACAGTGAAGTTTAAGGTGATGGCCCTGGCGGCATTAGTAAGTTTAGGTGCGGTGTCGGTGCAGGCGAATGAACTGCCAAATGGCCCGCACATTGTCACTTCAGGTACGGCAAGCGTGGATGCGGTACCGGATGTTGCAACCCTGGCAATTGAAGTGAACGTGGCGGCGAAAGATGCTGCTTCCGCCAAGAAACAGGCAGACGATCGTGTTGCGCAATACCTCTCTTTCCTGGAACAGAACGGTGTCGCGAAAAAAGACATCAGCTCTGCGAACCTGCGTACTCAACCGGATTACGATTACCAGAACGGCAAAAGCATCCTGAAAGGCTATCGCGCCGTGCGTACTGTAGAAGTGACCGTGCGCCAGCTTGATAAGCTCAACGGATTGCTGGATGGTGCGCTGAAGGCTGGGCTGAACGAAATTCGTTCCGTCTCGCTGGGCGTTGCGCAACCGGAGAAGTATAAAGACGAAGCGCGTAAAGCGGCGATTGATGATGCCATTCATCAGGCGCAGCAGCTGGCATCCGGCTTCAAGAGCAAGCTCGGTCCGGTTTACAGCGTGCGTTACCACGTCTCAAACTACCAGCCAAGCCCGATGGTGCGGATGATGAAAGCGGATGCCGCGCCGGTTTCTGCTCAGGAAACCTACGAGCAGCCAACCATTCAGTTCGACGATCAGGTTGATGTGGTGTTCCAGCTGGAGCCGACTGAAAAGCCAGCTCAGTAACCCGTAGGCCGGGTAAGGCGAAGCCGCCACCCGGCTTGTTTTTCAATCCTGTCTTAACACCTTATGCCCAAACGCCAGCAGCGCGTCGGTGACGTTGCGCATCATGCGGCTTTCCGGCGCAAAACGGTGCCAGTACAACATCCGGCGCTGATACAGCCCCGGAGTTAAATCAATCAGCTCACCGCTTTTCAACTCTTTCTCAATCTGCAGATGCGGGATCATGCAGCAGGTGGTTCCCTGACGTGCAAGCTGCACGAAGGCTTCGGACGAGTTAACGATATGACACGGCACGCTGCCCGGCGGCAGATCGAAGTTTTGCTGCAGGAAGGCCTGATGCATATCGTCCAGATGGTCGAACGCGACGGCAGGGGCTTTTAGCAGCGCGGCGCGGGTCACACCGTTCGGGAAATAGCGCTCGGCAAAGGCTTTTGAACCGACGAAGAGGTAATCCAGCGCGCCCAACTGATCCACCAGACAGCTTGGCAGCGCCTGAGGCTGAATACTGACGGCACCAACCACTTCGCCGCGACGCAGACGTTCCTGGGTGCGGGTTTCATCTTCAACCTGGAGATTCAGGCGGATAGGGGAGTCGGCCAGCACCGGCGCAAGGGCCGGCAGCAGCCAGGTTGCCAGACTGTCGGCGTTCACCGCCAGCGACAGCAGCAGCGGCGTGGAGCCGGTCTGTTCATCGCCCAGCCACTCATCTTCCAGCAGTTCAACCTGACGTAGCAGGGCGAGGAGCTTTTGTCCTTGCTCCGTTGGACGCGGCGGTACGGTACGCACCAGCAGCGGCTGCCCGAACATGTTTTCAAGTTGTTTGATACGCTGTGATACGGCGGACTGGGTGATACACAGCTTTTGCGCCGCGCGCTCAAAACCGCGTTCACGAATAACTGCATCAAGTGCCTGTAGTGTTCTGTAGTCCGGACGTTTCATTGCTCTGGCTGACTCCTTAATTTTGCTTAATCTGCACTATGACACAATTTTCCCTTCGTGGCAGACGAAATCCATTCGACGTGTTCTATAATGCGCCCTGAGTTTTCACACCACAGGCAAAACGATCATGACGCAGGATGAACTGAAAAAAGCAGTAGGATGGGCCGCTCTCCAGTACGTACAGCCGGGTACCATTGTCGGTGTTGGTACGGGGTCGACGGCGGCGCACTTTATCGATGCGCTGGGCACGATGAAGGGGCAAATCGAGGGCGCGGTTTCGAGCTCCGATGCTTCCACGGAAAAGCTGAAAAGCCTCGGCATCACTGTTTTCGACCTCAACGAAGTGGACCGTCTGGGCATTTACGTTGATGGCGCGGATGAAATCAACGGCCACATGCAGATGATCAAAGGCGGTGGCGCGGCGCTGACCCGTGAAAAAATCATTGCCTCCGTGGCGGATAAGTTCATCTGCATCGCGGACGCCTCCAAGCAGGTCGACATTCTGGGGAGTTTCCCGCTGCCGGTCGAAGTGATCCCGATGGCGCGCAGTGCCGTGGCACGTCAACTGGTGAAGCTGGGTGGTCGTCCGGAATACCGTCAGGGTGTGGTGACCGACAACGGCAACGTGATCCTCGACGTTCACGGCCTTGAGATCCTCGATGCCATTGCGCTGGAAAATGCGATCAACGGCATTCCGGGCGTCGTTACAGTAGGGTTATTTGCCAACCGTGGCGCGGATGTGGCGCTGATCGGCACGGCTGACGGTGTAAAAACCATCGTAAAATGATCTGACGGGGGGAGCGCTCCCCCCGCTAAAAAATTTTGAAAAGCTAAATTCGGTGACTTGTGTCACGTTTTTATGCCTCTTTTGCCGATCCTTCCGCGTTTGTAAATTTCCATAGCATTTTCCTCTGCCATTTTGCTCTGTATGACTTTTCTTCAGAGTGCCGACGCAAACGTTCATATTGCTGCAATAGTTTTTTTTGATATGTTGGCTGCACGGGATTTATATCCTGCACAACATCAGTTCAGATAAAAACAGGGTCGGGTAAATGGCAAAGGTATCACTGGAGAAAGACAAGATTAAATTCCTGCTGGTTGAAGGCGTGCACCAGAAAGCGCTCGATAGCCTTCGCGCAGCAGGCTACACCAACATCGAATTTCACAAAGGCGCGCTGGATACTGAAGAGCTGAAAGCGTCCATCCGTGATGCCCATTTCATTGGCCTGCGATCCCGTACCCAACTGACTGAAGACGTTATTGCTGCGGCGGAAAAGCTGGTGGCGATTGGCTGTTTCTGTATCGGTACCAACCAGGTTGATCTGAATGCCGCCGCAAAACGCGGTATCCCGGTTTTTAACGCCCCGTTCTCCAACACCCGTTCCGTGGCGGAGCTGGTGATTGGCGAGCTGCTGCTACTCCTTCGCGGTATTCCGGAAGCTAACGCCAAAGCGCACCGCGGCGTGTGGAATAAACTGGCCGCGGGCTCCTACGAAGCGCGTGGTAAAAAACTCGGGATTATTGGTTACGGCCACATCGGTACGCAGCTTGGTATTCTGGCGGAATCCCTTGGCATGCACGTGTTTTTCTACGATATCGAAAACAAACTGCCGCTGGGTAACGCGACGCAGGTGCAGCATCTTTCTGACCTGCTGAACATGAGCGACGTGGTCAGCCTGCACGTGCCGGAAAATGCGTCCACAAAAAACATGATGGGAGCGGAAGAGCTGGCGCTGATGAAGCCGGGCTCACTGCTGATCAACGCCGCGCGCGGTACAGTGGTCGATATTCCTGCGCTGTGCGATGCGCTGAAGCGTAAGCATCTGGCGGGTGCGGCGATTGACGTGTTCCCGACGGAACCGGCCACCAACAGCGATCCGTTCACCTCTCCACTGTGCGAGTTCGACAACGTGATCCTGACGCCGCACATCGGCGGTTCTACTCAGGAAGCGCAGGAGAATATCGGCCTGGAAGTGGCGGGCAAGCTGAGCAAATATTCCGACAACGGTTCAACGCTCTCTGCGGTGAACTTCCCGGAAGTGTCTCTGCCGCTACACGGCGGGCGTCGTCTGCTGCACATTCACGAAAACCGTCCGGGCGTGCTGACTGCTATCAACCAGATCTTTGCCGAACAGGGCGTCAACATTGCCGCGCAGTATCTGCAAACGAACGCGCAGATGGGTTATGTGGTGATTGATATTGAAGCGGATGAAGACATTGCCGAGAAAGCATTGCAGAGCATGAAGGCCATTCCGGGGACGATTCGCGCGCGTCTGCTGTACTGATAGTGCGGTCTGTGGTGTCGGGTGGCGCTTACGCTTACCCGACCTACAATGTTCGTGCGGTCTGTGTGTCGGGTGGCGCTCACGCTTACCCGACCTACAATGTTTGTGCGGTCTGTGTGTCGGGTGGCGCTTACGCTTACCCGACCTACAATGTTCATGCGGTCTGTGTGTCGGGTGGCGCTTACGCTTACCCGACACACAATGTCCGAGGATTTATGTAGGCCGGGTAAGGCGTAGCCGCCACCCGGCTTTGTTCTACCAGGTCCAGGTTTTACTGGGCGTCACCACCGCCGGCAACGGCACATCCCATTTCTCCACGGGTAATGCCTCCACGCCCTGACAATCATGCGCATAGCCCACCGGCTGCAATCCGTACTGCTGCCAGTTTTGTAGCGTTCTGTCGTAAAAACCACCGCCCATTCCCAGGCGCTGTCCCTGCTCGTCAAACGCCACCAGCGGCGTAATCAGCACATCCAGTTCAGATAGCGGCAGCACATCGCGCACGTCGAGTTTGGGTTCGGTGATTTTCAGACGATTCACCACCAGCTCGCTGTGCGGATGGTAGTGCAGAAACAGCAGATTGCCCCGGCTAAAGGGATGCAGCACCGGCAGATAAACTTTTTTCCCGGCGCGCCAGAGCTGGTCGATAAGCGGTTGGGTATCCAGCTCACCATCAAACGAAAGAAACAAGGCGACGGTGTTTGCCATCACCACAGGCGGATAGGCCATCATACGGGCGGCGGCCTGCTGGGCAAACTGTGCCTGTTGTTCGGCGCTTAAGGCACGACGACGCTGGCGAATGAGCTGACGGATATCCTGGCGTGAAGCAGAAACTTCAGGGAATTGAGTCATGGTTGTTGGTAGAAGAAGAGAGAGGGAATCTCCGAGATGCCGCCGCAGGCTGTAACCCTTGAACCCTTGGTTCAAGGTGAATGTGTCGTCATAGTTTTAAGGCTTCTCGGACGGACCGAGCATGCTCACCAACCATGGAGCGCCACATTCTTGTGGTATGAAATATCGGCTCAGGGGACTGGCCCGCTTGCAAACATCTCAGAGAAATTTTGTCTTCACAGTTACTCTACCATAGTCAACTGAGAAGTGTTATTCAAACTTTGGTCCCGGTCTTTCAGGACTGCGACCTTGATCAAGCAATGCCTGTTCAATGGTCTGCTGGAGCATTTTAATGCGCTGCTCCATGCTTGCCGCGTAATCGCGGGTCTTCGCTTTTTCCTGAGTCAGTTCATAGCTGATGTTCAACGCGGCGATGAAAACCAGCTGCTCAGTATTTGTGACTCTAGTGCGTTCTTTTAGATCTTGCAACCGCTGATTCAAATCGTCCGCAGCCTGATTCAAAGCATCCCTTTGTTCAGGCGGACAATTCACTCGCAGTGAACGGCCAAAAATCTGGAGATCGACGGGTTGTGCAGACATGCCACCTTCCTGCTGATTGACTGCGCTGCCTTCGCTTACTGCCCCGGGGGCTGCGAAGGGGCGACACTATAGCTACCCTGATGTGAAGATACAAGCCCTTTTCTGGTATCACCAGGGTCCAAAGTGGTAGCATATCATGAATATCCTCCCTTTGATGACGAATGCGTATGTCTATACAGAACGAAATGCCTGGTTACAAGGATTTAAACCAGTTACTGAACCAGCAGGGAGTCGGTCTAACCCCTGCCGAAATGCACGGTCTGATCAGCGGCATACTGTGCGGCGGAAACAGCGACAGCTCATGGCAGCCGCTGATCCACGACCTCACCAACGAAGGGCTGGCGTTTGGCCACGAACTGGCGGAAGCGCTGCGTAAAATGCACGCCGCAACCAGCGATTCCCTGGAAGACGATGGCTTTCTTTTTCAGCTTTATCTGCCTGAAGGCGACGATGTCAGCGTCTTCGATCGCGCTGATGCGCTCGCGGGTTGGGTAAACCACTATCTGCTTGGCCTGGGCGTAACCCAGCCTAAACTGGATAAAGTGACCGGCGAAGCGGGTGAAGCGATCGACGATCTACGTAACATCGCCCAGCTCGGCTACGATGAAGACGAAGACCAGGAAGAGCTGGAGATGTCTCTCGAAGAGATCATCGAGTACGTGCGCGTGGCGTCTCTGCTGTGCCACGACAACTTTACGCGCTCGCAGCCGACCGCGCCGGAAGTTCGCAAGCCAACATTACACTAAGAAAAATAACGCACAGGAGGGTGTCATGGTTATCTCCAGTCAAGAGTATTCTCGCCGTCGTCAGGCGCTGCTGGCAAAAATGCAGCCGGGAAGCGCTGCCCTGATTTTCGCCGCGCCGGAAGTGACGCGCAGCGCCGACAGCGAATACCCCTATCGCCAGAGCAGCGATTTCTGGTACTTCACCGGGTTTAACGAGCCGGAAGCGGTACTGGTGCTGATTAAAAGCAATGACACCCACAACCACAGCGTGATTTTCAACCGCGTGCGCGATCTGACCGCGGAAATCTGGTTTGGCCGCCGCTTAGGTCAGGAGGCGGCGCCGGGAAAACTGGGCGTGGATCGCGCGCTGGCCTACAGCGAAATCAACCAGCAGCTCTATCAACTGCTCAACGGCCTGGACGTGCTGTACCACGCGCAGGGTGAATACGCGTATGCGGATGAGATTGTTTTCACTGCGCTGGATAAGCTGCGTAAAGGCTCACGTCAGAATTTGTCTGCACCCGCGACCCTGACAGACTGGAGACCGGTAGTGCACGAGATGCGCCTGTTTAAGTCTGAAGAAGAGCTGAATGTGATGCGCCGCGCGGGCGAAATCAGCGCCCTGGCGCATACCCGTGCCATGGAAAAGTGCCGTCCCGGTATGTTCGAGTACCAGCTTGAAGGCGAAATTCACCATGAATTTAACCGTCACGGCGCGCGCTTCCCGTCCTATAACACCATCGTAGGCGGCGGGGAAAACGGCTGCATTCTGCACTACACCGAAAACGAAAGTGAACTGCACGACGGCGATCTGGTGCTGATTGACGCCGGCTGTGAATATCAGGGTTACGCGGGCGATATCACCCGTACCTTCCCGGTGAACGGTAAATTCACCCCAGCGCAGCGTGAAATCTATGACATCGTGCTTGAGTCTCTGGAGACCGCGCTGACGCTGTTCCGCCCGGGCACCTCCATCCAGGAGGTTACGGGCGAGGTGGTGCGCATCATGATTACCGGGCTGGTGAAGGTTGGCATTCTGAAAGGCGATGTGGACACCCTTATAACCGAAAACGCCCATCGCCCGTACTTTATGCATGGCCTGAGCCACTGGCTGGGGCTGGATGTGCATGACGTGGGGGCATACGGTCCGGAACGTTCGCGCGTGCTGGAGCCAGGCATGGTGCTGACCGTTGAGCCGGGGCTGTACATCGCGCCGGATGCCGACGTGCCGGAACAGTACCGCGGGATCGGCATTCGTATTGAAGATGACATCGTCATCACCGAAACCGGTAACGAAAACCTGACCGCGACCGTGGTGAAAAAAGCCGACGACATCGAGGCGCTGATGGCGGCGGCACGCGGATGAGCGTAATCATTGTTGGCGGAGGCATGACCGGCGCTACTCTGGCGTTGGCTATTTCGCAGTTAACCCAGGGCCAGCTTCCGGTGCATCTGGTTGAGGCGGTCGCGCCGCAGGCGACCGATCATCCCGGTTTCGACGCCCGCGCTATCGCGCTGGCGCAGGGAACCTGTCAGCAGCTTGCGCGTATTGGGATCTGGCAGGCGATAGCGGATTGCGCGACGGCGATCGGCACCGTTCACGTCAGCGATCGCGGGCATGCCGGGTTTGTGACGCTGGATGCCCACGATTACCGGATCGGGGCGCTGGGGCAGGTTGTCGAGCTGCATGACGTAGGGCTGCGGCTGTTCCGTCTGTTACAGAACGCGCCTGGCGTCACGCTGCACTGTCCGGCGCGCGTCGCCAGCTTTAGCCGCCGTGACGAAGCCGTCAGCGTGACGCTGGACAACGGCACCAGGCTGGAGGGGAAACTGCTGGTGGCGGCGGATGGTTCACGCTCCGCGATCGCCACGCAGTGCGGCGTCGAATTGCGCTCTGAACCCTATGGGCAGGTGGCGGTCATCGCTAACGTCTCTACGGCTGGCACGCATAACGGCAGGGCATTTGAGCGCTTCACTGAGCACGGCCCGCTGGCCATGCTGCCGATGTCGAACGGGCGCTGCTCGCTGGTGTGGTGCCATGCGCAGGACCGGGCCGATGAGGTTCTCTCCTGGTCCGACGAACGTTTTAGTACCGAGCTGCAGAAAGCCTTCGGCTGGCGGCTTGGGCGTATCACCCAGGCCGGAAAACGCGTGGCCTATCCGCTCGCGCTGACGACCGCATCGCAGACTGTCTCCCATCGCGTCGCTCTGGTCGGCAACGCCGCGCAGACGCTGCACCCCATCGCCGGGCAAGGCTTTAACCTTGGCCTGCGCGACGTGATGAGTCTGGCTGAACTACTGGCGCAGACGTGGAGC
Source organism: Enterobacter sp. MGH 4 (assembly GCF_000534735.1). NCBI lineage: Bacteria > Pseudomonadati > Pseudomonadota > Gammaproteobacteria > Enterobacterales > Enterobacteriaceae > Enterobacter > Enterobacter sp. MGH 4. The sequence continues at coordinate 391,840 of NZ_KI973294.1, read as the reverse complement.
GTACAACAGGATTGTGGCGCATACTCAGTGCTGAGCCATTACCAGAAACGACGTCAGGCGGACAAAGCGGCGACCATTGGCGTTACCGACGGTTTAGTCCACCTGTTTGCCAATCGCTGGGCACCGCTGGTTGCGGGTCGCAACCTTGGGCTGATGGCGATGGAACTGTTCATTCCGGCACGTGACGTGCTGGCGCAGCGGACCCTGGGTTGGGTCGCGCGTTAAGGAGTAATCACCGTGCAAAATGTTGATGTCGCCATTGTCGGCGGCGGAATGGTAGGACTGGCGCTGGCCTGTGGTTTACAGGGCAGCGGCCTGCGCGTGGCGGTGCTTGAGCAAAATGTGCCGCAGCCTGTGGCGCAGGATGCACCGCCGGAGCTGCGCGTCTCGGCGATCAATGCCGCCAGCGAAAAGCTACTGACGCACCTTGGCGTCTGGTCTGAAATCGTGGCGCTGCGTGCCAGCTGTTATCATGGCATGGAAGTGTGGGATAAAGACAGCTTCGGCCATATCGCGTTTGACGATGAAAGCATGGGCTACAGCCACCTTGGGCACATCGTTGAAAACGCGGTGATCCACCACGCGCTGTGGCAAAAAGCGCAGCAGTGCAGCGACGTCACGCTGATCGCACCGGCGAAACTTCAGCAGGTGGCGTGGGGCGAAAACGACGCGTTTATCACTCTTGAAAGCGGCGACATGCTGACCGCGCGGCTGGTAGTGGGTGCCGACGGCGCCAATTCCTGGCTGCGTAACAAAGCGGATATTCCGCTGACCTTCTGGGATTACCGTCATCACGCCCTGGTTGCCACAATCCGCACCGAAGAGCCGCATGGCGGCGTGGCGCGCCAGATTTTCCACAATGATGGCATTCTGGCCTTCCTGCCGCTTGCCGATCCGCATCTCTGCTCCATCGTCTGGTCTTTAGAGCCGGAGAAAGCGCAGCAGATGCAGGAGGCGACGCCGGACGCCTTTAATCAGGCGCTATGCGTGGCGTTTGATAACCGTCTGGGCCTGTGCACGCTTGAAAGCGAACGCCAGGCGTTTCCGTTAACCGGTCGCTACGCGCGTCAGTTTGCGGCGCACCGTCTGGCGTTGGTGGGGGATGCGGCGCATACGATTCATCCGCTGGCCGGGCAGGGGGTGAACCTCGGTTTTATGGACGCGGCCGAGCTGGTTGAAGAGCTGCGTCGTCTGCATCGGGAAGGTAAAGATATTGGTCAGCATCTGTATCTGCGTCGCTACGAGCGCAGCCGCAAACACAGTGCGGCGATGATGCTGGCGGGTATGCAGGGCTTCCGCGAGCTATTTGCCGGAGCGAACCCGGCGAAAAAACTGCTGCGCGATATCGGCCTCAAACTGGCCGACACCCTTCCCGGCGTCAAACCGCAGCTTCTTCGTCAGGCAATGGGCCTTAACGATCTTCCCGACTGGTTACGTTAATCTCGATCCCCGTCACACTTTATTTTCCCGGCCTTCGCGCCGGGGAAATCTCCTCGTTTGAAATAATCTAATTTCACGTCATTTTTCGCATTAGAAAATCTAATCTTACTCTTTTTATGTTACGGAAATTCGGCCCGTTTTTCCGCACGAAATATCACCATCTGCTAAATCCTGTTAGCTCGATGTTAATTTTATGCGGGTTTAATCGCATTTTACCAGTGAATAACTCTGTAGGCTTTTCAGCGATTTTTGGTCATAAGCTAATGTGATGACCCGTTTTACCTTATGGTTAACCGCCGGTTTCGGTGGTAAGTTCAGGTAAAAGAGAACGTTTGCGTCGGCCCTCGATCGCGAGGTCGACACCGGGTTTCACGGTGAATTTTTCAACGAGGAAAAGATGGCTCAACAGACTCCTTTGTACGAACAGCACGTGTTATGCGGCGCCCGCATGGTGGACTTCCACGGCTGGATGATGCCGCTGCACTACGGCTCGCAGATTGATGAGCACCACGCGGTGCGCACCGATGCCGGTATGTTCGACGTGTCTCATATGACGATTGTCGACCTGCGCGGAAGCCGCACCCGGGAGTTTTTGCGTTATCTGCTGGCAAACGACGTCGCCAAACTAAAAACGCCGGGCAAAGCGCTCTATACCGGCATGCTCAATGCCTCTGGCGGCGTGATTGACGACCTCATCGTCTACTACTTCACCGAAGATTTCTTCCGCCTCGTTGTAAACTCCGCCACCCGCGAAAAAGACCTCTCCTGGATTTCCCAACACGCTGAACCTTACGCCATCGACATCACCGTTCGTGACGATCTGTCGCTGATTGCGGTGCAGGGGCCAAACGCCCAGGCGAAATCCGCGTCTCTGTTCAGCGACGAGCAGCGCAAAGCAACCGAAGGCATGAAGCCGTTCTTCGGCGTGCAGGCGGGGGATCTGTTTATCGCCACCACCGGCTACACCGGTGAAGCGGGCTACGAAATTGCAATGCCAAACGAAAAGGCCGCCGATTTCTGGCGTGCGCTGGTGGAGGCGGGTGTGAAGCCTGCGGGCCTGGGCGCGCGCGATACGCTGCGTCTGGAAGCGGGGATGAACCTCTACGGTCAGGAGATGGACGAAGGCGTCTCACCGCTGGCGGCCAACATGGGCTGGACCATCGCGTGGGAACCGGCTGACCGTGATTTTATTGGCCGTGAAGCGCTGGAGATGCAGCGCGAGAAGGGCACTGAACAGCTGGTTGGCCTGGTGATGAAAGAAAAAGGCGTTCTGCGCTGCGAGCTGCCGGTGCGCTTCACCGATGCCGATGGCAATCATCGCGAAGGCGTGATCACCAGCGGAACGTTCTCCCCGACGCTCGGCTACAGTATTGCACTGGCACGCGTGCCAGCGGGGATTGGCGAAACGGCGGTGGTGCAGATCCGCAACCGCGAAATGCCGGTCAACGTGACCAAACCGATTTTTGTTCGCGCCGGTAAGCCGGTCGCCTAACTATTTTTATCAGGAGAACTTCAATGAGCAATGTGCCAGCAGAACTGAAATACAGCAAAGAACACGAGTGGCTGCGCAAAGAGGCGGACGGCACTTACACCGTTGGGATCACCGAGCACGCGCAGGAACTGCTGGGCGACATGGTGTTTGTTGACCTGCCGGAAGTGGGCGCAACCGTGAGCGCAGGCGACGACTGTGCGGTGGCGGAATCCGTCAAAGCGGCCTCTGACATCTACGCTCCGGTGAGCGGTGAAATTGTTGCCGTGAACGACGCGCTGAGCGACTCCCCGGAGCTGGTGAACAGCGAGCCTTATGAAGGCGGCTGGATCTTTAAGATCAAAGCCAGCGACGAAGCGCAGGTTGCCGCGCTGCTGGATGCGACCGCGTACGAAGCACTACTGGAAGACGAATAACGTTGTGCCGGATGGCGCTGCGCTTATCCGGCCTACAGATCTACGTAGGCCCGGTAAGCGTTAGCGCCACCGGGCAACAGCGTTACAGATAATTACGATTCACTGCACGTTTCAGGAACCATCGCTCATGACACAGACTTTAAGCCAGCTTGAAAACCGTGGCGCCTTCATTGAACGTCACATTGGGCCGGATGCTCAGCAACAGCAGGAGATGCTGAAGACAGTTGGCGCGGATTCATTAAACGCACTGATCGGCCAGATCGTGCCAAAAGACATCCAGCTTGCCACACCGCCGCAGGTAGGCGAGTCCACGACGGAGTTCGCCGCGCTGGCGGAGCTGAAGGCCATCGCCGGCCTTAACAAGCGCTATAAGTCTTACATCGGCATGGGCTACACCAACGTGCAGTTACCGCCGGTGATCCTGCGTAACATGCTGGAAAACCCGGGCTGGTACACCGCTTACACCCCGTATCAGCCAGAAGTCTCCCAGGGCCGTCTGGAAGCGCTGCTGAACTTCCAGCAGGTGACGCTGGATCTGACCGGTATGGATATCGCCTCAGCCTCTCTGCTGGATGAAGCCACTGCCGCCGCTGAAGCGATGGCGATGGCGAAGCGCGTGAGCAAGCTGAAAAACGCCAACCGCTTCTTCGTCGCGGCGGACGTGCATCCCCAGACGCTGGACGTGGTGCGCACCCGTGCGGAAACCTTCGGCTTTGAGGTGATTGTCGACGACGCTGACAAAGTGCTGGATCACCAGGACGTCTTCGGCGTGCTGTTACAGCAGGTGGGCACCACCGGGGAAGTGCATGATTACAGCGCGCTGATCGCCGAGCTCAAATCCCGTAAGGTTATTGTTAGCGTCGCCGCTGATTTTATGGCGCTGGTGCTGCTGACGGCGCCAGGTAAACAGGGCGCGGATATTGTCTTCGGCTCAGCGCAACGCTTCGGCGTGCCGATGGGCTACGGCGGCCCGCACGCGGCGTTCTTTGGCGCGAAAGATGAATTTAAACGTTCCATGCCAGGCCGTATTATCGGCGTATCGAAAGATGCCGCCGGTAACACCGCGCTGCGCATGGCGATGCAGACCCGCGAGCAGCATATCCGCCGCGAGAAAGCGAACTCCAACATCTGTACCTCGCAGGTGCTGCTGGCTAACATTGCCAGCTTATACGCGGTGTTCCACGGTCCGGCAGGTCTGAAACGCATTGCCAGCCGCATCCACCGTCTGGCCGATATCCTGGCCTGCGGTCTGCAACAGAAAGGTCTCAGACTGCGTCATGAGCACTACTTCGACACCCTGTGCGTCGAGGTGGCAGACAAAGCGGCCGTGCTGGCGCGCGCCGAGGCAGCACAAATCAACCTGCGCAGCGACATTCACAATGCGGTCGGTATTACGCTGGACGAAAGCACCACCCGTGACGATATCCTGACCCTGTTCAGCGTATTGCTGGGTGACGCACAGGGTCTGGACGTTGATACGCTCGACAAAGAGGTTGCGCTCGACAGCCGCGCCATTCAGGAAAGCATGCTGCGCGACGACGCGATCCTGACTCACCCGGTGTTCAACCGCTATCACAGCGAAACCGAGATGATGCGTTACATGCACTCTCTGGAACGTAAAGATCTGGCGCTGAACCAGGCGATGATCCCGCTGGGCTCCTGCACCATGAAGCTGAACGCCGCGGCTGAGATGATCCCAATCACCTGGCCTGAATTCTCCGAGCTGCACCCGTTCTGCCCGGCTGAGCAGGCGGAAGGTTATCACATGATGATCAACCAGCTCTCCGACTGGCTGGTGAAGCTGACCGGGTACGACGCGCTCTGCATGCAGCCGAACTCCGGTGCGCAGGGTGAATACGCCGGTCTGCTGGCGATCCGTCACTATCACGAAAGCCGCAACGAAGGCCACCGCGATATCTGTCTGATCCCAAGCTCTGCCCACGGCACCAACCCGGCCTCTGCCCAGATGGCAGGGATGGAAGTGGTGGTCGTGGCGTGCGACAAAAACGGCAACATCGATCTGGCCGACCTGCGCGCCAAAGCAGAGCAGGCAGGCGACAAACTCTCCTGCATCATGGTGACCTACCCGTCCACCCACGGCGTGTACGAAGAAACGATCCGTGAAGTGTGTGAAGTGGTGCATCAGTTCGGCGGCCAGGTTTACCTCGACGGCGCAAACATGAACGCCCAGGTGGGCATTACCTCTCCGGGCTTTATTGGCGCGGACGTGTCGCACCTCAACCTGCATAAAACGTTCTGTATTCCGCACGGCGGCGGCGGCCCGGGCATGGGCCCAATCGGCGTCAAAGCGCACCTGGCACCGTTTGTGCCAGGCCATAGCGTGGTGCAGATTGAAGGCATGCTGACCCGTCAGGGCGCGGTCTCCGCGGCACCGTTCGGCAGCGCCTCTATCCTGCCAATCAGCTGGATGTACATCCGCATGATGGGCGCGGAAGGGCTCAAGCAGGCCAGCCAGGTGGCGATCCTCAACGCCAACTACATCGCAACACGTCTGAAAGACGCCTATCCGGTGCTCTACACCGGCCGCGATGGTCGCGTGGCGCACGAATGCATCCTCGATATTCGTCCTCTGAAAGAAGAGACGGGCATCAGCGAGCTGGATATTGCCAAGCGTCTGATCGACTACGGCTTCCACGCGCCAACCATGTCCTTCCCGGTTGCAGGAACTCTGATGGTTGAGCCGACCGAGTCTGAAAGCAAGGTGGAGCTGGATCGCTTTATCGACGCGATGCTGGCGATCCGCAGCGAAATCGACCGCGTGAAAGGCGGGGAATGGACGCTGGAAGATAACCCCCTGGTTAACGCGCCGCATACCCAGAACGAACTGGTGGCAGAGTGGAACCACGGTTATACCCGCGAGCTGGCTGTCTTCCCGGCAGGTGTAGCAAACAAATACTGGCCAACCGTGAAACGTCTTGATGATGTTTACGGCGACCGTAACCTGTTCTGCTCCTGCGTGCCGATGAGCGAATACCAGTAACGTTGTTCCTGTAGTAACGTAGGCCGGGTAAGGCGAAGCCGCCACCCGGCTTTTTTATTGGGAGAAAAGAATGGCAATTGCATTGGTCACCGGCGCCAGCCGGGGTATTGGTAAAGCCACCGCGCTACAGCTGGCAAGCGAAGGCTACACCGTTGCGGTGAATTTTCATCACAACATCAAAGCCGCGACAGAGGTTATTAATCAGATCGTGGACGCGGGCGGTAAGGCCTTTGCCGTGTGCGCGGATATCAGCGATGAATCGCAGGTGATGGCGATGTTCGACTGCATCGATCGCGAAGGTGAGCCGCTCGCCGCGCTGGTGAACAACGCCGGGATTTTGTTTGAACAATCCTCCATCGAAAACCTCTCCGCTGAACGTATTAACCGCGTGCTGTCCACCAACGTCACTGGCTATTTTCTCTGCTGCCGTGAGGCGGTGAAACGCATGTCGCATAAACACGGCGGCAAGGGCGGCGCGATTGTGAATGTCTCCTCGGCGGCCTCACGACTGGGCGCTCCGGGGGAGTATGTGGATTATGCTGCCTCCAAAGGGGCCGTGGATTCCCTGACAACCGGCCTCGCGCTGGAGGTGGCGGCGCAGGGCATTCGCGTTAACTGCGTGCGGCCAGGCCTGATTTATACCGATATTCACGCCTCCGGCGGCGAGCCGGGGCGTGTGGATCGGGTGAAGTCGATGTTACCGATGCAGCGTGGCGGTCAGCCGGAGGAGGTCGCCCAGGCCATTACCTGGCTGCTGAGCGACAAAGCCTCCTATGTCACCGGTAGCTTCCTGGAGCTGGCTGGCGGGAAGTAACGCTACGACGCCAGCCACAGCCGCAGGCGCATTCCCCAGCCGCTGGTCCAGCCGGTGGTGATCGACTTCACTTCACCGTGAGAGATCACCACAAGCGTTGGCGTCACCTGAACGTCCCACTGACGCGCCAGTTCTCCGCTGGCGTCGTTGACCGTGGGCATCATCGCCTTCTTCTTTCTCATCCATGTTTCGAGCGTCGCGTTATCGCCCGAGCGCAGCGCAACCGACATCACGTTACCCCCGTCCGCGGCAATCGCCGCCACCGACGGCGTGGTGTAGCGGCAGACGCCGCACCATGTCGCCCAGACGTAGACCAGCAGCGGTCGCTCTTTACTCATGGCGATAAGATCGACGGGCTGACCGTCGAGGGTGTGCAGTGCCGTCGCGGAGAAATTCTGCGGCAGCGCGGGCTGGCGGAAATAGTCCACCGCCAGGCTCACGGCTACGCCAATCAGCAGCCACACGGCCAGCTCGCGCAGCAGGCGCGGAAGCTTACTTGCCACGGGCGTTCGCCAGCTGTTCTTTGACCAGCCCCTCCAGATCGTCATACGGGATTGCGCCCGCCACCATCTGGTCACCGATGATGGTCGCCGGGGTGCCCTGAATATTCAGCACCTGCGCCAGGATCAGGTTCATCTTTACGCTGTCCATAGTTTTATCATCGGTTTTAATGCTGTCCGTCCCGGTCTTCACCTGCGCGGCGGCGATGCTGGCGTCATCGTGATAGCCCTTTTTCATCATCAGCCGCTGGTGTAGTGCCCAGAATTGATCCGGCGCCTGCTGCCACGTTGAGAGCGCCGCTTTCGCGGCATTTACCGAGCTTTGTCCCTTGAACGGCAGCAGTTTGATGATGAGCTGCACGTCGGGATTATCGTGCACGATTTTCTCCAGCATTGGGTCGAACTGCTTGCAATACGGGCAGTTGTAGTCTGTGAAGGAGACGATGGTGAGCTTCGGCGATGTCGCTCCGGTTCGCGGGCTGTTGGGGTCGTTAAACAGCAGTTTTGCCAGCTGGTCGTTGGAAGCGTCATCTGACGGTGCGGCGAAACCGAACGTTGATAACGACTGCAGAAGTAAGGCAACAAAGGCTCTCATGTTATTTTCCTTTTGCATCGGACAGGGTGCTCAGCACCGCTTCGCGGCTTAACAACGCAGGCAGCACGTGGCCCTGAGGTAATCCCGGTCCGTAGATCTGGTTAAACGGCACGGCGGCGCTGCCGCGCGTGGTTAAAAACTGGCTGATGGTATCTGAGGGGCGGCTCCAGTCGCCGCGCAGGGCGACAACGTCCGGGGCGGAGAGCGCGACCTGCACGTCGTCGCGCAGCAGAACGTTGTATTTATTGGCTTTACAGGTCACGCACCAGTCGGCGGTCACGTCGACGAACACCCGTTTGTTCTCCGCCAGCGCGCGGGCAATGGCCTGCTCGCTGAGCGGCTGCCAGTGAATACGATCGCGGCGGGAGCCCTCGCCGCCGGAGCCGGAAACAAACGCGACTACCCCGGCCACCAGTACAGCTAATACCCCGGCGCGCAGTGCCGTTTGCCAGCGGTAGCGCCAGGCGGTGACCAGCAGCAGCGCAAGGATCAGTAGCACGCCCAGCGTAATGACCGGCAGGCTGCCAATGTGCACCGTCAGCAGGCTCAGCAGCCACAGCGATGAGCCGAGCATCATCATCCCCAGCACTACGCGTACAACGTTCATCCAGCGCCCCGGACGCGGCAACCGCTGGGCCAGCCCCGGCCAGGCCGCCACCAGCAGCCACGGCAGGCTCATGCCGATACCCATCGCCAGGAAGATCCCCCACAGCAGGGGAAGCGGTGCCGCCAGCGCGACCGAGACCGCCGTCCCCAGGAACGGCGCGGTGCAGGGTGTCGCCAGCAGCGTGGCAAACGCGCCTTGCCAGAAATGACCCGCAAGCCCGTTGCCGCCGCGCGTGGCGAGGAAGGTGCTGGCGCCGGAAGGGAGACGGATTTCAAACAACCCCAGCAGGCTGGCGCTGAAGAGCACCATTACCAGCGCCATCGCGGCAATAAACCACGGGTTCTGGAACTGGATCCCCCAGCCGAGCGCCTGATTGCCTAAACGTAATACCGTCATCATCAGCGCCAGTGCGAGGAACGAGATCACGATCCCGGCTACCGATGCAAGAAACTGCCTGCGCACCTGACCGCGCGCCTGCCGTTCGGTTTGCATCAGCGTGCCCAGCTTCATGGCCAGCACCGGCAGCACGCAGGGCATAACGTTGAGGATCAGGCCACCAGCCAGCGCCATCAGCAGCACCCAGCCTAACGGGAGCGTCGGCGCGGCGTTCCCCGGCTGAATGCTCAGGCTGGACTCCTGCGCCTGCCCGCTATCGGCCAGAACCAGTGACAGGGTTTTGCCGCTGAGGTTGGGCGCGGCCTCGCCCCAGCTGTCCATCACGGGCACGGTGGCGACCAGCGAATCACCGCGCACGGTGAGGGCCGGTTTGCCGAAATCAACATCATCCATACCGTCGATAAACAGCGACGGCGCCTGCCAGCCTGCGTCACGCTGCGCCGTTACGGTCAGCTTGCCGGGGGCATAGGTGGCGTTAAGCGTTGAGGTCAACCCGCCGCTGAGCGGAAGGGTGCCCATGGCCCGACTGAAATCGTAATCAAAACCGGCGCCTGCGGATGCGGTCATGTTCAGCGAAAACGGGTAGTCGGTAAGAATACAGACGTTGCTACAGGTGGAGAGCGTCAGCACGCCGCTCAGGATCGTCGGGACGTCGCCCCGCAGAGTGAGGGGAAAGCTGACATCGCCGTGATAGCCCTGCGTGGTGATGCCCGCGACGTCGAAACGCTGCGGCACAGGCCAGCGCCAGATCGCCTCGACGGGCTGATGCCATTTAATCGCGGGTGCGACGCCGCCTTCGCCCGGCGAGCGCCAGTAGGTTTTCCAGCCTTTTTGCAGGGTGACGTCCAGCAGCAGGCGGGTTTCGCCAGTGCTTTCAGGTTGCGCACGCAGCCTGACGCTGGCGTGCTGATTATCGGCGGCGCGCAGCCAGCCGCTGTCGGCAGCCTGGCTGAGGGGCAGCCATAGCCAAAGCAGGCAGACCAGCAGTCGCCTGAATACAGTAAACATAAATTTTCTCCGTAAATGATGAATTAACCTGAGGTAACAGGCGAAGGCTCATTCACGGAAGACGCATAATCGCAGATGCACCCTTAACCGGGGCGGGGTGATAACGCGGGGAGGCCACTGCCGTTCGCGGCGCGGTGGACTGGCTGCCAGCAACGCAAGCAGCAGGGTGACGGCAATCAGGGCGCCTTCAAACAAAACAGGCGGGACCGACATCAGCGACTTGGCGCTTAGCTCACACGGGGTTACCGGTGCGTCGGCACTCTCCTGCCCCTGCTGAACAGACTGGCTCGTGGCGGTGACGTTCATGACAAGCGCGTGCATCCCGGCCATCCGCTGGGCGGTACATATCAGTACCACCAGGCAGGCCAGGGCTACAAGCAGGATAGCGTTGCGTTGTCGCTTAATCATGTTCGCCTCAAATATTCAGGATGCCTATATTATCGGGCGAACATATTTTGGCAACGCAAAAGCTGTAAAGAAGTGTCTGGAAGATAAGCAGTTTGCCCTCTCCGCTTGCAGAGAGGGCAAGCCATTACAGCGTTTCGCCGTTGCTGGCAATGACGGTTTTATACCACTCAAAGCTCTTCTTACGGGAGCGGGACATGTCACCGGTGCCGTCGTCGTGCTTGTTGACGTAGATAAAGCCGTAGCGCTTGCTGTACTGGCCGGTGGTGAAGGAGACGCAGTCGATGCAGCCCCACGGGGTGTAGCCCATCAGATCCACGCCGTCGTACGTCACGGCCTTCATCATCTCTTCCACGTGGGCGCGCAGGTAGTCGATGCGGTAGTCATCGTTGATGCTGCCGTCTTCTTCCACTTTGTCGTAGGCGCCGAAACCGTTCTCCACGATAAACAGCGGCTTCTGATAGCGCTCGTACAGTTCGCACAGTGAATAACGCAGGCCCACAGGGTCAATCTGCCAGCCCCAGTCGGACGCCTTGACGTGTGGGTTCGGCACGCTGCCCTCGAAGCCGGAAATGGCGTCACCGGTGCCGCCTTCCGCTTTGACCGCGTTGGTCATGTAGTAGCTGAAACCTAAGTAATCGCAGGTGCCTTCACGCAGGATCTGCTCGTCGCCTGCTTCCATTTTGATGGAGAAGCCACGGCGTTCCCACTCGTTCAGCACGTAAGACGGGTAGTAGCCGCGTAGCTGTACGTCGGTAAAGACGTAGCGCTCGCGCATGGATTCCTGAGCGAACATCACATCTTCTGGCTTGCAGGAGTACGAATAGAGCGCCACCATCGCCAGCATGCAGCCGACTTTCATCTCCGGGTTAATGCGGCGGGCGGCTTCCACCGCCAGCGCGCTGGCCACGAACTGGTGGTGCAGCACCTGGTACATGGTCTCTTCCGGGTTGTCGTGCTCGGTATAGACCACGCCAGAGCAGCAGTAGCCGAACAGCGGCGCACGCCAGTTGCGCTGGTTGTTGATTTCGTTGAAGGTCATCCAGTATTTGACCTTATTTTTGTAGCGCTCAAATACCACTTCCGAGAAGCGTACAAAGAAATCGACTACTTTACGGTTGGTCCATCCGCCGTATTCCTGAACGAGGTGCAGCGGCATTTCAAAGTGGGAGAGGGTGATCACCGGCTCGATGTTGTACTTCAGCAGTTCATCGAACATGTCGTCGTAAAACTTCAGCCCCTCTTCGTTTGGCTGAGTTTCGTCGCCTTTCGGGAAGATGCGCGTCCAGGCGATAGAGGTACGGAAACATTTGAAGCCCATCTCGGCAAACAGCTTGATGTCTTCTTTGTAATGGCCGTAAAAGTCGACGGCTTCGTGGTTCGGGTAATATTTGCCTTCAATCACTTCCTGCGTGATTTCTCGCGGAACGCCGTGTGCGCCGCCGGTGAGCACGTCGCAAATGCTTGGCCCTTTGCCGCCTTTGTTCCAGCCGCCTTCAACCTGGTGCGCCGCCACCGCGCCGCCCCATAAAAAATCTTTCGGTAAAGTGAGTTTTTTCATCTTTGCTATTCTCAATTTAGGACTTATTGATTTCGAGTCTAGCAAAGCGGAAATAAATGTCACGATATAACATTTTGCGGAAATTGTAATTTGTCACATCAAAAAAACAGGATGTTTTATTCTGTTAATTTCTTCGCCAGTTTCCGGCCTAATGATTCCAGAATATAGATGACGGGGATTTGGGTGGTTATATCGTAAACGCCGCCTATGCGCGTTTGGGGGACATGCCAGGAGAGATTAAAGTCCGCCAGTTTCGCGAGACGAGAATGTTCGTGGCTGGTGACAGAGAGCACCTTGCAGCGATGCAGGCTGAACTGGCTGGCGAAGCGCAGGATTTCCTCGGTTTCTCCGGAGACGGAAAGTACAATGGCCAGTGCATTTTTAGCCATATCGTTAGTGACCGGGAAATAAGGATCGTCGATATGGTTGCTGAATTTCCCGATATTTGAAAAGAAACGTGCGCCATATTTTGCCAGCGATCCGGACGTGCCTGCGCCAACAAAAATAATTCGTTCAGATGATAAAATAATATCGACGGCTTTATCTAATAACGCATCGAACTCTTGGTTATTTACGCTTTTAAAGAAGCTGATAATTTCACTGGCACCAAAATTCGCCTGCTGCGGCTCGTTCTGCTCCAGATAGAGTTTAAAGCGCACCCGAAATTCCGAGTAGCCTTCGCAGTTGAGCTTTCGGCAGAAGCGCAGGATAGTAGTGGTAGAGACTCCCGCCGCATCCGCCAGCTCGCGGATGGTCATGTACATCACTTTGTCACGGTTCTTAATGACATAGTTGTAGACCATCATTTCCAGATTGTTGAGGCTGGCAATGGCGGAATGGCTGAACATACTCACAATGGCTAAACTCGCTGTCGGACACTATCCCTGAAGCATACCATGATGACGAAGGGTGAGAGACGGATTTATCTCCTTGATTACTCAGGTGTTAATGAAATCATTTACACCTGTGCGGTGGGTTTGGTTTGTATTTGTTTGATTTATAAAGATAAATTCTTATTGGGGATTTATTTTAGCTAACAGGTGTTCACTGGAATCATTCTCAGTTAGCATAGACTGGCGATGAATAATCATCTTTTGTTTTCCCGGAGTTAAGTATGGTGAGCAGACCATTAATCGCACAGGGATATTCGCTGGCTGAGGAAGTAGCCAACAGTATAAGCCATGGCATTGGCCTGGTGTTTGGGATTGTCGGCTTAGTATTGCTGTTGGTGCAGGCGGTAGATACCAACGCCAGCGCGATGGCCATTACCAGCTACAGCCTGTATGGCGGGAGTATGATCCTGCTTTTCCTTGCCTCAACGCTGTATCACGCTATTCCGCATCAACGGGCGAAGATATGGCTCAAGAAATTTGACCACTGCGCAATCTATCTTCTCATTGCAGGCACCTACACGCCATTTTTGCTGGTGGGGCTCAACTCACCGCTGTCGCGTGGCCTGATGATTGTAATCTGGAGCCTGGCGCTGCTGGGGATCCTGTTCAAGCTGACCATCGCGCACCGGTTCAAAGTGCTGTCGCTGGTCACCTATCTGACAATGGGCTGGCTGTCGCTGATTGTGGTGTATCAGTTAGCCATTAAGCTGGCGGTGGGGGGCGTGACGCTTCTGGCGGTGGGCGGAGTGATCTACTCGCTGGGCGTGATTTTCTACGTCTGCAAGCGTATCCCGTACAACCATGCCATCTGGCACGGCTTTGTGCTGGGCGGCAGCGTGTGCCACTTTCTGGCAATTTATCTGTATGTTGGTCAGGTGTAGTTTTTTTGTAAGGTGCGGTCTGATGCCCTCACCCCGACCCTCTCCCACAGGGCTGAGGGATCCCCAGTAATTTTTTTATGCAGAAGCAATAAAGTTGCTTTCTAAATGACTGAGGGCTGTCAGCGATGCCCTGGTCCGGCTGTAAATCGCTGAGGCGTTTGCCTTCCGGCCGGGGCGAGGCGCAGGGATGCGCCGAGAGGGCGGCTTTACAGGGACGTTGCCTCCGCCCGTACCCGATAAGCCGGAAGGAATAAGCCGAGGGCACCGCGAAGCGGCGATTTACCGCCGGGAGCCCGGGTCGCCAGGGTGGTGGCGACTGAGCCACCCTGGCACGTTCACCGGTCATGTCGTTACAGAGTAGCAAGGAACATAAAGTGAACGGAATGACCACCACCGCCGTATGTTCCCCTCACCCTAACCCTCTCCCCGGAGGGGCGAGGGGATTGCTCAGTGCTCGCATTAATTTGTGGGGAACCCTCAGCCCACAGGGAGAGGGTGAATATCAACACCGGGCGATACAGCATCAATCTTCCAGTGAATACGGCAGCGGCTCAATGCTGAGCGTGTTTGCATCGTCCCGCACGCGGAACACGCTGTCGGGCTCCATATCATTATTCATGACAACCTGCACCAGCAGGCGGCCATCATCGAGCTGGACGGCGGCTAACACGGTGCCGGTACGGCGCCAGTTTTCGCCCATCTTCATCTCGAGATCTTCACCCGCTTCCGGCACACGGCTGGCGTGACCAGCCAGCGTCCACAGGGCACGTTTGTTCGCGCCGCGGAATTTCGCACGCGCCACCATTTCCTGTCCGGTGTAGCAGCCCTTCTTAAAGCTGATACCACCCAGCGCCTGGATGTTTGTCGCCTGCGGGATAAACTGCGCGCTGTTTGCCGCGTCAATAACCGGCAGGCCCGCTTCGATGTTCAGCGCCAGCCACTGCTGGCTGTTGTTGAGCTGTGCTTCACCGCGCAGGGCGTCAGTGACGCGTTCCGCCGTTGCTTCGTCGGTTACCAGCAAGAAGCGCTCCGCAGGGTGTTCGAACCACAGAATGGAGGTTTCTCCCTCGCTGATCAGCTGTTTTCCGGCATCCGGTAGCTCGGCAAACAGGTTTTTCAGCGCTGCACGCGCCTGGAAACCCGCGACCCCCAGCAGAACGTGTTCATCGTCCGGGGCGATGGTGACTTTAGAAAAGACCGCGTATTTTTTCAGCTCTTTAAGCTGGGCATCACGCAGGCTGCGACGCTCAATGAAGGCGAATCCGTCCTGACGGCGGAACAGACGCAGGTTGCTCCACATTTTGCCTTTTGGATCGCAATGCGCGGCCAGCAGATGCTGGTGCTCAGTCAACTGCGCCACGTCCGCCGTGACCTGGCCTTGCAGGTATTTTTCGCTGTCCGCACCGGTCAGTGTCGCCAGTGCCCAGTCATCAAGAGTAATCAGCGTCAGCGGCAGACGCGCAGAGGCGGCGGGCTGGCGAGGAGAAAATGGTGTAAATGCCATAGTGATGTCCTGAATTGCTTAACGCTTTGATAATACCTAATGGTAAAAGAGACTGTATTCAATGCAAGCGCTTTCAGCAGGCCATTCGTGCCATTACGCGGTTATGCGTGGCGCTACGCAAAATAGTGTAATCCGCTGTCTTTATAAGGATTATTCAGGAAGCTTGCTCGAGGTTCGCAATATTCCAGTAAAGAAACGGTCAAAAACACGTTACACTAGCAGGTGTTCCCGAAGAGCAATAATGAATACCGAACGGGATACCGACTGTGCCAAACGTAATGCAGGAAACAGAACATGGATATTAACAACAAGGCCCGTATTCACTGGGCGTGCCGTCGCGGCATGCGTGAACTTGATATCTCCATCATGCCTTTCTTCGAGTATGAGTACGACAGCTTAAGCGATGACGATAAGCGCCTGTTTGTCCGTCTGCTTGAGTCCGACGATCCGGATTTATTCAACTGGCTGATGAATCACGGCAAGCCCGCCGACACCGAGTTGCAACGGATGGTGCAATTAATTCAAACACGGAATCAGGAACGTGGTCCTGTGGCAATCTGATCTTCGCGTCTCGTGGCGCTCACAGTGGATGTCCTTACTGCTCCACGGTCTGGTCGCGGCAATGGTGTTATTGGTGCCGTGGCCGCTAAGCTATACCCCTCTGTGGCTGCTTTTGCTGTCGTTTGTAGTGTTTGACAGCGTGCGCAGCCAGCGTCGAATCAACGCCCGTCAGGGTGAAATTAAGCTGCTGATGGATTCTCGCCTGCGCTGGCAGGGAAAAGAGTGGGAAATGATAGGGACGCCGTGGATGCTCAACACCGGGATGATGCTACGGCTGCGTCGGGTCGAGGACAATCGTCGCCAGCACCTGTGGCTGGCAGCAGACAGTATGGATCCTGCGGAGTGGCGAGATCTGCGCCGGTTGATCGTGCAACAGCCGACGCAGGAGTAAATCAGCTGAACTGCTCGGCCATCTCACCCAGAATCTGCTCGCACCAGCTCTGGAGGCGCTCGTCGCTAAGATCGTACTGGTTGGTTTCATCCAGCGCGAGCCCGACAAACAGCTGGCCGTCGGCAATTATCGGTTTTTGACTGGTGAACTCATAGCCTTCCGTAGGCCAGTAGCCGATAAAGGTCGCGCCCTTTGGGGCCAGTTTGTCGTGCAGCATGCCGAGTGCGTCAAGGAACCACTCCCCGTAGCCCAACTGGTCGCCCATGCCGTACATCGCAATGATTTTGCCTTCAAAATTGACTGAATCAAGCTGATCCCAGATCGCTTCCCAGTCTTCCTGAATCTCACCAAAGTCCCAGGTAGGGATACCCAGAATCAGCACATCGTACTGCTCCATCAAGGCAACCGCGTCATCTTTCAGGTTATGCAACGTCACCAGTTCCGGGCCAATAATGTCGCGAATTTTCTCCGCCGCCATTTCGGTGTAGCAGGTGCTGGAACCATAGAACAGACCAATATTCATCGCGTAACTATCTCAATTCTTGCTATGACTTTGCGCGTAGTGTACCAGAAACCGATGGCAATCAGGCATAATGGCCAGATTGCAGAACCATAGGGGTTGATGTGGAAAAGGATCTCGCACTCATCGAACAGTTTCTCGACGCGCTGTGGCTGGAGAAAAACCTCGCTGAAAATACGCTTAGCGCCTATCGTCGGGATCTCACTTTGCTGGTCGAGTGGCTGGCGCACCGGGGGCTGACGCTTGAAAGCGCACAAAGCGATGACCTGCAAGGGTTACTGGCTGAGCGGATGGAAGGGGGGTACAAAGCCACCAGCTCCGCACGTCTGCTGAGCGCCATGCGCCGCCTGTTCCAGCACCTTTACCGCGAGAAGATCCGCGCGGATGATCCCAGCGCACTGCTGGCATCGCCTAAACTGCCTCAGCGGCTGCCAAAAGATCTCAGCGAAGCGCAAGTTGAGAGATTATTACAGTCGCCCGCAGTTGACCTTCCGCTGGAGTTACGCGATAAAGCCATGCTTGAACTATTGTATGCCACGGGCTTGCGCGTTTCTGAGCTGGTGGGCCTGACGATGAGCGATATCAGCCTGCGTCAGGGCGTGGTGCGCGTTATCGGTAAAGGGAACAAAGAACGGCTGGTGCCGCTGGGTGAAGAGGCGGTCTACTGGCTGGAGACGTATCTGGAACACGGGCGTCCGTGGCTGCTGAACGGCGTCTCCATAGATGTATTATTCCCGAGCCAGCGCGCGCAGCAGATGACGCGACAAACGTTCTGGCATCGCATTAAACATTACGCCACACTGGCGGGTATTGACAGTGAGAAGCTGTCGCCGCACGTTTTGCGTCACGCCTTCGCGACGCATCTGTTAAACCACGGCGCGGATTTACGCGTGGTGCAGATGTTGCTTGGACACAGCGATCTTTCAACGACGCAAATATACACCCATGTCGCGACGGAACGCCTGCGGCAGCTACACCAACAGCACCACCCTCGCGCGTGAGTGCCGACGAATTGTTACAGGATCATATATGAAAAAGTCTTTAGCGCTGTTCACCCTGCTGGCAGCTTCGGTTTCCGGTTTTGCCCATGCGGATGATGCCGCCATTAAACAGTCTCTGACGAAACTCGGCGTCGCCAGCAGCGAGATCCAGCCAGCGCCGGTGGCTGGCATGAAAACGGTGCTGACCAACAGCGGCGTGCTGTACGTGACCGAAGACGGAAAGCACATCATTCAGGGGCCAATGTACGACGTGAGCGGTGCGCAGCCGGTGAACGTCACCAACCAGCTACTGATGAAAAACCTGAATGCGCTCGAAAAAGAGATGATTGTCTACAAAGCGGCGCAGGAAAAGCACGTCATTACCGTCTTCACCGACATCACCTGCGGCTACTGCCACAAGCTGCATGAAGAGATGAAAGACTACAACGCGCTGGGCATTACCGTGCGTTACCTGGCCTTCCCACGCGCTGGCGTGCAGAGTCAGCCTGAGCAGGATATGAAAGCGATCTGGTGTGCGAAAGACCGCAACAAGGCCTTTGATGATGCGATGAACGGTAAAGGCGTGAAGCCCGCCTCCTGCGATATCGACATCGCTAACCACTACGCGCTGGGCGTACAGTTTGGCGTGAGCGGTACGCCAGCCATTGTGCTGAGCAACGGCTATGTGGTGCCGGGCTACCAGGGGCCAAAAGAGATGAAAGCGTTCCTCGACGAACACCAGAAACAGACGGGTGGTAAATAATTCGCGTGAAAGCCCCGATAAAACTGCGCCGCCGCGATGCGGTTGAAACCGCGGATTTACCAGATACGCTTCCGCTGCTGTTAAAGCGGTTGTACGCCAGCCGTGGCGTGCGTACGGCAAGCGATCTTGAGCGCAGCGTTAAAGGCATGCTGCCCTGGCAAGCGCTGAGTGGCATCGAAAAAGCGACTGAAATGCTCTACGACGCGTTCCGTGACGGGACGCGGATTGTCGTGGTGGGCGATTTCGATGCCGACGGCGCAACCAGTACCGCGCTGAGCGTACTCAGCCTGCGTGCGCTAGGCTGCGATAACGTGGCTTACCTGGTGCCGAACCGGTTTGAAGACGGCTACGGCCTCAGCCCGGAAGTGGTCGATCAGGCCCATGCCCGTGGTGCACAGATGATCATGACCGTGGATAACGGGATCTCTTCTCATGCGGGGGTCGATCATGCCCATGCGCTGGGGATCCCGGTACTGGTCACCGATCACCACCTGCCAGGAGAAACCCTGCCAGACGCCGAAGCCATCATTAACCCGAACCTGCGTGACTGCGATTTCCCGTCGAAATCGCTGGCCGGAGTAGGGGTGGCGTTTTATCTGATGCTGGCGTTACGCACGTTGCTGCGTGATAAGGGCTGGTTCGAATCGCGCGGGATTGCCGTGCCGAATCTTGCGGAGTATCTCGATCTGGTGGCGCTGGGAACCGTGGCGGACGTGGTGCCGCTCGATACCAATAACCGTATTCTCACCTGGCAGGGCTTGAGCCGTATTCGGGCGGGCAAATGCCGTCCGGGGATCAAGGCGCTGCTGGAAATTGCCAACCGCGATCCGCTGAAGCTTGCGGCAAGCGATTTGGGTTTTGCCCTCGGCCCGCGCCTGAATGCGGCGGGGCGGCTGGACGATATGTCGGTTGGCGTCGCGCTGCTCCTGTGCGACAACATCGGCGAAGCGCGCGTGCTGGCCAGTGAGCTGGACGCACTCAACCAGACCCGTAAAGAGATTGAGCAGGGGATGCAGGCCGAAGCGCTGACCCTGTGCGAAAAGCTGGAGCGCAGCGGCGATAACCTGCCGGGTGGGCTGGCGATGTATCACCCCGAATGGCACCAGGGCGTGGTGGGCATTCTGGCGTCGCGCATTAAAGAGCGTTTCCACCGCCCGGTGATCGCGTTCGCCCCCGCCGGGGACGGCACGCTGAAAGGCTCCGGTCGTTCCATTCAGGGGCTGCATATGCGCGATGCGCTGGAGCGTCTCGACACGCTTCATCCGAACCTGATGATTAAGTTCGGCGGTCACGCGATGGCGGCAGGCCTGTCGCTGAAAGAGGCGAAGTTCGACGAGTTCCAGCGTCTGTTTGGCGAACTGGTCACCGAGTGGATCGATCCGTCTCTGTTGCAGGGGGAAGTGGTTTCTGACGGCGAGCTTTCTCCGGCTGAAATGACCATGGAGGTGGCGCAGATGCTGCGCGATGCCGGCCCGTGGGGGCAGATGTTCCCGGAGCCGCTTTTCGACGGACGTTTTCGTTTGCTGCAACAGCGCATCGTGGGCGAACGCCATCTCAAAGTGATGGTGGAACCGGTCGGCGGCGGGCCGCTGCTCGACGGCATCGCCTTTAACGTTGATACTTCCATCTGGCCGGACAACGGCGTGCGCGAGGTTGAGCTGGCCTATAAGCTGGATATTAACGAGTTCCGCGGTAACCGCACCCTTCAGATCATCATCGACAATATCTGGCCAATTTAGCGTCAGTAATCTCTATAAAAAAGGGCGTGGATTCGGTACAATCCCGCTCTTATCACCGCATTTTGACAAGCTCATAAAAGAAAACAGACCATGTTTGAAATTAATCCGGTAAAAAACCGCATTCAGGACCTCACGGAGCGCTCTGACGTTCTTAGGGGGTATCTTTGACTACGATGCCAAGAAAGAGCGTCTCGAAGAAGTAAACGCCGAGCTGGAACAGCCGGACGTCTGGAACGAACCTGAACGCGCGCAGGCGCTGGGTAAAGAACGTTCCTCCCTCGAAGCCATCGTAGATACGCTGGATCAAATGGCGCAGGGTCTGGAAGATGTTTCTGGGCTGCTGGAGCTGGCTGTCGAAGCCGACGACGAAGAAACCTTTAACGAAGCCGTGGCAGAGCTCGACGTGCTGGAAGAGAAGCTGGCGCAGCTGGAATTCCGTCGCATGTTCTCCGGCGAATACGATAGCGCTGACTGCTATCTCGATATTCAGGCAGGCTCTGGCGGTACCGAAGCGCAGGACTGGGCCAGCATGCTGATGCGTATGTATCTGCGCTGGGCAGAAGCGCGCGGTTTCAAAACCGAGATTATCGAAGAGTCCGAAGGTGAAGTGGCGGGTATTAAATCCGTCACCATCAAGATTATTGGCGATTACGCCTACGGCTGGCTGCGTACTGAAACCGGCGTTCACCGCCTGGTGCGTAAGAGCCCGTTCGATTCCGGTGGCCGTCGCCACACCTCCTTCAGCTCCGCGTTTGTCTACCCGGAAGTGGATGAGGATATCGATATCGACATCAACCCGGCGGACCTGCGTATCGACGTTTACCGCGCATCCGGCGCGGGCGGTCAGCACGTTAACCGTACGGAATCTGCGGTGCGTATTACCCACATTCCAACCGGGCTGGTAACACAGTGCCAGAACGATCGTTCCCAGCATAAGAACAAAGACCAGGCCATGAAGCAGATGAAAGCGAAGCTTTATGAGCTGGAGATGCAGAAGAAAAATGCTGAGAAGCAGGCGATGGAAGACAACAAGTCCGACATCGGCTGGGGCAGCCAGATCCGTTCTTACGTCCTTGATGACTCCCGCATCAAAGACCTGCGTACCGGGGTTGAAACCCGTAACACGCAGGCGGTGCTGGACGGCAGCCTGGATCAATTTATCGAAGCAAGTTTGAAAGCAGGGTTATGAGGAACCAACATGTCTGAACAACAATCACAGGGCGCTGACGCGGTAGTCGATCTTAACAACGAACTGAAAACCCGCCGCGAGAAGCTGGCAGCGCTGCGCGAGCAGGGCGTGCCGTTCCCGAACGATTTTCGTCGTGACCACACCTCAGACCAACTGCACGCAGACTTCGACGGTAAAGAGAACGAAGAGCTTGAAGCGCTGAACGTTGAAGTGTCCGTGGCGGGCCGCATGATGACCCGTCGTATCATGGGTAAAGCCTCCTTCGTGACCTTACAGGACGTTGGCGGCCGCATTCAGCTGTATGTCTCTCGTGACGACCTGCCGGAAGGCATCTATAACGAGCAGTTCAAGAAGTGGGACCTGGGCGACATCCTGGGCGCTAAAGGTAAACTGTTCAAAACCAAGACCGGTGAACTGTCTATCCACTGCACCGAGCTGCGTCTGCTGACCAAAGCCCTGCGCCCGCTGCCGGACAAGTTCCACGGTTTGCAGGATCAGGAAGCGCGCTATCGTCAGCGCTACCTGGATCTCATCTCTAATGATGAATCCCGTAAGACCTTCAAAATTCGCTCCCAGATCATGGCCGGTATTCGCCAGTTCATGGTTAACCGCGACTTTATGGAAGTAGAAACCCCGATGATGCAGGTGATCCCAGGCGGTGCCTCTGCCCGTCCGTTCATCACCCATCACAACGCCCTGGACCTGGACATGTACCTGCGTATCGCGCCGGAACTGTACCTGAAGCGTCTGGTGGTCGGTGGTTTCGACCGCGTGTTCGAGATCAACCGTAACTTCCGTAACGAAGGCATCTCCGTACGTCATAACCCAGAGTTCACCATGATGGAACTTTATATGGCGTATGCGGATTACAAAGATCTGATCGAGCTGACCGAATCCCTGTTCCGTACCCTGGCGCAGGATATTCTGGGCACCACGCAGGTCCCTTACGGTGAAGAAGTGTTCGACTTCGGCAAGCCGTTCGAAAAACTGACCATGCGCGAAGCGATCAAGAAATACCGTCCGGAAACCAATATGGCGGATCTGGATAACTTCGACTCTGCGAAAGCGATCGCTGAAAGCATCGGTATTAAGGTTGAGAAGAGCTGGGGTCTGGGCCGTATCGTGACCGAGATCTTCGAAGAAGTGGCCGAAGCGCACCTGATTCAGCCGACCTTCATCACCGAATACCCGGCGGAAGTGTCTCCGCTGGCGCGTCGTAATGACGAGAACCCGGAAATCACTGACCGCTTCGAATTCTTCATCGGTGGCCGCGAAATCGGTAACGGCTTTAGCGAGCTGAACGATGCAGAAGATCAGGCGCAGCGTTTCCAGGATCAGGTTAACGCGAAAGCGGCAGGCGACGATGAAGCGATGTTCTTCGACGAAGACTACGTAACCGCGCTGGAACACGGCCTGCCGCCGACGGCTGGCCTGGGTATTGGTATCGACCGTATGGTGATGCTGTTCACCAACAGCCACACCATCCGCGACGTGATCCTGTTCCCGGCGATGCGTCCGGTGAAATAAGCCGTTAAGACGTAAAAAAAGCCCCGTGCGTTTATCGCCGGGGCTTTTTTATTGCGCCGCAAAAGCGCTGAGTTTTTCGCGCGCAGTGTTCGCTTCCTGCACCATCCAGGGACTAAATGCCCACGGTGTGGCGTCCAGCGCGCGGAAGAGCGCGTCCAGCTCCACCCACTGATACTCCATCACTTCGTCGCTATTGATTGCGAGGGTATTCGTTACGCGGGCGGCATAGACCGGGCAGATCTCGTTTTCAACGATCCCTGAAGGGTCGGCTTCACGGTAGCGGAACGCCGGGGCAACGGGGGTGATGTCGGTGATTTCGGCGCCGACTTCAAAGCGGCAGCGGCGGATAATCGCCTGCTCTGTCGCTTCGTCGGCCTGTGGATGTCCGCAAACGGAGTTGGTCCACACGCCGGGCCAGGCTTTTTTACTTAAGGCGCGCCGGGTAATCAGACATTCTCCGTTAGCGTTAAACAGCCATGAAGAGAAGGCCAGGTGTAGCGGGGTGTGTGACGTGTGCGCGGCGTACTTCTCCTGAGTGCCAATCACCTTTCCCTGGTCATTTACCAAAATAACGTGTTCTTGAATACTCATTGATGCTCCAGTGCCATAATGCTTAATGGTTCAGCACCATCAGCGGAATTATTATACTGCATTCTTATGCGAACGGTTTGGCCCACAGAGCGGAAAAGGGCATGACCCGCATCAGTTTGGGCTGCTATCATAGTGCGCCATTCACGCTGACCGAGGAGCTGTTTTGTTTGCAGGAAGCCTGACGAGAAACCCGATCATTGCCATTTTCTGCCTGACGCTGACGCTACTTATAGCAGGATGCTCGGGGAGTAAATCTTCGGATATGGGCAGTTATTCCGGTGCCGTCTATACCGTTAAGCGCGGGGACACGCTCTACCGCATCTCACGTGCCACGGGGACCAGCGTGAAGGAGCTGGCGCGCCTGAATAATATCTCTCCACCGTATACCATTGAGATAGGGCAAAAGCTCAAGGTTAACGGCGGTTCCTCCTCAGGGAAAAAGTCCTCAACGCGTAAAACAGCCAAAGTGACGCCATCCTATCAGGTGCCTAAATCATCCTGGCCGCCGGTCGGTCAGCGCTGCTGGATCTGGCCTGCAAGCGGAAAAGTGGTTGCGCCCTACTCGCTCTCGGAAGGGGGCAATAAAGGAATTGATATCGCTGCCGCACGCGGCACGCCGGTTTACGCTTCAGGGGCCGGAAAGGTGGTCTATGTCGGTAACCAGCTTCGTGGATACGGTAACCTGATCATGATTAAGCATGGTGAGGACTACATTACGGCATATGCGCATAACGACACGATGTTGGTGAATAATGGCCAGAACGTGAAGGCGGGGCAGAAGATTGCGACCATGGGCAGTACCGGGACGGATACGGTGAAGCTGCATTTCCAGATTCGCTATAAGGCCACTGCCATCGATCCGCAGCGTTATCTTCCGGCGCAGGGCAGTAAACCGAAGTGCTAAGTGATTATTTAATCGCCACTTAGTGGGGTAAAGGCTTGTATGAAGAGGCGTAAGGTCTATAATGCCTTACGCACCTCAAAGCGGGCGTAGTTCAATGGTAGAACGAGAGCTTCCCAAGCTCTATACGAGGGTTCGATTCCCTTCGCCCGCTCCAGATCTCTCCCCTTGTGGCAAAACTTCGATAAAACTCGTTTTGCTATCAACAACTTACTTAACATAAGTTGTCGTGATCGTTCTACCATTGAACTACGATCTACCAATGGGAGTTACATTGTTAGTTGTCACGGATAGTTACACGGAAATGAGAGTATAACTATTCGTCGGCGGCAGTTCCAATCCTCACACCGCGATAGCACAACGTGAAGGCAAAGCCTGATCCGGGCATTGATTCTCATAACCTTACAGTGAAGCGCATTTTTTGCCGATGCTCCCACATGCCACACGTCGAGATGACGTTGCAGGGAATAAACAGGTTTATGGTGGTCACGGTACTTGCAGACCATATGCAAGCTCTGCCAGCGGTTCGGCCTCGCTCCCTTTGGGTACATGGTCATCCTGATAAACTTCACTGTCTGACATAACCCTGATGAAGTCGCCTAACGGCTCCGCTCGTTGTCTTACCACCAACGGGCTTATTGTCTGCTATTGCATTTTATTTCTTAGGTGGTATTGTGAACTTAGGCACCCGCCTAAGTTTTGGACAGCTTAAAAAAGGTAGCAGTACCGCATACATTCTTTTAAACCTTCTTCAAAGTGTCGGATCTGGCAAATGGTTGAGGGTAACAAAATGTCCAATACCAAACCTTAAATGACTGCCAAGAGATCTGATACGCCGGAGAGGTTTATCATGAACGCTGCTATCCAATCTATCTGCTACAACATTTCTCAACACCCTGAAATACGCAACACACCGTTGAAACGTTCCCATCTTCACGAGGTGATTTCTGCTCTCTTAGGCTATGCCAGCCATGCGGCAATGGTTGAAGAAGACAAGAAGCCACAGCTTGAACATAGCCTTTCTGAGGCAGAATATATTGTTCTGAATTTGCCTCAAGGCTTGGAAAGAGCGCTGAAGTTTGGCGTATCTGATGATGCCTTTCGTATCTTCATCTCAGAATTAAAGTCTGGCTTGTCTGCCAAGGTATCCGAATCAGTGGATGATTTCTATGATGACCATATTCGGGAAATCCTTGAGGAAGAGATATACCGAGAAGCGTCAGACTCTGGGGAGATGGCCGAGAGTAACGCTCACTTCGAATCCCTTCCCGATATGGATTACAACCTTACATTCAGTGGTGATCTTTGGAAGTCGGTTGATGAGTGGTCAATTTCTGATACGGGAACACTGTCAGGTGAGTATGATCCCGAAGGTGATCGCATGTACAACGGGCATTTGCTTAACGTCCAAGGTAAGTTAACGTTTGCAAAAGCAGGGCGTTCAGGACTTATTTTTTTAGAAGATTATACCGAGTGCTTTACAGCTCGTGATTATTCATGGTCGGACTTTGAACCATTGGAGATGGACGACTGAATTTAGTCTTTAGGTAATGTTGGCTTAGTTCGTTAAGTCAGAAAAAGGGGGGCATTGCGCCCCCTCATATCATCCTCTCAAAGCCTGTAGCCACATCAACAAAAGGTGTAGTAGGATTCACTTAGCTTGTTACTTGGATGAAGAGTATGAAAGAGTTTTCATTATTCAGATTGTTCTTTGCGTTGGTCGTTATTGTGGGTTATTCGTCTAATGTTTCAGCAATGACCGTTCATGATTTCATTAGTTACAAAGCTATGCTTATGTCTGCTAACGATCCTGCAAGTCCGTTAACAAAAGATGAAAGAGCAAAAATCCATTTACTCGAAAAAATGTCAAATCAGAATTTAAGTGGGATAGTAGATGGCGCGCTCTCTCTGAATGACCTTTCAACACTCAAAGGACATAGTAAAATAATTTGTTATCCTGCTGGAGAGCAGTTGAACGTTCAAAAATTTTCAGATCACCTTGCAGATTACTATGATCACTTTGAACCAAGCAAAAGAGCTGTTATAGCTTCTCAACGTTTAGGTTATTTTGTTACGGCATTTCTTATAAAGTCTTATCCCTGCTAATGATGATGCACAGTTTTGGCTAATCCTCAAATGTCCGGGTGTATTTACAAGACTCGGACGGCTTAACCGTCACTGTCTCCGTATAATTTGCGTTGGAATAAACGCATATCTTCGCGTTGTCTGTCTCCTGTTCATCCGTTAACGTTAACGTGATGCGCCCAGCTTGAGCGGAGATAACTGGAAGTATTACCAGCGTCAGCACAAGTAAGCGTTTCATGCGCGTGTCCCTCTCTTGATCCCCGTTGAATACTTCGTTCTTAATGCGTCTACTTTGGCCTGTGTGATCCCCAGGTAGGCGCGTGTGTGCTCGGTTGAGCGATGGCCCAACATCTTACTAATCACCTCAAGGTCTTCATGGTTTTTATGGGCGATGGTCGCAACTGTTTTCCTGGCACTGTGCATACTGATCACTGCTTCCTGTGGAATTAAGCGCTGCATCTTGAGCTTGTCCACTGCATACTGAATCTCTGCGTGGATTTTGGAACGGCTGATCGGCTTACCTTTGCTCCGGTTGCTGTCATTCTGGAACACATACACATTTTCCCCGCGCTCGTTGTAACGAGCCTTGAGCACTTCCCTTGCTGTCTCTGTCAATTCCACTTCTACCGCTTCTTTGGTTTTGTCCTGGGTGATGCGCAATACTTTGCTACCGATATTCAGTTCATCCCAACGCCACGAACGCATATCCACGCCGCGAAGCTGTGTCTCAACACCTATAAGGAAGAGATCCGCCACTGTCTGGCTCTTCTTCGCGATTTCTTCCACTACCATCTTCACCTGATCGGCGCTGTCCAGTCCGTCAGTACGTTTTGCACCCTTGCTGATTGCCATTCTCTTACCTCCTTAGCCTGTCTCGATGGTATGAATATTGATCAAAAACAGATGGTTAGCAAGGTCAATTTCTACTTATTTGCATAAATGTCTTATTGCCGGATTTCGACGGTATTAGGTGGCATTAAATGCGATTAAAGCCGATTTAGCGGAGCGCGGTTGCTTGACGTGCTTAACGCGATCTTCGTGACGCACCCAATTCTGCTGCCCCTCCGCGCCGAATATCAAGGCATTGATTTATAACGATTTTATTTTTATTTCTCTTGTTTCATGGAAAGTGGCTCTTGTCAACTTATTTATTTTCGCCGTGGCTTTTGGCACCAGAAACAGCCGAAAAAAGGCGATAAAATCGAGGTTGATCATAAGTGATTGTTTCTAATGGGGGATGAATAGGACAGATAACTCTAATGTCCTAAAGAATGGCGATATCGCATAGGAAATGAGAATTTTCTCATTTAAATTGATTGCATGATGAAATAATTAGAGTGCTAATCAAATGGTGAGTTTTGGTGTGAAAATAAACCGATGTTTCATTTTTATAAAGAGTCTTTAAGCAACTTGCACCGAACATGAAAGTGTTCATTGTGGACAATGATCGCTGGAGCCGCACGGCGCAAGGCTTCTACAAAGTTAAGCGATTCTGAAATGAAAGTTTAAAGTTTAACTTAGGCTACATTAACCCCGATCTTTATACGTTATTTGGTTAGGATTAATCTTAAGATTACCCTATGATTACCCCGTCATTTTCTGTACGATTATTCTCACTACACAGGCAGGTTATGAGATAAAAATGGCGATTCGTGATGAGTGTTACCGATATATAAGACTGTGAGTGTTTAATAAAACGTAGGCACGCGTATCGCCAGCTTCTAAAGGAAATCAAAATGAAATACATAATCTTGGCGACTGTCATCGCTGTAATTAGTGCAAGCGCTTTAGCGGATACAAGTATGGAGCTTAGGAAGGCAGACTCAGATCTACGTTCAAGTATTGAACGCGTTTTAACAATTCGTGGAAATAAGCAAGCATTTTTAGAATCCTACCAAGTGGCATCAAAGCTACAAGGAAAAGTTACAGCTGATATAGTTAAAGTGATTGATAATAGTATTGCTGTATCCTGCGAAGAAGTTGGGGCGACAATTGACCTGCCCCCACGATTAGATACAACACTCAGTTAGTAACGTCGGAATCTTCATTCTCAGAATGACCCTTTCTCCAGCCCGCTGCAAATTCAGACGGTGTCTGATAATTCAGCGTGGAGTGCGGGCGGCATTCGTTATAATCCTGCCGCCAGTCATTAATAATTTTCCTGGCATGAACGATATCGCTGAACCAGTGCTCATTCAAACATTCATCGCGAAATCGTCCGTTAAAGCTCTCAATAAATCCGTTCTGCGTTGGCTTGCCCGGCTGGATTAAGCGCAACTCAACACCATGCTCAAAGGCCCATTGATCCAGTGCACGGCAAGTGAACTCCGGCCCCTGGTCAGTTCTTATCGTCGCCGGATAGCCTCGAAACAGTGCAATGCTGTCCAGAATACGCGTGACCTGAACGCCTGAAATCCCAAAGGCAACAGTGACCGTCAGGCATTCCTTTGTGAAATCATCGACGCAGGTAAGACACTTGATCCTGCGACCGGTGGAAAGTGCGTCCATGACGAAATCCATCGACCAGGTCAGATTGGGCGCCGCCGGACGGAGCAGCGGCAGACGTTCTGTTGCCAGCCCTTTACGACGTCTTCTGCGTTTTACGCCCAGGCCACTGAGGTGATAAAGCCGGTACACGCGCTTATGATTAACATGAAGCCCTTCACGGCGCAGCAACTGCCAAATACGACGGTAGCCAAAACGCCTGCGCTCCAGTGCCAGCTCAGTGATGCGCCCTGATAAATGCGCATCAGCAGCCGGACGGTGAGCCTCATAGCGGCAGGTCGACAGGGATAAACCTGTAAGCCTGCAGGCACGACGTTGCGACAGACCGGTCGCATCACACATCAACATCACGGCTTCCCGCTTCTGGTCTGTCGTCAGTACTTTCGCCCAAGAGCCACCTGAAGCGCCTCTTTATCCAGCATGGCTTCGGCAAGCAGCTTCTTGAGTCTGGTGTTCTCTTCCTCAAGCGACTTCAGGCGCTTAACTTCAGGCACCTCCATACCGCCATACTTCTTACGCCAGGTGTAAAACGTGGCATCGGAAATGGCATGCTTGCGGCAGAGTTCACGGGCGGGTACCCCAGCTTCGGCTTCGCGGAGAATACTGATGATCTGTTCGTCGGAAAAACGCTTCTTCATGGGGATGTCCTCATGTGGCTTATGAAGACATTACTAACATCGGGGTGTACTAATCAACGGGGAGCAGGTCAGGTGCTCGCTTCCAGGCGCAACGAATTGAGGGAAAAAGGAGATGAAGAATAACAGTACCTTCGGGTTGGTTAAGGTAGTTATGAAACCTTTAGTAAGTAGACTCGTCAGAGTCGCTTTTGCCGTAACGCGTTCAGCTTCGTTGTGATTCGTGGTTTGCTTTGTCAGCGTTCCCCAAATCATCTTACTACCGAGATACACCAGATAAGCCGCACCGAGAGACTTAATGATGGTGAACATCATCGGAGATGCTGTTATCAACGCGGTTAATCCCACAGCGCTTGCAATTGCATGTGTGCAACTACCTAATGCTACACCAGCGGCAGAGATAATTCCCGCGCGTCTTCCATTAACCACGCTTTGACCTACCACGTAGGCTATATCAGGCCCAGGTGTAACGGAAAGGAGAAATACAGATAGGGCGAAAAGCCCAAAATGAGTTATGTCCAGCATAGCCATCTCCAGAAAAAAATTATGTACCTCCATGCTAACACTGAATTTTTATGCGTAAAGGGTGATTTTATATGCTTTTAGTCTGCTTTTGCTAAACAATGAATCACTCATGGCATAACACGCTAAGTTGCACATTTCCTGTACCCTGGATACCCTGAGATTAATCCTAATAACTCAAGGGTGAGTATGGCTAGCGGGAAGAGAAAGAATCAAAAGGAATCGCCTGAAGAAGAGTTAGAACGCCTGCTGGATGAGCTTGAACTCACACCGGAGCAACGGGAGTTTATCGAATCCATGCGAGAGGATAAGGGCGATCCCAGTAGTGAGTAACGCTTGTCTTAAGCCGAACGAGTACAAACGGCATTGTAAGCAATTCCTCTCCCGGTGCATGCAGAATCACGGTGCCTTTGTTCCGGCTGTCGCTGGAGTGTCATAAATATAATTACGCGCGCGCATAATTTAAAATTAAACCCTCTTTCTTTTTACGTAATCAATCGCCCCTGTTATATCTGTCGGCAAATTTTTTATTTCCCGGATCGCAGATGAAAACACGACTCCTCCTGTGCGCTGGCTTATTAGCTGCCTCCAGTGCCCATGCCAGCGCCCTCTATTTTTATGAAGCTGGCACCGAAGATACCGCGCTTGCCGGAGCAGGGCAGGCGGCTCGTGCGCAGGATGCCTCTACAATTATGACCAACCCGGCTGGCATGACGCGCTTACCGGATCATATGGTCACCGGTGGGTTACAGGTTATGGATGGCTCCATCGACAACCAGCTGGATAACGATGCCCATCAAAGCCCCGGCGATGTGATGAAAACCATCCCGAATGCCAGCGCCTTTTATAGTCAGAAGATAAACGATGATCTTTATGCCGGGGTCGGGCTTTACGGTAATTAC
Organism: Enterobacter sp. MGH 4; assembly: GCF_000534735.1. Classification (NCBI taxonomy): domain Bacteria; kingdom Pseudomonadati; phylum Pseudomonadota; class Gammaproteobacteria; order Enterobacterales; family Enterobacteriaceae; genus Enterobacter; species Enterobacter sp. MGH 4. The sequence goes on along the minus strand of NZ_KI973294.1, from coordinate 360,519 downwards.
GGCCTGGGGATCGACTACGGCAGCTGGGCGGGCGACAGACTGATTAAAAAGAGTACCATGGTAGCCATGACGCTCAGCCCCTCGCTGGCCTATAAGCTTAACGACCATCTTTCGATTGGCGCGTCCGCCAACGTTAACTACGGTTACTTCTCGCTGACTCGCAGCGTTAATGATGATGACTATCGGCGACGCGATGAAGACCTGGCCATGAGCTATCGGCTTGGGCTGCTGATGCAGCTAACTGACCAGACCCGAGCTGGTATTACCTGGAACAGCGAAACGGACTACAGCTTCAATATTGACGGCAACGCGCGTCTTCAGAACGGCACCTACGACCTGCCGGTGTCAGCACAAATCAGCGCGCCGCAGCAAATTATGCTCAGCCTTGTGCATGACATTAACCCGCAGTGGTCGGTTATGGGCGATCTCGGCTGGCAGGACTGGAGCCAGTTCGGCGCGCCGCAAATCGTCGTCGGGGACCAGCAGCTTAACAACGTCAGCCGCCTGAAGGACACGTGGCACGGTGCGGTGGGCGTGCAGTATCGTCCAACGCCTCAGTGGCGACTGAATGCCGGTGTGGCGTTCGATAGCTCGCCGTATGAAAGCCAGAGCGATGTGGCCTTAACCTTACCTACCGGCGATGAGTGGCGATTTGGTACGGGAGCCCAGTATCAAATCACCCCGGCCAGCAATATTGGTATTGCCGTGTCGTATCTTCATATGCAGTCGTCGCATGTGAAATCGCCGGTGGCGTTTGCCGGAAGTTACGACCATCCTTATCTTTGGTTTGCCAGCGTCAACTACAGCTATCAGTTTTGATCGCCTAACCGCTTAAAATATATGGTCTATAATGGCAGATACTGAATGTCAGAAGGTTGTACCATGCATATTTTACCGCCTGTTCGACCCGAAAAATCCATCGAACGACTGACCGCTATCCTTGAGCCGATAGCGGAGAAAGTGCACGTTGTTCCACGTAAGCGACTCACCTGGTTACGGAAGGGGAAACAGCAGATGTACCTCTTTCTGGAAGGGGAGCTGTCCCTGCTGCGGACATCGGATGGACTGGTGGTCGTGACCGTTTACGAGCCGCATTTGTTTGGTATTGCTGAGATGATCCAGCCTACGCAAGGCCATTTTCTCCGTGCGGAAAGGGAGTCGACCATTTTACGTCTCGATGCGGACAAGGCGGCCGAGTTATTCCGTACCGAGGGCGTCTGGGAGGATGTCGCAGCGCTGCTCTCATACCATACGGCCTATTTGATATTCCGTGATGCGCAGGTACTCCAGCAGCGTACCTATTCCGTTATTCGTAACCACCTTCAGGAAATGATTTTGCTCCCGGAGGAGACGCGTTTGCGTACCACGATACTGGAATATATTCAGGATCGTACGCTGCTTTCTCGCAGTAGTATACTCAATGTATTATCCGCCCTTAAACAGGGAGAATATATCTCCTTTAAGCGCGGTGGGTATTTGCTTGAAGTCAGACACTTACCTGAATCATTCTAGGGGAAGTTTAAAATTAAACAGAAATGGAATTAACGAGGCTGTTAATTTTCTATATCGTTTGCTTTCTAAGTTTTATCTTTATTAAGTAAACGGTATATTTATGAAAAAGACAGTTCTCGCTTTGATTATGGTTAATGCGTTTACCGCCACTTCCGCGTTCGCCGCCGCTGATGCGGGCACCTGGTATGGCGGAGCGAAATTCGGCTGGTCACACTATTTTGATACCAATATGGGTTCAAAAGCGTTTGATAACAATAATTCCGACCACTTCGATTTTGACCATGATAATGTCGGTGGGGGTGTTTATACGGGTTACCAGATTACCCCATGGCTTGCGGTAGAAGGCGGTTATGATTATTTAGGCAACATGCAGATCAAGGGTCAGCATGGCGCAGGGGCGCAAATGAAGACGCAGGGTCTGCAAATGTCCCTGAAGGCAAGCTATGCCTTGACCAATGACTGGGATATCTACGGCCGTGCCGGTGCGATGGGCTATCGCGCTGAATCCGATGTAAGTGGTCACAATCGTTTTGAAACCGGTGTGCGCCCGCTTGCAGCTGTGGGTACTGAATACGCCTTCAATAAAAACTGGGCTGGCCGCCTGGAATATCAGTGGGTAAGCAATGTGGGTAATGCAAACCAGATCGGTGTGAGCAGCGACCTGAGTTCCGTCACCGCAGGGCTTAGCTATCGCTTTGGTCAGTACGACTGATGCATGTGATATGGCGATTAAGAAAAACCCGGCTGCTATGTTGCCGGGTTTTTTGTTGTCAGCTGGCGAATAACGGTTCAAGCATAATATGAATATTTTGCAGGCCCGTGACATTATTGTCTTTCAGGTATTGCTGATTAACCATATCTAACTGTTCCAGTTTGGTCAGCGAGGCGTAAACGCGTTGAACAGCGCTGTCCGCAACAAAAATTTCTTTTGCGGTAGTGTCCTGAAGATACTGTGATTTTACGCTGCGCGTTAAGTTATCGATCTGCTGTTTATTTTCTTGATAAAGAGACGCGATATGAGATATCTGTGCCTGCGGCGGTTTTTCCCCCGGTAATACCAGCGGAATTTGCAGATGATTAATCTTTTCAACGTTGTCTGGTGGTGGAGAGCTACATGCTGTTAATGTGCTCAGACTTAATATAGCGAAAAAGAACGGCAGGCTCTTCATCGAATCACTCCGGGGAAATAATTGGACTCAGCATTATCCCTGAAGGCCGCAGCGACGAAAGAATAAACTTATTTATTTATAAACGTTATTTCCATAGGTAAAAGAAAAGCCCGGTGATAGCCTCCTTTCCCCCCATGTACCGCCAGCGTGAATATGACGCCTCGAGGATGTATGAAATTTAAAACTCTCGTTAGTGCGATGGCCGTTGCTGGTCTGCTATTGGCCTCGTTGATCTCATTGCCTGTCCTGGCACAAAAGGAGGTGAAGGAAGCCACTGCCCATACGAAACAAATGAATGATGCACTTTATGGTCAACTGCCCTTCTTTGATAAAACCGATTTCCGAAATGCGCATAAAGGCTTTATTGCCCCGCTGCCACCTGCGGTGATTAAAGGTGAAAAAGGCGCCGTTATCTGGAATCCCCAGAAATACGCTTTTATCAAAGAAGGGCAAAAAGCGCCGGATACCGTCAACCCGAGCCTGTGGCGTCAGGCGCAGCTGAATAATATCGGCGGTCTGTTTGAAGTCACGGAAGGCGTCTACCAGATCCGCAACCTCGATCTGTCGAATATGACAATCATAGAGGGCAAAGAGGGGATCACGGTTATCGATCCGCTGGTGTCTGCGGAAACGGCTAAAGCGGGCATGGATCTTTACGTTAAGCATCGCGGCAAACGTCCGGTTGTTGCCGTTATTTATACCCATAGCCACGTCGATCATTATGGCGGCGTGCGTGGCGTAATTGATGAAGCCGGGGTAATGTCCGGCAAAGTGAAAGTCTATGCGCCAGCCGGTTTTATGGAAGAGGCGGTATCGGAAAATATCATGGCCGGAAACGCCATGAGCCGCCGTGCCAGCTATATCCACGGAAACCTGCTGAAACCCGGTGTGAAGGGGCAGGTGGGGGCAGGTCTGGGGACTACCACCTCAGCCGGAACGGTCACGCTCATCGCGCCCACTCACTCTATTACCGAAGAGGAGCAGAAAGAGGTCATTGACGGTCTCACCTATGACTTTATGCTGACGCCGGAATCGGAAGCACCGTCTGAAATGCTCTGGTATGTGGAAGAGAAAAAGCTGATCGAAGCAGCAGAGAACGTCACTCACACCCTGCACAATACCTACTCGCTGCGCGGGGCGAAAATACACGATCCGCTGGCATGGTCAAAGTACATCAATAACGCCATCGATCGTTGGGGTGATAAAGCGGAAATCATTATCGCGCAGCACCACTGGCCCACGTGGGGTAACAAAAAAGTGGTGAAGTTGATGAAAAGCCAGCGTGATATCTACCGCTATATCAACGACCAGACGCTCAGACTGGCGAATAAGGGGCTGACGAGGGATGAAATAGCCGCTAATTTCGCCCTGCCTTACGGGCTGGCTAAATCCTGGGCAGGCCGTGGCTATTACGGCTCGGTAAGCAACAACGTCAAAGGCACCTATGTCTACTATCTTGGCTGGTTCGACGGCAATCCGGCGACGCTCGATGAACTGCCTCCGGTCGAGGCGGCGAAAAAGTATGTCGATTACATGGGCGGAGCCCGCGCGATCCTTGAAAAAGCCCGTGTCGATTATGCCCGGGGGAATTATCGCTGGGTGGCTCAGGTGGTCAGTAAAGTCGTTTTTGCCGATCCGAATAATAAGGCGGCGCGCGAACTGGAAGCCGATGCGTTTGAACAGCTGGGATACCATGCGGAGTCAGGGCCGTGGCGTAACGCCTACCTCACCGGTGCGCAAGAGTTGCGTAACGGCGTGAAGATAAAGCCGACGCCCAAAACCGCCAGCCCGGATGCGGTCCGTGCCATGTCGACTGAGATGATTTTTGACTACTTCGGCGTTCACCTTAACGGCGTCAGAGCGGCGAATGCCAGAGGCGTTTTTAACGTTGATTTAGGCCGCGAGGGCGGCAGGTATAAGCTGGAGCTGGAGAATGGCGTGCTAAACCACAGTGCCAATATCCAGGCAGAAGATCCGGATGCAACCATTACGCTCAGCCGCGAAACGCTGAACAAAATCATCCTTAAGGAGACCACGCTGAAAAAGGCGCAACAGGCAGGAGAGGTGACGATCGTCGGCAACGCCGCGAAGGTAGACGAAATGCTGCGCTGCATGGAGAGCTTCAGTTTCTGGTTTCCTGTCGTCACCCCTTAAATGTAAGAAAGGCTGCTTTCGCAGCCCTTTAGCATTCGCCTGCAACAATTTGCCGGGTGGCGGCTTCGCCTTACCCGGCCTACACTCTGCGCTGCTTGAGCGCTAGATGACGCCGTCGCCGCCGTCAGAACACCAGACCTGCCCGGAGGTGTATGAACACTCATCCGAGGCCAGAGTGACATACAGCGGTGCGATCTCCACGGGCTGTCCCGGGCGTCCCAGAGGGGTACTCTCGCCAAAATGTTTCACTTTTTCCTGTGGCTGCCCCCCGCTGGGCTGGAGCACGGTCCAGTAAGGTCCGGGCGCTACCGCGTTCACGCGGATCCCTTTCGGACCCAGCTGTTTCGCCAGCGCTTTGGTAAACACCGCGAGACAGGCTTTGGTCTGCGCATAGTCAAGCAGTACGGCGCTCGGTTTTACCGCCTGTACAGATGAGGTGTTAATGATGGAAGCGGGAGCTTTCATGTGGCGCAACGCCGCCTTTGTGATCCAGAAAGGCGCATAGACGTTGGTTTTAAAGGTCGCGTCAAAATCTTCCGTGGTCAGTTCTTCCAGCGTCTCACGGTACTGCTGGCGGCCTGCGTTATTCACCAGGATGTCCAGCCCGCCCAGTTTTCCGACGGCCTGTTCCACCAGGTTCTGACAAAAAGTTTCGTCCCGCACATCGCCCGGTAGCGCGACGGCATTCCGTCCTTCCGCTTTAATCAGGGCGATCACTTCCGCAGCGTCTTCTTCCTCTTCCGGCAAATAGTTAATGGCGACATCTGCCCCTTCGCGGGCATAGGCAATGGCTACCGCGCGTCCGATGCCGGAATCGCCCCCGGTAATTAGCGCCTTCTTACCGGTAAGCCGGCCATGCCCTTTGTAGCTTGTCTCGCCGTGATCGGGAACAGGGTCCATTTCAGAGGCCAGGCCCGGTGGCGTCTGGGGCTGCTCCGGGAAAGGTGGCGTTGGGTAAGCGTTCGTACGTTGTTCATTATCACTCATAGCTAACTCCTTGTTAGGGGTGAGATTTGATGGATAGTTACAGCGTTAACGCTTCGCTGAATTATTTTTGCAAGTGGCTGACCCGCACTACGGGTGGGGATGATTTTTTATCGAGCGAGCCGCTAATACTGATCATGTTGTCGGGTTCCACGGTTCTGTCGTCAAATACGGCTTTCGGGATAATAACGTCGATTTTCCCGGTTTTATCCTGGAATACGTATTTATCGCCATTGCCATCAATAAGATTGCCGCGCAATGAAATAGAGGCGCCATCATGCATCTCTTTTGCCTGAGTAATGGTCATAATGCGCGCATCATCGGTACCACGATAACCACTGTCCAGGGCATGCGGCGGTGGCGGCGCTTCACCCTTTTGTAACCCGCCGTTATTATCTGCCCATGCGGAAGGGATAATTAATATTAACAAGGCTGAAATCACTGATAATTTCATCTGATATCCTTCATTTTGGATGTCTTGACTTATTAAGTATTGTTGCTATTCCTTTATGTGGCAAATGTGATAAGTCTTAAAAGCATTTGCGTAGAAAAATCAAAAAATTCGGCAATTAAGCGAAACGGTGACAAAAGCCATGGAACCAAAAAATGAAAAAGTGCCTGGGATAAAAGAGAGTTATCGTTTACTGACGTTTGAGTATGCATTTCGTCAGGTGGGTTTTATTGTTCTGTTAGGTATTATCGTGGCCGCGTTAGCCGGCCTGTTTTCCAGCGGTGCGGTTAGCGACGTGGAGAAAACAAACGAAGCAAAATCCCTGAAGCTGAGCTATGAGCGCTTCGGCCGCCGCCAGACCGAATCGCGGATGACGCTGACGTTTCCGGTGACGTCTGAGGGTAAATATATTCTCAGCCTGACCAGCGAAAGCAGCGACGTATATGAGCCGGGCAGCGTCTGGCCGCAGCCGGACAGCATGTATAGCCGGGGGAACACCCTGTTTCTCGTTTACGACAATCTGAAACAGAGCGATAAGTTCACCGTCCTGCTGTTCATCACGCCGACAAAAGCAGGGAAATGGACCAACAGCATCCGCGTAAACAACGGGCCAGATATCCGCTTCTGGCAGTTTATTTACCCCTAGGAGTCGAATATGGACATGGTTTTTCGTGCCCTGGCAATATACCTGTTTCTGGTGATCGTGTTTAAAGTCGCCGGACGGCGCGCCCTGCTGCAAATGACCAGCTTTGACCTTATTTTGCTCTTAATTATCAGTGAGGCGACACAGCAGGCGCTACTGGGCGAAGATTTTTCCGTCACCGGTGCGATGATTACAATAACAACGCTGGTGGTGGTGGATATTATTTTTGGCCTGATTAAAAAATATTCTTCTTCTGTTGAGAATGTTCTTGATGGCACCCCGGTGATATTGGTAGAGAATGGTATTCCCATTGCGGATAAACTGAAAAAAGTCGATGTATCCTGCGATGATATATTGGTTTCAGCACGCCAGAACCACGGCATAACGGAATTAAAGGATATTAAGTACGCGATCCTTGAGCGTAACGGCCATATTTCAATTATTCCTGAAGAAAATTAACTAAGGGGCACATCCATGAGCAACCTTATTCACGATAATAATACGACCATCAGCGAGCTGACGAAAAAGCTTGCCACGACGCTCACAGAAAGAGGACTGCGTCTAACCACGGCGGAGTCCTGCACCGGCGGTAATCTCGCGGTTGCGCTTTGCGCTGAAGAGAACACGGCGGAATTTTATGACGTTGGCATGGTGGTGTTCAGCGATGCGGCGAAGGAGAGGATTCTCGGCGTGCGGCACGAAACGATTGAGCGCTTCACCGCCGTCAGTGAACAAACGGTTACTGAGATGGCCGCTAAAATTCGCGATATTGCCGAGGCGGATATTGGTGTTGCCATCAGCGGCTATGCGGGACCGGAAGGGGGAGACGATGGCACGGCAGCCGGTACGGTCTGCTTCGGCTGGAATATTCGCGGACAGACCGAAACCCGTACCGTGCTGTTTTCCGGTGAATGTCAGGATGTGGTGGAAAAAGCGGTGCGTTATTCGCTGTCTGAACTGATCGAAATACTCTCCGGATGGGATAACGTCTGAGATAAGGGGAAAGGCTATGGCTGTTATCGTTATTACCGGCGGTACGGCGGGCGTGGGGAAAGCCACGGCGCTGCACTTTGCTAAAGCGGGCTACGATGTAGGCATTATTGCCCGCGATGAGCAGAGCCTGCGCTCCACAGAAGAGGAGTTGCGCCGTTTCGGGATCAACGCGTGTGCCGTTCAGGCCGACGTGGCGGACAGCAAGGCGGTGACCGATGCTGCTAACGAAATTGAATACCGGCTTGGAGCCATCGATGTGTGGGTGAATAACGCCATGGGCGGGATGCTGGCGCCGTTTCGCACCATGTCCCCGGAGGAGTTTCGCCGCGTCACCGAGGTGACCTATCTGGGCTATGTTAACGGCACCCGCGCCGCGCTGGAGTTAATGACCCCTCGCGATCGTGGAACGATTATTCAGGTTGGCTCCGCGCTGGCCTACCGTTCCATTCCCTTGCAGTCAGCCTACTGTGGGGCGAAGGCCGCGATCCGCGGATTTACCGATGCCGTACGCACCGAGCTGATGCATGAAAACAGCCGGGTGCAGATCGCAATGGTACAGATGCCGGGTCTCAATACGCCGCAGTTCGAGTGGGCGAGGAATAAATTTGCCTGGGCGATGCGCCCGGTCCCCCCCGTTTTTCAGCCGGAAGTGGCCGCCAGCGCTATTTTTAAGGTGGCGCAGAAACCGGTGCGGGAGCTATGGGTGGGCAGCAGCACTGTCCAGTCGATTGTCGGGCAGTTTCTTTTCCCCGGTTTTCTGGACCGGCTGATGGTTAAAAAGGCCTGGGAAGGGCAGATGACCGATACGCTAAATGCGGATGACCGTCAGGACTATCTGGATCAGCCGGTTAACGATCTGCATAAAATCCACGGGCACTTCACCGACGAAGCAAAAGAGCGCGCCACCAGCGTGACCTCCGGCATGCCGGGGAAAGTGCTGCTCGGCTCCCTCGCCGTCACGGGCGCGATCGTGGCGCGTCTGCTGCTCTCGCGGAAACGATAATCAGCGCAGTGCGGTACGATCGGTCCAGAACCAGCGGTAGCCATAGCCGCTGAGGTTAAGCGCGACGGTTTTGCCGCATTCCAGCGCGTCGTCGTAGCGTTTGTCCGCCAGGCATGCGGTCCATGTCGCATGCCGGATCCCTCTGGCGGTAAAATTAACGGGCTTATCGCTGAAGTTAACGAAGGTCAGAATGCTGCGCGTGTCGGTTTCGTAATAGATCCCCAGTACCGCATCGTTGTCGATAGTAATAAGACGAAACGGCGCGACGCCGATCTCAGGAAACTCCGAGCGCGTATTGGCGATATCGATAATGCAGTGCAGGAGGGAGTTGCGGTGCAACAGCGAATCCGCCACGTTGATTTTTTGATAGCGGTACGGACCATGGTCAATCATTGGGGCGATAAAGGTTTTCGGGTCGGCATCTGAGAAACCGCCGCCCTGCGATCCGGCCCACTGCATCGGGGTGCGTACGGCGTAACGCTCCTCCAGATCTAAATCATCGCCCATTCCAATTTCATCCCCGTAGCGCATGACCGGTACGCCCGGCAGCGAAAACAAGACCGCATGGCAAAAGGCCAGCCGCTTTCGATCGCCCTTAAGCATCGGCGCCAGACGGCGGCGGATCCCTCGCTGATACACGCTCATCTCTTCATCAGGGGCGAAGGCATCAATGACGGTCTGCTTCGCTTTTTTGCCTATCCCTTCCAGATCCAGCTCATCATGATTGCGCAGCCAGTTGGCGAAGCAGCAGGAGTCCGGCGGCACGATCATCTTCTTCACTGCGTTGCGCAGCGGTCGTGCGCTCTTCTCTGCAAGGCTGACGTAAAAGTACTTATTGAGCCAGAAATTCAGCACCAGGTTGAGCCGGTCATTCTGACCAAAATAATCTTTGTAGGCGTCGACCTCCACGTCGACTTCGCCGAGCAGGATCGCGTCCGGATTGCGCTGTTCGATAAGACGGCGCAGATGCTCCAGGATCCACAGGCCGCGTTTTTCATCTCCACGCCCGGCCTGTTTTGTCAGGTGCGACGCTGCATCCAGGCGAAAGCCCGACACCCCGAGCTTTAGCCAGAAGATGATGATGTTCTCAACCTCCTTCAGCACCGCCGAGGAGGCCAGATTGAGATCCGGTTCGTGGTGATAAAACATATGCCGGTAGTATTGCCCCGCTTCGTCGTCCCATGTCCAGACGCTCTTTTCCACGCCGGGGAACATCGGTGGCGTATCGTCCTCGTCCGTGTCAGACCAGAGATAATAGTCACGGTAGGGTGACTGCGGGTTGCGGCGGGCCTGCTGAAACCAGGGATGCGCATCCGAGGTGTGCTGGATCAGCAGCTCAATAATGACCTTCATCCCCAGCTCCCGCGCCTGTTCAATAAAGGCGATGATATCGTTGAGCTTGCCGAAGCGGGGATCGACCTGCAAATGGTCGCTTACGTCATAGCCTTCATCGAGAAAAGGGGTGAGGTAAAACGGGGTGATCCAGATAACCGTCGCGCCCATCCGGCGGATGTAGCGCAACTTCGCGGCGATTCCGGCGATGTCGCCACAGCCATCGCCGTTAAGATCGTAAAACAGGGCGGTATCAATCTGGTAAATAATGGCGCGTGTATGCCAGCCTGCCATAGCAATCCTTAGTGATAACCTTCGGTATCAGACACTTTGCCCCGGAAGACGTAGTAGCTCCAGGCGGTGTAAACCAGGATCACCGGGATGATTAACAGCGTGCCGATCAGCATAAACAGCTGGCTGGCAGGCGGCGCGGCGGCTTCCCACAGGGTGATGTGCGGCGGGATAATGTGTGGCCACAGGCTGATGCCCAGTCCGCTAAAGCCGAGGAAAATCAGGCCCAGCGTTAACAGGAACGGACGGGCATGGCTGTCGGGATTGCGCGTCAGCCGCCAGATCCACAGGCTGAATACCGCCACCAGAACCGGAACCGGCAGGAACCAGAAGAAGTTAGGCAGTGTAAACCAGCGCTCGGCGACAAACTGCCAGCCGAGCGGGGTCCAGATACTCACCACCGCAATGACGGCGATCAGTGCCAGCAGCACGTGGCGGGTCAGCTCACGCATCCGGTTTTGCAGCGCGCCTTCGCTTTTCATGATCAGCCATGTGGTAGCCAGCAGGGTATAGGCGACAATCAAACCCAGCCCGCAGAACAGGTTAAACGGGGTTAACCAGTCCAGCGAGGAGCCCACAAAGCGTCGCCCTTCCACGTCAAAGCCGTTGATCATCGCGCCGACCACGATCCCCTGGCTGAAGGTTGCGAGCAGGGAACCGCCAGCAAAAGAATAGTCCCAAAATTTGCGGTGGGAAGGGGTCGCCTTAAAGCGAAACTCAAACGCCACGCCGCGGAATATGAGCCCGATCAGCATGGCCGTCAGCGGGATGGTCAGGGCATCGATAATCACCGCGTAGGCCAGCGGAAACGCGCCGAACAACCCTGCGCCGCCGAGAACCAGCCAGGTTTCATTTCCGTCCCAGACCGGTGCGACGCTGTTCACCATCACGTCGCGTTCTTTGGCATCGCCCACAAAGCTGAACAGCATGCCGATACCGAGATCGAAACCGTCCATGATGATGTACATCAGCGTGGCGAAGACAATAATGGCAAACCAGATGACCGGGATATCGACGCCCATCAGATCTTCTCCTCTTCCGGAACAGACTCGGCGGCGGACAGCGGACGGGCAGGGGTGCCCGACGTATTAGACGTTAGCGTGCCGACAGGCTGCGGCCCTTTCTTTATCAACCGGGCGAGATACACATAACCCACGCCAAATACCGAACAGTAGACCACGATAAAGGCCAGCAGGCTGATGCTCATCTGCAACGTGCTGTGCAGAGACACCGCATCTATCGTGCGCAGATAGCCGTAGACGACCCACGGCTGGCGGCCCACTTCGGTAGTGACCCACCCGGCGAGCAGCGCAAGCAGTCCGGCTGGCCCCATGCACAGGGCAAACCAGTGGAATGGTCGCGAGTGATAGAGTCGGCGGCGATAGCGCAGCCAGACGCTCAGCACGCCAAGCGTAATCATCAGCAGTCCCATGCCGACCATAATGCGGAAAGACCAGAAGACGATGAGCGAGTTCGGGCGGTCCTCTTTCGGGAAATCTTTCAGCGCCGGGACCTGTTTATCCAGGCTGTGCGTCAGGATCAGGCTGCCGAGCGCCGGAATTTCAAGCCCGTATTTGGTGCGCTCCTCCTCCATATCCGGTACGCCGAACAGCAGCAGCGGGGTAGCCTCGCCGGGCGGATTTTCCCAGTGGCCTTCAATCGCGGCGATTTTGGCAGGCTGATGCTCAAGCGTATTCAGGCCGTGCATATCCCCAACGACTGCCTGGATGGGCGCGACCAGCAGCGCCATCCACATGGCCATGGAGAACATTTTGCGAATAGCGGGCGTGTCGTTGCCGCGCAGCAGATGCCATGCCCCGGACGCGCCCACAAACAAGGCGCTGCACAGGAAGGCGGCGATGGACATATGGATCAGACGGTAAGGGAATGAGGGGTTAAAAATAATGGCCAGCCAGTCTTCGGGAATGACCTGACCGTTCTGAATACTGAAGCCCTGCGGGGTGTGCATCCAACTGTTGGAGGCGAGGATCCAGAAGGTGGACATCAGCGTGCCCAGCGCCACCATGCAGGTGGCAAAGAAGTGCAGGCCGGGCCCGACCTTGTTCCAGCCGAACAACATCACGCCCAGGAATCCGGCTTCAAGGAAGAAGGCGGTTAAGACTTCATAAGTGAGCAGAGGGCCGGTTATGCTGCCTGCGAACTGGGAAAATCCGCTCCAGTTAGTCCCAAACTGGTAAGCCATTACCAGCCCGGAAACCACGCCCATACCAAAGTTAACGGCGAAAATTTTCAGCCAGAAATGGTAAAGCGAGCGCCAGACATCATTTTTTGTGCGAAGCCACATGCCCTCGAGAACCACCAGATAGCTCGCAAGCCCGATGGTGATTGCCGGAAAGAGAATATGGAAAGAGACGGTAAAGGCGAACTGTATCCTGGCCAGATGAAACGCATCAAGCTCGAACATGCTCCGTACCTCTGGAACTGATAGCCCACAAGGCATTGCCAGACAGCCTCAGGCTGCCTGGCAAAACCGGTTACGGTTTTTTCTTACCCGCGCCAAGCTCGGCACTGGTAAGCGGATCGGCTTTAGGATCGGATTTCGTACGTGCGCACATTGCTTTGACCAGCGTAGCCTGCTCTGTTGTGAGCGTTACGCTTGCGCCGCCGTCACCGCCATCGACCGCTGGCTGAGGAGATTCCACGTAGTCGAAGTGCTTGTCACTGTTCCAGCTTCCGCGAACTTCTCCCCCCTCAGACATATTGTAGTACTTGTTGGTGTACTCTTCGATTGGAGGCAATTTACCCGGTGGGAAGTTGTTACGGATCGACTGGAGCGCCTTCTCAAACGAAAGCTGGTGTGCTGCCTCACGCGTCATTAAAAACGCCAGCGCATCTTTAACACCTGGATCGTCCGTTACGTTAATAAGCCGTTCGTAGATAATTTTGGCGCGCGCCTCGGCCGCAATGTTAGAGCGCAGATCCGCGGTGGGTTCGCCAATGGTATCCACGTACGCCGCCGTCCACGGTACGCCTGCGGAGTTAGTGAGCGGAGTACCGCCCCCGTAGAGCAGGGAAGTGATATGACTGTCATTGCCGTTTTCGGTCATGGACCGGTACAGCTCCGCTTCATTTTCAACGCCTTCCGCCAGTTCACCTTTCGCACCCTTATTAAGCATACCCACCAGGGTGCCGATAATTTCCAGGTGACTTAACTCCTCGGTCGCGATATCCATCAGCATATCTTTACGACCGGGATCGTCGTCGCTCAATCCTTGCGTAAAGTAACGACATGCCGCGGCAAGTTCGCCCTGTGGCCCGCCAAACTGCTCAAGCAGAAGATTGGCCAGGCCCGGATTCGGTTCGGCTACGCGTACCGTGTATTGCAGCTGTTTTACGTGTCGAAACATACATTCTCCCTATTTCGTTATTTTTTCGCTTCAACGCCGTCCGCGTCGGAGCGCAGCAGGAACTGTTCCGTCGTCTGTGGAATATGCTGGAGCAGCCAGTCTGCCATCTGGCGCTCTTCTTCCAGAATGGATTCAAGGGCTGGAATGGAGGCGGTATCGCCTGCTTGTTTGGCCGCAGCCAGCAGAGAGGTGTAGCAGGCAATTTCAAACTGCTCAAAAACGTAGCCGCTGATGGAGCCTTTAACAATTTCGTCGGAAGGGAACATGCCGCCAATGGACTGGCCGAGCGCCGCCATTTTGCTCATGGAATCTTTTATGACCGAACGGGAAATATCATTGCGGTCGAGAATTTCTTCCAGCACGGTAATTTGGTGTTTAGTTTCATTAACGTGTTGTTCAATTCGTGCACGTAAGTCGGGATAATTATCAATACGGCTGGCCATTGATTCCAGCATGGATTCGGCTTGCTTTTCCATCGCATGGGCATCGCGTAGCCAATCATGGTAGTGTTCTACATGATTCATAATTAACTCCTGTGATTTATTATCTGGTTAATTGTTGGTGCTGATGCTCATCAAATTAATATTTATCCTTTCTGGGCTTTTTGATTAATATTGCCGACAGCCAGATCGGTTAATTTGAGATCGGTTTCTTTTTCTTCTTCCAGCGTTTCGGCAAGAAGTTTAACGGCTTTTTTATAGCCTAATTGTTCAGCCAGGGTGGCCAGGGTGCCGTAGCTGGCAATTTCGTAATGTTCAACTTTCTGAGCTGCGGCAATTAATGCAGCGTCACGCACTTCATTTTTCTCAGTGCTCTCAATAACTTCGTTGGCTTCTTCAATTAAGCCTTCCATCGCAACGCATTTCATGCGCTTCAGCTTGAGGCCGGATTCCTGCTCAATAATCTGATCGATACGTTCGATCTGTCCCTGCGTCTCCTCAAGGTGAGCCGTGAAGGCAGCGCTCAGCTTCTCGCTTGATGCGGCGCGGGCTAACTTGCTTAGCGCGCGGGTCAGCTGCTTCTCGGCGCTATAGGTATCGGATAACAGGTGAATAAATACATCTTCAACAGTTTTCATATTCATATATTCGCTCCAGTGAAATAAAGGGAAGGTACTGCGAGCCGACAGGCCCGCAGCATGCTCTCGGTATATTTAGAAGAGCTTTAAATAAGATCAGGAGTTATCAGATTTACGGCCCCCGCCGTGACTGTTCTGTCCCCCTTTCTTACCCGCTTCAGATGCGCGTTGCGGATCGTTTTTGAAATTACCGCCGCTGTGCTGGCCGCCTTTACGTCCAGCTTCTGATGCTTTTTCACGGTCTTGCGCGAAATTACCGGAACCACCACGATGTTGCTCTGCCATATATCAACCCTCATGTTGCGTTTATGTCAGGTGATACGATAAGTAATTCGTATCAGTTGTCGTTCAGAAATTAACATTAGTCGTTATGTGAGAAGAGTCAAATTTCCTGTCTGGGTTGTTTTGCACCATTTCCAGAGATGCGGGGGAAATACCGCTTCGTTACGATTTTTGAAAATCGGAAGTAAATCCATTGCTTAGGGGGAAATAAATTATGTCGTTAGGATTCCGCTTAGCTAATAATCTTAATGTGAACGCGGCGGAAATGATTACAAGAATTGACGTAGCGCAAAAATATATCTTACCGACCTGAGTCTTTATAATCGGAATAGTCTTAAGCGGGAAGTAAAATAACGAGCCGAAACAGTGTATCCGATCGTCGTTTTTGACGTGGTCAGGCGGATCGGGTGAGGGTATGCTGCATTTGTCACCACAATCATTACAGAGGCAATGTCATGGATCAGGAGCTACTGGATGCAGGGTACCGGGCCTATACCGGTGAGAAAATCGATGTCTACTTCAACACAGGGATCTGCAAACACTCGGGCAACTGCGTACGCGGCAGCGCGGCGCTGTTCGACCTGAAGCGTAAACCCTGGATCGCACCGGATGAAGTGGATGCAGAAACTGTTGCGCGCGTAATTGATACCTGCCCGAGCGGTGCGCTGAAGTACCGCCTAAAATAAGTGAGGAACCATGGATATTCTTGAAGGCCATAACAAGTTTTATGTCAACGACGCCGAAGGCAATCAGGTTGCGGAGATCGTCTTTGTCCCGACCGGCGAGCATCTGAGCATCATCGAGCACACCGATGTGGATCCGAGCCTGAAAGGGCAGGGTGTGGGTAAGCAGCTGGTGGCGAAGGTGGTAGAGAAGATGCGCGGGGAGAACCGTAAAATTATCCCGCTGTGTCCGTTTGCGAAGCATGAGTTTGATAATACGCGGGAGTATGACGATATTCGGGCGTAAAACAGATGCCCGGCATTGCGCCGGGCAGCACACTCAACCGACAAACATCACCGACACACACAGCACACCCACAATCAGCGTCAGCAGGTTGCCGATGGAGCGGTACGGTTTTAACGACGGGATCAGGTACGTCGACAGCGTCGGCATGATGAACAGGATCATGGCGATAAGCGGACCGCTGATGGCGTAAATCATGGAGATCGCATTCGGGTTGATGCAGCAGACCGCAAAGGTAATCAGCGACACGCCGAGAATCGAAACCGCGCGGTTAAAGGCACGACTTTTCTTCACACCCACCTGATTCAGTGACGATTTCACAATTTCCGTTGCCCCTTCAATCACGCCAAAATAGGTGCCGAGGAACGATTTCGACATCGCTATAATTGCCACGATAATGCCGGAAATGCCCAGCCATGCCGGGGACGAAGGCATCATCGACAGCGCGGACAGGATCGTCACCCCTTCCTCTTTTGCCGCCACGATATAGGACGGTGGAATCGAAAGCAGGCAGCTGAACACAAAGAACAGCACGCTGAGGCAGATGATCAGGTACGCCACTTTCATGATTTTTTTGCATTTACCCATAGCCTCTTCACCGTATTTCTCGCGACGATCTACGGCGAAGGTCGAGATGATCGGGGTATGGCTAAAAGCGAAAACCATCACCGGGATCGATATCCACACCTGGTGCAGCGTATGCTGGTCGAAGGCCATCTGGCTGGTCAGCAGCGACGGCTGCCAGCTGCCCGTCAGATACAGCGAGACAAACAGGAAATAGGCGATCAGCGGAAAGACAAGGAAACCCATCACCTTAATGGTGATGTGCCGCCCCATCAGGAAGATCAGATTCAAAATCAGCACCACGCCAAAACTCACCAGCATCCGCACGCTGGTATCCACCGTCATCCGTTTCGCCAGCTGTTCAGTAAGTGAGTTGGTTATCGCCACCGCGTAAATCAGAACCACCACAAAGAAGGCCACGAAATAGAGCGTGGTGATGAGGTTGCCGATCTTTTTGCCGTAGTAATGGGAAACGGCACCGGTGATCCCTTCGTTGCCTTTCGTCTTCGACGACAGAATAAATTGCGCCAGCGCTTTATGCGGCCAGTAGGTTAAGGGATACGCCACAAGGGCGGTGATCAGCAGGACAATTGCGCCAGCAGAGCCGAGCTGAATGGGCAAGAACAGGGTTCCTGCGCCCACGGCAGTGCCGTAGAGGGCGAAACTCCAGAGAGTCTCTTCTTTTGACCAAATTTTCGACATTAGAGCAACGTATCAACTATAAAACGAACAAAAAGGAGTGCAATTTACCATAATTATGCGTTGAGGTCGCCGTTGCTTCGCTGGGGTTGGGCCGGAGAAGGTCTCCGGCCGGAAGGTCATTCGCTTGCCAGGGCGCGACGTTGCTGGCGGCGCTTGATAATTTTCTCCCGCAGGGTGTCATACACCCAGTTGTAGAGCATGGTGTACGGCAGGAAGAACAGGAAGAAACCAATCTCCAGCGTGAAGGCCTGGAGCAGCGTCACGCCCAGCACGGCGGCAACGATGGTTACGCCAATCACAATAAAGCCGCATTCAAAACCCAGCGCATGCAGGGCGCGCACTTTTGCCGTGCGCTTCACCCGCTGAACGGGCCAGAAACGGTCGAAGCCAAAGTTATAGATAATGTTCCAGAGCATTGCCGTGGTCGCCAGAATAATAGTGAGACCCCCCATTTCAACCACCGAGCGCTGCATTAGCCACGCGGCCGTAGGGGCGAGGATCGCCGTAGCAATACCTTCAAAACAGACGGCATGGAAGATCCGCTCCGGCAATTTACGTTGGAGTGCATCCTGATGTTGCATATTTACCTCATATAGACGCCAGTATGGGCGTTGATGCGGCCTATTCTTATCGCTTAAGGTGATATATAAAAGATGGTATCCATCGATAAAGTAGATACATCATGCGTTATTCTCCCGAAGCACTGACCGCGTTTGTTGAAACTGTCGCTGCAGGTTCGTTTTCAGCTGCGGCACGACGGCTGCGTAAAAGCCAGTCCACCATCAGCACCTCCATCGCCAACCTTGAAGCTGACCTTGGCTTTGAGCTGTTTGATCGCTCGGGCCGTCACCCGGTGTTAACCGCCCAGGGTGAACAGGTGCTGGGCTATGTCCAGTCAATCCTCGCCGCCAGCGCGCGCCTTGATGAGCTGGCCGTATCCTTAACGGCGCAAACGGAGGCGCGTTTTACCTTTGTTCTCTCCGATACGCTTAACCCGGCCGTACTGGAAGAGATGATGAGCCAGTTCGACCAGCGTTTTCCGCACACCGAATTCGAGTGTCTGATTGGGGAAGAGGAGGACGTGATCGATCTGCTGCAAAAGGAGCGGGCGCAAATTGGCCTGACGGAAGCACGCGACAGCTACCCGACCGATATTGGCGCGACCCGCCTGCCTATGCAGACGCGGATGGCTATTTACGTTTCTGCCGGACATCCTCTGGCAGGGCAACATGAGACGCAGGCGGACGAGCTGCATGGCTGGCGCGAGCTGCGGCTGAGTACCTATCTTGAACGGGAAGCGCCCCTTGCGCGCGGGCCGGTCTGGTCTGCGCCGAACTACCTGCTGCTGCTGAGCATGGCGGTACAGGGCTTTGGCTGGTGCGCCTTACCCTGCGCGCTGGTCGACGAATTTGCCGCATCGAAATCGCTGGTGCAGCTGAACGTGCCGGGCTGGCCGAGGTCGATTGCCATCGATCTGGTATGGAACAAAAGAACCCCGCCCGGCGTCGCCGGAAGCTGGCTGCGCCAGTACTTGCAGGACGCACGATAATCCTGTGACTAAACTCACTAATTTTAAACATTTGCGTCAATTGTTGATAACAATCCTCTACTATCGTCATGTCATTTTGCACAGAGGTCGTGATGAAAGATGTCGTTATAGTGGGTGCGTTACGTACGGCTATCGGCTGTTTTCAGGGAGCGCTTGCGCGTCACTCTGCGGTTGATCTCGGCAGCGTGGTGGTAAGAGCGCTGGTGGAACGCAGCGGGGTTGCCGCACATGAAATTGATGAGGTGATCCTCGGCCAGGTGCTGACCGCTGGCGCGGGACAAAACCCTGCGCGCCAGGCGGCGCTGAAAGGCGGCCTGCCTAACACCGTTTCGGCGATTACCATCAACGACGTCTGTGGTTCAGGTTTGAAAGCGCTCCATCTTGCGACGCAGGCCATCCAGTGCGGTGAAGCGGACGTGGTCATTGCCGGAGGGCAGGAAAACATGAGCCGCGCCCCGCATGTCCTGACCGACAGCCGGACCGGCGCGCAGCTCGGGAACAGTCAACTGCTTGACAGCCTGGTTCATGACGGGCTGTGGGACGCCTTCAACGACTACCATATGGGCGTAACGGCGGAAAACCTGGCGCGGGAATACGGCATCAGCCGCGAGCTTCAGGATGCGTATGCGCTTAGCTCGCAGCAAAAAGCACGCGCGGCGATCGACTCCGGCCGTTTTCGCGATGAAATTGTCCCGGTCAGTACCCTGCGCCAGAACGGCGAAGCGCTCATCGTTGATACCGACGAGCAGCCGCGCACCGATGCCAGCGCAGAAGGGCTGGCAAAACTCGATCCGGCCTTCGAAACGCTCGGTTCTGTAACGGCAGGTAACGCATCATCCATTAACGACGGTGCGGCGGCGGTGATGATGATGAGTGAAAGCAAAGCCCAGGAGCTGGCGCTGCCGGTGCTGGCGCGCATCAAAGCGTTTGCCAGCGTGGGTGTTGATCCTGCGTTAATGGGGATCGCCCCGGTCTATGCCACGCGCCGCTGTCTTGAGCGGGCGGGCTGGCAGCTGAACGATGTAGATCTGATTGAAGTCAATGAAGCCTTTGCTGCACAGGCGATCTCGGTCGGGAAAATGCTGGAATGGGATCCGCTGCGGGTCAACGTCAACGGCGGTGCGATCGCGCTCGGTCATCCTATTGGCGCTTCCGGCTGCCGCATTCTGGTGTCGCTAGTCCACGAAATGAAAAAGCGTAACGCCCGAAAAGGGATCGCAACGCTCTGCATTGGCGGAGGGCAGGGGGTAGCCCTGGCTATCGAACGGTAATTTCCCCCTCTGCGCACAGAAAGCCTCCCTCGGGAGGTTTTTTTATGTCCGCAGAATCCTTTTTTAACACTTCTGCGTTCTTTCTTAAGCCCACAATAATTATTGCGCGGTGAATTATTCGCTTTGTGAAGTTCTTAGTGTGATCTCACGCCTGGAATTTATGCGTTATACGCCTTTTTTGTTGATGAGGTTCACGTCGATCTTTGCCAAAAAAAATGAAACAAATAATTTCGATCCTTGTCACTAAAATAACGGTACATAAAAAATAAACTCAAGTTTCATAAAAACGAAACGTTATTTTAATTGAGGGTTTTTTCATGTTTAAGAAATCTCTGCTCCTTGCTTCCCTTATTAGTGCCTCTTTTGCGGCTAGCGCCGTTACCGTCGATCTGCGTCACGAATATATTGACAGCGGCTCGAATGCCGACCGTGTTGCCGTCTCGCACCGCTTTGACAATGGCTTCGGTTTTTCAGTCGAGGCGAAGTGGAAATCAGGCGGGGACAAGGCAGATCAGCCATTCGCGGATGTGGTGGGGAACGGTCACGAAGATCAGATTAGCTGGCGCTGGAAAGCGACAGACAATATCGCCCTGACGCCTGCGTTTACGATTGAAAGCACAGACAGTCGTACCATTTATAAACCGAATCTGCATGTGCAATATAGTTTCGATAATGGCTTCTACGTGGCCGCGCGTTACCGTTATGAATATACCCGCTACCCGTCAAGCTCAAATAAGGACGATGATAAAGTTAACCGTGGTGATGCGTGGGTCGGTTGGGTATTAGGTGACTGGCGTACCGAGCTGAACTATGTTTACGCGAAAAGCTCTGAAGGCGTGGCCCGAAATAACAATAAAGATTATTCCAATGAATATAACGCCAAGCTCGCCTACAAATGGGATAAAAACTGGGCACCGTATGTTGAGGTGGGCAACGTGGGGGTTAAAGACACTGACGAACGCCAGACCCGTTTCCGTTTAGGCGTGGCGTACTCCTTCTGATAATCCAGCTTCTTCGCTAAAAACCGCCGGGTGGCGCTTCGCTTACCCGGCCTACACTTTCCTTCCACTCCGTCGTTTCGTATGCCGGATGGCGATGCGCTTACCCGGCTACACTTTCTCTCGAATCAGTCGTTTCGTAGGCCGGGTAAGCGTTAGCGCCACCCGGCAAAAAGCGCCGCAATCACCCAAAAAAAAGCCCTCCGAATCGGAGGGCAAGGCCAGTTACAGAAACACTAACTCATTCAGGCATGCAACATTTCAGGTTGCTCGGGGAGTTTCGCGATATAGAGGGCCGGTTTGCCGTCTTTATCGGAACTGTACAGCACCGCTTTTTCGTCCGGCGTGAAGGACGGATGCGGGTGGGTTACCTGGCGGCTGTTCGCCACCGTAGCCCAGGAAGTGTCATGACGGGCAATGCGGTAATAGGCTTTCTTCGCCACGTCAAAGGCATACAGATAAGGATCGTTATCAATGGTGTAGCCGCCGGTGTCTTTCACATCGACAGGCGTGCCGGAACCGTCGCCAACCAGCATGGTGCCGTCAACATTGCTCATCAGGTGCGAACAGGCGGGCATGTTCATTACCGCTTCATTCACGCCGGTGTCCGGATTGAAGCGGGAGATGGTGCGCCCTTGCTGACCTTTCAGGTAAGAGACGTAGATCAGCGCGGACCCGTCCGGCACCCAAAATTCATGCGTGCAGCTTTCCCCTTCCGCGTGCGTTTTCACTTTCCGCACGTTGCTGCCATCTTCGTTGACCAGCCACATGCGGGCGTCAACCAGGTCGTGTGGCCCTTCATGACAGAAGGCCACGGTATTGTCATCGAACGGGCGATAAATCGGATGTCCCAGCCAGATCTTCTCGTCATGGATGGTGGTGCTTTCACCCGTTTTTAGATCAACGCGCAGCAGGCGGCAGTGCGGCCCTTTGTGGAAGAAGTCGTGGAAAATTTTCCAGTCGTTGAGTGGCGTCCAGTCACGTCTGGCAATCTCAATACCTACCAGTTTGGTGCAGTCGCTGTTCGCGACCCAGGTGCCGTAGCCAACCCACTCTTCCGGGACGCGGTACACTTCGCGCTCTGCCAGCGTCTGTAAATCCACCTCAAGCAGGGTGCGATCGTTCTTCACATAGTAGAGGGATTGATCGTCCGGAGAGAGGAACCCGCCAAAGGTGTTATCGCCCGCGCCTTCGGTCAGCTGCACCGCTTCGGCGTTTTTCAGATCCAGCAGGTAATAGTTCCAGTGACCGTCGAACTCCCCGGCGAACAGCAGGTGGCTGCCATCGTTAAAGAAGCACTTCTGGTAAAAGTAGTTGCGATGACAGGTTACTTCCGGTGGGGTCAGGCGGGTAACTTCCACGCCTGTATCCGGATCGCGGCTGACCTCGTAGTTCAGCTTGACCCGCATACCTTTAGCCATAATGCACTCCTTTGAACGCGTAATATAGGTTGAAAACTAGGTGTTAAATTATCAAAACGTCGTTTCATTGTGTGTGACTGACAGCGCAAATTCTCAGTTTCTTTAGCCAGATTGAGGGGCTTAAAGATTTATCGTGATCGAAACACCATTTCTGGCATAAACATACAGAAAAAATGAAACGTTGTTTTAAATGTAATTGAAAACCCCATGTACAGGGGATAATATGTGTTCATCACGAAAACGGAACATTGTTTCGTTATTCATCTTTGCCTTCGGGCACGATCAATTCTGGAGGTTTACGTGGACGTCAGACAAAGCATCCACAGTGCGCACGCAAAAACGCTGGATACTCAGGGGTTGCGCAGTGAGTTTTTAGTTGAGCAAGTGTTCGAAGCCGACAAGTACACCATGGTCTACAGCCATATTGACCGCATTATTGTGGGCGGGATTATGCCGGTGGCGAAAACCGTCTCCGTGGGCGGTGAAGTGGGCAAACAGCTGGGCGTGAGCTACTTCCTCGAACGCCGTGAACTGGGCGTGATTAACATTGGCGGGCCGGGCACCATAACCGTCGATGGCCAGTGCTACGAAATTGGTCACCGTGACGCGCTGTACGTCGGAAAAGGCGCGAAAGAAGTGGTGTTCGCCAGCATCGATGGCAGCAAACCGGCGAAGTTTTACTACAACTGCGCCCCGGCTCATACGACTTACCCAACCAAAAAAGTCACGCCAGCGGACGTTGCCCCGGTGACCCTTGGTGACAACCTCACCAGCAACCGCCGCACCATCAATAAATACTTCGTACCGGATGTGCTGGAAACTTGCCAGCTCAGCATGGGGCTGACCGAGCTTGCGCCGGGCAACCTGTGGAACACCATGCCGTGCCATACCCACGAGCGCCGCATGGAAGTCTATTTCTACTTCAACATGGATGAAGATGCCTGCGTGTTCCACATGATGGGACAGCCGCAGGAAACTCGCCATATCGTGATGCACAACGAGCAGGCGGTCATTTCGCCAAGCTGGTCCATCCACTCTGGCGTGGGAACGAAAGCTTATACCTTTATCTGGGGTATGGTCGGTGAAAACCAGGTCTTCGATGACATGGACCACGTCGCTGTTAAGGATCTGCGCTAGTCGCAGGCAGTTAAGCATACATCTGCCTGTTGGTGACAGGCGCTGAACGATTAAGGAACAAACATGATTCTGGATGCATTTTCTCTGCAGGGTAAAGTGGCTGTGGTTTCCGGGTGTGACACCGGGCTGGGGCAGGGTATGGCGTTAGGTCTGGCGGAAGCGGGCTGTGATATCGTCGGGATTAACATCGTAGAGCCAACGGAAACCATCGAGCGCGTCACCGCGCTGGGCCGTCGTTTCCTGAGCCTGACCGCGGACCTGCGCAAAATCGATGCGATCCCTGAACTGCTGGATCGCGCGGTGGCGGAGTTCGGACATATCGATATTCTGGTCAACAATGCGGGCCTGATTCGCCGTGAAGATGCGATTAACTTCAGCGAAACGGACTGGGACGACGTGATGAACCTGAACATCAAGAGCGTGTTCTTTATGTCCCAGGCGGCTGCGAAGCACTTCATCGCGCAGGGGAAAGGCGGCAAGATCATCAATATTGCCTCCATGCTCTCTTTCCAGGGCGGCATCCGCGTACCGTCTTACACCGCATCGAAGAGCGCCGTGATGGGCGTGACCCGTCTGCTGGCGAACGAGTGGGCGCAGCACAATATCAACGTCAACGCGATTGCGCCGGGCTACATGGCCACCAACAATACCCAGCAGCTGCGTGCTGATGAAGAGCGCAGCGCGGCAATTCTGGAACGTATTCCAGCGGGTCGCTGGGGTCTGCCGAGCGATCTGATGGGCCCGGTTGTGTTCCTGGCTTCTCCGGCTTCGGATTACATTAACGGCTATACCGTCGCCGTTGACGGCGGCTGGCTGGCACGTTAATTCAGCCTTAATAAAGAACCTCTGCCCTCGGGTGGAGGTTTTTTTTGCGCCAAAATTGGCTTTATCCATATCCTTAAAGATGAAAAATCCATACTAAAAAGGAATAAATGACGGGTATCACACATTTATTGCTTAAATATTAACTAATTAATAAAAAATAAGGTTAAACCACCCTGATTTGAAATTGTAATGTCCATCACAGAACGGTATGTCGTAGCGAAATAATCCATATCTTCACCAGTTCCGACCTGACACTTTCTTCCGGTATCTCGTAATTTCACTTAACGAATTTCGCTGTTGAGGCAGGAAACTATGACATCTATAAATGACTCTACCCTTATGCCCGCTGCGCTGCGCGATACCCGACGCATGAACCAGTTTGTTTCTGTTGCGGCCGCCGTAGCCGGTCTACTGTTTGGTCTGGATATCGGCGTTATCGCTGGCGCACTGCCCTTTATTACCGACCACTTTACGTTAAGCAACCGCCTGCAAGAGTGGGTGGTAAGCAGCATGATGCTGGGCGCGGCCATCGGCGCGTTGTTTAACGGCTGGCTGTCGTTCCGTCTCGGGCGCAAATACAGCCTGATGGTTGGGGCGATCCTGTTCGTCGCAGGCTCCATCGGCTCCGCGTTTGCGACAAACATAGAAGTGCTGCTGCTTTCACGCGTGCTGCTTGGCGTAGCGGTGGGTATCGCGTCCTACACCGCGCCGCTTTATCTCTCTGAAATGGCAAGCGAGAACGTGCGCGGGAAGATGATCAGTATGTATCAGCTGATGGTGACGCTCGGTATCGTGCTGGCGTTTCTGTCGGATACGTACTTCAGCTACAGCGGCAACTGGCGGGCAATGCTTGGCGTGCTGGCGCTGCCTGCGCTGCTGCTGATTGTGTTAGTCATTTTCCTGCCGAACAGCCCGCGCTGGCTGGCGCAAAAAGGGCGTCACGTGGAGGCGGAAGAGGTACTGCGCATGTTGCGCGACACGTCTGAAAAAGCGCGTGAAGAGCTGAACGAAATCCGTGAAAGCCTGAAGCTGAAGCAGGGCGGCTGGTCCCTGTTTAAGGCGAACCGCAACGTGCGCCGCGCAGTGTTCCTCGGCATGCTGTTACAGGCGATGCAGCAGTTTACGGGGATGAACATCATTATGTATTACGCCCCGCGCATTTTTAAAATGGCCGGTTTTACCACCACCGAACAGCAGATGATCGCCACGCTGGTGGTGGGGCTGACCTTTATGTTCGCCACCTTTATCGCGGTGTTCACCGTTGATAAGGCCGGACGTAAACCCGCCCTGAAAATTGGCTTTAGCGTGATGGCGCTCGGCACCTTAATCCTTGGCTACTGCCTGATGCAGTTCGATAACGGCACGGCGTCAAGCGGCCTCTCCTGGCTCTCCGTGGGCATGACCATGATGTGTATCGCCGGTTACGCGATGAGCGCCGCGCCGGTGGTGTGGATCCTGTGCTCTGAAATACAGCCGCTGAAATGCCGCGACTTTGGTATCACCTGTTCCACCACCACCAACTGGGTGTCGAACATGATCATTGGCGCGACCTTCCTGACGCTGCTGGATGCGATTGGCGCGGCAGGCACCTTCTGGCTCTATACGGTGCTGAACGTGGCGTTTATCGGTGTGACCTTCTGGCTGATCCCCGAAACCAAGGGCGTGACCCTGGAGCATATTGAACGCAAGCTGATGAGAGGGGAGAAACTACGTAATATCGGCGTGTAATGTAATTGCCCGGTGGTGCTTCGCTTACCGGGCCTACGATACCGTGTAGGCCGGGTAAGCGGCTTAGTGTTTACCGCATCGCACGTCTCAAAATACGCTCCGCCTGACGCTGGAAGTCAGCGGCCGTCTCTTCCACGGTTTTCTGCCCGTAGTCGATATACTGCAAAGAAGTACCGAACTGCGCCACAATCTGTGGGTCGTCAAAGTATGGCGAGACGGTGAGTTTCGCCGGCAGCGACTGCGCCAGACGCAGGCCTGCCACGGAAGGATCGTCCTCTTTAATGGTGCCGTCTTCAGTCAGATACTGCACCGCTACTTTGCTCAGCGGTACGCCACGCTCAAGACCCAGCGTATCGACCCCTTCTTTGCTGTTGAGCAGGAAATTAATCAGCTTCGCCGCCGCTTCCGGGTTTTTGGTCGACTTACCAATCGACAGCATTTGCGCCGGTTTGAAGAACAGGCCCGCGTCGGTGGCGCCCGGCAGCATTGGGTAGCTGCCCAGCTCCAGTTTCGCCGGTGGCTTCAGGTTGTCGGAATATTTGTTGATGGTGGAGTTCCACATATAGGTGCCGCCCCATTCTCCCTGGATCCACGGCTTCATCTCATACATGTTGCTCTTACCAAATGAGGCATAATATTTGGTGTCCGGCATGACGTGGCTGTCGATCAGCTTTTTGTAGGTCTGGAAGAACTCCACCCACTGTTCCTTTGTGTAGCTGAACTTTTTGGTTTTCTCATCCACCGCAGGAATGTTGTACTTCTGGATCATGTACGAATTCAGCAGCGCCAGCGTATCCTGGTGCTCGAGGATCACCGGATAGTATTGCTTACCGAGCTTGCTCTCGAAGGTTTTACCGGCCGCCATCAGCTCGTCCCAGGTTTTCGGGTACGCAATACCCGCTTTTTTCCAGGTTTCGTCATTGAAGTAGAACACCCGCGCCGTCACCGAGATCGGAATGCCGTTCAGCTTGCCATCCACGGTGGTGGTTTGCAGCTCTTTGGGATCGAACTGCGACAGGTCGATCACCTCTTTCATCTTGTTTAGATCGTAGAAGCCGTCACCGGTTTTGGAGAAGATCGGCAGCCAGTTCCAGTTCGTCTGCATTACGTCTGGCTCGGTTCCACCCGCAATCTGGGTGGTCAGACGGGAGAGGTGACCGTCCCAGCCGGTGTATTCCGCTTTCACGTTGATGTCCGGGTTCTGCTTATGGAACTCCTCCAGCGCTTTCAGGGTGACCTGGTGACGGCCGTTGCCGCCCCACCAGGACATCCGTAAATCCACATTCTGCGCCATCGATGGCAAAGCGGTAAGGCCCAGGGTCGCGGAGATAGCTGCGCTTAAAAGCACTTTTTTCATTTTTATCACTCCATCAGAGAGAGAGGTTCTGTTCAGTTTTTGCGTCAAAAATATGACACTTATTCATATCAAACGTGAAATACACCTTACGATGAAGTCCCTTATCAATCATTGGCTTAGCTTCATCGGACGGGATTCTGGCGGTCAGTTCGTAGTCCGCGACCTTCAGGTACACAAAGAATTCGTGGCCCATGTTCTCAACGCGCACCATCTCCCCACTACAGCCGCCGTTCGGGAAGGGCTCATCAGAGAGCGACACAAATTCCGGGCGCACGCCGAAGAAGATCTCCTTACCCGCGTAAGCGGCGACTTTCTCCTGCTTCTCCGCATTCAGCGGCATGCTTTCATCACCAATGGCGATGTGCAGCTGTCCCGCTTTTTCGACCAGCACGCTTTTGCGTATATTCATCTCCGGCGCGCCGATAAAGCCCGCCACGAACATGTTCTTCGGCTTGTGGTAGAGATTGTCCGGCGTATCCACCTGCATGATATGGCCAAGCTTCATCACGCAGATGCGGTCGCCCATGGTCATCGCTTCGGTCTGGTCGTGGGTCACGTAAACGGTGGTGGCCGGTTTTCCGGATTTCTTCAGCTGCTTATGCAGGTCGGAAATACGGATACGCATCGAGGCGCGCAGTTTGGCGTCGAGGTTTGAAAGCGGCTCATCGAACAGGAACACATCCGGTTTTTTCACAATCGCACGGCCTACCGCCACGCGCTGCGCCTGGCCGCCGGAAAGCTGGCGCGGCAGGCGGTCGAGCAGCTCTTCAAGCTCAAGAATTTTGGCGGCTTCATTCACCTGGGACTCAATCTGATCTTTCGGCAGCTTGCTCAACTTGAGGCCAAAGGCCAGATTCTCGCGCACCGTCATGTGTGGATAGAGGGCGTAGTTCTGGAACACCATCGCAATCCCGCGCTCTTTCGGCGCGAGGTTGTTCACGATCTTGTCGCCGATACGCACCTCGCCGCCGCTGATGGTTTCCAGTCCCGCCAGCATGCGCAGAGTAGTGGATTTGGCGCAGCCGGATGGGCCGACGATCACCATGAATTCCCCTTCGGCGATTTTAAGATCGATAGCGTGTACCGCTTTAAAACCGTTGGAGTAGACCTTTTCCAGCTTGTTGAAAATAACTTCAGCCATGGTATTTCCCTCTTAACCTTTAATTCCGCTGCTGGTGACGCCCTGTACGAAGTAGCGCTGTGCCAGGAAGAAGACAATGATGGATGGCAGAATGGAGATGCTCGCCATTGCCAGAATTTCGTTCCACGGCGCCCCTTCGGTGACGTCGATGGACATTTTCAGCGCCAGTGCAATCGGGTATTTATCCACGCTGTAGACATAAATCAGCGGCCCGATAAAGTCGTTCATGGACCACATGAACTGGAACAGGGCGACGGAGATAATGGCCGGTTTAAGGATCGGCACAACCACGTACCACAGCACCTGAAGGGAGTTACAGCCGTCAATCTGCGCCGCCTCTTCCATGTCACGCGGGACGCCGCGCAGGAACTGGATCAGCATGAAGACGAAGAACCCCTGGGTGGCGAAGGCCAGCGGCAGGTACAGCGGCATATAGCTGTTCAGCATGCCCATTTCACGGAACATCAGGTACTGCGGGATCAGCAGCACGGTGCTGGGTAGCAGCATGGTGGTAATGAGCGTGGCGAACCAGAACTTCTTCCACGGGATCTCGAAGCGGGCAAAGCCATACGCCACGATGGTGGAGGAGATAATGGTCAGGATCACTTTCGGGATCACATACTTAAAGGTGTTCAGCATGTAGTGGCCGAAGTTGTACTCGGTGCCGGTTTTCCAGCCGTTGATGAAGCCGTCCCAGGTGGCATGGGCAGGCCACAGGCTCAGGGTGGTGAAGATCTCGTGGTTCGGTTTGAACGACGCGGAGAACATCCACACCAGCGGGTAAAGCATCAGCAGGCCGACAAACAGCAGGATCGCATAGCGAACGGTGGCATTGATTTTCTCTCTGCGCAGCGTGCGGGCTACTTCGCGTTCGGCGATGCTTCTTGCCGTGGAGAGTTGTTGAATATCAGCCATTTTTGCCTCCTTTATCGGCGGAGTAGAACACCCAGTATTTCGACGACTTAAAGGCGATACCGGCGAAGACGGCCACCACCAGGAACAGGATCCACGCCAGCGCCGCGCCATAACCCATATCGAAATACTTAAACGCGGTGTCGTAGATGTAGAGCGAGAACAGGTAGGTCGAATAGGTCGGCCCGCCGCCGGTGATCACGTACGGCCCGGTAAATTCCTGGAACGCCTGCGTGGTCTGCATGATGAAGTTGAAGAAGATCACCGGCGTAATCAGCGGCACGGTCACCTTCATGAACATCTGCCATTTCGATGCGCCATCGATCATCGCCGCTTCATACTGGGACTGCGGTACGTTTTGCAGCGCGGCCAGGAAGATGACCATCGCGGAACCGAACTGCCAGACGCGCAGCAGGGTAACGGACATTAGTGCCAGTGACGGTTCACCCAGCCAGTTCACCGGGTCAAAACCAAATACGCCGATAAAGCTGTTCAGCAGGCCATCGATGGCAAATAAGGCGCGCCACAATACGGCAATGGCGACGGAACTGCCGAGGATCGACGGAATATAGTAGGCAGTACGGAAAAATCCGATGCCGCGTAATTTAAAGTTCAGGACAAAGGCAATCCCTAATGCGAAGGCGAGCTTTAACGGAATGGTTAAAAATACGTATGCAAAGGTCACGCCCATTGATTTCCAGAAGAGCGTGTCTTCGGTAAACATGTAGCGATAGTTTTCGATGCCGTTAAACACCGGCGGACTCATCAAATCGTAATCCGTAAAGCTGAGGAAAAATGATGAGACGAAGGGGAATGCCGTAAAGAGTATCAACCCGATGATGTAGGGTGATATCCATGCGAGCCCCAGCAGCTTGTTTTCATTCATACATACCTACCTGGCGATCAATGGTTTAAAACGGAATCTGCTTTGTTACATCTTCCCAGGCCAGCATCGCGCGGCATGAGAGCTGAGTTTTAGGGTGCAATATCTGGCGTCGGCTAAATATAAAATTGTTTTTTAACGCTTTTTTGCCTTCCTCTTTGCGCTAAATGCGTTGGGTTTCAAAAGAGCTGAACCGCCGTTCTTGGATACTAAAACATCGTTTTATTTTATATTATTGCGATTTATTTCTGCGTCATTCGCTTAATGATGGAAATGTGATCAGCGTCGAAACGCTGTTTCAATATAGTGAGGGAGGTGGCATTTTTGCCTTTTCACGGACGTTCGTCGGGGCTGCGAGGAGGCGATACGAAGCACAAGTGGAAACGGGAAAAACAATAGTCACGCAGCGTGGCTAACTACCAGATCTGATAGCAGGTCTACAGATGTACCAATTCGGCATTCAGATAATTCTTACATTCTTGTATGATTTCTCAAACCGGAACCAGTCAGGCAGAATTTCACTGCATCCTTAAAAGAAGAACAGTTATGTCAGCAATGGATTTCAAACAACATACGGATCTCAACTTTCCTCACTATGCTCCCCCGGCGGTCAGCGCTAAAGAAATAGATCTCCTGGGTCTGCTGGACGTCCTGCTGGCAGCAAAAAAACGCATCATTACCATTGTGTTTGCATTTGCACTGGTCGGCCTGGCAATCGCCTTCCTGATACCGCAAAAATGGACCAGTAAAGCGGTCATTACGCCAGCGGAACAGACGCAGTGGAGTTCGCTGCGCCAGATGATGGTGACGCTGCAGGTGCTTGATGTGGACGTTAAAGTTACCCGTGCGGATGTATTTAATCTGTTTATCAAAAAGTTTCAGTCTCAGTCCCTGCTTGAAGAGTACATGAAGAGCTCTCCTTACGTGATGGCTCAGCTCGATGGCGCCGAGGTTGACCCGCTGGAGCTGCACCGCGCGGTGGTCAATATCGCCGAAAAGATGAAGGCTATTGATAACACCCAGGAAAAAAATGCTGATAAAGCACCGTATCTCTCCTGGACGTTAAGCTTCACTGCCCCAACGGCAGAGGACGCGCAGAAAGTGTTGAATGGTTACATTCAGTACATTTCCCGCATCGTCGAGCAGGAGACCATGCAAAACATCCGCGATCAGCTGATCCTGAGAACCAAAACGGTTCAGCAGCAGCTGGAGCTGGATCGGGTTCGACTGACCAATATCCACAATACCAACCTGCAACGCCTTAACTACTCGCTGGAAGTGGCGAACGCGGCAGGGATCAAAAAGCCGGTTTACAGTAACGGACAGGCGGTGAAAGACGATCCGGATTACTCCGTCGCGCTCGGCGCGGACGGGATTGCGCAGAAATTGCAGATTGAAAAAAATCTGAAGGATGTTTCTGAGCTGAACGCCGATTTCCAGAACCGCGAATACTATCTGGCGCAGCTGCAAAAACTCTCCTTCGAAGACGTGAGCCTGGAGCCGTTCAAATACCAGCTCTCTCCTTCTATGCCGGTGAAAAAAGATGGCCCGGGCAAAGCACTGATCGTGCTGCTGGCGGGTATTCTGGGTGGGCTGTTCGCCTGTGGCAGCGTGCTGCTGCGCGAAGCAATGCGCTCCCGCAACCCGCTGCCGGAACAACTTCCTGAGCCGGTTACGGAATAACATGAAAAAAGGCGCTCTGATGAGCGCCTTTTTTTATTTCAGGAAATCCTCGCGTACCGGCGTAAAGGTATCCAGCAAGGTGCCGGGTTTGAGGCAAACGCAGCCGTGCATCACGTGCGGCTTTTTATAGAGAGTGTCGCCCGCCGTCACCACATGCTTTTCCTCGCCAATGGTGAACTCAAATTCCCCCGAGAGAACGTAGGTGAGCTGCTCATGCGGGTGGTTATGCAGCGGGCCAATCGCACCTTGCTCGAAATTCACTTCCACCGCCATCATCCTGCCATCGTGCGCCAGAATACGACGCGTCACGCCGTTGCCCAAATCCTCAAGCGTGGTCTCTTTATGGAAAATAAACATATTTTCGCCCTGTTATGTAATGAAACATTGTTTCATTTAACTTATCTCAGCCGCAGCGAAAAGAAAACGTTTAGCCAAATAACTGGAAAGGCGATCACAAGTTTGCTTCACTGGGTGAAACGTACAGGAGGAAAGATGAAAACGATCGGTCTGTTAGGGGGCATGAGCTGGGAATCAACGATCCCGTACTACCGCCTGATTAATGAAGGCGTCAAACAGCGTCTGGGCGGTCTGCATTCGGCCAGCCTGCTGCTGCACAGCGTGGATTTCCATGAAATAGAAGCCTGCCAGTCGAGCGGGGAGTGGGACAAAGCCGGGCAAATGCTGGCAGACGCCGCACTTGGCCTGGAGCGTGCGGGCGCGCAGGGTATTCTGCTGTGTACCAACACCATGCATAAGGTGGCGTCGCATATTGAAGACCGCTGTTCGCTGCCGTTCTTACATATCGCGGATGCCACCGGGCGTGCCATACGTGCCGCCGGCATGACGCGCGTGGCGCTGCTGGGGACGCGCTACACCATGGAGCAGGATTTTTACCGCGGGCGGCTGAGTAGCCAGTTCGGGATTGAAAGCCTGATCCCGGAGGAGGCAGACCGGGCGCGCATTAACCAGATTATTTTTGATGAACTGTGCCTCGGCACCTTCAGCGAAGCTTCGCGCGCCTGGTACGTCAGCGTGATTGAGAAACTGGCGCAGCAGGGGGCGGAAGGAGTCATCTTCGGCTGTACCGAAATTGGCCTGCTGGTGCCGGCAGACCAAAGCCCGATACCGGTCTTTGATACCGCCGCCATCCATGCCGCGGATGCGGTGGAGTTTATGCTGTCATAAAGGTTTTTGCAGGTCAGGTAAGCGAAGCGCCACCTGACGCGCGTGCGCAATCAGGTGTTCACTAAAGGCATCAACCAGCGCTGAGGCGGGCCGGTGCAGCGGGCGGATCAGGCTTACGGTAAAGGGAACGGAAACGCTAAAACGGCGCAGAACCACGCCGCTGCTGGCGTAGTCCATAGCCGTGAGCGGGTTCACCACCGAAATACCCACGCCCGCGCGCACCATCGCGCAAATTGATGCCGCACTGTGCGTTTCCATCACCATCCGCCGCTTCACCTGATGTTCGGCAAACAGGCCATCCAGAAGCTGCCGGTAGCTGTCGGTCTGCGACAGGCTGATATAGTTCTCACCGTGAAAATCTGCCGGGGTCAGAACTGCTTTGAAAGCAAGCGGGTGGCTGGCAGGCAGCACGCAGACCTCATCCAGCGAGAGCAGCTCCGTGCGTTCCGTTCCCGCTGGCGTGACGAGGGTTTCGGTCAGACCCAGATCGTGGCGCTGGGCCGAAAGCCACTCCTCCAGCAGCGGCGACTCCTGCGGCACGATGGTCAGGCTGACCTCCGGATAGCGGGCCAGAAACGGCTGTAGCAGTACCGGCAGGAATGACTGAGAAAAGACCGGCAGGCAGACGATGGACAGCTCGCCCTGGCGAAACTCCCTCAGGCTCTCCGCCGCGCTCACGATCCTGTCCAGCCCGTACCAGGAGCGCTGAACCTCCTCAAAAAGACGTAAACCCTGCACCGTTGGATGCAGCCTGCCGCGGGTGCGTTCAAACAGCTTCAGCCCCAGCACTTTCTCAAAACGCGCCAGCTCGCGGCTGACCGTCGGCTGCGAGGTGTGCAGCATCTGCGCGGCTTCAGTGAGATTGCCGGTGGTCATCACCGCATGAAAAATCTCGATATGGCGTAGGTTAACGGCGGGCATAGGGCACCTGATGGCTGAGCGTGGTCCATATCATTTTTGCATAGACTCACGATAAAACGATATTTTTTATTCTCTTCAGGCTATGGCGTAATGATAAAAAACAGAATACCGGAGACGACCATGCCACGCCCCCTCAACCAGACCGAAACCGATTTAAACGCCGATAACCTGCTGCGCCTGCCTGCCGAATTCGGCTGTCCGGTGTGGGTCTACGATGCGCAGATTGTTCGCGAGAAAATCGCCGCGCTGCATCAGTTTGACGTGGTGCGTTTTGCGCAGAAGGCCTGCTCCAATATTCATATTCTGCGCATGATGCTCGAGCAGGGCGTGAAGGTTGACTCCGTATCGCTGGGTGAAATCGAACGTGCGCTGGCGGCCGGGTTTGATCCAAAGGCCGATAGCGACGCGATCGTCTTCACCGCTGACCTGATAGACGACGCCACGCTGGCGCGCGTGCACGAGCTGCAAATCCCGGTGAATGCCGGTTCGGTGGATATGCTGGAACAGCTTGGGCAGGTTTCCCCGGGCCATCGCGTCTGGCT
Organism: Enterobacter sp. MGH 4; assembly: GCF_000534735.1. Classification (NCBI taxonomy): domain Bacteria; kingdom Pseudomonadati; phylum Pseudomonadota; class Gammaproteobacteria; order Enterobacterales; family Enterobacteriaceae; genus Enterobacter; species Enterobacter sp. MGH 4. The sequence continues at coordinate 325,474 of NZ_KI973294.1, read as the reverse complement.
GCGCATCAACCCGGGCTTTGGTCACGGTCACAGTCAGAAAACCAACACCGGGGGCGAAAACAGCAAGCACGGGATTTGGTATGCCGATATGCCTGCGGCGCTGGAGGTTTTACAACGTTACAACCTTAAGCTGGTGGGTATTCACATGCATATCGGATCCGGCGTGGATTATGGCCATCTTGAGCAGGTCTGTGGCGCGATGGTGCGTCAGGTTATCGATTTTGGTCAGGATCTGGAGGCGATCTCCGCCGGGGGAGGGCTTTCGATCCCTTACCGCGAAGGGGAAGAGGCGATCGACACGGATCACTATTACGGCCTGTGGAGCGCCGCGCGTGACAGCATCGCCACTCATCTGGGCCATGCGGTGAAGCTGGAGATTGAGCCGGGTCGTTTCCTGGTCGCCGAAGCTGGCGTGCTGGTGGCGCAGGTGCGGAGCGTGAAGGAGATGGGAAGCCGTCACTTTGTGCTGATTGATGCTGGCTTCAACGACCTGATGCGCCCGTCCATGTACGGCAGCTATCATCACATCACCGCGCTTGCCGCCGATGGCCGCGATCTGGTCAACGCCCCGCGCATCGAGACCGTTGTTGCCGGCCCGCTGTGTGAATCCGGTGACGTCTTTACTCAGCAGGAAGGCGGGAAAGTCGAAACCCGTTCGCTGCCAGAGGTAAAACCGGGAGATTATCTGGTGCTGCATGATACCGGTGCATACGGGGCGTCTATGTCTTCGAACTACAATAGCCGTCCGCTGCTGCCGGAAGTGCTGTTTGATAATGGCGTGGCGCGGCTGATTCGCCGTCGCCAGACCATTCAGGAATTGCTGGCGTTAGAGCTGGTCTGATTAAACCAGGGCCCTGTTGTCACCGAATCGCGTAACACCAGCGTGCCGGTGAACGGTGGGATCGCTTCAACCGGCTGGTTTTTTGCCAGCCGGATCGCCTGGTCGATCGCCGTGACGATCATGTTGTCGATCGGCAAATACACCGACGACAGGGCAGGCTCCAGCCACTTTGCGCTGGGGGCATCGTCAAAACCAAACAGCGAAATATCCTGCGGGATCTTCAGCCCGGCCTGGTGTAATGCTTTGGAGGCGCCCAGGGCCATATCATCATTACAGGCAAACAGGGCGCTGAACGATGTCTTTTCCGCAATCAGCTCCTTGCACAGCTCGTAACCCCGCGTCATGCCTGCATCGCCGTATTTAATCCGCCGCTCATCGAGACGAATACCGTGCTTCTCCAGCGCCTTACGGTAGCCCATCAGCCGCGCTTTACCCGTTGGGGTGTGGATCGGGACGGTGATACAGGCGATCTCCCGATGGCCCTGGCTTATCAGGTAATCCACCGCTTTGAAGGCTGCGTCCTGCTGTTCAAAGAAGACGCAGCGATCCGCCGCCTGGCTCACTTCGCGGTTAATGATCACCAGCGGCGTCTGCACGCTGTTGATCAGCTTCAGGATCGTCTTTTCGCTCATGTAACGCGTGTACAGCACGATGGCGTCGCACTTGCGGTCGGCGAGCATCTGCACCGCCAGTTCTTCCTGTTCAGGGGCATCGTGACCGTCGGTAACAATCAGCTGTTTACCGTGCGTTTCGGTCTGCCGTGACGCCTGCTGTAGCAAACGACCAAAGTAAAAACCGTCGAACGTCGAGACGACCAGACCGATGCTGTTGCTGGTCTGGTTAGCCAGCGAGCGCGCGAGAAAGTTCGGACGATAGCCCAGCTCCTCCATCGCGCGAAATACCTGCTGGCGCGTGCTCTCTTTAACCTGACCTGTGCCGTTCAGCACGCGCGAAACGGTGGCCTTCGACACGCCCGCACGCAGTGAGACATCCAGCATTGTTGCCATTCGAAATTCCTGTTTCCACGTAATGGTTTGCAGTTTAACACAGACCATCCGGCGCATAAGCGACGTGGGAAGGACAAAACCCCATAACGATCACGCTTTTCAGTAACGATCATCGCCCGCGGAATAAATGCCTGCCATTGGTATACCAAAATGGTGATAAATCATAATCTGGAATACCTCTAACGGCGTTGGGAGCTTAATCACAGAACAAATCGCCTGTGGACGCTATTTTTGGCATACCAATAGTATCCGGCTGTACACCTTATTCAATAAAAGCCCTTTTACTGAGGTATTACCCTATGGCATTTCAGGAAAAACTGATCGACGCTCTGGGCAGTTTTGCCACTACCTTCAACAGCTATCGCTATATCCAGGCGATCAAGTCTGCGTTTATTACCTTAATGCCAGTCATCATAGTGGGGGCGTTCTCGGTATTGATCTCCAATATGGTGCTGGATCCGAAAAACGGTCTGGCGAGCTTTCAGTCGCTGTCGTTTCTCGCGGCCTTAAAGCCGATCACCAGCGCGCTCAACTACGCCACGCTGAACTTTCTCAACATCGGCGCGGTGTTTTTAATCGGCATTGAGCTGGGGCGTATTAACGGCATTAAGTCCCTGTTCCCCGGCCTGCTGGCGGTGATCTGCTTTATCTGCGTGACGCCGACCACGGTGGAAATGCTGGTGGACGGTGAGATGCACGTGGTGAAAGACGTGCTGCTGCGCCAGTTCTCTGATACCCGCAGCCTGTTCCTCGGCATGTTTATCGCCATCCTGTCGGTGGAGATCTACTGCTGGCTGGAAAACCGCAAGGGGCTGAAAATCAGGATGCCGGACACGGTGCCGCCGAACGTCGCCGCGTCGTTCTCTGCGCTGATCCCGGCCATTATCACCACCACCGCCATCGCCACCTTTGGCTTCGTGTTTCATCAGATTACCGGCATGTATCTCTACGACGCGGTTTACCAGGTGGTGCAACAGCCGCTGGAGCGCGTGGTGCAAAGCCTGCCGGGGATCCTGCTGCTGATGTTTGTCGCCCAGCTGTTCTGGGTGATTGGTATTCACGGCAACCAGATGATCAAGCCGATCCGCGAGCCGCTGTTGCTGGGGGCAATCACCGTTAACATGAGCGCGTTCGAGCAGGGCAAAGAGGTGCCAAACATCATCACCATGCCGTTCTGGGACGTCTATATGAGCATCGGCGGCTCCGGCCTGACCATCGGCCTGCTGATAGCCGTCATGATTGCCACCAAACGTAAAGAGATGAAGGAGATAGCCAAGCTCTCCATCGGGCCGGGTATTTTTAATATCAATGAGCCGGTGATCTTCGGGATGCCAATCATGCTCAACCCGATCCTGGCTATCCCGTTCATCATCACGCCGCTGGTGACGGGCTCGATTGGCTACTTTGCCACCGTGACCGGATTTGCCGGGAAAGCCGTGGTGATGGTGCCCTGGACCACGCCGCCGCTGATCAACGCCTGGCTGTCAACGGCGGGCTCCATGGGGGCGGTCATCACCCAGTTTATCTGCATCGTGACCGCGGTGATTATCTATCTGCCGTTTGTGAAAATTGCCTCACGCCGCGCAGAGCAGGCCGCGCTGCAACAAGCCACCGATAACGCATGAGGATACGATGAGCATAAAACAGATAACTATACCGCAGGATTTTATGCTGGGCGCGGCGGCATCGGCCTGGCAGACCGAGGGCTGGAGCGGCAAAAAGCCAGGGCAGGATTCGTGGATCGATCTCTGGTACAAGAACGATCGTCACGTCTGGCACAACGGCTATGGCCCGGCGGTGGCAACCGACTTTATTAATCGCTTCCGTGAAGACGTGGCGCTGATGAAGCAGGCGGGCCTGACGCACTATCGCACCTCGATCAACTGGTCGCGCTTTTTGACCGACTATGAAAACGCCACCGTAGATGAAGAGTACGCCGCCTATTACGACGCGCTGTTCGATGAAATGCACCGTCAGGGCATTGAGCCGATGATCTGCCTGGAACACTACGAATTGCCGGGCGTGCTGCTGGAAACCTACGGCGGCTGGGCGTCAAAGCACGTCGTCGAGCTGTTCGTTCGCTATGCGGAAAAGGTATTTGAGCGCTTTCACGGCAAAGTCACCCGCTGGTTTACCTTCAACGAACCGATTGTGGTCCAGACGCGCGTCTACCTTGACGCGCTGCGCTGGCCCTATGAGCAGAGCACCAGCACCTGGATGCAGTGGAACCACCATAAGGTGCTGGCGACGGCGAAAGTGGTGAAGCTGTTTCGCGAGAAAGGGTATGACGGCACGGTGGGCTGTATTCTTAACCCGGAAGTGACCTATCCGCGCTCCCGCGCGCCGCATGACGTGCGAGCGGCAGAGATGTACGATCTGTTCTACAACCGCGTCTTTCTCGACCCGCTGGTGCATGGGCGCTATCCGCAGGCGCTCTTTACCCTGCTGGCGCAGCATCAGGTGCAGTGGGACTACACGGCTGACGAGCTGGCGCTGATTGCCGACAACACCGTCGATGAGCTGGGCATTAACCTCTATTACCCGCATCGCGTCAAAGCCCCGTCCCGCGCCTGGCACCCGGAGACGCCGTTCCATCCGGCGTACTACTACGAGCCGTTTGAGCTGCCCGGACGGCGTATGAACACCTCCCGCGGCTGGGAGATCTTTCCGCGCATTATTTACGACATGGCGATGCGGATTAAAAACGACTATCGCAACATTGACTGGTTTGTGGCGGAAAGCGGGATGGGCGTGGAGAACGAAGTGCAGTATCGCAATCGTGACGGCGTCATTGACGATACGTACCGCATCGCGTTTATCAGTGAACATCTCTACTACACGCTGCTGGCGCGGGAGGCGGGGGCGAACTGTCACGGTTATATGCTGTGGGCCTTCACCGACAATGTCTCCCCGATGAACGCGTTTAAAAACCGCTACGGGCTGATTGAGATCGACCTTGAAAATCAACGCGCACGGCGGGCAAAGAAATCAGCGTCCTGGTTCCGCCAGCTGCGCGATGAGCGTGTGCTGACGCTCAGGGTAGACGATGAATGGAAGTAAGCCTTCTGGTAAAATAGCGCACAAACTGGCCGGGAGGACGTCCGGCCCGCGCATTAACTGAAAAACACAGGTGAAAACGTGGATAAGGCTGTCATCCTGCCGGAAAAAAAACAGTACCAGGAGATTGGCGAGGATTTACGGGCGCAGATTATCCAGGGGCATTATCCCGTGGGATCGCGTCTGCCGCCGGAGCGCAACATCGCCGAGACGTATGGCGTCAGCCGCACTATCGTGCGCGAGGCGCTGCTGATGCTTGAGCTTCAGGGGACGGTGGATATTCGCCAGGGGTCTGGCGTGTACGTGATGCGCATTCCGGAAGAGCATGAAAACGAGGAAGAGCGTTTTCTGAACAGTGACGTTGGGCCGTTTGAAATTCTTCAGGCGCGTCAACTGCTTGAAAGCAACATCGCTGCCTTTGCCGCAAAAATGGCGACACGGGCGGACATCGACAACCTGCGCCGCATTATCGAGCAAGAGCAACGGGCGATTGCCGTCGACGATCGCAGCCAGGACAACAACAAAATGTTCCACCTGGTGCTGGCTGGGGCCACACAAAACCAGATGCTGCTGGCGACGGTTGAGAGCGTCTGGCATCACATGGACAGCAGTCCGCTGTGGCAGCAGTTCAATGGCCATATCGCCAGCCGCGCCTGGCGCCTGAAGTGGCTCGGAGACAGGCAAACCATTCTCGCTGCGCTCCGCCGCCGCGACGTGATGGGGGCGTGGCAGGCGATGTTCCAGCATCTTGAAAACGTCAAAAAGAGCCTGCTTGAGCTGTCAGACGAAGACGCGCCCGATTTTGACGGCTATCTCTTCGAATCGGTCCCTCTTTTCCAGGGGAAGCTGGTGTGAATATACTGCCGCTTCACGCTGCGCCGCAGTTTACACAGCAGGTGATCGACTGGATCTGGAACGCGTTTGGTGAAGGTATGCCGCGTGCCTTTTTCCAGAGCATTGTCGAGCACAGCCTGACGCCGGGCGAGTTACCGCTCACCTTTATTGCTGTTGAGGAAGACCGGCTGTTGGGCACCGTTGGGTTGTGGCGTTGCGATTTAATTTCCCGGCAGGATCTTCATCCCTGGCTGGCTGCGCTGTATGTCGATGAAGCCGCGCGGGGAAACGGGCTGGCGGGAAAACTTCAGCAGCATGTTATCGGCTACGCGCGACGCGCCGGGTATCACGAGCTTCATCTCTGGTCTGCCTGCCGCGACTTCTACGAACGTTACGGCTGGCACTACATCGGTGATGCCCTGGAATACCCGGATAAAACCGTCCATCTCTATCGCTGTTCGCTCACGGCTTCCGCGGGCGATACCACCGAGTGACGGCGCACTAAGGTTGGGCTGAACAGGTGGGTAATTTCCGGTGGCGGGCGATGCTCGGCCAGCGCTAACGCCAGTTCTGCCGCCTGCGTTGCCATGGTCACGATCGGGTAGCGCACGGTGGTCAGGCGAGGGCGCACGTAGCGCGACACCAGCACATCATCAAAGCCAATCAGCGAAATTTCTGCCGGGACGTCGATTCCGTTATCATTCAGCACGCCCATCGCGCCGGCGGCCATGGAGTCGTTATAGCTGGCCACGGCGGTGAAATTCCGCCCGCGGCCCAGCAGCTCGGTCATCGCCTGCTCGCCGCCACTCTCATCCGGTTCTCCGTACGCCACAAGACGATCGTTGCACGGCAGACCGGCTTCGCGCAGCGCGTCGTAATAGCCCTGAAGGCGATCTTCCGCATCGGAAATTGGGTGGTTGGAGCACAGATAACCAATTCGGGTATGGCCCTGCTGGATCAGGTGACGGGTTGCGAGCCATGCGCCGTAACGGTCGTCGAGCGCCACGCAGCGGGTTTCAAATCCGGGAATAATACGGTTGATAATCACCATCCCCGGCATCTGTTTCATCAGATGGATCAGCTCGGCGTCGGGGATCATTTTGGCATGGACCACCAGCGCCGCACAGCGATGACGGATCAACTGCTCAATGGCCTGGCGTTCTTTCTGTTCATTGTGGTAGCCATTACCAATCAGCAGGAAATTACCGGTGTGATAAGAAACTTGTTCTACGGCTTTGACCATCGCACCGAAAAACGGATCGGATACATCCCCGACCACCAGCCCGATGGTTTCTGTCGACTGTTGGGCAAGGGCGCGTGCGTTGGCGTTAGGGTGATAATTCAGGTTTTCCATGGCGTCCTGCACGGCCTGGCGTGATGCATCACTCGCTTTAGGGGAGTTGTTGATCACGCGGGAGACGGTCGCGACGGAAACACCGGCCAGACGAGCCACATCCTTAATTGTCGCCATTCAATACCTTCTTATAGGGGTAAGCGTTTACACACTAACTAGTGTTGCGGAAAAGCGGCGCGCATTCAAGGGGAGCGGGTGAGCGTCCTCTGCAAACGTGAAGCAGAACATCCCTCGCGGTGTAATCGTTACACGGCCAGTCATGTCTGAATAATGTCAATCTGAACCTTTAGTTACACTTTGCCTCAGGCTGTTGCGATTGTCCGTTGGCAACGATGCGTTGTGAATTGCTAGAGTCGAGATCCCAGAGGTATTGATAGGTGGAATCAACTTCGGTTGATTAACACGATTTACACCAACCTGCGTTTTACGCAGGTTTTTTTTTGCCTGTAAGTTCAACCTGTAACAGCAAAAGAGATTATTCACACCTGGTTGCACTTCGGCTCATTCCCTTGCGTTTTCCTGCTGGCGAAGCCTGTCGCCGGAGGCCACAATCAAGATCCCAGAGGTATTGATTGGTGAGAATTCCTGGTACGTTTTCGTACTCTTCACTTGCACCAACCTGCGCGGATGCGCAGGTTTTTTTTCGCCTCTGTTTTTGCTATCGCTCCCTCACTACTTCTCGTGTAATCTGCCACCATTTATACCTTTCACACTGGCTGGCAAAGGGAGTTGAAATGCTTTTTGGGTTCTTCCGCACACTGTTTCGTGTCCTGTTTCGCATTCGCGTGACTGGCGATACGCAGGCACTCTATGGCGAGCGTGTTCTTATCACACCGAATCACGTCTCTTTTCTTGATGGCGTATTGCTGGCGCTTTTTTTGCCCGTGCGGCCCGTCTTTGCGGTGTACAGCTCCATCAGTGAAAAATGGTACATGCGCTGGCTCAGGCCGCTGATTGATTTTGTCCCGCTCGACCCTACCAAACCGATGATGATTAAACATCTGGTGCGTCTGATTGGGCAGGGGCGTCCGGTGGTTATCTTCCCGGAAGGGCGGATTTCAGTGACGGGCTCCCTGATGAAAATTTACGACGGCGCCGGTTTTGTCGCGGCGAAGTCTCAGGCCACCGTCGTGCCGCTACGCATCGACGGGGCTGAGCTGACCTTTTTCAGCCGTCTGAAAGGGCTGGTGAAGCAGCGTCTGTTCCCGAAAATTACGCTGCATATATTACCGCCGACGTCACTGCCGATGCCCGAGGCGCCGCGCGCGCGTGACCGCCGTAAAATCGCCGGGGAAATGCTGCACCAGATTATGATGGAAGCGCGCATGGCCGTACGCCCGCGCGAAACGCTGTATGAATCGTTGCTGTCGGCGCAGTATCGCTACGGTGCGAAGAAAAACTGCATCGAAGACATCAACTTTACGCCGGATACCTACCGTAAGCTGTTGACCAAAACGCTGTTTGTCGGGCGTATCCTGGAAAAGTACAGCAAACAGGGCGAAAAGATCGGCCTGATGCTGCCAAACGCGGGTATCAGCGCGGCGGTGATCTTTGGTGCCGTCTCCCGGGGCCGCATTCCAGCGATGATGAACTACACGGCGGGCGTGAAAGGGCTCTCCAGCGCGATTACCGCAGCACAAATCAACACCATCTTTACCTCCCGCCAGTTCCTGGATAAAGGCAAGCTGTGGCACCTGCCGGAACAGCTGACGCAGGTGCGCTGGGTGTTCCTGGAAGATCTGAAAGCAGACGTCACGACCGCCGACAAGCTGTGGATTTTCGCGCACCTGCTGATGCCGCGTCTGGCGCAGGTTAAGCAGCAGCCGGAGGATGATGCCATTATCCTCTTTACCTCCGGCTCTGAAGGCAACCCGAAAGGTGTGGTTCATAGCCACAAAAGTATTCTGGCAAACGTCGAACAGATTAAAACCATCGCTGACTTTACCGCCAACGATCGCTTTATGTCGGCGCTGCCGCTGTTCCACTCATTTGGTTTGACCGTGGGTCTCTTTACGCCGCTGCTGACTGGTGCCGAGGTGTTCCTCTACCCAAGCCCGCTGCACTACCGCATTGTGCCGGAGCTGGTTTATGACCGTAACTGCACGGTGCTGTTCGGGACGTCCACCTTCCTCGGAAATTACGCGCGCTTCGCCAACCCGTATGATTTCTTCCGCGTGCGCTACGTGGTGGCGGGGGCGGAAAAACTCCAGGACAGTACGCGCCAGATCTGGCAGGACAAGTTTGGCCTGCGGATTCTGGAAGGCTATGGCGTGACGGAGTGCGCGCCGGTGGTCTCCATCAACGTTCCGATGGCGGCAAAACCGGGAACGGTTGGCCGTATTCTGCCGGGACTGGACGCGCGTCTGCTGGCGGTGCCGGGTATTGAAGACGGCGGACGTCTTCAGCTGAAAGGGCCGAACGTCATGAACGGCTATCTGCGTGTGGAAAACCCGGGCGTGCTTGAGGCGCCGACGGCCGAGAACGTCAATGGCGAGGTTGAAACGGGCTGGTACGACACGGGCGATATCGTGCGCTTCGACAATCAGGGCTTCGTGCAGATCCAGGGACGTGCAAAACGCTTCGCCAAGATCGCCGGGGAAATGGTCTCTCTTGAAATGGTCGAGACGCTGGCGACCGCAGTCTCGGCGGAGAAAATGCATGCGACCGTGGTGAAAAGTGATGCCAGTAAAGGCGAGGCGCTGGTGCTCTTTACTACTGACAGTGAACTGAAGCGTGATGCGCTTCTCAGGTATGCGCGCGAACATGGTATCCCCGAGCTGGCGGTCCCCCGCGATATTCGTTACCTCAAACAGTTACCGGTGCTGGGCAGCGGTAAACCCGATTTTGTGACCCTGAAGGGCATGGTTGAAGAGGCGGAACAGCATAATGCGTGAGTCAGTACACACTAACACTTCAATCTGGTCGAAAGGCATGATGGCGGTTATCGCCGCCCAGTTTCTTTCCGCGTTCGGCGATAACGCGTTGCTGTTTGCTACGCTGGCGTTGCTGAAAGCTGAGTTTTATCCCGACTGGAGCCAGCCGATCCTACAGATGGTGTTTGTGGGTGCTTACATTGTATTTGCGCCGTTTGTTGGCCAGGTGGCGGACAGCTTCCCCAAAGGTCGGGTCATGATGTTTGCCAACAGTCTTAAGCTTCTGGGCGCGGCAAGCATCTGCTTTGGTATCAACCCGTTTGTTGGCTACACGCTGGTAGGCATTGGCGCGGCAGCTTACTCCCCGGCGAAGTACGGCATTCTGGGTGAGCTCACCACCGGCGATAAGCTGGTGAAGGCCAACGGCCTGATGGAGTCCTCCACCATTGCGGCTATTCTCCTGGGTTCGGTGGCGGGAGGCGTACTGGCAGACTGGCACATGCTCGCCGCGCTTGGCATCTGCGCACTGATGTACGGTGGCGCGGTGATCGCCAACCTGTTTATCCCCAAACTGGCCGTGGCGCGTCCGGGACAATCCTGGCGCTTCGGGCCAATGACCGGCAGCTTCTTCAACGCCTGCCGCGTACTGTGGCGTAACGGTGAAACACGCTTCTCGCTGATGGGCACCAGCATGTTCTGGGGGGCTGGCGTTACGCTGCGTTTCCTGCTGGTGCTGTGGGTGCCGGTGGCGCTGGGTATAACAGACAACGCCACGCCGACCTACCTGAATGCCATGGTCGCCGTCGGGATTGTGGTCGGGGCCGGGGCTGCGGCCAAACTGGTAACGCTTGAAACCGTTGCGCGCTGCATGCCTGCAGGGATCCTGATCGGCGTCGGCGTTCTGTTCTTCTCCCTGCAACATGCCATATTGCCAGCCTATGCCCTGTTGTTACTGATCGGCGTATTAGGCGGTTTCTTTGTGGTACCGCTCAACGCGCTTTTGCAGGAGCGCGGCAAGCAGACCGTCGGGGCTGGCAACGCCATTGCGGTGCAAAACCTTGGCGAAAACATGGCGATGCTGCTGATGCTGGGGATTTACTCGCTGGCGGTAAAAGCAGGTGCGCCGGTTGTGGCAATCGGGGTGGGATTCGGCGCGCTGTTCGCGCTGGCGATTACCGGGCTGTGGGTCTGGCAGCGTCGGCGGTGATATCTTTGCCGGGTGGCGGCTCCGCCTGACCCGGCCTACGTTTCGTGATGTTGGCGGATTTTGTAGGCCCGGTAAGGCAACGCCGCCACCGGGCAAATCGTCAACTTAAGGTGCCGGGTAAGTATAAACCTGATGCACCGCTTCAATCTCCGCTAAGACCTCTTCACTCAGGTTCAGGTGGAAACTCTCAATATTGGTTTTTAACTGATCCATTGTCGTTGCGCCGAGCAGGGTACTTGCCACAAACGGCTGACGACGCACGAAGGCCAGCGCCATCTGCGCCGGATCGAGTCCGTGACGCTTCGCGATATCCACATAGGCCGCCACGGCTTTTTGTGTCTGCTCGCCGCTATAGCGGGTGAAGCGGCTGAAAAGCGTGTTACGCGCGCCAGCCGGTTTCGCGCCGTTCAGGTATTTGCCCGTCAGGGTTCCGAAGCCCAGGCAAGAGTAGGCGAGCAGCTCCACCTCTTCGTACTGCGTCACTTCCGCGAGACCCACTTCATAACTGCGGTTCAGCAGGCTGTACGGGTTCTGGATGGTCACGATCCGCGGCAGGTCGTGTTTATCGGCCAGATGCAGATAGCGCATTACGCCAAACGCCGTCTCGTTGGAAACGCCGATGTAGCGGATCTTACCCGCGCGCTGGCATTCCGTAAGCGCCTCCAGTGTTTCCAGCAGGGTGACGGCCGGAGCACTCTCGTTCCAGGTGTAGCCAAGCTTACCGAAGCAGTTCGTCGGACGCTGCGGCCAGTGCACCTGATAAAGATCGAGATAATCGGTTTGCAGGCGCTTGAGGCTGGCATCCAGCGCAGCACGGATATTCTTGCGATCGAGGATCTGGTTAGGGCGGATCCCGGCATCGTTATTACGGGAAGGGCCGCTAACCTTAGAAGCGATGACCAGCTTTTCCCGATTGCCGCGTTTCGCCAGCCAGTTGCCGACATACGTTTCGGTAAGACCTTGAGTTTCCGGGCGGGGAGGAACTGGGTACATCTCCGCCACGTCAATCAGGTTAATGCCCTGGCTGACGGCGTAATCGAGTTGTGCATGGGCATCGGCTTCGCTGTTTTGTTCACCAAATGTCATGGTGCCTAACCCCAGTTGGCTGATCTCCAGAGCGCTATGGGGGATACGGTGATAATGCATAGCCGGTTTCCTTTTTTAGACATACAGACCGCGTCAGGAACCTCCCGACAAAGGAATATAAACATGGCAGAGGGAAGGCAAAAGGGGAAGGAAAAATTCAAAAAGGCCAGCAAGCTACTGACCTTTATCTGTTTAACGCTCGATGATCTGGGAGACTTCGTCGCGATTAATTTGCATTTGATTGCCTTCGCGATCGCGGTAACTCACCAGACCGGTATCGTCGTCGACTTCGGGTTTGCCATCGGTCAGGATCATACGACCATCTTTCGTTGACATGACATAGTCGCTGCTACAACCCGATACCGCAAACGCTAAACCGACTGCTGAGATAATTACTGCCCATTTTTTCATCGTTCTCATCCTCACCTGGCTCGTATCAAATCATAGTGTAGTAATAACCTGATATTACGACAGGTGAAAGGGGGGAAATCTTAAAAAGGAGGAGATTATGTTAGCCGGAGCGCAAAATTGGTAAAAAACTATGTTTTCAACAGGAAGTGTCGTGCCAGCAGTGCACCGGTGAAATTCTTTTTAAGATAGAAGCCGCGCGGCAGCGTCAGGATCGGTTCGCCCTGTGCACCTACCGCTTCAGTGAGCGCTTTGCTGTTGGCGGCTTTGGGACGGAGTTGCAGCACTTCGCCATGCCGGGCGGTGATCTGCTCAACCTGTCCCAGCACAATCATGTCCATCAGCTCTTCCCAGTCCTGGGAAAGCTGTCTCTCTTCTTCTTCATCCGGGCTCCAGAGCAGTGGGGCGCCAACGCGACGCTCTGCCAGCGGGATCTGCCTGTCACCCTCAACGGGTACCCACAACACCCGCTTCAGCTTATGCCTGACGTGGCTGGTTTCCCATGTCACTCCGCTATTACCCGTTAGCGGCGCAACGCAGACAAAGGTAGTTTCCAGTGGCCGCCCCAGGCTATCAATGGGGATCGTCTTCAGTTCCACCCCCAGCGCCGCAAAATCTTGCTCGGGTTTACTGCCCGCGCTTGCGCCCAGCCAACGTTCAAGCAACACGCCGATCCAGCCTTTATCGCGCTTCAGATCGTTGGGTATCGTCAACCCCGCCATCACGGCCAGCTCGCCCAGTGCATAGCCTGCCAGACGTTGTGCCTGCTGGAGCAACTGGGCTTCACTGACGGGAGGAGAGAGCAGTGGGGCGAGAGAATGCATGCTGACAACCTTTTGGTTAAAAAATGAACTGATATTTTATCCCTTGTGGATAGAGTTTACTTTTTTCTGAGTACATATTCCATGTGGATGATTTATATTATGTTTTTTAGGAATGTATCCCGTCGCGCCATGGCTAAAAAACAGGTTGTGCAATTCTGGTCACTGACAATAAACAGGATCTTACACCATGTTATCCACAGAAAAATGGGATAACTGGGAATAACCGCCACTACTGTTTCAATTTACAGCCTTGACGTGCGATGAAAATCGAATTTTCACACAAATTGTGCCTAACTTATTGGCACAATCTGTGGATAAAACCGACGCTGTTCGATCTTTCATCACCAGGAAGATCTTTGATGTGACGATCGTCACGTTAATCGCCTTTGATACCCTAAATTTACGTTTAACTAGATGAATTTAAATAATTTATTTTAAGTGATGAAAGTTGCCGATTCGCCGGGCCACAAGGTTGTTCATCGGTAATTCCATACTTCTTCACAACTATATCCACAGAAAAGGTGAATAAAAATGGTCTCAGTCGCCCTCATCTGTTTATAACTCCTCACAAAATTGTGAGTTATTCAAATGTTATTAGGTTGCAGGCCTGTAAGAGAGTGGTTTACCGCCTCCCTGTAGTGTGAAACAATCATTCATATATCAGATTTAGTTTGGGGTAGTCCGGTGATTGATGACGATGGCTACCGCCCAAACGTAGGAATAGTAATTTGTAATCGTCAGGGCCAGGTGATGTGGGCCCGGCGATATGGTCAGCACTCCTGGCAGTTCCCGCAAGGCGGGATCAATCCTGGAGAGTCCCCAGAACAAGCGATGTACCGGGAGCTGTTTGAAGAGGTTGGTTTAAGCCGAAAAGATGTTCGCATCCTGGCTTCGACCCGCAACTGGTTGCGTTACAAGTTACCGAAACGTTTGGTGCGTTGGGACACAAAGCCGGTTTGTATCGGCCAGAAACAGAAGTGGTTTCTTTTGCAGTTGGTGGGCAACGATTCAGATATCAATATGCAAACCAGCAGCACGCCAGAGTTTGATGGCTGGCGCTGGGTAAGCTACTGGTATCCGGTTCGTCAGGTCGTGTCATTCAAGCGCGATGTATACCGTAGGGTGATGAAAGAGTTCGCAAGTGTCGTGATGCAGCTTCAGGAGACGACTCCGAAGCCACAGAGCGCACCTGCCTGGCGACGTAAAAGAGGTTAAGCTACGCAAATCATGCTCACCCGCTTGCGAGAAATAGTTGAAAAGGTCGCCAGTGCGCCTCGCCTCAACGAGGCGCTGAATATTCTGGTGACGGACATCTGTCTTGCGATGGAAACCGAGGTCTGTTCGGTCTACCTGGCCGACCATGACCGACGTTGCTACTACCTTATGGCAACCCGCGGATTAAAAAAACCACGGGGACGCACCGTCACGCTCGCGTTTGATGAAGGTATTGTTGGCCTGGTCGGGCGACTGGCGGAGCCAATCAACCTTGCCGATGCGCAAAAACACCCCAGCTTCAAATATATCCCTTCCGTCAAAGAAGAGCGTTTCCGCGCGTTTCTTGGCGTACCGATTATTCAGCGCCGCCAGCTGCTTGGCGTGCTTGTTGTTCAGCAGCGCGAGCTGCGCCAGTACGATGAAAGCGAGGAGTCCTTCCTCGTCACGCTGGCAACGCAGATGGCGGCGATCCTCTCTCAGTCCCAACTGACAGCTCTTTTTGGTCAGTATCGTCATACGCGTATTCGCGCGCTTCCGGCCTCGCCGGGGGTCGCTATAGCCGAAGGCTGGATGGATGCCACGCTCCCGCTGATGGAGCAGGTCTACGAAGCCTCTACGCTGGATGAGGCGCTTGAGCGCGAACGGCTCACCGCTGCGCTGGAAGAGGCGGCGAATGAGTTTCGTCGCTACAGCAAACGCTTTGCCGCTGGCGCGCAAAAAGAGACGGCGGCCATTTTCGATCTCTACTCACACCTGCTTTCCGATGCGCGTTTGCGTCGTGAGTTATTTGCCGAGGTCGATAAGGGGTCGGTGGCAGAGTGGGCGGTTAAAAAGGTCATTGAAAAATTTGCCGAGCAGTTTGCGGTACTGACTGACGGCTATCTGAAAGAGCGCGCCGGCGATTTACGCGCGCTTGGGCAACGTCTGCTGTTCCACCTCGATGATACTATTCAGGGGGCGAATGCCTGGCCGAACCGGTTTGTGCTGGTGGCCGATGAACTCTCGGCGACGACGCTGGCGGAATTACCGCAGGACAGGCTGGCGGGCGTGGTGGTGCGCGATGGCGCAGCTAACTCTCATGCCGCCATTATGGTGCGTGCGCTCGGTATTCCGACCGTGATGGGGGCGGATATTCAGCCCTCCGTACTGCATCGCCGTACGCTGGTGGTGGACGGATATCGCGGTGAGTTGCTGGTGGATCCTGAGCCGGTTCTCCTTCAGGAGTACCAGCGTCTTATCAGCGAAGAGAATGAATTAAGCAAGCTGGCGGAAGATGACGTCAACCTGCCCGCACAGCTCAAGAGCGGTGAGCGGGTAAAGGTGATGCTCAACGCGGGATTAAGCCCCGAGCATGAAGAGAAGCTCGGCAGCCGCATCGATGGCATTGGTCTCTACCGCACCGAAATACCGTTCATGCTGCAAAGCGGCTTCCCGTCAGAAGAGGAGCAGGTTGCGCAGTATCAGGGCATGTTGCAGATGTTTAACGACAAACCCGTCACGTTGCGCACCCTCGACGTCGGCGCGGATAAGCAACTGCCCTATATGCCCATCAGTGAAGAGAATCCCTGCCTCGGCTGGCGTGGGATCCGCATTACCCTCGATCAGCCGGAAATTTTCCTTATCCAGGTTCGTGCGATGCTGCGTGCCAACGCGGCCACGGGGAATCTCAGCATTTTGCTGCCGATGGTCACCAGTATTGACGAGATCGACGAAGCGCGGCGGTTGATTGAACGTGCAGGGCGCGAAGTGGAAGAGATGATCGGCTACGCGATCCCTAAACCCCGTATTGGCGTGATGCTGGAAGTGCCTTCGATGGTCTTTATGTTACCGCAGCTGGCAACCCGCGTTGATTTTATCTCCGTTGGCACCAACGACTTAACGCAATACATTCTGGCGGTCGATCGCAACAATACCCGCGTGGCCAGTATCTACGACAGCCTGCATCCGGCGATGCTTCGTGCCCTGGCGATGATCGCCCGCGAAGCCGAGCAGCATAATATCGACCTGCGCCTGTGCGGTGAAATGGCCGGCGATCCGATGTGCGTGGCGATCCTGATTGGCCTCGGTTTCCGTCACCTGTCAATGAACGGACGTTCCGTTGCGCGCGTGAAATACCTGTTACGTCACATCGAACAAGATGAGGCGCATGAGCTGGCCGCGCGTAGCCTGGAAGCACAGCTGGCAGCCGAAGTGCGCCATCAGGTGGCGGCGTTTATGGAGCGACGCGGCATGGGCGGTTTGATCCGCGGCGGCCGCTGATCCCCACAAAATAATGACTGCTCGGACGACCCCCTCTCCCTTGAGGAAGAGGAATGGGGTGAGGGGGAACAGCGCGCATAAAACCCTATACACATCTTTTACATCTCAGGCGCATCCTCCGCGCCTGCCTTATGCTATGATTCGCAACTTTGGAGCACCTGCCAACGGCGGGAATGCAATTCAGCCGCTGTCCACTTTCAGCGGAATAACAACATCTTGTGGTGACAGATGAACAGTGGTTATCTGCATTTTCCGGAATTCGATCCGGTTATTTTCTCAATAGGACCTGTAGCGCTTCACTGGTACGGACTGATGTACCTGGTGGGCTTCGTCTTTGCCATGTGGCTTGCTGGTCGTCGCGCCAGTCGTCCGGGCAGCGGCTGGACGAAGAACGAAGTGGAAAACCTGCTTTATGCTGGCTTTCTTGGCGTATTCCTGGGCGGGCGCATCGGCTATGTCCTGTTCTACAACTTCCCGGTATTCCTGAACGACCCGCTCTATCTGTTGCGCGTCTGGGACGGCGGCATGTCCTTCCACGGCGGACTGATTGGTGTGATCCTCGTGATGGTGATCTTCGCCAAACGCACCAAACGTAACTTCTTCCAGGTGGCTGATTTTATTGCGCCATTAATCCCGTTTGGGCTGGGTGCAGGGCGTCTGGGCAACTTCATCAACGGTGAACTCTGGGGGCGTGTCGATCCGAGCGTGCCGTTTACCATGCTGTTCCCGGGCTCCCGCGCAGAGGATATCGCGCTGCTGCCTTCGCATCCTGAGTGGCAGTCCATTTTCGATACCTACGGCGTTCTGCCGCGTCATATGTCTCAGCTTTATGAGCTGGCGCTGGAAGGTGTGGTGCTGTTTATCATCCTGAATCTGTATATCCGCAAACCGCGCCCAATGGGGGCAGTATCTGGTCTGTTCCTGATTGGCTACGGCGCGTTTCGTATCATCGTCGAGTTCTTCCGCCAGCCGGATGCACAGTTTACCGGCGAGTGGGTACAGTACATCAGCATGGGGCAGATCCTCTCCATTCCGATGATTGTCGCGGGTGCCATTATGATGATTTGGGCGTATCGTCGTCGTCCACAGCAACAACTTTCCTGAGGAATCATGAAACAGTATCTTGAATTGATGAAAAAAGTGCTCGACGAGGGCACGCCGAAAAACGACCGCACCGGCACCGGTACGCTCTCCATTTTTGGCCACCAGATGCGCTTCAATCTGCAAGAAGGCTTCCCTCTGGTGACGACGAAGCGCTGCCATCTGCGCTCGATCATTCATGAACTGCTCTGGTTCCTGCAAGGCGATACCAACGTTGCTTATCTGCATGAAAACAATGTCTCCATCTGGGACGAGTGGGCAGATGAGAACGGCGACCTGGGGCCGGTTTACGGCAAGCAATGGCGCGCGTGGCCTACCCCGGACGGCCGCCATATCGACCAGATCACGACCGTCATGAACCAGCTGAAAAATGACCCGGACTCGCGCCGTATCATTGTTTCTGCCTGGAACGTGGGTGAACTGGATAAAATGGCGCTGGCGCCTTGCCACGCGTTTTTCCAGTTCTACGTGGCGGACGGCAAACTCTCCTGCCAGCTGTATCAACGCTCCTGCGACGTGTTCCTCGGCCTGCCGTTTAACATCGCCAGCTACGCGCTGTTAGTGCACATGATGGCGCAGCAGTGCGATCTTGAAGTGGGCGATTTTGTCTGGACGGGCGGTGATACCCACCTCTACAGCAATCATATGGAACAGACGCATCTCCAGCTGACGCGCGAACCGCGTGCATTGCCGAAGCTTGTGATCAAACGCAAACCGGACTCGATCTTCGATTACCGTTTTGATGACTTCGAGATTGAAGGCTACGACCCGCATCCTGGCATCAAAGCCCCTGTCGCCATCTGATACGGCGAATCCTGACACAACCGGTGCTCTTTAGCGCCGGTTTTTTTTCGCGCTCGTTTTGTTCTTCGAGCCTGTTTCCAGAGACGATGTAACGCGTTGCAACGGGTGAAAATCTCCGGAAAGCGGCTCGTAATGTTCTGGTTTAACGCTCGCGCCTTTTCTGCCATTCCGCCACACTTCCGCCATGAAAAACGAACATGGCTTTACGCTTATCGAAACCCTTTTCGCCATCTCGCTGGTTGTGATCCTCAGCGCGACGGGTCTTTATGGCTGGGACAGCTGGCAACAGCGGCAGCGGCTCTGGCAGACAGCCTGTCAGGTGCGGGATTACCTGGCGTTCTTGCGAAACGACGCAAATCGTCACAACAGCGAGCACAGGATCGCGCTTCACGCTGACGGGAATCAGGCCTGCCTTGTCAGCGCTGTGGTCCCGGGCTGCGACAGCGGCGACCCGTTCGTGATGAAACCGTTATGGCCGGAGGTCACGCTGAGCGACGTAACGCCTGCGCTGGGATTTTACGGCTTAAGGGATACCGCATGGGCCGGACATATTCGCGTGCAGAGCCGCGCCGGTGCGTGGTGGGTTATTGTCTCAAATGGCGGACGTATCAGGCTGTGTAATGCCGCAGGAGAAAGTCTATGCCAGTAAAACAAAAAGGGTTTTCCCTGCTGGAGGTCCTGATTGCGATGACGATAAGCAGTATTCTGTTACTCAGCACGTCACGTTTTTTACCGGGGCTACAGCGGGGTGTTTTACTGCAATCCGGGCAACGGGAGCTGGAAGATGAGGTGTGGCAACGCCTGCTTGCGATGGGTAAACAGCTCCAGCGAGCAGGATACTGTGCAGGGCATTGTCAGGGGCAAGGGTTAATTATCGGCAGGCAAGGGCGATGTGCAATTGTGCAGTGGGATGCAAACAGCAACGGCCAGTGGGATAGCACCGCGTCAGAAAATGACAGCACGGGATTCCGGCTTGAGTCCGGAACGCTCGAAACGCTGCGGGGCGCGACATCCTGTGAAGGTAAGGGATGGGATAAGCTCACTGACCCGGATCGGGTCCTGATAGAGCAGTTTATGGTCACTAAAACCGATCGTGCTGGCTTTGCGCCGGTCATCAGTATCGAGCTGCGTGCCCGCCGCAAAGGTGAACTGACCGCACCCTTTTCGGCTCGCCACACCGTAACGGGGTTTAATCTGTGAATCGTCAGCGGGGCATGTCATCGCTGGCGCTGGTCTTGCTATTGCTGGTGCTCGGCACGCTGATCCTCACCGGATTAAACCAGCAGTTGCAAACCTTTAGTACGTTGGTGAATGGCGAGAGTTTGTCTGTTCGCCAGCAGGCTGCCTTGCAATCTGCACTGGAGTGGGGACGCGTTCAGGACTGGGCTTTACAGCCAGAGGTTCAGTGCAAGCAGACACAAGGTCTGCGGGTCTGTGTAAGGCTGTTTGAGGAGCGTGTTTTGCTTATTGCCGGAAATGACGATCTGTTGCTATGGCGAGGCGGGGATATCGCGGAAGGACAAATACGCTTTTCTGCCCACGGCTGGAGCGACTTCTGCCCCCTTAAGGAAAGTGCGCTATGTCAGTTACCCTGAGCAGACAAAAAGGATTTAGCATGGTTGAGGTTTTGCTGGCAATGATGTTGCTGGTTGTAGTTGTGACGGCGTTATCCGGATATCATCGCGCGCTGGCAGCCCGGTATGCGGCGCTTAGCCAGTATCGCCAGCTATGGCATCATGCGTGGAATCAGTCGCAGATCTCAACATTAACGCTCCCGCCGGGCTGGCAGGTCAGTCGGGGGCAGACAACACAGTCCGGATGTGTCAGCATCACGGTCACACTTATTTCTCCTCTGGGGCGGCAGGGCGCGTTGACGCGTCTGCATTGCCCGGTTAGCCGCTAGTCGGGAGCGTTTATGCTAAGGGTTTACCACTCAAATCGTCTGGATGTGCTGGAAGCACTGATGGAGTATATCGTTGAGCAAGAGCGTCTTGACGATCCGTTTGAGCCAGAAATGGTGCTGGTGCAGAGCACCGGTATGGCGCAGTGGCTACAAATGTCCCTTTCGCAGAAGTTTGGCATTGCGGCGAATATCGATTTTCCGCTGCCCGCGAGCTTTATCTGGGAGATGTTTGTTCGCGTCCTGCCGGATATTCCTGAGCAGAGTGCCTTCAACAAACAAAGCATGGCCTGGAAACTGATGACGCTGCTGCCGGACATGCTGGCGCATGATGAGTTCGCCATGCTGCGCCACTATCTGAATGACGACACCGACAAGCGCAAACTTTTTCAGCTGGCCTCACGCACTGCTGACCTCTATGACCAGTATCTGGTTTACCGCGCAGAATGGCTGATTCGCTGGGAAGCGGGAGAATTAGTCGATGGGTTACCGGAAGCGCAAATCTGGCAGGCGCCGCTCTGGAAAGCGCTGGTCGAGCATACCGGGCAGCTCGGTCAGCCTAAATGGCACCGTGCTAACTTGTACGATCGCTTTATCTCAACACTTGAGAACACCGCAGAACGGCCAGCCCGTTTGCCGTCACGCGTGTTCATTTGCGGTATCTCCGCGCTGCCGCCTGTCTACCTGAACGCGCTAAAAGCGCTCGGTAAGCACATTGATATCCATATCCTCTTTACCAACCCATGTCGGCACTATTGGGGAGATATTCAGGATCCGCGCTGGCTTTCACGGCTGGTCACCCGCCAGCGTAAACGCCTCTTTGAGGAACGCGCCGTGCCGCTGTTTAAAGACAGTGAAAACGCGGCGCAGCTTTTCGATGAAGAGGGGATTCAGAACCTGCCGAACCCGCTACTTGCCTCGTGGGGCAAGCTGGGGCGCGACTATATTTATCTGCTTTCAGATATCACCTCCTCGGGAGAGGGGGACGTGGACGCGTTTGCGGATATTACGCCGGACAGCCTGCTGCACAATATTCAGCTTGATATTCTGGATTTAGAAAACCGTGCCGTGGCCGGGATCACTGCCGAGGAGTTTGCGCGAAGCGATAAGAAGCGAAAACTGGATCCTGACGATCGCAGTATCGCGATCCACGTTTGCCACAGCCCACAGCGTGAAGTTGAAATTCTTCATGACCGCCTGTTGGCCATGTTGCAGGACGACCCAACCCTGACACCCCGCGATATCGTGGTGATGGTGGCGGATATCGACAGCTACAGCCCGTTTATTCAGGCTGTATTTGGCAGCGCAACGGGCGACCGCTATCTTCCCTACGCGATCTCTGACCGCCGTGCTCGTCAGTCACACCCGGCGCTACAGGCCTTTATCAGCCTGCTTTCGCTGCCTGATAGCCGGTTTATCTCTGAGGATGTGCTGGCATTACTGGATGTGCCTGTTCTGGCCGCACGCTTCAGCATTAACGAAGAGGGCTTGCGCTACCTGCGCCAGTGGGTCAACGAATCCGGCGTCCGCTGGGGAATCGACGATGATAACGTCCAGGAGTTTGAGCTGCCCGCGACTGGCCAGCATACCTGGCAGTTTGGCCTGACGCGTATGCTGCTGGGGTATGCGATGGAGAGCATCCACGGCGAATGGAATGACGTGCTGCCGTACGATGAGTCCAGTGGGTTAATTGCGGAACTGGTTGGTCACTTAGCCTCGCTGCTGATGCAGCTCAACCGCTGGCGCCGTGCATTGATGCAGCCCCGTCCACTCGAAGAGTGGCTGCCGATTTGCCGCGAAATGCTAAATGACTTCTTCCTGCCGGACAGCGAAACGGAAGCCGCCATGGCGCTTATCGAGAAGCAGTGGCAGGCCATCGTTGATGAGGGGGTTAATTCGCACTATCACGAGGCGGTTCCCCTTTCGCTTCTGCGTGATGAGCTGACGCAACGTCTCGATCAGGAGCGCATCAGCCAGCGCTTCCTTGCTGGGCCGGTGAATATCTGCACCCTGATGCCGATGCGTTCAATCCCGTTCAAAGTAGTCTGTCTGCTTGGCATGAACGACGGTATTTATCCACGTGCGCTGCCACCCCTGGGCTTTGATCTCATGAGCGCACAGCCGAAGCGGGGCGACCGCAGCCGCCGCGATGATGACCGTTATCTCTTCCTTGAGGCGCTGATGTCTGCGCAAAGCAGGCTTTATATCAGCTATATCGGCCGTTCAATTCAGGACAACAGCGAGCGTTTCCCGTCCGTGCTGCTGCAGGAGCTGGTGGACTACATCGGGCAAAGTCACTATCTGCCGGGCGATGAGGCCTGTAACTGCGACGAGAGCGAACGTCGGGTGAAAGCGCATATTACCTGTCACCATAGCCGTATGCCGTTTGATCCTGTTAATTACGTTCCTGATGAACTGCAAAGCTACGCCCGCGAGTGGCTTCCCGCTGCGAAGAACGCGGGCACACCGCAAACCGATTTCATTCAGGCGCTCGAACCGCGCGCCATAGACACCCTTACGTTTGAGCAGCTGCAGCGCTTTTGGGCCCATCCGGTTCGGGCTTTTTTCCAGCAACGCTTGCAGGTGAACTTCCGCTCGGAAGAGAGCGAAATCCCTGATGCGGAACCGTTTATTCTTGATGGACTGGAGCGTTTTAAGCTTAATTCCCAGCTTTTGAATGCGCTGGTTGACGAAGAAGACGCCAGTAAACTGTTCCGACGTTACAGGGCGTCGGGATTACTGCCGTATGGTGCGTTCGGCGAAATCGTCTGGGATGCCCAGTGTGAGGAGATGCAAGCGCTTGCTGACCGGGTTATCGCGTGTCGGCAACCGGCGAGCAGCATTGAAATTGATCTCGATTGTAACGGTATGCACCTCAGCGGCTGGCTCACGCACGTGCAGTCTGACGGGCTGCTACGCTGGCGCCCATCTATGCTCAGCGTTTCACATGGCCTGCAACTCTGGCTCGAACATCTTGTCTACAGTGCGAGTGGTCACGAAGGCGAAAGCCGGTTGTTTGTACGTAAGGACGGCGAGTGGCGCTTCCCGCCGATGGAGCCTGAGCAGGCGTTGACGTATCTGTCGCTTTATATTGAAGGTTATCGTCAGGGCATGAACAAGCCTCTGCTTTTGCTGCCTGAAAGTGGGGGGGCATGGATAAAAGCCTGTTACGACGCGCAGAATGATGCCATGTTAACGGATGAGGCTTCGCTCCAGAAAGCGCGCAGCAAGTTTTTGCAGGCCTACGAAGGGAACATGATGGTACGTGGCGAGGGCGACGATGTCTGGTATCAACGTTTATGGCGAACGCTGGAGCCAGAATATTTCGACATTATCACGGAAGAGGCGCAACGCTACCTGTTACCGTTGTTCAAATTTAAGCAGTCCTGAGTGCTGTATAAAAATTGCACAGTACGGGGTGTTCATTTATGATGCACCTCTTATCACGGACTGATGTACCCAAAGAAAGAGATGCTGGCGTGTCCAGCACGCACGTTGTTAATGATGTAGCCGTGATAAAGAGGTCGTAATGCCAGGCAGCACCTTGTTCAAAGCGTTTGTTTTGTTTATCGCCCTTTGGGCTCCCGTCACTCAGGCCGATTCCGGTTGGCAACCTGTCCAGGAAACAATCCGTAAGAGCGATAAGGACACCCGTCAGTATCAGGCGATTCGTCTTGATAACGGGATGACCGTGCTGCTGGTTTCCGATCCTCAGGCGGTTAAATCGCTCTCCGCACTGGTTGTGCCGGTCGGATCGCTGGAAGATCCTGATGACCATCCGGGACTGGCGCACTACCTTGAGCACATGACGCTGATGGGGTCTAAAAAATACCCACAGCCTGACAGCCTGTCCGAATTTCTGAAAATGCATGGTGGCAGCCACAACGCCAGCACTGCGCCGTATCGTACCGCGTTTTACCTGGAAGTGGAAAATGATGCGCTTGACGGGGCGGTGGACCGTCTGGCGGATGCCATCGCCGCACCGCTGCTGGATAAAAAATATGCTGACCGGGAACGCAACGCCGTAAACGCCGAACTGACGATGGCGCGCACGCGAGACGGTATGCGCATGGCGCAGGTTAGCGCTGAAACCATCAATCCGGCGCACCCGGGTTCGCGCTTCTCAGGCGGCAACCTTGAAACGCTGAGCGACAAGCCGGGTAGCCCGGTGCTCGATGCGCTGCATGCGTTTCGTGAAAAATACTATTCCGCCAATCTGATGAAAGCGGTTATTTACAGCAATAAACCGTTGCCGACGCTGGCAAACATGGCTGCGCAGACCTATGGCAGGGTGCCAAATAAAAATATCGATCTGCCGCAGATTAACGTGCCGGTTGTCACGGACGCGCAAAAAGGCATTGTTATTCACTATGTGCCGGCCTTGCCGCGCAAGGTGTTACGCGTTGAATTCCGTATTGATAACAACACGGCGCAGTTCCGCAGCAAAACCGACGAGCTGGTGACTTATCTTATCGGTAACCGCAGCCCGGGTACGCTCTCCGACTGGCTGCAAAAGCAGGGGCTGGTGGAAGGTATTCGCGCTGACTCCGATCCCGTCGTAAACGGGAATAGCGGCGTGCTGGCCATCTCCGCGACGCTGACCGATAAAGGGCTGGCTCACCGTGACGACGTCGTTGCGGCCATTTTCAGTTATCTCTCTCTGCTGCGCGACAAAGGCGTCGATAAACGCTACTTCGACGAGCTGGCGCACGTGCTGGATCTCGATTTCCGCTATCCCTCTATTACGCGTGATATGGACTACGTCGAGTGGCTGGCAGATACCATGATCCGCGTGCCGGTGGAACATACGCTGGATGCGGTAAATATTGCCGATCAGTATGACGCCGGGGCGCTCAAAGCGCGTCTGGCGATGATGACTCCGCAGAATGCCCGCGTCTGGTATATCAGCCCGAACGAACCGCATAACAAAATGGCCTACTTCGTTGATGCCCCGTATCAGGTTGAAAAAATCAGCGAACAGACCTTCGCGGGCTGGCAGAAAAAGGCGGGGGAAATTGCGCTGAAGTTACCGGAGCTTAACCCCTACATCCCGGACGATTTCTCGCTGATCAAACCCGCAAAGGCCTATCCGCATCCGGAGCTGATTGTTGATGAGCCGACGCTGCGCGTGGTCTACACCCCAAGCCGCTATTTCGGCGACGAGCCAAAAGCGGATGTCAGCGTAGTGCTGCGTAATCCTAAAGCAATGGACAGCGCCAGAAACCAGGTGCTGTTTGCGCTTAACGATTATCTGGCCGGTATTGCCCTCGATCAGCTCAGCAACCAGGCTGCCGTTGGCGGTATCAGTTTCTCCACCAATGCCAATAACGGCCTGATGGTGAATGCCAACGGCTATACCCAGCGTTTGCCGCAGCTGTTCCAGGCGCTGCTGGACGGTTATTTCAGCTATACGCCTACGGAAGAACAGCTCGAGCAGGCTAAGTCCTGGTATGCCCAGATGATGGATTCTGCCGAGAAGGGTAAAGCCTACGATCAGGCGATTATGCCAGCACAGATGTTGTCCCAAATTCCTTATTTCCAGCGCGAAGATCGCCGCGCGTTATTGCCCTCAGTCACCTTAAAAGAGGTGCTGGCTTACCGTGATTCGCTGAAAACCAATACTCGTCCGGAGTTCCTGGTTGTAGGGAACATGAGCGAAGATCAGGCTAAAACGCTGGCACAAAACGTGCGTGCGCAACTGGGTTCAAAAGGCGATGAGTGGTGCCGTAACCAGGATGTGCTGGTAGAGAAAAAGCAGAATGCGATCTTCGAAAAAGCGGGAAGCAGCACGGATTCCGCGCTGGCCGCGGTGTTTGTCCCTGTCGGATATGACGAATTTACCAGCTCTGCCCAGAGTGCGGTGCTCGGTCAAATTATTCAGCCGTGGTTTTACAACCAGCTGCGCACCGAAGAGCAGCTGGGTTATGCGGTATTCGCTTTCTCGATGAATGTGGGCCGTCAGTGGGGGTTGGGCTTCCTTCTGCAAAGCAGCGACAAGCAACCCGCTTACCTGTGGCAACGTTATCAGGCATTCTTCCCGCAGGCGGAAGCAAAACTGCGCGCCATGAAGCCGGAAGAGTTTGCCCAGATCCAGCAGGCGGTTATCGCCCAGGTGATGCAACCGCCGCAGACGCTGGGTGAAGAGGCCTCGCAGCTGAGCAAAGATTTTGATCGCGGTAATATGAAATTTGATTCGCGTGATAAAATAGTGGCCGAAATAAAACAGCTGACGCCACAAAAAGTTGCCGATTTCTTCCATCAGGCGGTAGTTAAACCGCAGGGTATGGCCATCCTGTCTCAGGTTTCTGGCAGCCAGAACGGGAAAACGGACTACGTAAAATCAAAAGAGTGGACCGTCTGGAAGAGCGTCAGCGCGCTGCAACAAACTATGCCCTGGAGTAAGAAAGAATGACCCATACCGCTGAGCCGCTTGATCCCCTAAGTTTACCTCTACAGGGTGAGCGACTGATTGAAGCCTCAGCGGGAACGGGAAAAACCTATACCATCGCCGCGCTCTATCTGCGTCTGCTGTTGGGGCTCGGCGGCAACGCCGCTTTTTCGCGCCCGTTAAGCGTGGAAGAGCTGCTGGTGGTAACTTTCACCGAAGCGGCCACTGCCGAGCTGCGTGGCCGTATTCGCAGCAACATTCATGAGCTGCGCATCGCCTGTCTGCGTCAGACGACGGATAACCCCCTCTACGCGAGCCTGCTGGACGAGATTGCGGATAAGCAACAGGCTGCGCAATGGCTGCTGCTGGCCGAACGGCAAATGGATGAAGCGTCCGTCTTCACCATTCACGGTTTTTGT
Organism: Enterobacter sp. MGH 4; assembly: GCF_000534735.1. NCBI lineage: Bacteria > Pseudomonadati > Pseudomonadota > Gammaproteobacteria > Enterobacterales > Enterobacteriaceae > Enterobacter > Enterobacter sp. MGH 4. The sequence continues at coordinate 297,897 of NZ_KI973294.1, read as the reverse complement.
CAGCGCATGCTGAGCCTGAATGCGTTTGAATCCGGCATGCTCTTTGAGCAGCAGCTTATTGAAGATGAATCCGAGCTTCGCTATCAGGCCTGTGCGGATTTCTGGCGTCGTCACTGTTATCCGTTGCAGCGCGACATTGCTGAAGCGGTTCACGCCCTGTGGAAAGGTCCGGAAGAGCTTCTTCGCGCCATCGACCGTTACCTGCAAGGCGAAGCGCCGGTCATTAAATCTCCTCCGCCTGCCGATGAAACGCTGGCCTCGCGCCATGAAAAGATCGTCGCCAAAATTACCGCGCTTAAGCAGAAGTGGAATGAGTCGGTTGGTGAAATTGATGCAATCATCGAAAACTCAGGCATCGACAGACGCAAGTTCAACCGTGGGAACCAGGGGAAGTGGATCGAAAAGATCAGCGCCTGGGCCCAGGAGGAGACGCGGGGTTACCAGCTTCCGGACGCACTGGAAAAATTTTCGCAGCGCTTTTTGACCGAGCGAACCAAAGCCGACGGTATTGTGCCTGAGCATCCCCTGTTTGTGGCGATTGAAGCGCTGCTTGCGGAGCCATTAACGCTCAATGACCTGATGATCACCCGCGCCATGACGGAGATCCGCCAGGCCGTCGCGCGCGAAAAACGTCGCCGGGGCGAGCTGGGGTTTGATGACATGCTGAGCCGCCTGGACGAAGCCCTGTCCAGCGAGAATGGTGAAGCGCTCGCCAGCGCGATCCGTACCCGTTTTCCGGTGGCGATGATTGACGAATTTCAGGACACCGACCCCCAACAGTACCGCATTTTTCGCCGCATCTGGCGACAGCAGCCCGACACTGCCCTGCTGCTGATAGGCGACCCTAAACAGGCCATTTACGCCTTCCGTGGGGCAGATATCTTCACCTATATGAAAGCCCGTAGTGAGGTGGTCGCGCATTACACGTTAGATACCAACTGGCGCTCCGCTCCGGGGATGGTTGAGAGCGTCAATGCGCTGTTCAGCCGTATGGCGTCGGCATTCATGTTCAATGAAATCCCTTTCCTGCCGGTGAAATCCGCCCCAAAAAACGCATCCCTGCGCTTTGAAGTCAGCGGTGCGGTGCAACCCGCCATGACCTTCTGGCTGCTTGAGGGGGAAGGCTATGGCGTTGCCGATTATCAGGCGGCGATGGCCCAGCACTGCGCCGCGCAAATCCGTGACTGGCTAAGCGCAGGCGCGCGCGGCGAGGCACTGCTGTGGAAGGGGGAACAGGCATATCCTGTAAAGGCCTCTGATATTACCGTGCTGGTGCGCAGTCGTCAGGAAGCGGCGTTAATCCGCGATGCGCTAACGTTGCTGGATATTCCGTCAGTGTATCTCTCTAACCGCGACAGCGTGTTCGACACGCTGGAAGCCCAGGAAATGCTCTGGTTGCTTCAGGCGGTGCTGGCGCCGGAGCGCGAAAATACGCTTCGAAGCGCGCTGGCCAGTTCTATGCTGGGGTTGAACGCACGGGATATTGATGAACTCAACCATGACGAAAACGCATGGGATGCGGTGGTAGAAGAGTTTGTCCATTACCGTGAACGCTGGCAAAAGCGCGGCGTCATGGCGATGCTGCGCGAGCTGATGACACGGCGTCAGATTGCCGAAAATATGCTGGCGACATCCGGCGGTGAAAGGCGTCTGACCGATATTTTACACATCAGCGAACTGTTACAGGAAGCGGGTACCCAGCTTGAAAGTGAACATGCCCTTGTGCGTTGGCTGGCGCAGCAAATCGCGGATCCAAACAGTAACTCTTCAAGCCAGCAGATGCGTCTTGAGAGCGATAAGCATCTGGTGCAAATCGTCACCATTCACAAATCCAAAGGTCTCGAATATCCGCTGGTCTGGCTGCCTTTCATCGCGAACTACCGGGTTCAGGATCAGGCCTTTTACCATGACCGCGAGACTTTCGATGCGGTGCTCGATCTCAGCAAGGCGGAGACCAGCGTTGAACTGGCAGAAGCGGAGCGTCTGGCGGAGGATTTGCGCCTGCTTTACGTGGCGCTGACCCGTTCTGTCTGGCATTGCAGCCTGGGCGTCGCCCCGGTTTTCCGCCGTCGCGGGGAGAAAACAGGGGAAAGCGATTTCCATTTAAGCGCGTTAGGGCGGCTTATTCAGCGTGGCGAGCCGAAAGATGCGGCGGGGTTGCGCCTCTGCATTGAGTCGCTCTGCGGTGACGATATCGCACTGCATATCCCGTCTCTGCCAGACAATAGCCGCTGGCAAATGGCGCAAGAGCCCGCGACCGACCTTAATGCGCGCCAGATCACGCGGGTGCTTGCCGACGACTGGCGCGTCACCAGCTATTCTGGCCTGCAACAGCACGGGCAAAGTATTGCGCTGGATCTCATGCCGAAGCTGGACGTGGATGCCGCAGGGGTGGGTGATATTCCGGTTGAACCGACGTTAACTCCGCATCAGTTCCCACGCGGCGCGTCGCCGGGCACCTTTTTGCACAGCCTCTTTGAAGAGCTTGATTTTACTCAGCCTGTCAGTGAGGAGTGGGTGTTGAAGATGCTACAGAGCGGGGGCTATGACGCGCACTGGCAGCCCGTTCTCACTGACTGGATCAACGCCATTTTGCAGGCACCGCTGACTGAGCAGGGCTTCGCTCTTCGTCAGCTAACGGCCAGAAATAAACAGGTTGAGATGGAGTTTTATCTGCCTGTCGCAGGCCCGCTTAAGGCCGACGCGCTCGATGCGCTTATCCGTCAGTACGATCCGCTCTCAGCCGGTTGCCCGCCGCTGAACTTCCGTCAAGTGCAGGGCATGCTGAAAGGCTTTATCGACCTGGTCTTCCGTCACGAAGGACGGTACTACCTGCTGGATTACAAATCGAACTGGCTGGGCGAGAACAGCGAAGCCTATACCCAGCAGGCGATGGCGGCAGCCATGCAAATGCATCGCTACGATCTGCAATATCAACTCTACACGCTAGCGCTGCACCGCTATTTGCGCCACCGTATTGCGGATTACCGCTACGACGATCATTTTGGTGGCGTCATCTACCTCTTCTTGCGCGGGGTCGACGCTGCCGATCCGCGCTCCGGGATCTTCAGCACCCGTCCGGATGCGGAATTGATTAATAAAATGGATAACCTGTTTGCAGCAAACACGGAGGAGATGGCATGACGATGCAGGACTTATTGCTGGAAGCGGTAGAGCAACGCGTGCTGCGTCAGCTGGATGTGCAGTTTGCCATGATGATTGCCGCTGACCAGCCCGCCGTGATGCTTGCCGCTGCCCTATTGAGTAAAGACGCCGGAGAGGGGCATGTGTGTCTGCCACTCTCGCGTCTGGTTGTTGACGAGAAAATGCCGCCTGTCCTCCAGTCCTGCTTTGCGCTGCTGGGGGAGAGGGTGGACTGGCAGAAAATTTTGCGCGAATCGTCGGCCGTCGGGCCGGGAGAAAACCAGGCGCCGCTGATCCTGACGGGGGAGCGCTTATATCTGAACCGTCTGTGGCGAAACGAACTGACGGTAGCGCGTTTCTTTAGTGAGACCAACGCGCCGCTTCCCTGCGACGAAGCGCAGCTTCGCCAGACACTGGACAGGCTGTTTGACTCCGGTGAGCCTACAGACTGGCAGAAAGTGGCGGCGGCCGTCGCCCTGACGCGGCGGATTTCGGTGATTTCAGGTGGCCCGGGGACCGGGAAAACCACGACCGTCGCAAAGCTGCTGGCAGCCCTGATCCAGCTATCAGGCGAGCAGCGATGCCGTATTCGTCTGGCGGCACCCACCGGGAAGGCTGCGGCGCGACTGACCGAATCACTGGGCGGTGCGATGCAACAGCTGCCGCTCACTCAGGAGCAGCTTGCGCTTTTCCCGGGTGAAGCGAGTACCCTGCACCGTCTGCTCGGCGCGCAGCCGGGTAGCCAGCGGCTGCGCTACCATGCGGGTAATCCGCTGCATCTGGACGTGCTGGTGGTGGATGAAGCCTCCATGATTGACCTGACCATGATGTCGCGCCTGATCGATGCTCTGCCGCCGCATGCGCGCGTGGTTTTCCTGGGCGATCGCGACCAGCTCGCCTCCGTGGAAGCCGGGGCGGTACTGGGGGATATCTGTACCTACGCCAGCTACGGTTATACCGCCGCGCGGGCGCAGGAGCTTGCCCGCCTGACCGGCTGCTCGCTTGAACCCGATCACTCGCCGGTCGCAGGCGCACTGCGTGACAGCCTGTGCCTGCTGCAAAAAAGCTACCGTTTCGGTAGCAACTCCGGCATCGGCCAGCTGGCTGCGGCGGTCAACCGTGGCGATCGGCATGCCACGCGCACGGTGTTTGACGGCTCTTTCACTGACATTGAAAAGAAATCGCTGCAAAGCGGAGAAGAGTATCAGGCTATGCTTGAGGAGGCTCTCCATGGATACCAGCGTTTTCTGAGCTGCGTGCAGCAGCGCAGTCAGCCCGGGCAGGTCATTGCCGCATTTGGCGAATACCAGCTTCTGTGCGCATTGCGGGAAGGGCCGTTCGGCGTTGCGGGCCTGAACGACAGGCTGGAGCAGCTGCTCGTGCAGAAACGCAAAATTAACCGTCAGCAGCATTCGCGATGGTATGAAGGCCGGCCAGTGATGATCTCCCGCAACGACAGTACGCTGGGGCTGTTCAACGGGGATATCGGTATTGCGCTCGATCGCGGTAACGGTTTGCGCGTCTGGTTCCAGCTACCGGACGGCAGCGTGAAGTCCGTCCAGCCCAGCCGTCTGCCAGAGCATGAAACGGCATGGGCGATGACGGTACACAAGTCTCAGGGCTCAGAGTTCAACCATGCGGCGCTGATCCTGCCGACACAGCTTTCGCCGGTCGTAACCCGTGAGTTGGTCTACACCGCCGTTACCCGTGCGCGCCAGCGTCTGTCGCTGTATGCGGATGAACGCGTGCTGGGACAGGCGATTGCCACTCGCACCGAGCGCAGAAGCGGATTAAGCGCGATTTTTGAATCTGTCTGAGTAATCACCCTCTCCGACAGGAGAGGGTGATTGTTATCCCAGGTCCGCCATTAACACCTTCGAGCGGCGCTGGTAGTTGTACATCTCTTTCTTACTTTCCGGCAGAGAATCAATATCCACCGGCGTGAAGCCGCGCTCCTGGAACCAGTGAATGCTGCGCGTGGTGAGCACGAACAGCTTGCTCAGACCCATCTGGCGCGCCTGTGCCGCCACGCGTTCAAGCAGCAGTTCCCCCCGCGAGGAGCTACGGTAATCCGGGTGCACGGCAACGCACGCCATTTCGCCAATCTGCTCTTCCGGGAACGGATAAAGCGCCGCACAGGCAATGGTCAGGTTATCTCGCTGGATGATGGTGAACTTGTCGATCTCCATCTCCAGCTGCTCGCGGGAGCGGCGAACCAGAATGCCCTGTTGTTCCAGCGGACGGATCAGCTCCAGAATGCCGCCGATGTCATTGATGGTGGCACGGCGGATCTGCTCGGCGCTCTCCATTACGATCTGCGTACCGATCCCGTCCCGGGAGAACAGTTCCTGCAACAGCGCGCCGTCTTCCTGATAGCTGATCAGGTGGCTGCGGCGTACCCCGCTGCGGCACGCTTTGACGGCGCCGCGCAGAAAACGCACGGTACCGGAATAGTAATCGCCTTGTGCTTCCAGCGCTTCGACGCGCGCCTGGGCTTCATTCGGAAAAAGTTCTGGCACAATCACGCCCTCATCGTTCACGACACCCTGTGAGGAGCAAAAGCCGATCATTTTTTCCGCTTTCAGCTTGATGGCCAGCTGGGTGGCAATCTCTTCCGAGGTCAGATTAAAACTTTCACCCGTTACGGAAACGGCAACGGGTCCCATCAGGACGATCGCGCCATTGTCTAACTGGCGGTGAATGGCTTCTTCATCAATGCGCCGGATGCGGCCGCTGTGGCAGTAATCCACGCCATCGTCCACGCCGAGCGGCTGAGCGATGATAAAGTTGCCGCTCACCACGTTGATGTGCGCGCCCTGCAGCGGCGTATTACTCAGGCTCATCGACAGGCGGGCGGTGATATCGAGCTGCAACAGACCCGCCGCCTGTTTGACCAGTTCGAGGGTTTTCGCATCCGTCACGCGGGTATGTTTGTGGTAGATCGGCTCATGGTGATGGGCGGCCAGGTTGGCTTCGATTTGCGGACGTGCGCCATACACCACCACCAGACGGATGCCGAGGCTGTGCAGCAGGCCGATATCATTGACGATACTGGAAAAGTTCTCATGCTCAATGGCTTCGCCGCCAAGCATGATGACAAAGGTTTTCCCCCGATGGGTGTTGATATAGGGAACAGAATGGCGGAATCCCTGGACCAGTTCGGTTCTGCGTTCCTTAACCATGACACAACCCTTAATGAATGTTTATTCGTTATTTATGTATTTTTATTCGATTGTGGCCGCGTGTGCAAGCCAAAATTTTCTGCGACCCACAGAAAATAATAAGTAATCCGTGCGTTAACGTATGATTGTTTACCCTTTTATAGATGACAGTTTATGCGTCATTCGTTAAAGTTTTCGGTCAATTTGGGCGTTTTGTTCATCAATCAGATTTCTTGCTCGGGAGAAGCATGTCGGGATCCAATTCAGCAATAAGCCGCCGCCGCCTGTTAAAAGGGGCCGGGGCGATGTGGTTGCTTAGCGTCAGCCAGGTGGGTCTTGCCGCCACAAGCCAGGTAGTCGCGGTGCGCGTCTGGCCGTCGTCGACCTATACGCGCGTGACGGTCGAGTCCAACCGCGTGCTGAAATACAAACAATTTGCCCTCAGCAATCCTGAACGTGTGGTGGTTGATCTCGAAGGTGTGAATCTCAACTCCGTGCTTAAAGGCATGGCGGCGCAGATCCGTGGCGACGATCCTTTTATCAAATCGGCGCGTGTCGGGCAGTTCGATCCGCAAACCGTGCGCATGGTGTTTGAGCTGAAGCAGAACGTGAAACCGCAGCTCTTTGCCCTTGCGCCTGTTGCCGCCTTTAAGGAGCGCCTGGTAATGGATCTCTATCCGGCGAATGCAACGGATATTCAGGATCCGCTCCTGGCGTTACTTGAAGATTACAACAAAGGCGATCTCCAGCGGCAGGTCCCACCTGCGCAAAGTGGTCCTAAGCCGGGCAGGGCGGGGCGCGATCGTCCGATTGTGATCATGCTCGATCCTGGCCACGGCGGAGAAGATTCCGGCGCCGTTGGGAAATATCACACCCGCGAAAAAGATGTGGTGCTGCAAATTGCCCGTCGTCTGAAGGCGTTAATCGACAAAGAGGGCAATATGCGCGCCTACATGACGCGCAACGAAGATGTCTTTATCCCGCTGAAGGTCCGCGTGGCGAAAGCGCAGAAGCAGCGCGCGGATCTGTTTGTCTCTATTCATGCGGACGCCTTCACCAGCCGCCAGCCGAGCGGATCGTCGGTGTTTGCCCTGTCAACGAAAGGGGCGACCAGTACCGCCGCGAGATACCTGGCGGACACGCAGAACGCCTCGGATTTAATCGGTGGCGTGAGTAAAAGCGGGGATCGTTACGTCGACCATACGCTGTTTGATATGGTGCAGTCGCTGACCATTACCGACAGTCTGAAGTTTGGTAAAGCGGTGCTGGGCAAACTGGGCCGGGTCAACAAGCTGCACAAAAACAGCGTCGAGCAGGCCGGATTTGCGGTACTGAAAGCGCCAGATATTCCGTCCATTCTGGTCGAAACCGCGTTTATCAGTAACGTGCAAGAGGAACGCAAGCTCAAGACGGCTAAATTCCAGCAGGAAGTGGCGGAGTCGATTCTGGCGGGTATTCGGGCCTATTTCTCAGACGGGGAAACGCTGGCGCGGCGGGGATAGGGTATTACGCCGGGTATCTCGCCCGGCACTTTCACAAACGGCAGATACAAAAAAACACCCTTAAGGGTGTTTATTGTTTTAAGAAGTGTTGGTTGCGGGGGCCGGATTTGAACCGACGACCTTCGGGTTATGAGCCCGACGAGCTACCAGGCTGCTCCACCCCGCGTCCGTCTTTCTACAGTCGTAGAAGATACTTCATCAAATTTTAATTGGTTGCGGGGGCCGGATTTGAACCGACGACCTTCGGGTTATGAGCCCGACGAGCTACCAGGCTGCTCCACCCCGCGTCCGTGGAAGCGCACTATACTCGGATAGGTTTGTGATGCAACCCCTTTTTCGCATAATTCATTATTTTGTATGCAAAATGAACGGGAATAGCCACTTTGGACTATTTTTTGTCCAGAATTTGCCAAAGGGAAGGCGATCGCATTTCATTACCACGGTGGGTTTGTTATCTTCATCACGCGGAATTGGGCAACTAAAAGACGAGATATAATGAAAGGACGTTGGGTGAAGTATCTGATGACAGGCGCAATGGTAGCGATTCTTGCGGCCTGCTCTTCCAAACCGACCGATCGCGGTCAACAGTATAAAGACGGGAAGTTATCCCAGCCTTTCTCTTTAGTTAACCAGCCAGATGCCGTGGGTGCTCCAATCAATGCCGGGGATTTCTCCGAGCAGGTGTACCAGATCCGCAAAGCGTCGCCGCGCCTGTATGGCTCACAGAACAACGTTTATAGTGCAGTGCAGGACTGGCTGCGTGCTGGCGGTGATACGCGCAATATGCGCCAGTTTGGTATTGACGCGTGGCAGATGGAAGGGGCGGATAACTACGGTAACGTTCAGTTTACCGGCTACTACACCCCGGTTGTCCAGGCACGACACACGCGTCAGGGCGAATTCCAGTATCCGATTTACCGCATGCCGCCAAAACGCGGTCGTCTCCCGTCACGCGCTGAAATCTATGCCGGTGCGCTTAGCGAAAATTACGTGCTGGCCTACAGCAACTCGCTGATGGATAACTTCATCATGGACGTGCAGGGCAGCGGCTATATTGATTTTGGCGACGGCTCGCCGCTGAACTTCTTTAGCTATGCCGGGAAAAACGGCCATGCCTATCGCAGCATCGGTAAGGTGCTCATCGACCGTGGTGAAGTGAAACGAGAAGATATGTCGATGCAGGCGATCCGCGAGTGGGGCGAAAAACACAGCGAAGCGGAAGTGCGTGAGCTGCTTGAGCAGAATCCATCGTTTGTCTTCTTCAAACCGCAGAACTTTGCGCCGGTGAAAGGGGCGAGCGCCGTCCCGCTGATTGGCCGCGCTTCTGTGGCATCGGATCGTTCGATTATCCCAGCGGGTACCACGCTGCTGGCGGAAGTCCCTCTCCTCGACAACAACGGCAAATTCAACGGCAAGTATGAATTACGCCTGATGGTGGCGCTGGACGTGGGCGGGGCGATTAAAGGTCAGCACTTCGATATTTACCAGGGCATCGGCCCGGATGCCGGCCACCGTGCAGGCTGGTATAACCACTACGGGCGCGTGTGGGTGCTGAAGACAGCGCCGGGTACCGGGAACGTATTTAGCGGCTGAGTGTGGTATTCTGAGCGCAAGACGGATTACGGTTCAGGGTGAGGAATACCTCACCCTTTTTACATCTGAGGTTTTATGTCTGTGGTAATCAGCGATGCCTGGCGCCAGCGTTTCGGCGGCACGGCACGGTTATACGGTGAAAAAGCCCTGCAACTGTTCGCGGATGCGCATGTCTGCGTGGTGGGCATTGGTGGCGTGGGTTCGTGGGCGGCAGAAGCGCTGGCGAGAACCGGCATTGGCGCAATTACGTTGATTGATATGGATGACGTCTGCGTCACTAACACTAACCGTCAGATCCACGCCCTGCGTGATAACGTCGGTCTGGCGAAGTCCGAGGTGATGGCGGAGCGTATTCGTCTCATCAACCCGGAGTGCCGCGTAACGGTGATTGACGACTTTGTGACGGCAGATAACGTCGCGGAGTACATGAGCAAAGGCTACAGCTATGTGATTGACGCCATCGACAGCGTGCGGCCAAAAGCGGCGCTGATCGCTTACTGTCGTCGTTACAAGGTGCCGCTGGTGACAACGGGCGGCGCGGGTGGACAAATTGATCCGACGCAGATCCAGGTGGCAGATCTGGCGAAAACCATTCAGGATCCACTGGCCGCTAAGCTGCGCGAGCGCTTAAAAAGCGACTTCAACGTGGTGAAGAACAGTAAAGGCAAGCTGGGCGTGGACTGTGTGTTCTCGACAGAAGCGCTGGTTTATCCGCAGGCGGATGGTTCGGTCTGTGCAATGAAAAGCACAGCGGAAGGGCCAAAGCGGATGGATTGTGCCTCAGGGTTTGGAGCGGCCACCATGGTGACCGCCTCCTTCGGCTTTGTGGCGGTCTCTCACGCCCTGAAGAAGATGATGGCGAAGGCGGAACGTCAGGCCTGAGCCTGACGGGCGGCATCCAGCACCGCGTCGTTTAGCGCAATCAGTCCCTGACCGCGCGAGGCGCTAAGCTGCGTGCGAAGTCCCAGCTCATCAAACAGCGCCAGCGGAGAATGCACCAGCAGCTCTGCGGCGCTTTTCCCTTCGATTGCGGTCAACAGCACCGCCAGCAGACCGCGAACAATGCGTCCCTCGCTGTCGCCGAAGAAATGCAGTTTCTCACCGGATATGCTAAACCCAAGCCAGACGCGGTTCTCGCAGCCAGCTATCTCCTTCGCCTGCGATTTCAGTTCGTCTGACAGCGTGGGCAACTGTTTGCCCAGCAGGATCAACTGACGATATTTATCTTCCCACTGCGTGAGCGGGACGAAGGTCTGTTTTAACGTCTCTTCAGTGATAACGGTGCCGAACGGATGCCCGGCTAAGGCTGAACTTGTCATTAATCCACCAGTAATTCCAGGGCGCGGTCGACGGCGGAAACCAGCGCGTCGACGTCACTTTTTGTGTTGTACGGTGCAAACGAGGCGCGCAGGGTACCGCTCACCCCCATGGCCGCCAGCAGCGGCTGGGCGCAGTGCTGTCCTGCGCGCAGGGCAATGCCGTATCCGGCAAGCAGCGTCACCATGTCGCTATGGTGTACGCCCGCAAAATCAAAGGCGAGCAGGCTGGAGTCCTGGACGCGGAACGAGCGAAACCCGGGGCGTTTCTTAAGCTCTTCTTCTGCCAGCGTCGCCAGGCCCCGGCTCCAGCTTTCAGCCTGAGCCACGTCCGTATCTGCGAGAAATTCGAGCGCTGCGCTCAGACCGATAACCCCTGCCACGTTCGGCGTACCGGCTTCCAGGCGGTAAGGCACATCCTGCGTTTTGAAACCGTCGAAGGTGACTTCGGTAATCATCTTGCCGCCGCCGAGCCACGGCGTCATCCGGGCCAGCAGTTCAGGTTTGCCGTACAGCGCGCCGATACCGGTTGGCCCGTACAATTTATGCCCTGAGAAGGCATAGAAGTCGATATCCAGCGCCTGAACGTTAGCCGGAAAATGCACCACACCCTGCGCACCGTCGACCATTACTACCACGCCGCTGGCATGGGCAATCTCAATGGCGCGCGCCAGATCCGGACAGCCGCCGGTGACGTTGGACATCTGCCCCAGCGCCAGAATACGGCTGCGCGGCGTAATCAGCTCAGGCAGACGCGCCACGTCAGGCAGGAAGTCTGTACCCAACGGGAGTTTTACAACCCGTGCCCCGGTTTGTTCGGCCACCATCAGCCAGGGCACCAGGTTGGCGTGGTGTTCCGCCTCGCTGACGATGATCTCATCCCCGGGCTTCAACAGCGGACGCGCGTAACATTGCGCCACCATGTTAATGGCCTCGGTAGTGCCCCGCGTCCAGACGATGTTCTTACCGCTGTCAGCATTGATCAGGCGCGCGACCTGATCCCGTGCGGCTTCGTATTGCGCCGTTAAGCGCTGCGCGTCGGCATACTGGCTGCGGTGCACGTTCCCGGCGCTCAGGCTGTAAAACTGGCGGGTCGCCTCAATCACCGCCTGCGGCTTAAGGGCCGTGGCGGCGCTATCAAGATAAATGCCGGCATCGGCCAGCGCAGGAAACTGTGCGCGAAACTGCGCAGGACTGAAAGCGTTCATGGAATTCCTCATATCGATTCTACGATCGTCGCGCAAATTCATCGACAGGGCAAGGAAGTTGATATCTATCAGATTTGTCTGCTTATCCTGGCGAGTCTGAAAAAGCAGGTTATGCTAAATAGTGTTAGGCGGATGTTTTAGCCTGTTATAAATCGAGGTTTGAATAGCATTAATTGCTAAAGGAGAATAATCATGAAAAAGACAGCTGCAATCATTTCTGCCTGTGCGTTGACCTTTGCCCTGAGCGCATGTTCTGGAAATAACTACGTAATGCATACCAACGATGGTCGATCTATCGTCTCTGAAGGGAAACCGACAACCGATAATGATACCGGGATGATTTCATATAAAGATGCTAACGGGAACAAACAGCAGATCAATCGCAGTGACGTGAAAGAGATGAAGGAAATCGAGCATTAACAGTTAGATAAGCGAAAAAAAGCACCGCAAGTTGGCGGTGCTACATTAATCACTATGGACAGACAGGGTAAATGTACAGGAAGTGAAAAATTGGTAGCGTTGCTACCGTGGTCTGAATCGCAGACCAATTGCAAACACAACAACACAACATCACAACCGTAAGCCAAAAGCCCTTCAGAACACGCATTCCAAAAAAAGCTTTTCGTTCCGGCTCAGGAAGTGCCGCCACTATAGGTATTTGCTGGTAGTTCCTCAACGGACAAATTATAATGGCTCAGATAAAAAAAACTAATAGGTTAAACGTTGTTTCCTATATGTTAAATCTCGTTAACATCTAAGCCAGATAACCATGTCCAAGCGATTGCCACCCCTAAATGCATTACGTGTTTTTGATGCAGCAGCACGCCACCTCAGCTTCACCCGCGCAGCCGATGAGCTTTTTGTGACACAGGCCGCAGTAAGTCATCAAATCAAGTCTCTGGAGGATTTTCTGGGGCTTAAGCTGTTCCGTCGACGCAACCGTTCGTTGCTGTTGACCGAAGAAGGGCAGAGCTATTTTCAGGATATTAAAGAGATTTTCTCCCAGCTGACGGAAGCCACCCGTAAGCTTCAGGCACGGAGCGCAAAAGGTGCCCTGACTGTGAGTTTATTGCCCAGTTTTGCCATTCAGTGGCTGGTGCCGCGACTCTCAAGCTTTAACTCAACTTATCCGGGAATCGATGTCCGAATCCAGGCGGTGGACCGTCAGGAAGACAAGCTTGCAGACGATGTGGATGTGGCGATTTTTTACGGTCGTGGTAACTGGCCGGGCTTGCGTGTTGAAAAATTATACGCAGAATATCTGCTGCCGGTCTGTTCACCACTGCTGCTGACGGGGGAGAAAGCGCTCAAAACGCCCGCCGATCTGGCGCAACACACGCTTTTGCACGATGCGTCGCGTCGCGACTGGCAAACTTATACCCGCCAGTTAGGTCTTAATCATATAAACGTGCAGCAGGGGCCCATTTTTAGCCACAGCGCGATGGTGTTACAGGCTGCCATTCACGGGCAGGGCGTGGCATTAGCGAATAACGTCATGGCGCAGTCCGAAATTGAGGCAGGCCGTCTGGTTTGCCCATTTAACGATGTACTGGTCAGCAAGAATGCATTTTATCTGGTTTGTCATGACAGTCAGGCAGAACTGGGTAAAATAGCCGCTTTCCGGCAGTGGATACTGGCGAAAGCGGCAAGCGAGCAAGAAAAATTCCGCTTCAGGTATGAACAATAACGTTTGTGTGCCGGGCACGCATTAATTCAGGACTTAAACATGACCAGCCGATTCATGCTGATTTTCGCCGCGGTGAGTGGCTTTATTTTTGTAGCTCTGGGCGCGTTTGGCGCGCATGTCTTAAGCAAGTCTTTGGGCGTTGTGGAGATGGGCTGGATCCAGACCGGCCTTGAATATCAGGCGTTCCACACGCTGGCAATTTTTGGGCTGGCGGTGGCGATGCAGCGCCGTATCAGCATCTGGTTTTACTGGAGCAGCGTCTTTCTGGCGCTGGGTACCGTACTGTTCAGCGGCAGTCTCTACTGTCTGGCGCTGTCGCATTTACGCCTGTGGGCGTTTGTTACACCTGTCGGCGGCGTCAGCTTCCTGGCGGGTTGGGTTTTAATGTTTATCGGAGCTATCCGTCTGAAACGCAAGGGCGTTGTTCATGAATAAGGTTGTTTTATATTGTCGCCCGGGGTTTGAGAAAGAGTGCGCCGCGGAAATCACCGATAAAGCGGCGAAGCGTGAAGTCTTCGGATTCGCTCGCGTCAAAGAGAACGCGGGCTATGTGGTATTTGAATGCTATCAGCCTGATGATGCCGACAAGCTGGCGCGCGAACTGCCGTTCAGCTCGCTGATTTTCGCCCGTCAGATGTTTGTCGCGGGCGAATTACTGAAAGATCTTCCGCCGGAGGATCGCATCACGCCGATTGTTGGCCTGTTGCAGGGCGTGGTGGAGAAGGGCGGCGATTTGCGCGTGGAAGTGGCTGACACCAATGAAAGCAAAGAGCTGATGAAGTTCTGCCGTAAGTTTACCGTGCCGCTCCGCGCGGCACTGCGTGATGCGGGAGTGCTGACAAACTACGAAACGCCAAAGCGTCCAGTCGTGCATATCTTCTTTATTGCGCCAGGATGTTGCTACACCGGCTACTCGTATACCACCAATAACTCGCCGTTCTTTATGGGGATCCCGCGTCTGCGCTTCCCGTCAGACGCGCCGAGCCGTTCAACCCTGAAGCTGGAAGAGGCGTTCCACGTCTTTATCCCGGCGGACGAGTGGGACGAACGTCTGGCAAACGGCATGTATGCCGTCGATCTTGGCGCGTGCCCGGGCGGCTGGACCTATCAGCTGGTGAAACGCAACATGTGGGTTTCGTCTGTGGATAACGGCCCGATGGCGCAAAGCCTGATGGACACCGGGCAGGTCACCTGGCTGCGTGAAGATGGTTTCCGCTACCGTCCTACCCGTAACAACATCTCCTGGATGGTGTGCGACATGGTAGAAAAACCGGCGAAAGTCGCGGCGCTGATGGCCTCCTGGCTGGTGAACGGCTGGTGTCGTGAGACGATTTTCAACCTCAAGCTGCCGATGAAAAAGCGTTACGAAGAGGTGTCGCAGAACCTGGCTTATATTCAGCAGCAACTGGACGAACACGGGATTAACGCGGAAATCCAGGCGCGTCAGCTGTATCACGACCGTGAAGAAGTGACGGTGCATATCCGTCGCTGGTGGGCGGCCGTGGGTGGGCGTCGCGACGAGCGATAACGTTTGTAACGCCCGGTGGCGCTGCGCTTACCGGGCCTACAAAATCGTGTAGTTGTTTTAACGTTCTAACCTTAACTGCTGTAAATTCCCGTCCAGCTGTAAATCCGTCTGTAGCGTTGCGATTTCCCGGCAGATAAACGCCATCTCTTTATTCGCCTCCAGCTTCTTGCGCCATTTTTCCGGCACTTCCTCAAGCCTTGCGTAAATCCCTTCCAGATTCTGAAACTCCGTCAGCAGCTGTGCGGCACTTTTGGGTCCAATACCGGCGACACCCGGCACTCTGGAGCTGCTGATCCCCGCCAGCCCCCAGTAATCCGGCAATTGCTCAGGCGATACGCCAAACTCGCTGGCAATAAATGGCGCGTCCAGCCAGCGTTTCTGGAAGTAGTCGCGGATGCGGACCGTTGGAGAGAGCAGCTGGCAGTAGCCTTTGTCGGTTGAAACGATAGTCGCCTGATGCCCGGCGCTCGCGACTTTAACCGCCAGCGTTGCGGCTAAATCATCAGCCTCATTACCGTGTGCGCCCCAGCACGGAACGCCGCGCTGTTCAAAGGCCGCGCGTATAACGGGCATTTCGGCGTGCAGATCGTCCGGCATCGGCGCACGCCCGGCTTTGTAGTCCGGCAGGCGCTGGTGCCGCCAGCCGGTATTGCGTGCTTCATCGTCGAATACGGCAACAGCGTGGGTGGGTTCGCTATGGCGAATGAGCTGCTCCAGCGCGTGTAAACAGGTGTCCTTGCAGGGGGTGCCCTGTACCGCGTGAATACGGCGAATCAGGTTAAGTGCATCGACGATAAGCAAATGAACGGCCACAGATAATCTCCCTTATGTCTAATGGGGGAAGGGTAACACTGAGCGCAGCATGAAACTATGAATGGTGGGGAAAACAGGAAGAAGCCTCGCAAAACGAGGCTTCCTGAGAAGCTTAATCGCAGGTAACGATCTTCATCGCCAGGCCACCGCGGGAGGTTTCGCGGTATTTGGCGTTCATATCTTTACCGGTTTCGTACATGGTTTCGATAACCTTGTCGAGACACACGCGCGGTTCGCTGGTGCGGCGCAGCGCCATACGGGCCGCGTTCACCGCTTTCACAGAGGCGATGGCGTTACGCTCGATGCATGGCACCTGGACCTGTCCGCCGACCGGATCGCAGGTCAGCCCCAGGTTATGCTCCATGCCGATTTCCGCCGCAATACAAACCTGCGCAGGACTTGCGCCAAGCAGTTCGGCCAGGCCCGCCGCCGCCATAGAGCAGGCTACGCCCACTTCACCCTGACAGCCCACTTCCGCGCCGGAAATCGAGGCGTTCATCTTGTACAGTGAGCCAATCGCACTGGCGACCAGCATATACCGCGCGAGTGAGTTTGCATTCACTTCACGGATAAACTTGTCGTAATACGCCAGGACCGCCGGAACAATGCCGCACGCCCCGTTGGTTGGCGCGGTGACGACGCGGCCACCCGCGGCGTTCTCTTCGTTCACCGCCAGCGCGAACATGTTGATCCAGTCGACAACGGCCATCGGGTCGGTGGTGGTTTTGTCGGTGCTGACCAGCATGCGGCGCAGCGCAGCCGCACGACGTGGAACACGCAGTTTCCCCGGCAGCACGCCTTCGGTGGTGATCCCGCGCTCAATGCCGCTGCGCATCACTTCCCAGACGTTTGCGAAGTGCTGTTCCAGCTCCTCTTTGCTGTGCAGGGCCAGCTCATTTTTCATCATCAGGCCGGAGAGAGATAGGCCTGTCTCCTGGCAGTGACGCTGTAAATCGGCCGCGTTTTTGTACGGGTACGGCACCTCAACGGCGGAGCCGTTGGTTTGACCAAAATGGTCTTCGTCGACGATAAACCCGCCGCCGATGGAGTAATACGTCTGGCTGTAAACCGCTTTATCGCCGACCAGCGCGGTAATGCGCATGCCGTTTTCGTGCAGCGACAGGTTATCCGCATGGAAATTCATGCAGTGGTCAACCGGAAATTCAACTTCGTGCTCGCCGTTCGCCAGCAGCAAACGACCATGGGTGTTCACGTCCTGGATAAAGCCAGGAATGGAGTCAATATCAACGGTATCCGGCAGGTTACCCGCCAGCCCCATGATAATGGCAATATCGGTATGGTGGCCTTTACCGGTCAGGGAAAGGGAACCGTATACATCGACAACCACGCGGGTGATGTCGTGCAAAATGCCGCGTGCAATCAAGTCATCCGTGAATTGTTTACCGGCTTTCATTGGTCCGACGGTGTGAGAGCTGGAAGGACCAATACCGATTTTGAAGATATCGAATACGCTAATCATGATGCGTCCATTGCTTCAGTCAGAGGGGAGGAGTGCGCCATCCGCAGACGGCGCAGGAGGTATTAGCTGAACAGCGAGTAGAAAATAGCGGAGATGGCAATCAGACCCATCACAACAACGAACACGTTGCTGATATGGCCGCTGTATTTACGCATCGCTGGCACTTTCTGAATCGCGTACATCGGCATCAGGAACAGAATCATCGCGATAATCGGGCCGCCCAGGGTTTCAATCATGCCCAGAATGCTTGGGTTCAGGGTGGCTACCGCCCAGGTGGTCACCAGCATGAACAGCGCGGTGATTTTGTTCAGACGGTTGATTTCAATGCTCTTGCCTTTACCGCGCAGGGATTTAATCACCATACCGTTGAAGCCTTCACGTGCGCCCAGGTAGTGGCCCAGGAAGGATTTGGTGATGGCGATAATCGCGATGATCGGTGCCATCCACGCAATCAGCGGTGCGTTAAAGTGGTTTGCTAGGTAGGACAGAATAGAGATGTTCTGCTCTTTCGCCGCCGCCAGATCCGCCGGGGAGAGGCTCAGCACGCAGCTGAACACGAAGAACATAACTGTCAGTACCATCATGATGTGTGCGCGAGCCAGGATGCTGGAGCACTTCTTCTCTGCGCCATTGCCGTACTCTTCACGCTTCGCCACCGCGAAGGAGGAGATGATTGGCGAGTGGTTGAAGGAGAACACCATTACCGGGATCGCCAGCCACAGGGTCAGTAGCAGGCCGTTACCGGTTGCGGATGCGCTGCTCAGAGACAGAGTTTCCAGCGCAGCGCCGTTCCACTGTGGGATCAGGTACAGCGCCAGCACCATCAGGGCTGCAACAAACGGGAATACCAGCACGCTCATCGCTTTGACAATCATCTGCTCGCCAAAGCGCACGATGGTCATCATACCGACGATCAGGATCAGGGACAGGATCGCACGCGGCGGCGGGGTCATCTGCAGCTGGTGCATCATGAAGCTTTCAACGGTGTTGGTGATAGCAACGCTATACACCAGCAGAATCGGGTAAATCGCGAAGAAGTAGAGCAGGGTAATCAGCTTACCTGCGCCGACGCCGAAGTGTTCTTCAACGACTTCAGTAATGTCTTCGCCCGGGTTTTTACCGGACAGCACGAAGCGGGTCAGGCCGCGGTGTGCAAAGAAGGTCATCGGAAAGGCGATGATGGCCATGATGATCAGCGGGATCAGACCGCCGACACCTGCGTTGATAGGAAGGAACAGTACACCAGCGCCGATTGCCGTGCCGTACAGGCCAAGCATCCACATGGTATCCGTTTTGCGCCAACCGCTTCGGGATTCAATCGAAGCAACGGTGCTGGTTTGAGTGGTTTCCATCTGTATCTCCTGGAGGAAGCAAATTGTCAGGTTTTTAGTCAAATCCGATGAAAAAGTGCCTGACGGTAATATGAAATTCGTTCAGTGACGGTTTTTTAATAATTTTTGCCCGTAACTATTGGCGGGCGGAAAGATACATTCTCGTTATGAATCTATCAGTGATCGCGATCCCAAATGCAATAATCCACTTATGATGTGGGCATATTTAGACCATTTATCTGTTAAAAAAACATCAAAGAGGATTTACGGGCGCGAAGGCTACCATTAACGACATGTTTTCGAAAAGGCTGACCCGCGAGATAGGTGTCTTTCGCTGTAAAGAAATAGGATTTTAGGATTTTCTGGCAGGTAATTTCGATTAAGGCTGATTATTTACGGTTTCAAAAACGAGGTAATCGTTTGCGCAGACGCCAGATTTGTTAATAACATTGAAGATCGCTATGAATTACATCACTAATAAAAAAGCCGGATGACAATCCGGCTTGAGAGGAGGGAAAGGACGCTTTATTTGATGATTTCGTAACAGGGAATATAGGCAGAACCCGGAAGTTTCATGCGGTGCTGAGCCACAAAGCCCTGCAGCATGTCATCCATGCGGCGCATCATCTCCGGGTCACCGTGGATTTTATACGGCCCGAACTCCTCAATCGCGCGGATCCCCACCTCCTTCACGTTCCCCGCCACGATGCCAGAGAAGGCGCGACGCAGGTCAGCTGCCAGTACTTCCACCGGCTGATCCGGATAGAGTTTGAGGTTCGCCATGTTCTCATGCGACGGCTCGAAGGGGATCTGGAGATCCGGTGCGATACGGATGGACCAGTTAAAGCTGTAGGCATCCCCGGTATCACGACGGTTCTCTTTCACCAGCGGCATCGCTTTTTTCATCTGACGGGCCACTTCTGCGGCATCGTCAATAATAATGCGGTAGTGACGGCGCGCGTCTTCCCCCAGCGTATGCACGATAAACTCGTCCAGCACGCGGAAATAGTCGGCGCTCTCTTTCGGGCCGGTCAGGATCAGCGGCAGAACCTGATTTTTGTTGGCCGGGTTCATCAGGATCCCGAGCAGATAAAGCAGTTCTTCCGCCGTACCTACGCCGCCCGGGAAGATGATAATGCCGTGCGCGATACGGACAAACGCCTCAAGACGTTTTTCGATATCCGGCATAATAATCAGTTCGTTAACCAGCGGGTTAGGCGGCTCAGCGGCGATGATCGACGGCTCGGTCATGCCGATAAAACGGCCTTCTTTATAGCGTTGCTGCGCGTGTCCTACTGCCGCGCCTTTCATCGGCGCTTCCATCGCGCCAGGACCGCAGCCGGTACAGATGTTCAGCTCGCGCAGGCCGAGCTGATTACCCACGCGGCGGGCGTACAGGTATTCGGTTTCGTTAATAGAGTGACCACCCCAGCAGACGACCATGTTCGGCGCTTCGCCAACGTGCAGGGCGCGGGCGTTACGCAGAATGGAGAAAACCAGGTTGGTGATATGAACGGAGCTTTCCAGATCGAGATGCTGGAAACGACCGGCGTTGCTGATCTGTCCGTTAACAAACAGGATGTCGCGCAGCACGGCAAAAAGGTTGGCCTGAAGTGAGCGAATAATACGCCCATCGACAAACGCCTCTTCCGGCGGGTTGATCACTTCCAGCTTCACCCCGCGCTCGCGGCGCAGCACATTGATATCAAAACTTTCGAAGCGGGACAGCAGCTCTTTACTGTTGTCGGTCAGGCTTCCGGAGTTCAGTACAGCAAGTGAACAGTTACGAAACAGTTGATACAGGTCGCTACTGGCGGTGCGTTTAAGCATATCCACTTCCAGTTGCGACAACATATCCATAGAGCCAAGCGGGCTAATATGTGTAATCAAGTGAGCTCCTTATGGGACGATTATCGTCTTTCCCTGTTGATTACAATAGCCCTGGCTTATGACGTTTCACAACACTTCGGGCGGAATACCGCCCGCATATTGTGAAAATATTTATCTTACTGGCGCACCAGCCGTCCGGTGGCAGGCACAAAATCGGTATTGGTGCGCCATGGGTTAATGTCCAGGCCGCCGCGACGGGTATAGCGGGCATAAACGCTCAGCTTTTCGGGCTGGCAGAAACGCTGTATGTCATTGAAGATGCGTTCCACGCACTGCTCGTGGAATTCGTTGTGATGACGGAATGACACCAGGTAACGAAGCAGCTTTTCCCGGTCAATCTGCGGGCCGCGATACTGGATCTGTACCGAGCCCCAGTCCGGCTGATGGGTGATAAGGCAGTTGGATTTCAGCAGATGGCTGACCAGCGTTTCGTCGACCACTTTTCCGCCCGCCGCGTTTTCCAGATAGTCGGTGCTAAATTCGTAGCTCTCCACATCAATGTCCTGATCGTCGATGCAGGTGCCGTGGAAATGGGCGATGGGCTGACCTTCCAGCTCATGCAGACGGTATAACGAGACGGTTACGTTCCCCTGCGCGCACGCGCTTAAATCACGTTCAAGCGTCTGTTGTACCTCGTCCCAGCTGTTAAATTTGGTCTGGTTAAAGCTGTTGAGATAGAGCTTAAAGCTCTTGGATTCGACCAGGTTTACGCTGGCGTAATCCAGCTCGACATGGCCCACGGCTACCTGCGGCAGACCGCGCGCATTCAGCCAGGAGAGTTCGTACAGCGTCCAGATGTCGCCGCCGACGAACGGCAGCGCGTCGGCATGAAGGCCAAGCGGATCGCGGTTCAGGCTGCGCGGCACACCCTGAAGCAGGCTTGCGTCGTAGGTGTCGCGGTAATCGGTCGATTTACCCAGCGTTAAGCCCGTTAACGCCTGATGATTTTCGTAAGACATGTTTCATAGCCACTTTACAGGTACACTTAGGGGCTGAGTTTATCCTGTCTTACAAGAAGAGAGAAATCGGTGGATATCGAAACTGCAAATGCCCTGACGTCCTTCACGACCCGCTATTGCGATGCCTGGCATGAAAAGCGGGGGACGTGGCCGCAAAGTACTGACTTATATGGCGTGCCGTCACCGTGCATTATCGCTTCGCAGGATGATTACGTTATCTGGCAACCGAAACCGTTCACGGGCGAGCAGAATGTAAATGCGGTTGAACGCGCAATGGACATTGTGATACAACCTGCGCTTCATGCAATTTATACCACGCAGTTTGCCGGGGATATGACTGCATGTTTTGCAGGACAGCCGCTGACGCTGCTGCAAACCTGGAGCGAAGACGATCTTCAACGCGTTCAGGAAAACCTCATTGGTCACCTGGTCACGCAAAAACGCCTTAAGCTCTCCCCGACTCTCTTTATTGCGACGCTCGACAGTGAACTGGACGTCATTTCAGTCTGCAACCTGTCTGGCGAGGTCATTAAAGAGACGCTCGGCACCCGCAATCGCGACGTTCTCGCGCCTTCTCTTGCGGATTTTCTTACCCGACTTGAGCCGCTTCTGTAATCCATGATGCTACTGGACGTGTGAGAGATCTCTTACACGCACTGTGAGACATCGCCGAAACAATTAGCTTTGTCTTAGAGATTTCAGATTAATATTAGTTTCCCTTTCAACAGGTTGGCGATTTCCTGAAACGATTATCCCCGTTTCGCCAGGCTTACCTTGCTCACAGGGTGGGTTGTAAGACGAGGCAGAATAGCGGATTCTATCTGTGTCGACAGGATGCCGACGCGAGAAACGAACATCAGGATGATGGCGTTTCTCACCAGGAACACGTCAGGACGACGCCGCAGGAAGGCTTCAGGATGAAGCAAAGTGGATCACGCAGGATGCGTAAGGGACACCTCCAGGAAGGAGAACGTGAGCCGGTCAGGATGGTCGGTGGGTCAGGATGGCCAGGACGTTTCAGGACGAAACCTACACGTCAGGATGATGTGAGCAGGAAGCAAAAGGTAAAGGGATGACCAGGCCTTCGGGCATCAGGAAAAGTTGTCACGGATGAGCAGGGAGCACGTATTGTAGCTGGAATGCTGCGAAACGAACCGGGAGCACTGTTTTTACAGTGCTCCCTTTTTTTATTTCTTTCTTCCGCAATGCTATGCTTCGCGCCATTCCGTTTTTCAGTTGAGGTTACTATGACGCATCACGATAGCGTTCGTGCGCAGTTGCACGCCATCGAAGCCCTTATGCGCCAGCATCAGCTGTGGCAGGAAAGTGCGCCGCAGCCAGACGCGTTCGCCAGCACCCAGCCGTTTTGTCTGGATACGCTGTCTCCATTCGAATGGCTCCAGTGGGTATTAATTCCGCGCATGCACGCGCTGCTGGAAGGGGGACACGCGTTGCCCCAGGCGTTTGCCGTCTCTCCCTATTACGAAATGGCGCTGGAGGCGACCCACCCGGCGCGCGACGTTATGCTGGTTGAGCTGGAAAAGCTGGATGGGCTTTTCGCCGGTGACGATGCATGACGCTTGAGATCCTGTATCAGGATGAGTGGCTGGTGGCGGTGAATAAACCGTCCGGCTGGCTGGTACACCGAAGCTGGCTCGATCGCGATGAGAAAGTGGTTGTTATGCAAACCGTGCGCGACCAAATCGGTCAGCACGTCTTTACTGCCCACCGTCTGGATCGGCCAACCTCTGGCGTTCTGCTGATGGGGCTTTCCAGTGAGGCCGGGCGCCTGCTGTCGCAGCAGTTTGAACAGCACCAGATCCAGAAGCGCTACCACGCCATTGTGCGCGGCTGGCTGACGGATTCCGCCACGCTGGATTATCCGCTGGTGGAGGAACTGGATAAAATCGCCGATAAATTTGCCCGCGAAGATAAAGGTCCGCAGCCTGCGGTGACCGACTATCGCGGTATGGCGACCACAGAACTGCCGGTGGCGACCAGCAAATTTCCCACTACGCGATACAGTCTGGTTGAGCTTTTGCCCAAAACGGGGCGCAAGCACCAGCTTCGCCGCCACCTTGCACATCTGCGCCACCCAATTATCGGCGACAGCAAGCACGGCGATCTGCGGCAGAACCGCAGCGCGGCAGAGCACTTTGGCTGTAACCGACTGATGCTGCACGCCAGCGAGCTAAGCCTGACGCACCCGTTTACCGGCGAACCGCTGACTATTCGCGCGGGGCTGGACGAGGTCTGGATGCAGGCGCTGTCACAGTTTGGCTGGCTGGGACAACTCCCCGAAAATGAAAGGGTTGAGTTTGCCGCAGGCAACGTTCAGGATGAACAGCAAGCGCAATAATTACGGGAGCAAAGCATGGCTGAAGTAGGTATTTTTGTCGGCACGATGTACGGCAACTCGCTGCTGGTTGCGGAGGAAGCAGAAGCAATCCTCGTCAATCAGGGCCATAAAGCAACGGTCTATGAAGACCCGGAGCTGGCGGACTGGGAAAAGTATAAAGATAAATACATTCTGGTGGTGACCTCCACCACCGGGCAGGGCGATCTCCCGGACAGCATCGTCCCGCTTTTCCAGGGCATTAAAGACCAGCTTGGCTATCAGCCAGATGTTCACTATGGCATCATCGCCCTCGGCGATAGCTCTTACGCCAATTTCTGCGGCGGCGGTAAGCAGTTCGACGCGCTGTTGCAGGAACAGCACGCTCAGCGGGTCGGCGAGATGTTACTGATTGATGCTGGCGAGCACCCCGAACCGGAAAGCGAGTCAAATCCCTGGGTTGAACATTGGGCCACGCTCCTGAACTAACCCTGTACTATACGAGCTGTAGGCCGGGTAGGGCGTAGCCGCCACCCGGCAACGAAGCTGCACCATATCCTCAATTCCGTGAAGTATCTTCCACCACTTTGGGCTTATGCCCCAAACCACGTTCCCCACGCCCGTCAATGTTGTGTTCCTGCACGGTGAGAGAACCGGTCACTCCTTCATATACTTTTCCCGTCACTATAAAACGGCTTCGGGCCGTACCAAAACCAAACACAAATCTCTCATTCTGATTACCCTACAGGTGCTGTACAGAATGAACCAGGCGAAAGCTATGTTTCAGGAGTGCAACAATGAGTACATTAAGCCACGCGGCGAGCAGCGCTGAGAAGCGCACCAACGCCCGATACTGGATAGTGGTGATGCTGTTTATCGTCACCTCTTTCAACTACGGCGACCGTGCCACGTTATCCATTGCCGGCTCTGAGATGGCAAAGGACATCGGACTTGATCCGGTGGGTATGGGTTATGTTTTCTCCGCATTTTCATGGGCCTACGTAATCGGCCAAATCCCTGGCGGCTGGCTGCTGGACCGCTTTGGCTCAAAACGGGTCTATTTCTGGTCCATTTTCATCTGGTCGATGTTTACCCTGTTACAGGGCTTCGTGGATATCTTCAGCGGCTTCGGCATTATCATTGCGCTCTTTACCCTCCGCTTCCTGGTGGGTTTAGCGGAAGCGCCATCTTTCCCGGGCAACAGCCGCATTGTGGCCGCCTGGTTCCCGGCGCAGGAGAGGGGAACGGCGGTAGCAATCTTTAACTCGGCGCAATACTTTGCGACGGTTATTTTCGCGCCAATTATGGGCTGGCTGACGCACGAAGTGGGCTGGTCGCACGTCTTCTTCTTCATGGGCGGGCTGGGGATCGTCATCAGCTTTATCTGGCTGAAAGTGATCCACGAACCAAACCAGCACCCGGGCGTGAACAAGAAAGAGCTGGACTACATTGCTGAAGGCGGGGCGCTGATCAACATGGATCAGAAAACCCAGAAAGCAAAAGTCCCGTTCAGCCAGAAATGGGGGCAGATCAAACAGCTCGTCGGCTCACGGATGATGATCGGTATCTATCTCGGCCAGTACTGCATTAACGCCTTAACCTACTTCTTCATCACCTGGTTCCCGGTTTACCTGGTGCAGGCGCGCGGGATGTCGATTCTGAAGGCGGGTTTTGTCGCCTCTGTGCCAGCCATCTGCGGCTTCGTGGGCGGGGTGCTCGGCGGGGTCATCTCCGACTGGCTGATGCGTCGCACCGGTTCGCTGAATATTGCGCGTAAAACGCCAATCGTGCTCGGCATGCTGCTCTCCATGACCATGGTGTTCTGTAACTACGTCAGCGCGGAGTGGATGATTATCGGCTTTATGGCGATGGCCTTCTTCGGTAAAGGCATTGGCGCGCTGGGCTGGGCGGTGATGGCAGATACCGCGCCGAAAGAGATCAGCGGCCTGAGCGGCGGTCTGTTCAACATGTTTGGCAACATTTCCGGCATTGTCACCCCAATCGCTATCGGTTACATCGTCGGCACCACCGGCTCCTTCAATGGTGCGCTGATTTATGTAGGCGTCCATGCGCTGGTGGCGGTACTCAGTTACCTGGTGCTGGTGGGGGACATCAAACGAATCGAACTGAAACCTGTTGGGGAGCGCGGATGATGACAACGCAATCAAGCCCGATTGTGACGGAGATGAAAGTCATCCCGGTGGCGGGTCAGGACAGCATGCTGCTCAACATTGGCGGCGCGCATAACGCCTGGTTCACCCGCAACATCGTGGTGCTGACCGACAGCGCAGGGAATACCGGCGTCGGGGAAGCGCCGGGCGGAGAGGTGATTTACCAGACGCTGGTCGACGCCATCCCGCAGGTGGTTGGGCAGGAGGTCGCCCGCCTGAACAAGGTGGTTCAGCGGGTGCATAAGGGCAACCAGTCGGCTGATTTTGATACCTTCGGCAAAGGCGCCTGGACGTTTGAACTGCGCGTTAACGCGGTGGCGGCGCTGGAGGCGGCTCTCCTTGATTTACTGGGCAAGGCGCTGAACGTGCCGGTCTGCGAACTGCTGGGGCCAGGCAAACAGCGTGATGCAGTAACGGTGCTGGGCTATCTGTTCTACGTTGGCGACCGGACGAAAACCGATCTGCCGTATCTGGAACGCTCGCCGGGCAGCCACGCGTGGTATCACCTGCGTCATCAGGAAGCGCTCTCTGGCGAGGCGGTGGTACGCCTGGCAGAGGCGGCGCAGGATCGCTACGGCTTTAAAGACTTCAAGCTGAAAGGCGGCGTTCTGCCGGGCGAACAGGAGATTGACAGCGTGCGCGCGTTGAAAAAACGCTTCCCGGAGGCACGCATCACCGTCGATCCTAACGGCGCCTGGCGGCTGGATGAAGCTATCGCGCTGTGCAAAGGACTGGGCGACGTGCTGACCTACGCGGAAGATCCGTGCGGCGCCGAGCAGGGCTTTTCTGGCCGCGAGGTGATGGCCGAATTCCGCCGCGCTACCGGGCTGCCGGTTGCGACCAACATGATCGCCACTAACTGGCGCGAAATGGGCCACGCGGTGATGCTGAATGCGGTGGACATACCGCTGGCTGATCCGCACTTCTGGACCCTTTCCGGCGCGGTGCGCGTGGCGCAGCTGTGCGATGACTGGGGGCTCACCTGGGGCTGCCACTCCAATAACCATTTCGACATTTCGCTGGCGATGTTTACCCACGTTGGCGCGGCGGCGCCGGGTAACCCGACCGCCATCGATACGCACTGGATCTGGCAGGAAGGCGAAGCGCGCCTGACCAAAAATCCACTTGAAATCAAAAACGGCACCATTGCCGTACCGGATGCGCCGGGGCTGGGCGTAGAGCTTGACTGGGATCAGATCCACAAGGCGCATGAAGCGTATAAAAAACTGCCGGGCGGCGCGCGCAACGACGCAGGCCCGATGCAGTACCTTATCCCCGGCTGGACATTTGACCGTAAGCGCCCTGTATTTGGACGTCACTGATAAAAGGATCGAACGATGAGCACATTTTCTACCCCTGTAGTCACCTCCATGCAGATCATTCCTGTCGCGGGACATGACAGCATGCTGATGAACCTGAGCGGCGCCCATGCGCCGTTCTTCACCCGTAATATTGTGGTGATCAAGGACAACTCAGGGCATACCGGTGTCGGTGAAATCCCGGGCGGGGAGAAGATCCGTAAAACGCTGGAGGACGCCATTCCGCTGGTGGTGGGTAAAACGCTGGGCGAGTACAAAAATGTGCTGACCAGCGTGCGTACGACCTTTGCCGATCGTGATGCGGGTGGCCGTGGTCTGCAAACGTTTGATCTGCGTACCACTATCCATGTGGTCACGGGTATTGAAGCCGCGATGCTGGATCTGCTAGGCCAGCATCTGGGCGTCAATGTCGCCTCCCTGCTGGGCGACGGCCAACAGCGCAGCGAAGTGGAAATGCTCGGCTACCTGTTCTTTATCGGCAACCGCAAACTCACCCCGCTGCCGTACCAGAGCCAGCCGGACGAAAAATGCGACTGGTATCGTGTGCGTCACGATGAAGCGATTACCCCGGATGCGGTGGTGCGCCTGGCTGAAGCCGCGTATGAAAAATATGGCTTTAATGACTTCAAGCTGAAAGGCGGCGTACTGGCGGGTGAAGAAGAAGCTGAGGCGATTGCCGCGCTGGCGAAGCGCTTCCCGCAGGCGCGCGTCACGCTGGATCCGAACGGTGCCTGGTCGCTTGAAGAGGCGATCAAAATTGGTAAGCAGCTCAAAGGCGTGCTGGCCTACGCGGAAGATCCGTGCGGCGCAGAGCAGGGGTTCTCTGGACGTGAAGTGATGGCGGAGTTCCGTCGCGCCACCGGGCTGCCAACCGCCACCAACATGATCGCGACCGACTGGCGCCAGATGGGGCACACGCTCTCGCTGCAATCGGTGGATATTCCGCTGGCAGACCCGCACTTCTGGACGATGCAGGGCTCGGTTCGCGTGGCGCAGATGTGCCATGAGTTCGGCCTGACCTGGGGATCGCACTCCAACAACCACTTCGACATCTCGCTGGCGATGTTCACCCACGTAGCGGCTGCTGCGCCGGGCAACATTACCGCTATCGACACCCACTGGATCTGGCAGGAGGGCAATCAGCGCCTGACCAAACAGCCGTTTGAGATCAAAGGCGGCATGGTGCAAGTTCCAGCTACGCCGGGGCTGGGCGTTGAACTGGATATGGATCAGGTCATGAAAGCGCACGAGCTTTACCAGAAACACGGGCTGGGCGCACGTGATGATGCGCTGGCGATGCAATACCTGATCCCAGAGTGGACATTCGACAATAAACGTCCGTGCATGGTACGATAAGCCAACTGGGACCGCTCCCATGAGTGGTCCCTTACGTGGTGTATGCTTAACGTAACTAACATGCGTAAGGATGGCTTATGAAAATTGTTATCGCTCCGGACTCGTATAAGGAAAGCTTGAGCGCGCTGGAGGTGGCGACAGCGATAGAGGTCGGTTTTCGCGAAATTTTCCCCTCAGCGGAGTACGTCAAATTACCGGTTGCCGATGGTGGCGAAGGGACGGTGGAAGCGATGGTGGCAGCCACCCATGGGCGTCTTGTCCATGTTCCCGTTACCGGGCCTTTGGGAGAACGCGTGGAAGGGTTTTTCGGGTTATCCGGAGACGGGAAAAGCGCGTTTATCGAGATGGCGGCCGCGAGTGGTCTGGAGCTTGTTGCTCCTGCAAAGCGTAACCCGTTAATCACCACCTCGTGGGGAACCGGGGAACTGATCCGTCATGCGCTGGATGCGGGCGTTAAGCATATCATTATTGGCATTGGAGGCAGCGCGACCAATGACGGTGGCGCAGGCATGGTGCAGGCGCTGGGCGTAAAACTGCTGGATGCGAAAGCACAGCCCGTTGGGCCGGGCGGCGGCGAACTGGCAAGCCTTGCGCATATCGATCTTAGTGGGCTGGATGAGCGGCTGGCAGACTGTCGAATTGAAGTGGCCTGCGATGTGACCAACCCCCTGATTGGCGAGACTGGCGCTTCTGCG
This sequence comes from Enterobacter sp. MGH 4, assembly GCF_000534735.1. Classification (NCBI taxonomy): domain Bacteria; kingdom Pseudomonadati; phylum Pseudomonadota; class Gammaproteobacteria; order Enterobacterales; family Enterobacteriaceae; genus Enterobacter; species Enterobacter sp. MGH 4. The sequence goes on along the minus strand of NZ_KI973294.1, from coordinate 268,409 downwards.
GTATTCGGTCCGCAGAAAGGGGCGACGCCGGAGATGGTCAGGACGCTGGACAACGCGCTTGCGCATTACGCAAACATTATCGCCAGGGACCTGGACATTGACGTCTTAAACCTGGCGGGGGGCGGAGCAGCTGGCGGAATGGGGGCGGCGCTGTATGCATTTTGCGGGGCACAGCTTCGTCGGGGGATTGAGATTGTCACCGATGCCCTGCATCTCGATGAACAGGTCGCGGACGCCGATCTGGTGATCACGGGCGAAGGGCGTATCGACAGCCAGACGATCCACGGCAAAGTGCCCGTTGGCGTGGCGAGAGTCGCGAAACGCTATAACAAACCGGTTATCGGCATTGCCGGCAGCCTGACGGCGGATGTTGGCGTGGTGCACGAGCACGGACTGGATGCGGTATTCAGCGTGATTTACACCATCTGCTCGCTGGAGGATGCGCTGGAAAATGCGCAACAGAATGTACAGATGGCCGCAAGGAATATTGCGGCGGCCATAAAGGTGGGACAGGGGATGTCGCGTTAACGTTCGTGCTCCTGTAGGCCCGGTAAGCGAAGCGCCACCGGGCTTTTTCTTAGCTTCCCAACACCTTCATCGCTTCCCGCGTCACGTTGTCCATCTCGTCCAGCAGCTCCAGAAACTCCGGCTCAAGATCGGATTCTGGCGTACCCGCGCGGAGCTGCTGTTCAAGCAACTGGCAGAGATTTTTCAACCGCGGCACGCCGCTGTAGCCGCAGCTACCGTGCAGTTTATGGATGGCCTCCAGCAGCCCATCAGGGTTTTCGCCCACCAGCTGTTCTTCAACCTTGTTACGGATCTCAGGCAGGAAGTCCACCAGCATTTGCAGCATATCGCGGGCCAGATCGGCTTTGCCTGCTGCCTGGCGCAGCGCCAGTTGCCAGTCAAACGTGGCATTCTGGTTAACGCTGATTTCCGGCGATTCAGCTGAAATGGTGTACGTCCCGCCAATGTGCCCCGGTTTGTAGCGCAGCAGCAGGCTGTGCAGCTTCTCTTCATCAATCGGTTTCGCCAGATAATCGTTCATGCCCGCACCCAGCAGTTTCTCTTTTTGTCCCGCCATCGCGTGCGCCGTCACGGCAATCACGGGCGTCTGCTGCTGGTGCGGAAGCTGACGAATTAATTCGCAGGCGCGGATGCCATCCATGCCCGGCATCTGAATATCCATCAGGATCAGGTCAAACTGCATCTGTTTGGCTTGTTCTACGGCTTCGGCGCCGCTGGTACACAGTTCAACGTGCTGAACCTGATCCTCAAGCAGCACGCCAATCAGCTTAAGGTTTGCCGGGTTATCATCCACGGCCATCACCGTCATCGGCAGCTTATGTTCGTCGTTTTCCAGCGGCAGGGACTGATGCGTCAGACGGCAATATTCGGTCAACGCAGGTAACAGCCGTGTGGCGGTGAGGGGTTTCAGCAGACATGCCGCCGCCCCGTCGTTTTTAAGCTCTTCGGCGTTGATTTGGGCGTGGCACGGCAGAGCCAGCAGCAGGTAGTCCGTCATTGAGGCCGCCTTTGCCAGCCGTTCCTGCTGCATGGTCAGTTCTCCGGTAAACGTCACCGGAATCCCCAGCAAAAGAATATCGTAATGATCGTTCGCCAGCGCAGAGAAGGTCGGGCTATAGACCACCTCCAGCGGCGTGCTGCTTAAAACATCCAGCGTACACTGCGCCGCGGCGGCGTTCGGTTCCACATAGGCCAGACGCATCCCTTTCAGGCAGTCGGTGACCGGACCGTCGGTTTGCACGTTCGGATTAAGATCAAGATTGATATGGAACCAGAAGGTCGAGCCCCGGTTAGGCTGGCTGTGGAAGGAGATATCGCCTCCCATCTCTTTCACCAGCTTTTGGGTGATCACCAGACCCAGGCCCGTTCCGCCGTGACGACGGGAAATGCTCGCATCGGCCTGGCGGAACGCCTGGAACAGACGCGACTGATCGCGCTCCGGAATGCCGATGCCGGTATCCCGGATCTGAACTTCAATCTGGACCTTATTATTACTGAGCGCCCTTTTTTCGACCAGAATGTCGATGTTGCCGCTCTCGGTGAACTTAATCGCGTTGCCCACCAGATTGGTGATGACCTGTTGCAGGCGCAGCGGGTCGCCAATGACATTATCCGGTACGTCATTTTTGATATTGAGCGTCAGTTCCAGCCCCTTATCATGCGAGGAGTGGGCGAGAAGCGTGACCACGTCATCCAGTGTGCTGCGCAGCGGGAAGGGGATACTCTCCAGAATCAGCTTGCCCGCTTCCAGCTTCGAGAAGTCCAGTACGTCGTTAATAATGGTCAGCAGGTTGTTGGCTGAGCGTTCAATGGTATGCAGGTGGTCACGCTGGGTCGGGTTGAGCTCGCTTTTAAGCGTCAGACGGGTGAAGCCAATCACCCCGTTCAGCGGCGTGCGCAGCTCATGCGACATGTTTGCCAGGAACTCAGACTTAATACGGGCCGCCTCCTGAGCGCGTTTTTTCGCCAGATCCAGCTCCACGTTCTGGATCTCCATCTGCTCCAGCGTTTCGCGCAGGTCAGAGGTGGCCTGGTCAACGTTGTGCTGCATCTCTTCGTGATAAGCCGCCAGCGACATCGCCATTGAGTTGATGCCGTTTTTCAGCATATCCAGCTCGCCGAGCATGAAGCCTTCCACGCGGCTGTCCAGCTGACCCCGGCGGATCCGGTCAACGGTATTCACCATGTTACGGATAGGCCCCGTGACGTCGCGCATCAGCCGCCAGCCGAAGATCAACGCGATGCCGATACAGAACAGCATCATCACGCCGGAGATGAATATTTCTTTGTACTGCTGGAGCCGCACCGACTTGAGATCCAGCTCCAGCGCCACATATCCCAGCATATTATTGCTGGACTTCGCATCGGACTGGGCGGATTCGTCGGGTGAATAGCTTTCTGAGATAATCGGCGTGCGCAGGATCATGATATCGCCGCGCCGCAGGACCGTGAGATGACGCGGGAAAGGGGTACCTTCCGGGATTTTCAGCGACGTGGGATCCAGATGGAAATTCGAGGTGACGAAAAGACGGTTATGCTCATCGTAAACGGAAATGGCGCGCACAATCTCTGAATGACGGCGGTGCAGCACGCTGATTAACTGACCAATGGATTCACGGTTTTGCAGGTTCATACCGTACTCGCTGGAGACGGCCAGCGGTTCGATAATGCTGGCCCCGGCATCTTCAAGCTGTCTCTGCAAATCGTTATAGCGATGCACCACAAAGAAAATGCTCAGCAGCAAACCGATGAGAACGGTAGGAGCGAGGATCAAAATCATCATGCGCGCGCGCAGGCTGTAGTTGGTCATGGAGTTCCGTTATGGGACAATCAGGCTAATTATGTTTATTTGAGAACAATCTCGGCGATGGCGCAATTCTACTCTGCAAAACGACGCGTGACGACGCGTCAGATCATAACTGTTGAAGCCTCTGACCTCGATCCTTTTGGACAGGGGGTAGCGCGTCACAAGGGTAAGACACTGTTTATCACAGGTTTGCTGCCAGGAGAACGCGCAGATATTACGCTGACGGAAGACAAACGCCAGTATGCGCGCGGCCAGGTCAAGCGCCGTCTTAATGATAGCCCGGAGCGCGTGACGCCTCGCTGCCCCCATTTTGGCGTTTGCGGAGGCTGTCAGCAACAGCATGCCAGCACAGAATTACAGCAAAAAAGTAAAAGCAACGCGCTGGCCCGCCTGCTAAAACATGACGTCAGTGACATTGTTGCTGACCAGCCGTGGGGCTACCGTCGCCGCGCTCGCCTGAGTCTAAGCTACCAGCCAAAAACTGAAAGGCTGGAGATGGGTTTTCGCAAAGCCAGCTCCAGCGATATCGTCTCCATCACTCAATGCCCTGTTTTGGTGCCCCAACTTGAGGCACTGCTCCCGGCCGTGCACCACTGTCTTGCATCGCTGGATGGTGTGCGTTCGCTGGGCCATGTCGAACTGGTGCTGGCCAACGGCGGCCCGCTGATGGTGCTGCGCCACACCGCACCGCTGTCCAGGGCAGATCGCGAAAAACTGGAACGCTTTTCGCATTCTCATGAGCTTGCGCTTTTCCTCGCGCCGCAAAGCGAGATACTTGAGCAGGTTAGCGGAGACGCGCCCTGGTATGCGTCAGACGGGCTACGCTTAACGTTCAGCCCGCGGGATTTTATCCAGGTCAATGACGGCGTGAACCAGCAGATGGTGGCGAACGCGCTGGCGTGGCTTGACGTCCAGCCCACCGATCGGGTGCTCGATCTGTTCTGCGGTATGGGTAACTTTACCCTGCCGCTGGCCCGCAAAGCAGCAAGCGTGGTCGGGGTGGAAGGCGTTGAGGCGCTGGTGGCGAAAGGCCAGGAGAACGCCCAACAGAACGGCTTGCAAAATGTGACATTCTTTCATCAAAATCTTGAGGATGATGTTACTCAGCAACCGTGGGCTAAGCAGGGCTTTGATAAGATCCTGCTCGATCCGGCGCGCGCAGGTGCGCCGGGCGTGATGCAGCATATAATTAAACTCGCGCCTGAACGCGTGGTCTATGTTTCCTGTAACCCGGCGACGCTGGCCCGTGACAGCGAAGCATTATTGAGCGGGGGTTACCAGATTCGGCGTCTGGCAATGCTGGACATGTTCCCGCACACTGGACATCTGGAATCAATGGTGTTGTTCGAGCACATCTAATGAGTTTGGCTTGTCGACTTCGACAGGCCCTTGTCCCTAAAGGAGAGGACGATGGTTGCGGTAAGAAGTGCACATTTAAATAAAGCTGGTGAGTTTGACCCTCAAAAATGGATCGCAAGTCTGGGGATTTCCAGCCAGCAGTCGTGTGAACGCTTAACCGAAACCTGGGCCTATTGTTTACGCACAACGCAGGGGCATCCGGACGCTGAACTGCTGTTGTGGCGCGGCGTGGAGATGGTTGAAATTCTCTCCATGCTTAACATGGATATCGAAACGCTACAGGCCGCACTGCTGTTCCCACTGGCAGATGCTAACGTGGTGACGGAAGACGTGCTGCGTGAAAGCGTCGGCCAGTCCGTCGTGGCGCTCATCCACGGCGTGCGTGATATGGCCGCCATCCGTCAACTGAAAGCCGCGCAAACGGATTCTGTCTCTTCCGAGCAGGTGGATAACGTCCGCCGCATGCTGCTGGCGATGGTGGATGATTTTCGCTGCGTGGTGATCAAGCTGGCCGAACGGGTTGCCCATCTGCGCGAAGTGAAGGATGCGCCGGAAGACGAGCGCGTCCTGGCCGCCAAAGAGTGTACGAATATCTATGCGCCGCTGGCGAACCGTCTGGGTATCGGGCAACTGAAGTGGGAGCTGGAAGATTACTGCTTCCGCTATCTGCATCCGGCGGAATACAAACGCATTGCAAAATTGCTGCACGAACGCCGCATCGACCGCGAACACTATATCGAGGAATTTGTCAGCGGGCTGCGCCAGTCGATGAAAGAGGAGAATGTGCGCGCCGAGGTCTACGGGCGTCCGAAGCACATCTACAGCATCTGGCGCAAAATGCAGAAGAAACATCTCGCCTTTGACGAGCTGTTTGACGTGCGCGCCGTGCGTATCGTGGCGGAGCGTCTCCAGGATTGCTACGCCGCGCTGGGGATAGTACATACTCACTTCCGCCATCTGCCGGATGAGTTCGATGACTATGTCGCGAACCCCAAACCGAATGGCTATCAGTCCATCCACACCGTGGTGCTTGGCCCCGGCGGCAAAACTGTGGAAATTCAGATCCGTACTAAACAGATGCACGAAGACGCCGAACTGGGCGTCGCCGCGCACTGGAAGTACAAAGAAGGCACTTCCGGCGGCGCGCGCTCCGGACACGAGGACCGTATCGCCTGGCTGCGTAAGCTGATTGCGTGGCAGGAGGAGATGGCCGACTCCGGCGAAATGCTCGACGAAGTGCGCAGTCAGGTCTTCGACGATCGCGTCTACGTCTTTACCCCGAAAGGGGATGTGGTTGATCTGCCGGCAGGATCTACGCCGCTCGATTTCGCCTACCACATTCACAGCGACGTGGGGCACCGTTGCATCGGGGCGAAGATCGGCGGACGTATCGTACCGTTTACCTACCAGCTACAGATGGGCGACCAGATTGAAATCATCACCCAGAAGCAGCCAAACCCAAGCCGCGACTGGCTGAATCCAAACCTCGGTTACGTGACCACCAGCCGCGGGCGCTCTAAAATTCACGCCTGGTTCCGCAAGCAGGATCGTGACAAGAATATCCTTGCCGGTCGTCAGATCCTTGACGACGAGCTGGAGCATATCGGGATAAACCTGAAAGAGGCGGAGAAGTTCCTGCTGCCGCGCTACAACTTCAACGAGCTCGACGAACTGTTAGCGGCGATTGGCGGCGGCGATATCCGCCTGAACCAGATGGTGAACTTCCTGCAAGCGCAGTTCAACAAGCCAAGCGCGGCAGAGCAGGATGCGGCAGCGCTGAAACAGCTCCAGCAGAAAACCTACGCTCCGCAGCAGCGCAGCAAGGACAATGGCCGCGTGGTGGTTGAAGGGGTGGGTAACCTCATGCACCATATTGCCCGCTGCTGCCAGCCGATACCGGGTGACGATATTGTCGGCTTTATCACCCAGGGGCGCGGGATCTCAATTCACCGCTCCGACTGTGATCAGCTTGCTGAGCTGCAATCGCATGCGCCGGAACGTATCGTGGAAGCCGTCTGGGGTGAAAGCTACTCCGCTGGCTACTCGCTGGTGGTGCGCGTCACTGCCAACGACCGCAGTGGCCTGCTGCGCGACATCACCACCATTCTCGCCAACGAGAAGGTCAACGTGCTGGGCGTTGCCAGCCGCAGCGATACCCGCGAGCAGCTTGCCACCATCGATATGACCATCGAAATCTATAACCTGCAGGTGCTGGGCCGGGTGCTCGGTAAACTGAACCAGGTGCCGGATGTGATTGACGCGCGTCGTCTGCACGGCGGCTGAACATCCTCTTCTGTAGGCCGGGTAAGGCAACGCCGCCACTCGGCATTTTGACATCAGGACAGAACTATGACTCAAATCGACCGCCTGCTTGGCATCATGAAACGCCTGCGCGACCCGGAAAACGGCTGCCCGTGGGATAAAGAGCAGACTTTCGCCACCATTGCGCCTTACACGCTGGAAGAAACCTACGAAGTGCTGGACGCGATTTCGCGCGAAGATTTCGACGACCTGCGCGGTGAGCTGGGCGACCTGCTGTTCCAGGTGGTGTTCTACGCACAGATGGCGCAGGAAGAGGGGCGCTTTAACTTTGACGACATCTGCGCCGCTATCAGCGACAAGCTGGAGCGCCGTCATCCGCATATCTTTGGCGATGCCTCCGCAGGCAACAGTGCGGAAGTGCTGGCGCGCTGGGAGCAGATCAAAAGCGCCGAACGCGCTGAAAAATCCCAGCACTCGGCGCTGGACGACATTCCCCTGAACCTTCCTGCGCTGATGCGCGCGCACAAAATTCAAAAGCGCTGCTCGGCGGTAGGGTTTGACTGGACCTCTCTCGGCCCAGTGCTGGAAAAAGTGCACGAAGAGATCGACGAAGTGATGCATGAAGCGCAGCAGGCCGTTGTGGATGAAGCAAAGCTGGAAGAGGAGATGGGCGATCTGCTGTTCGCGACCGTCAACCTTTCTCGCCACCTCGGTGTAAAAGCGGAAACCGCCCTGCAAAAAGCGAACATTAAATTCGAACGTCGCTTCCGCGAAGTTGAGCGGATTGTGGCCTCGCGCGGCCTGGAAATGAGCGGCATTGACCTCGAGGCGATGGAAGAAGTCTGGCAGGAAGTAAAACGCCAGGAACATGATCTCTAACGAAATTTTGCGATCAAGCGCAATTTGTGTGATTTTTTAAATGACAAGCGCTTGATTTGCGTCAAAAACATTTACCCAAAAGGGGCTATTTTCTCACTCCTTATGTTTGTCATGGCCTGGGAAGGAGACGGAGAATGAAAGTTTGTGGCGCTCGTCGTGTTCGGGTATACTACTTTCCCGTCCTGGTTATTCCATCGTTTCACCCTAACTTCTCAGGTTCAGCATGACAACGAACTATATTTTTGTGACCGGCGGGGTCGTATCCTCTCTGGGTAAAGGCATTGCCGCAGCCTCCCTCGCAGCCATTCTTGAAGCCCGTGGCCTCAATGTGACCATGATGAAACTGGATCCGTACATCAACGTCGATCCAGGCACCATGAGCCCAACCCAACACGGGGAAGTGTTCGTTACTGAAGACGGCGCTGAAACCGATCTGGATCTTGGCCACTACGAGCGTTTCATCCGTACCAAAATGACCCGTCGTAACAACTTTACGACTGGCCGTATCTACTCTGACGTTCTGCGTAAAGAGCGCCGTGGTGACTACCTGGGCGCGACCGTGCAGGTCATCCCACACATCACTAACGCCATTAAAGAGCGTGTCCTTGCCGGTGGCGAAGGGCATGACGTTGTGCTGGTTGAAATCGGCGGTACCGTAGGGGATATCGAATCCCTGCCGTTCCTCGAAGCGATTCGTCAGCTGGCGGTAGATATTGGTCGTGAGAACGCGCTGTTCATGCACCTGACGCTGGTGCCTTACATGGCAGCAGCAGGTGAAGTGAAAACCAAACCGACTCAGCACTCTGTTAAAGAGCTGCTCTCCATCGGTATTCAGCCTGATATCCTGGTTTGCCGTTCCGATCGCGCGATTCCAGCGAACGAACGCGCGAAAATTGCATTGTTCTGTAACGTGCCTGAAAAAGCCGTTATTTCAATGAAAGACGTCGATTCCATTTATAAAATCCCGGGCCTGTTGAAATCACAGGGTCTGGACGATTATATTTGTAAACGATTCAGCTTGAACTGTCCGGAAGCTAACCTGTCTGAATGGGAGCAGGTTATTTACGAAGAAGCCAATCCGGGCGGCGAAGTGACTATCGGTATGGTCGGCAAGTATATTGAACTGCCGGATGCCTATAAGTCAGTTATCGAGGCGCTGAAGCACGGTGGTCTGAAGAATCGCGTCTCCGTCAACATCAAGCTGATTGATTCGCAGGATGTTGAAACGCGCGGCGTTGAAATTCTCAAAGATCTGGATGCGATTCTCATCCCTGGCGGCTTCGGCTACCGTGGTGTTGAAGGCAAGATCGCCACTGCACGCTATGCGCGTGAAAACAATATTCCATACCTCGGCATCTGCCTGGGTATGCAGGTTGCGCTGATTGAATTTGCGCGCAACGTAGCGGGAATGGAAAACGCGAACTCTACGGAATTTGTGCCAGACTGTAAGTACCCTGTCGTGGCGCTGATTACGGAATGGCGCGACGAAGACGGTAACGTCGAAGTCCGTACCGAGAAGAGCGATCTGGGTGGCACCATGCGTCTTGGCGCACAGGCCTGCCAGCTGTCAGACGATAGCGTGGTTCGCAAGCTGTACGGCGAGCCGGTGATTACCGAGCGCCATCGTCACCGCTATGAAGTCAACAACATGTTGTTGAAACAAATTGAAGCTGCAGGTCTGCGTGTTGCAGGCCGTTCCGGGGATGATCAGTTAGTCGAGATCATCGAAGTGCCTAACCATCCGTGGTTCGTGGCCTGCCAATTCCACCCGGAATTTACTTCAACGCCGCGTGACGGGCATCCGCTGTTTGCAGGCTTCGTGAAAGCCGCCAGCGAGTACCAGAAGCGTCAGGCGAAGTAAAAAAAGTTAGAACGGCAACGCGTACCCTTGGTACGCGTTGTTTGTCTGGAGTTTTAGTTTAACTTGTACTGAGGAAAATCTAATGTCCAAAATCGTTAAAGTCATCGGTCGTGAAATCATCGACTCCCGTGGTAACCCGACCGTTGAAGCCGAAGTTCATCTGGAAGGTGGTTTCGTCGGTATGGCTGCTGCTCCATCAGGCGCATCTACAGGTTCCCGCGAAGCGCTGGAACTGCGTGATGGCGACAAATCCCGTTTCATGGGCAAAGGCGTACTGAAAGCGGTTGGCGCTGTTAACGGTCCTATTGCTCAGGCTATCGTTGGCAAAGATGCCAAAGATCAGGCTGGCATCGACAAGATCATGATCGATCTGGATGGTACTGAAAACAAATCTAACTTCGGTGCGAACGCAATCCTGGCAGTTTCCCTGGCGAACGCCAAAGCAGCAGCTGCTGCTAAAGGTATGCCACTGTTCGAGCACATCGCTGAACTGAACGGCACCCCAGGCAAATACTCCATGCCTGTACCAATGATGAACATCATCAACGGTGGTGAGCACGCAGACAACAACGTTGATATTCAGGAATTCATGATTCAGCCTGTTGGCGCGAAATCCCTGAAAGAAGCGGTGCGTATGGGTTCTGAAGTGTTCCACAACCTGGCTAAAGTTCTGAAAGCTAAAGGTATGAACACTGCTGTTGGTGACGAAGGTGGCTACGCGCCAAACCTGGGTTCTAACGCAGAAGCGCTGGCTGTTATCGCTGAAGCGGTTAAAGCAGCAGGCTACGAGCTGGGCAAAGACATCACCCTGGCGATGGACTGTGCAGCATCTGAATTCTACAAAGACGGTAAATACGTTCTGGCTGGCGAAGGCAACAAAGCATTCACCTCCGAAGAGTTCACCCACTTCCTGGAAGACCTGACCAAACAGTACCCAATCGTTTCTATCGAAGACGGTCTGGACGAGTCTGACTGGGATGGTTTCGCATACCAGACCAAAGTACTGGGCGACAAAATCCAGCTGGTTGGTGACGATCTGTTCGTAACCAACACCAAGATCCTGAAAGAAGGCATCGAGAAAGGCATCGTTAACTCCATCCTGATCAAATTCAACCAGATCGGTTCTCTGACCGAAACGCTGGCTGCGATCAAAATGGCGAAAGACGCTGGCTACACCGCTGTTATCTCTCACCGTTCTGGCGAAACTGAAGACGCTACCATCGCTGACCTGGCTGTGGGTACCGCTGCTGGCCAGATCAAAACCGGTTCTATGAGCCGTTCTGACCGTGTTGCTAAATACAACCAGCTGATTCGTATCGAAGAAGCGCTGGGCGAAAAAGCACCTTACAACGGTCGTAAAGAGATCAAAGGCCAGGCATAAGCCTGAACTTTCGTTCTTATGAAAAAACCCGCTTCGGCGGGTTTTTTGTTTTCTATAGCAGAAGCGGCAGCGTGGCGCTGGCCGTTTGCTGGCTTACGTCACCGTAATGGCTGTCTACTGCAATAAGGGAAGTGGTAAGCAGTTCAACCAGCAGCATCACGCCAACCTTGGCATTGAGCGCACCCGCGCTCAGCGGTCCCTCGGGCTTGGCTGCAACCAGCTGTAAATCGCTCAGGGAGGCCAGCGGGCTGCGGGGTGTATTGCTGAGCGCCAGTACCTTAACGCCACGCTTGCGGGCGAGTTTCACCACGTGAAGCAGATCCCGTGTAGAGCCAGAACTTGAGATGGCCACCACCAGCGTCTCTTTCGAGAGCGTCGTCGCATTCATGGCGGCGCGATGCATATCGCTAAACAGCTGTGCAGGTTTGCCGAGTCGCAGCAGCTTGTAATGCAAATACTCCCCCAGAATCGCGCTGGCCGCCACCCCGTAAATTTGCACTGATTGCGCCTGATGCAGGGCCAGTGTCGCCTGTTCAAGCTGGGCCCGGTCGAGGAGTTTTGCGGTATCTTGCAGCGCCTGGACAGACTCATCCACCACGTTATCTATCGCATCTCCTGCCTGACGCTCTGGCAAACCCTGCTGAATATCCAGCGCAAGCGCCATTTTAAATTCGTTATATCCCTTACAGCCCAGCGTGCGGCAAAGGCGTGTGACGCTGGCCTCGCTGGTGCCGCTTTCACGCGCCAGCTCGGTGATCGTCAGGTAGAGCACCCTGGCAGGATCGTTGAGAACAAACTCCCCCAGTTTTTGTTGCGTTGGGCTGTACCCGGAAGCCTCCTGGCGTAGCTTCAGCAGCAGGTTTTCATGGTCCGACATGCTAGATCCTTAATGCGTTTCTCTGCCAACTAGTGTGGCGGAAAGCGGGGGAGAGATGCCAGTCATTTCGAAAAAGTATGATCGGCGTCCTGGTTTTTGGTGGTAATTTTCACAATTAAAATTATATGTGGTAAAAATTTTCATCAACAACCGGGGGGATAAAAAAATGATGCAAATGTTCAGCGGAGCGTCTTCCGGCGGATGGTTTGAAAAAGCGCAGCGCTTTGGCAAATCCTTTATGTTACCTATCGCCATACTGCCCGCAGCAGGTCTGTTGTTGGGGATCGGCGGGGCGCTATCGAATCCGAATACGCTTACCGCGTATCCATTTTTAGACGTTGGCTGGCTACAGGCCATATTTACCATCATGAGCAGTGCAGGCTCGATTGTGTTCGCAAACCTGTCGGTACTGTTTGCTGTTGGGGTCGCCGTTGGGCTGGCAAAAAATGATAAAGGTACGGCAGGGCTGGCGGCATTACTCGCTTATCTGGTGATGAATGCCACTATCAATGCGCTGCTGATCCTGACCGGAAAACTGGCGTATGAGAACCCGGGCGCCGTAGGGCAGGGCATGACGCTGGGTATTCAGACGCTGGAAACGGGCGTGTTTGGTGGGGTCGTTATTGGGCTTGTGACCTGCGCACTGCATCATCGGTTTAATAAAATCGCGCTTCCGCAATTTCTGGGCTTTTTTGGCGGCTCGCGCTTCGTTCCCATTATCAGCTCACTGGCGGCGATACTCGTCGGCGCGCTGATGACCGTGGTCTGGCCGCATTTTCAGAAGCTGATCTTTGGCCTTGGCGGTCTGGTGGATGCCACCGGCTATCTGGGGACATTGCTGTACGGTTTTATCCTGCGCATGCTTGGCCCGTTTGGCCTGCACCACATCTTTTATCTGCCGTTCTGGACCACCGCGCTTGGCGGCAGTGAAATTGTTAACGGTTACCTGGTTGAGGGCACGCAGCGGATCTTCTTCGCTCAGCTCGCGGACCCGAACACCCAGCACTTCTATGAGGGCACGTCGCGCTTCATGTCCGGGCGCTTTATTACGATGATGTTTGGCCTGCTGGGCGCCTGCCTGGCGATGTACCACACGGCTAAACCCGAGAACAAGAAGCGCGTAGCCGGGCTGCTGCTGTCAGCGGCGTTAACCTCTTTCCTGACGGGCATTACCGAGCCCATCGAGTTCTCATTCCTGTTTATTGCGCCGGTGCTGTACGTCATTCATGCGCTGTTTGACGGGCTGGCGTTTATGCTCGCGCACATGCTGCATTTCACCATCGGGCAAACTTTCTCCGGCGGGTTTATTGATTTCGTGCTGTTCGGCATTTTGCAGGGTGAAGCGAAAACTAACTGGATGTTCGTCCCGCTGGTAGGCGTACCGTGGTTCTTCCTTTACTACTGTACTTTCCGCTATCTGATTAAACGTTTTGATTTTGCCACGCCGGGCCGTGAAAAGGAGGCGTTGGCTGACGAGGCTACCCTGCCGCAAAGCGAGCGTGCCGCGGCGGTGATCGCCGGATTGGGTGGAAGAGACAATCTGGATGACGTTGACTGCTGCGCCACGCGTCTTCGCGTCACGGTGAAAGACGGTAGCAAAGTCAATGAAGCAGCACTGAAAGCGACCGGCGCGCGCGGCGTTATCGTCCGCGGCAACGGTGTCCAGGTCATCTATGGCCCGCACGTCACCATTATCAAAAACGAAGTGGAAGAGATCTTATCGTAATGAAAACTGTACTGGATAACCTGAAAGGAAAACTGGTCGTCTCCTGCCAGGCGCTGGAAAATGAACCGCTGCACAGCCCGTTTATTATGTCGCGAATGGCGCTGGCGGCAGCCCAGGGCGGTGCCGCTGCGATCCGCGCCAATAGCGTGGTGGATATCAAGGCTATCAAAGGGCTGGTCTCACTGCCGGTCATCGGCATCATCAAACGGGACTATCCGGATAGCGAGGTGTTTATCACCGCGACGCTCAAAGAAGTGGATGAGCTGATGGCGGTCGCCCCGGACATCGTTGCGCTGGATGCGACCGCCCGGAAACGGCCCGGTGGCGTATCGCTGGACATGCTGATCGCGCAGATCCGCACCCGTTACCCTTCGCTGCTGCTGATGGCGGATATTGCCACCGTGCAGGAGGCCGTGACCGCGCAGGCGCTGGGGTTTGATTGTGTCGGAACCACCCTTTACGGTTATACGGCAGAGACCGCGGGCCATTCGCTACCGGATAATGACTGCGCGTTTTTGAAAGAGGTGCTGTCTGCCGTCACGATCCCCGTGATTGCCGAAGGTAACGTGGATACCCCCGATCGCGCGGCCAGGTGTCTGGAGTTGGGGGCGCATACGGTTGTCGTCGGCGGGGCGATCACCCGACCGCAGCAAATTACGGAACGGTTTATGGCGGCAATTGGCGCGCAAAGCACCGATGGAGCATGATCATCTGACGGGGATCTGCGATACTTATCGTTTATTCCCTTAACAGAGTTGACTATGCAGTACCCGATTAACGAGATGTTCCAGACCCTGCAAGGCGAGGGTTACTTTACCGGCGTTCCCGCTATCTTTATTCGTTTACAGGGATGCCCGGTTGGCTGCGCCTGGTGTGATACCAAACATACGTGGGATAAGCTCGCAGATCGGGAAGTGTCGCTGTTCAGCATTCTGGCGAAAACCAAAGAGAGCGATAAATGGGGCGCGGGCAGCGCGGAAGATCTGCTTGCCATTATTGGTCGTCAGGGCTGGACGGCGCGGCATGTGGTGATCACCGGCGGGGAACCCTGCATTCACGATTTGATGCCCCTCACCGAACTGCTCGAGAAGAACGGCTATAGCTGTCAGATCGAAACCAGCGGTACCCATGAAGTGCGCTGCTCCCATTCAACGTGGGTAACGGTTTCACCGAAAGTGAATATGCGCGGCGGTTATGACGTGTTGTCGCAGGCGCTTGAGCGTGCGGATGAGATCAAACATCCGGTGGGGCGCGTGCGTGACATCGAAGCGCTGGATGAACTGCTGGCGACGCTGACGGATGAGAAGCAGCGCGTGATCGCGCTACAGCCTATCAGCCAGAAAGACGATGCAACCCGTCTGTGCATTGAAACCTGTATCGCCCGCAACTGGCGCCTGTCGATGCAGACGCACAAATATCTGAACATTGCCTGATACTTTTGTGGCCCCGCTTAACGCGGGGCTTTTGTTGTTGGCAGTAAAGCCCAGGTCACGACTGCCGACCCAAGGCAAATCGCACTGTTGAACAGCAAGGCATACTGCGCGGCACTGGCCGTTCCCATCGGCAGCCATAGGGCGTACAGCGATGCGGTGACCGCGATCCCCATTGCGCCGCCCAGGGAACTGCCCATCTTATAGATCCCTGAAGCCACCCCCACTTTGTTTTCAGGGGCATTCATTACCGCCGTGTCCGTTGAGGGCGTGGCGTAACATCCGAGCCCCAGCCCGAATAAAATATTGCTCAGAAAGACGGTGACAATGTAGACCTCTTTGCTTAAGAAGGTGCATGAAATCAGCGTAATACCTGTTGCGGTCAGCAGCGGGCCGGTCATCATCGGCAGCCTGGCGCCATAGCGCTGAAGCAGTTTTTCACCCACCCGGATCATCGCCAGTACGGTAACCAGATACCCCAGCGTCATCATACCGGTCTGTAGCGGTGACAGATGATGGCCTTGCTGCAACCAGATGCTGGCGATCATCATGGTGCCAATGCAGCCGTTGAGCAGGAAATTTGAGAATACCGAGGCGCTATAGGCACGGTTTTTAAACAGGGCGAAATCGATCAATGCCGCATCGCCCTTCCGCCGCCCGGTAACGACAAAGCACATCAGTGCAATCACGGCTCCACACAGTACAAGAAGCGATAAACTGCTGCTCCAGCCCCAGCTGTGTCCTTTGCTGATAAACAGATTGAACAGCACCAGCATAAGGACAAAACTCACCAGGCCGCTGATATCCAGCTTGTGTCGACACGCATCAGGGCTGCGGCTTTCCGGCGTCGCGCGGATAAGCAATAGCGCGACCAGAGCCACCACTATCGACAAAATAAAAATCCAGCGCCAGCCCAGCGTGGTGGCGATTGCGCCTCCCACAAACGAGCTCAGGCCACTCCCGCCCCATGAACCAATAACCCAGAAGCTGATTGCGCGCTGGCGTGCTTTCCCTTCATACCAGGTCTTAATCAGCGCCAGCGTGGCGGGCATGATGCAGGCCGCGGATAGCCCCTGTATCGCTCTTCCCAACAGAAACAGGACGGGCTCCCATGAAATGAACAGCAGACCGCTTCCGATCATGCTCAAAATCAGGCCTGTCATGGTCAGGCGCATGCGCCCAAACTTATCGGCAAACCCACCGCAGGCTACGACAAAACAGCCGCTAAACAACGCGCTCAGGCTGACGGCCAGCGTAAGGGTTTCGAGGGCAATGTCGAGGCTATTCTGCATGGCCGGAACCACGTTGATAACCGACTGGGCAAACAGCCAGAAGGTCAGAACGCTCATGACGATACCCGCCAGCAGCCGATCGTTACCGGCGTAGGCGGATGCGTCTGTCAGGGAAACGGTACTCATAATGCAGCCCTCCCGGGAAGGTGCGAATCAGCGCAGATAGTGTTCGGTCAGTGCGGCCCACAGCGCCGCGCCGGTGAGGAGAATAGTGTCGTTAAAGTCGTAGCCCGGGTTATGCACCATGCAGCGGTCAGGCTCATCGCCAGCGCCAAGGGTGAAATAACAGCCATTGGGATTTTTCTCGAGCATGAACGCAAAGTCCTCGCTGCCCATAAACGCATTCACCTCCGCGACGGAATCCTGACCGAACAGATCGGTGGCGACGCTGCGCACCATCTCATTGGCTTGCGGATTGTTTTTCAGTACCGGGCTGCCATTAATGTGTCGAATGGTAGCCGTGGCATTGAAACTTTCCGCCTGCGCAACGGCGATATCATGGATGCGCTGTAGCACGGTTTGCCGCACGCTTTCATCCAGCGTGCGCACGGTAAGTTTCATCAATACTTTGTCGTTGATGATGTTGGGGGCATGTCCAGCCTGAATGCTGCCTACGGTAACGACGGCAGGCTGAAAAGGGGTGATATTGCGCGAAACAATGGACTGCAAAGCGATAGTGATATGACAGGCAACCAGGGTGGCATCTACGGTATGTTCTGGCACCGCGCCGTGCCCCCCCACGCCGTTAACCTCAATATGAAGGGTGTCCGATGAGGCCATCATGGCGCCATCGCGCAGACCAATTTTTCCGACGGGCTGTGACGGCATATTGTGCAGACCAAAAATGTGGTCGCAGGGGAACAGATCAAACAAACCGTCCTCTACCATAACGCGTCCGCCATACAGAAGTTCTTCCGCAGGCTGAAAAATAAGGTGCAGCGTGCCGTTAAAATTGCGGGTGCGTGCCAGGTACTCCGCTGCATACAGGAGCGTTGTGGTGTGGCCGTCATGACCGCAGCCGTGGAATTTACCCTCAACGGTACTGCTCCAGGCCTTGCCGCTGTTTTCCTGCATAGGCAGCGCATCCATGTCGGCGCGCAGACCCAGGCGTTTAGGCCCGTTACCCACCTTCAGCGTGCCGACCACACCGGTTTTCGCCAGGCCGCGATGAACCTCATATCCCCATTCCTCAAGCAACGCCGCAACGCGATCGCTCGTATTGTGCTCCTCAAAACCAATTTCAGGATGCTGATGAAAATAGCGACGTAATTCAGTGAACTGGGCTTCTTTGCCGCGCAGAGCTTCGATAATTGGATGTGTCATTTTTGTTATCCTTTTTATGCCAAACGGTGATAATTTCGAGTCTATGACGATCGCACTGCCAGAAAATGCATTTTTTTGTTGTAAAGCGACGGTTTTGTTTTGATTGTTTTTCATACAATTCCGTTATGACAAAAAAGAGCCGGTCATTATTTGTCTTTGATGAGGGGAAAGATGAATCAGCGGGGAGATGAATTTTGGGTGGAGATCCAGGACATTCGCCACTGGGTGGAGGATGAAGGCGATACGCTAACGTTGCTCTGGGTGCTGGAAGGGCGGGCTGAGCTGAATACCGATGTGGGACGTGACATCCTGGAGGCCAATACCCTTGCCATCATCAACCGTCATCGGCGCTGGCAGTTCACGAGCGAAACGGCAAATATCACCCTGCGCGTGTCCCTTTCCGGGCGCTGGGTGGTCCAGCTCTGCAATGATTTTTTTGTCCATGATTACGCTATACCGGCAGAAGCCGGAGGCGTCTGGCCCCAATGCGATGCGCTTCGCGATCTGCTGCGCCAGCTTCTTGTGGTCACCCTCATCAACGATCCACACCGCTACCGGCTGGAGGCGTACCGCTGGCTGAGCGAGATATTGCTGTTGCTGACCAGCCGCTTTCAGCAGCCCGCCCGGTTTTTGTCCCGTGAACTTTCCCCAGCGCACAGCAAACGCATTGCCCGGGTGATAGAGCGGATCAATGCCAGTTATTCTCGCCGTATTACGCTTGCGGAAATCGCCGCGAGTGAATATGTCTCTGAAGCCTGGCTCTCTCGTCTCTTTAGAAAGGAGGTGGGGATCAGTTTCATGCAGTACATCACCACCCTGCGGCTGGAAAAGGCGGCTGACGCGCTCCGTCTGACGAACCGACCGCTGCATCAGATTGCGCTTGAGCAGGGTTTCGCCAGCACGCGTATGATGACCGATCGGTTTCGGCGTGTTCACAATATGTCCCCGGGTGAGTTTCGTAAGTCCCGACGCCAGCACCCGGAGGCCACACGTGTTCGTACGGACAGGTGTGAGCAGCGCTATCCGGTGGCCATGGATAAGCTGTTTAGCCTGCTCAATGAACCGGTGGCGCGCGGCTGGGGAGCCTCCCCGCTTATCGATCGACCGCAGCAGGAGCAGACACTGGATCTTGAGCAGCTTAATCCTCTCTCCACCTCGCTGCGTCGTATGCGGGTGGTCATTACCCTGCGTGAGCTCGACGATTTACTGCGTGAGGACGTTCGTCAGAATCTTGAAGCGATAAATGAGGCCATTCCCATAGAGGGAATTGATATCGCCGAACCTTTTCTCAGCAGCCGTCTGTTTGCCACCGGGTGGGATGACCCCCAGATGGCGGGCTACGCCTGCTGGTACAATCTGCATCAGCTCTTCACCTGGCTGGCAAAAAAGCAATGGACGGTGCTGCTGCACACCGGCGTAACGACCCGTCGCGATCTACTTGCCCGTTTTTTACAACGGTCGGTCAATCATTTTTCGCCCGAGATCACCGCGGGCTGGCACTTTGTCATGCACTGGTCAACACAGGCGAGTGAGGAGACCCGGGAGCAGGTCTGGCTGGCGCAGCAAAACGTCATACGCAACTATCTGCCACAGGCAAAGTTTGGTTTATGGCATCGATTTTCACCCGACAACGCGGGCGTGAGCGACAATACCCTGTTCAGCTCAGCCATCCTGATGCAGGCCGATTTTCTTGCCTGTTCAGCCGATGCCAATGAACTTCTCGATCCTGCGCAGCGGGAGCCAGCCCAACTCTCTTCTACAGAAAATTATCCGGTACAGAAGATCCGCCAGATTATCGCCGCCCTTCGTCTGCGCAAATGTTCGCTTCCCGTCTGGCTTCTCTCCTGGAATACCCTAACCGGGAACACGCGGGCGACAAACGGCTGGTTTTTTCGTGGGGCGCTGCTGATGCAGAGCCTGCTCGGGCTATCGGAACAGGTCTGGCTAGGGGGATTCTGGCTCAATTCGGGCCTTCAGGGTGAAGCTCGTGCGAACAATACCATCGATACGTCAAGCCTTGCGCTACAGTACAACCATGGTCTCCCACGGCCGGTTTATTGGGTACTCTGGCTCTGGCAACGCCTGCGGGGCGAGGTGCTGGTAAACGACGGGCGTGTTCTGCTCACGCGCCATCACAATGGTTACCAGTTGCTGCTGCGTAATGTGGTGGTTTTTAATCCGCTCCTTTCCAGTGAAGAAGCATTCATCCAGCGTTTTCGCCAGCAGTATCATTTACACCTGAAGGGAATGCGCGGTATTTGGCGAATTAAACGCCATCTTTTCGATCAGCATAACGGCGCGCTCTATCCGTTGCTTGAAGGGGTAGGCAGCGAAAGCGGCCCTGACGAAGAGATGTGGCGCTGGATAGCGCACAAAGCGCGTCCAACGCTTTCCCTATACGATGAACGCATTGATGACGGCTGGCAACTGACAGAATCACTGGAGAGTAATGCGCTGGTGCTCTATGAGTTTACGCCGCTCGTGCCTCTTGAGGCCGAAACGGAGGAGATTCACTCCCCGCGGTAGACGCAGCCTGCCGTGCAGGTCTCTTTGATCATCACCGCGCTCAGCAGCGGCACAAGCGGTTTCATCTGATCCCAAATCCATTTCGCCAGCACTTCGCTGGTCGGGTTTTCAAGGCCCGGAATATCATTCAGATAGTAGTGATCGAGACGATCGTAGGTCGGCTTAAACGCGGCCTTCAGTTCGGCAAAGTCCATGATCCAGCCCGTATGGGGATCGACTTCACCGGTGATTTCAAGACGCACCATAAACGAGTGTCCATGCAGGCGGCCACATTTGTGCCCGGCAGGAACGTGTGGAAGGTGGTGTGCGGCTTCGAAGGTGAAATCTTTAAACAGTGTGGTGGACATCATAGCTCTCAGGAATGCGGAAAAAACCGCCGCATAGTACCGGAAAGCACAATTTTTATCATTAACTAAAACGGCTCTGAACGGTCAACGCCTCGTATTCATGGTGTTTATCGATTTTTGTTGTTTTATTTCATATGGTTATTTAATCGCTTTTATCGTTAAGAACGATAACTAAAACAGGTTAGTCCATTTGGTTATTTATTATTTCCATCCCTTCTTTAATTGTTATTATCCCCGCCGTTAACCTTATCTTCAGTTTGGATTTATTCGCTTAAAGTCCGCTTTGCTACTGGAACATAACGACGCATGACAACACAGGCCCCACCTTCAAATTTGCTTCCCCTTAACCCGGAGCAACTGGCGCGCCTCCAGGCCGCGACTTCCGATTTTTCACCCACCCAGCTTGCCTGGGTCTCCGGCTATTTCTGGGGAATGCTGAACCAGCAGCCGGGTGCTGTGGCAGGCGTACCGCCAACGGCCGTTGAAATTCCTGCCATCACGCTTATCTCCGCTTCGCAAACGGGTAATGCCCGTCGTGTGGCCGAAGCGCTGCGTGATGACCTGCTCGCCGCGAAGCTGAACGTTAACCTGGTCAACGCCGGGGATTATAAATTCAAACAGATCGCGTCAGAAAAACTGCTGGTGGTGGTGGCGTCAACGCAGGGGGAAGGTGAGCCTGCTGAAGAAGCCGTCGCGCTGCATAAGTTCCTGTTCTCGAAAAAAGCGCCAAAGCTCGAGGGCACCGCCTTTGCCGTCTTCGGCCTCGGTGATACGTCCTATGAATTTTTCTGCCAGTCCGGTAAAGATTTCGACAGCAAGCTGGCGGAGCTGGGCGCAGAGCGCCTGCTGGATCGCGTAGACGCTGACGTGGAATACCAGGCTGCCGCCGCCGAATGGCGGGCGCGCATCGTTGAGGTGCTGAAGGCCCGCGTCCCGAAAGAGACGCCAGCGCAGGCCGCCGTTACCGTAGCCGGCACCGTTAACGAAATCCACACCAGCCCTTACACGAAAGAGGCGCCGCTGACGGCGAGCCTGTCGGTAAACCAGAAAATCACGGGCCGTGATTCAGAAAAAGACGTGCGCCATATCGAAATCGATCTCGGTGACTCTGGCCTGCGTTACCAGCCTGGCGATGCGCTGGGCGTCTGGTATCAGAACGATCCGGCGCTGGTGAAAGAGCTGGTCGAGCTGCTGTGGCTGAAAGGCGATGAACCGGTTACCGTGGATGGCAAAACGCTCTCGATCTCCGAGGCGCTCCAGTGGCATTTCGAACTGACGGTGAACACCGCCAACACCGTTGAAAACTACGCCACCTTAACCCGCAGCGAATCGCTCCTTCCGCTGGTCGGGGACAAGGCAAAGTTACAGCAATACGCGGCGACAACGCCGATTGTCGATATGGTGCGTTTCTCTCCGGCACAGCTGGATGCTGACGCGCTGGTCGGCCTGCTGCGTCCGCTGACCCCGCGCCTGTACTCCATCGCCTCCTCGCAGGCGGAAGTGGAAAACGAAGTCCACATCACCGTTGGCGTGGTGCGTTACGACATCGAAGGCCGCGCGCGCGCGGGTGGGGCGTCAGGCTTCCTGGCAGACCGCGTGGAAGAAGAGGGTGAAATTCGCGTCTTTATCGAGCACAACGACAACTTCCGCCTGCCGGCGAACCCCGAAACGCCGGTGATTATGATTGGCCCAGGCACCGGTATTGCGCCATTCCGCGCCTTTATGCAGCAGCGTGCGGCAGACGACGCGCCGGGTAAAAACTGGCTGTTCTTCGGCAACCCGCACTTTACTGAAGATTTCCTCTACCAGGTTGAGTGGCAGCGCTACGTCAAAGAGGGCGTGCTGACCCGCATCGATCTGGCCTGGTCCCGCGATCAGAAAGAAAAAGTATACGTACAAGACAAACTGCGCGAACAGGGCGCAGAGCTGTGGCGCTGGATCAATGCCGGCGCCCACATTTATGTCTGCGGCGACGCCAATCGCATGGCGAAAGACGTTGAGCAGGCACTGCTGGAAGTGATTGCCGAATTCGGCGGTATGGATGCCGAAACGGCGGATGAATTTTTAAGTGAGCTGCGCGTAGAGCGCCGTTATCAGCGAGATGTCTACTAATGAGCGAAAAACATCCTGGCCCACTGGTGGTCGAAGGCAAACTGACTGATGCCGAGCGCATGAAGGTAGAGAGCAACTACCTGCGCGGTACCATTGCCGAAGATTTAAATGACGGCCTGACCGGCGGTTTCAAAGGCGACAACTTCCTGCTGATCCGTTTCCACGGTATGTACCAGCAGGACGACCGCGATATCCGCGCCGAGCGTGCCGAACAGAAGCTGGAGCCGCGTCACGCGATGCTGCTGCGCTGTCGTCTGCCGGGCGGGGTAATCACTACGAAACAGTGGCAGGCGATCGACAAGTTTGCCGGTGAAAACACAATCTACGGCAGCATTCGTCTGACCAACCGTCAGACCTTCCAGTTCCACGGCATTCTGAAGAAGAACGTCAAGCCGGTGCACCAGATGCTGCACTCCGTGGGTCTGGACGCGCTGGCGACTGCCAACGACATGAACCGTAACGTGCTCTGCACCTCGAACCCGTACGAATCTGAGCTGCACGCCGAAGCGTACGAGTGGGCGAAAAAAATCTCCGAACATCTGCTGCCACGTACCCGCGCCTATGCGGAGATCTGGCTCGATCAGGAGAAAGTCGCCACCACCGATGAAGAGCCGATCCTCGGTCAGACCTACCTGCCGCGTAAGTTTAAAACCACGGTGGTGATCCCGCCGCAGAACGATATCGACCTGCACGCCAACGACATGAACTTCGTGGCGATTGCCGAAAACGGCAAGCTGGTCGGCTTTAACCTGCTGGTGGGCGGCGGTTTGTCCATTGAGCACGGTAACAAGAAAACTTACGCCCGCACCGCGAGCGAGTTCGGCTTCCTGCCGCTGGAGCATACGCTGGCCGTGGCAGAGGCGGTGGTTACGACCCAGCGCGACTGGGGTAACCGTACCGATCGTAAAAACGCGAAAACCAAATATACCCTTGAGCGCGTAGGCGTCGAGACGTTCAAAGAAGAAGTGGAGCGTCGCGCGGGCATCAAGTTTGAGCCGATCCGCCCTTACGAATTCACCGGTCGCGGCGATCGCATCGGCTGGGTGAAAGGCATCGACAATAACTGGCACCTGACGCTGTTTATCGAAAACGGCCGTATTCTTGATTATCCGGGCCGTCCGCTGAAAACCGGCCTGCTGGAAATCGCGAAGATCCACAAAGGCGAGTTCCGTATTACCGCCAACCAGAACCTGATCGTCGCCAGCGTGCCGGAAAGCGAAAAGGCGAGAATTGAAGAGCTGGCGCACGAGCACGGGTTGATGAACGCGGTGAAGCCGCAGCGTGAAAACTCCATGGCCTGCGTATCGTTCCCGACCTGTCCGCTGGCGATGGCCGAAGCCGAGCGTTTCCTGCCGTCCTTCACTGATAAAGTGGAGGCGATTCTGGAAAAACACGGTATTCCGGACGAGCATATTGTTATGCGCGTGACGGGCTGTCCGAACGGCTGCGGCCGCGCGATGCTGGCCGAAATCGGTCTGGTAGGGAAAGCGCCGGGTCGCTATAACCTGCACCTGGGCGGTAACCGTATCGGGACACGTATTCCGCGTATGTTCCGCGAGAACATCACCGAGCCGGAAATTCTCGATTCCCTCGACGTGCTTATCGGACGCTGGGCGAAAGAGCGCGAAGCGGGTGAAGGCTTCGGCGACTTTACGGTACGTGCGGGCATCATTCGCCCGGTGCTCGATCCCGCAAGGGATTTCTGGGAATAACCCATCCTTTGCCCGGTGGCGCTTCGCTTACCGGGCCTACGGGTTTTGTAGGCCGGGCAAACGCAGTGCCGCCCGGCGAAACAGGCAAACGAGGTTCTTATGTCCGTACTCGATCTAAACGCCCTTAATGACCTGCCAAAAGTTGAACGCATTCTGGCTCTGGCAGAAACTAACGCCCAACTGGAAAAGCTCGACGCCGAAGGGCGCGTGGCGTGGGCGCTGGAAAACCTGCCGGGAGACTATGTGCTTTCGTCGAGCTTTGGCATTCAGGCGGCGGTCAGTCTGCATCTGGTGAATCAGATCCGTCCGGACATTCCGGTGATCCTCACCGATACCGGCTATCTGTTCCCGGAGACCTATCAGTTTATCGACGAGCTGACGGACAAGCTCAAGCTGAACCTGAAGGTTTATCGCGCAACCGAAAGCGCGGCCTGGCAGGAGGCGCGTTACGGCAAGCTGTGGGAGCAAGGCGTTGAGGGCATCGAGAAATACAATGAGATCAACAAGGTCGAGCCGATGAACCGCGCGCTGAAAGATCTTCATGCGCAGACGTGGTTTGCTGGGCTCCGCCGCGAGCAGTCCGGGAGCCGGGCAACGCTGCCGGTGCTGGCGGTGCAGCGTGGCGTGTTCAAAGTGCTGCCGATCATCGACTGGGATAACCGCACGGTGTACCAGTATCTGCAAAAGCACGGGCTGAAGTACCATCCGCTGTGGGATCAGGGCTACCTGTCGGTAGGCGACACCCATACCACGCGTAAATGGGAACCGGGAATGGCGGAAGAAGAGACGCGATTCTTTGGGCTGAAGCGCGAGTGCGGGCTGCACGAAGGGTAATGTTTTTTCGCCCGGTGGCGGCTACGCCTTACCGGGCCTACAAAGGCTTAATTCTCCCTCTCTTCGTGGGTAGAGGGTTCCCCAGTAATTTGAAAGCAAAAGCGATAACGTTGCCTCAGAATAACTGAGGGCTTTCAGCGATGCCTCGGTCCGGCTGTAAATCGCTGAGGCGTTTCCTGTAGGCCGGGGCGAGGCGCAGGGATGCGCCGAGAGGGCGGGCTTTACAGGGATGTTACCTCCGCCCGTCCCCGATAAGCCGGAAGGAATGAGCCGAAGGCACCGCGAAGCGGCGATTTTCCGCCGGAAGCCCGGGTCGCCAGGGTGGTGGCGACTGAGCCACCCTGGCACGTTCACCGGCCATGTCGTGACAGAGTAGCAAGGAACATATAGTGAACGGAATGACCACCAGAGCCGTATGTTCCCCCTCACCCCAGCCCTCTCCCTCAAGGGAGAGGGGGCCGTCTGTGCAGGCATTATTTTGTGGGGAACCCTCAGCCCCGTGGGAGAGGGTTGGGGTGAGGGCATAAGGCCGCACTATGCTTAACGGCCTCAGGCTTTCCCCGCTTTCGCCAGCTCCTTCACCAGCGGCAGCATCACTTTCACGACATCCCGGCTGCGGTGCTCAATCCGCTGCGGCAGCGTTTTATCAATGTGCTGCTGATTATCCAGCCGCACGTCATGCCAGCTGGTCCCGTTTGGGAACGCCTTCGATTTAGCGCGCTGCTGATAGCCATCTTTTTTGCCCAGCGCCCAGTTAGTTGCCTCGACGTACAGCACCGGAATGCCCGCCTTATCAAACACTTCACCGTCATTACAGCAGCCCGTGCCTTTGGGATAATCTGGGTTACCGCCCGGATTTGTCGCGGCATAGACGCCATGCGTGCGGGCAAGCGCCAGCGCGCGGTCGCGGGTGAGTTTACGTACGCTGCTCGGCGTGCTCTGTCCGCTATTAAAATAGAGCTTATCTCCCACGATCAGATTATCGAGGTTAATCACCAGCAACGTATTTTTCTTCTCCTCAGCGGTCATGCGCTTAAGGAGATTCTCAGCGCCGAGTTTTCCTTCTTCTTCACCGCTGGTCGCAACAAAGCGAATGCTGTATTTCGTCGGAATATTCTTCAGGCGTTCGGCCAGCTCAAGCATGACGCCCAGCCCCGCCGCATTGTCATCCAGTCCCTGAAGCGTCAGCCCGCCGAGGTTATTATCGACATCAGCGTCGCTCATCGGCGTGTAGGTATCAAGGTGCGCCATAATAATAATCTGCTCAGCCGCCTTTCCTTCGTGCGCCGCAATGACCGTGCTGCCGGTTACGTTATGCCAGTTCTGCGTTTTATTGCGTGAGGTATAGATGTAGCGGCTGTGGAAAGCGCGAATGTCGCTCTCATAGCCCATATCCGCAAATTGCTGACGAATATAGTCTGCCGAGAGCATTTCGGCTGGGGTTCCGGTCATGCGGCCCGGAAAGACCGTCGCAATATGCCGCGCCTGCATACTGGCTATTTCACCGTAAGATTGATTTTTTGCCTGAGCCGGAAGGATAAAGCAAACGCCGAGCGCCAGGGCAACGAATCGGTGGCGCATTGCGGAAAACATAGTGAGTCCTTAAAAACAGAGCAAAATTTTAACCCGCATAGTATGAAACTGTGATCGGGTAGACACAATTTGAATTGCGCTTAAATGCCCGAAATTTCGCGTGTTAAGCACTTTTTGATATTTGCTTTTTCACGGCGTTATTCCATTGAGTAACTACTCATTCCAATTCGTAATTTCATTCGATCTAAGCCGCCCCCTATAGTCCCTTTATTCCTGGTTGTTAGTGAGTTGTTGCCTGTGGACTATCTCCCCCTTTTTGCCGCCTTGAAAGACCGACCGGTACTGGTTGTCGGGACGGGTGAAATTGCCGATCGCAAAATCGCGTTCCTGCAACGCGCCGGGGCGCAGGTGCAGGTCGTTGCAGAGGCGGATTTTAAAGAGTCTCAGATCGACAGCGTGGTGCTGGTGATTGCGGCAACCGAAGATCGGGCGCTCAACCGCCGAATCTCCGACGCAGCTCAGGACCGTCACCGTCTGGTGAACGTGGTAGACGACCAGCCGCTGTGCTCGTTTATCTTCCCGTCGATTGTTGACCGCTCGCCGCTGCTGGTGGCGATCTCCTCCGGCGGCACCGCGCCGGTGCTGGCGCGCGTACTGCGGGAAAAAATCGAAGCGCTGCTGCCGACCAGCCTCGGGCGCATGGCGGAGAAGGCCAGCTACTGGCGCAACCACCTTAAAACGCGTCTGACCAGCGTGACGGAACGCCGTCGCTTCTGGGAGCGTGTGTTTCGCGGCCGCTTTGCCAGCCTGATGCATGCCGGTAACGAGACGGCGGCGCAACAAATTCTCGAGGACGAACTGGATAACCCCGGCAGTACGGGCGGGGAGATCATTCTGGTGGGCGCCGGGCCGGGCGATGCCGGGCTGCTCACGCTGCGTGGCCTCCAGGTTCTTCAGGATGCGGATGTCGTGTTCTACGACCATCTGGTCACCGACGGTATTCGCGAACTGATCCGCCGTGACGCGGAGCAAATTTGCGTCGGCAAACGTGCCGGCGAGCACTCCGTGCCGCAGCACGACACCAATCAAATGCTGATTGCCGCCGCGAAAGCGGGCAAGAGCGTGGTGCGTCTGAAAGGGGGCGACCCGTTTATCTTCGGCCGTGGTGGCGAGGAGTTGCAGGCGGCAGCCGAAGCGGGCGTCCCGTTCCAGGTGGTCCCCGGCATTACGGCGGCGTCTGCCGTCACGGCCTACGCCGGTATTCCGCTGACCCATCGCGATTACGCCCAGAGCGTGACCTTTGTGACCGGGCATTATAAAGCCGACAGCACGCCGTTTGACTGGTCGCATCTCGCCCAGAGCCGACAAACGCTGGCGATTTATATGGGCACGATGAAAGCGGCAGACATCAGCGAACAGCTTATTCAGCACGGTCGCGATGCGGCGACGCCGGTAGCAGTGATCTCCCGCGGGACACGCGTCGATCAGCATGTCGCCATCGGCACTTTACAAGACCTTGCAACCCTGGCGAAAGACGCCCCGATGCCCGCCCTGATCGTGGTGGGAGAAGTGGTGCAGTTGCACAGCTCGCTCGCCTGGTTCCAACACACAACCGACACAGAAGGCTTCGGCGCTTCTGTTGTAAATTTGGCTTAAGGAACGGTTATGGACCAAAAACGACTTACTCACCTGCGGCAGCTCGAAGCGGAAAGTATCCACATTATCCGCGAAGTGGCCGCCGAGTTCTCTAACCCGGTGATGATGTACTCCATCGGTAAAGATTCCAGCGTCATGCTGCACCTGGCGCGTAAAGCGTTTTATCCGGGAACGCTGCCGTTCCCGCTGCTGCATGTGGATACCGGCTGGAAATTCCGCGAGATGTACGAGTTTCGTGACCGTACCGCTAAAGCCTACGGCTGCGAGCTGCTGGTGCACAAAAACCCGGAAGGGGTGGCGATGGGCATCAACCCGTTCGTGCACGGCAGCGCCAAGCATACCGATATCATGAAAACCGAAGGGCTGAAGCAGGCGCTGAATAAATACGGTTTTGATGCGGCCTTCGGCGGCGCGCGGCGTGACGAAGAGAAATCCCGCGCCAAAGAGCGTATCTACTCTTTCCGCGACCGCTTCCACCGCTGGGACCCGAAAAACCAGCGTCCGGAGCTGTGGCACAACTACAACGGCCAGATAAACAAGGGCGAAAGCATTCGCGTCTTCCCGCTCTCCAACTGGACCGAGCTGGATATCTGGCAGTACATCTATCTGGAAAATATTGAGATCGTTCCGCTGTATCTGGCAGCAGAGCGCCCGGTCCTGGAGCGCGACGGCATGCTGATGATGATCGACGACGATCGCATTGATTTACAGCCGGGTGAAGTGATCAAAAAACAGATGGTCCGTTTCCGTACTCTCGGCTGCTGGCCGTTGACCGGCGCGGTGGAATCCAGTGCGCAGACGCTGCCGGAGATCATCGAGGAGATGCTGGTGTCGACCACCAGTGAGCGACAGGGCCGCGTGATTGACCGCGACCAGGCAGGCTCCATGGAGCTGAAGAAACGTCAGGGTTATTTCTAAGGAGCCGCCATGAATACGACTATTGCCCAACAAATTGCCGATGAAGGCGGCGTAGAAGCTTATCTGCACGCCCAACAGTACAAAAGTCTGTTGCGTTTCCTGACCTGCGGCAGCGTTGATGACGGGAAAAGTACCCTGATTGGTCGTCTGCTGCACGACACGCGACAAATTTACGAAGATCAGCTCTCTTCCCTGCACAATGACAGTAAACGCCACGGCACCCAGGGCGAAAAACTCGACCTGGCGCTGCTGGTGGACGGCTTGCAGGCGGAGCGCGAGCAGGGCATTACCATTGATGTCGCCTATCGCTACTTCTCTACCGAAAAGCGCAAATTTATTATCGCCGACACCCCGGGGCATGAGCAGTACACCCGTAACATGGCGACCGGCGCGTCCACCTGTGACCTGGCGATCCTGCTGATGGACGCCCGTAAAGGCGTGCTGGATCAGACGCGTCGTCACAGCTTTATCTCTACGCTGCTGGGGATCAAACACCTGGTGGTGGCGGTGAACAAAATGGATCTGGTGGACTACAGCGAAGCGCGATTCGACGAGATCCGCCAGAGCTACCTGACCTTTGCTGAACAGCTGCCGGGCAACCTCGATATTCGCTTTGTGCCGCTGTCGGCGCTGGAAGGGGATAACGTCGCCTCTCAGAGCGCGAACATGCCGTGGTACAGCGGCCCGACGCTGCTGGAGGTGCTGGAAACCGTTGAAATTCAGCGCGTGGTTGAGACCCAGCCGATGCGCTTCCCGGTGCAGTACGTAAACCGTCCGAACCTCGATTTCCGCGGCTTCTCCGGCACCCTTGCGTCCGGCTCGGTCAACGTGGGCCAGCGCGTGAAGGTGCTGCCGTCCGGCGTGGAATCGACCATTGCCCGTATCGTCACCTTTGATGGCGATCTGGACGAAGCAGGGGCAGGTGAAGCAGTAACCCTGGTGCTAAAAGACGAGATTGACATCAGCCGCGGCGATCTGCTGGTTGACGCGCAGGAAACGCTGGCGGCGGTGCAAGGCGCATCCGTGGACGTGGTGTGGATGGCGGAACAGCCCCTGACCGCAGGCCAGAGCTATGACATTAAAATTGCTGGCAAGAAAACCCGCGCCCGCGTGGACGGCATTCAGTTCCAGGTGGACATCAACAACCTGACCCACCGTGACGTGAGCGAGCTACCGCTGAACGGCATCGGTCTGGTGGATCTGACCTTCGACGAGCCGCTGGTGCTGGATCCGTATCAGCAGAATCCGGTGACGGGCGGGCTGATCTTTATCGACCGCCTGACCAACGTCACCGTCGGCGCCGGGATGGTCCGTGAGCCAAACGCGCAGGCTACCGTGGCCTCTGAGTTCAGCGCGTTTGAACTTGAGCTGAATGCGCTGGTGCGTAAACACTTCCCGCACTGGGGCGCACGCGATTTGCTGGGAGGCAAGTAATGGCTGCCCATGATGAGAACGTCGTCTGGCATCCTCATCCGGTCACCGTCGCCCAGCGCGAACAGCTCCACGGTCACCGTGGGGTTGTGCTGTGGTTTACCGGGCTGTCTGGCTCCGGTAAATCCACGGTGGCAGGCGCGCTGGAAGAGGCGCTGCATCAGCAGGGAGTGAGCACCTACCTGCTGGACGGCGACAACGTGCGTCACGGCCTGTGTAGCGATTTAGGGTTCAGCGATGAAGACCGTAAAGAGAACATTCGCCGGGTGGGAGAAGTCGCCAGCCTGATGGCGGATGCCGGGCTGGTGGTGCTGACGGCGTTTATCTCACCGCACCGCGCCGAACGTCAGATGGTGCGTGAGCGCGTGGGCCGGAATCGCTTCATTGAAGTGTTTGTGGATACGCCGCTGGCAATCTGCGAAGCGCGCGATCCGAAAGGGCTGTATAAAAAAGCCCGCGCGGGAAAGCTGCGAAACTTCACCGGTATTGACTCGGTTTACGAAGCGCCTGAATCCCCTGAGATTCATCTGGAAGGTCAACAATTGGTAACAAATTTAGTAAGCCAATTATTAGACCTGCTCAGACGGGACGATATTATCAGATCCTGAGACGGTATCGTTCGGGAGCTGTCTTCCCGAGCGATGAGTCACGGTCACAGGATTAGCTATGCGCAACAGTGAAAACTACATGATTACCACCGGGTCGGAACCGTTAACGACCGACGACGAGACGACCTGGTCCTTCCCTGGGGCGATTGTCGGCTTTGTGTCGTGGCTACTGGCGCTGGGTATCCCGTTCTTGATCTACGGTGGAAACACCCTCTTTTTCTTCCTCTATACCTGGCCTTTCTTCCTCGCGCTGATGCCCGTTGCGGTTGTGGTGGGCGTGGCGCTGCACTCCCTTTTCAACGGCAAGCTCCTGTATAGTACGCTCATCACTATCGCCACCGTTGTGGTCATCTTTGGCCTGCTGTTTTTATGGCTGATGGGCTAACTTACGGCATAATTAAAACCCCGCAGTAGAGTCCAGCGGAAAGTTATGGGATGATGATGCCGTTTTTTCAGGGGGCAGGATGGGTAAACTAACGCTGCTGTTGCTGGCTTTGCTGGTCTGGCTGCAATATTCGCTGTGGTTCGGCAAAAACGGACTGCACGACTACAGCCGGGTGAGCGATGACGTCGCGGCACAGCAGGCGACAAACACCAAACTTAAAGCGCGTAACGATCAACTTTTTGCTGAAATTGATGACCTCAATGGCGGCCAGGAGGCGATTGAGGAGCGCGCACGCAATGAACTTAGTATGACTAAGCCGGGCGAAACGTTTTATCGCCTGGTTCCGGATGCGTCTAAACGCAATCAGGGCTCCGCACAAAACAATCGATAATCAGGCCCAGGATTACGACATGGCAGCAACTTTTTCGGACGTCTGTGCCGTGGTGCCGGCCGCAGGTTTTGGCCGGCGTATGCAGACAGAATGTCCTAAGCAGTATCTCTCAATTGGCGATAAAACGATCCTCGAGCACGCCGTGGCGGCGCTGCTGGCGCATGCCCGGGTGAAACGCGTTGTTATTGCCATCAGCCCCGGCGATGCACGTTTTGCGCAGCTCCCGCTGGCGAATCATCCTCAGATTACCGTCGTTGACGGCGGCGCAGAGCGGGCTGACTCCGTTCTGGCGGGCATTCAGGCTGCCGGGAACGCGCAGTGGGTGCTGGTGCACGATGCCGCGCGTCCCTGTCTGCATCACGACGATCTGTCGCGTCTGCTGGCCCTGAGTGAAACCAGTAAAGTGGGCGGCATTCTGGCCGCCCCGGTGCGTGACACCATGAAGCGTGCCGAACCGGGTAAACCGGCGATTGCCCACACCGTCGAGCGCGTCGATCTATGGCACGCGCTGACGCCACAATTTTTTCCCCGCGAATTACTCCACGACTGCTTAACGCGAGCGCTTAAAGAAGGTGCGACCATTACGGACGAAGCCTCGGCGCTGGAGTATTGCGGTTTCCACCCCACGCTTGTTGAAGGACGCGCTGATAATATAAAAGTGACGCGCCCGGAAGACTTACAGCTCGCGGAATTTTATCTTACCCGTACGACCCCTCAGGAGAAGGCATAATGCGTATTGGACACGGTTTTGATGTACACGCCTATGGTGGCGTTGGCCCAATTATCATTGGCGGCGTGCGCATTCCTTACGAAAAAGGTCTGCTGGCGCATTCTGATGGCGACGTGGCGCTGCATGCGCTGACCGACGCGCTGCTGGGTGCCGCTGCGCTGGGCGACATTGGCAAACTGTTCCCGGACACCGATCCTGCTTTTAAAGGCGCAGACAGCCGCGAACTGCTGCGCGAAGCCTGGCGTCGTATTCAGGCCAAAGGCTACACCCTCGGCAACGTTGATGTGACGATCATTGCTCAGGCACCAAAGATGCTGCCGCACATCCCTCAGATGCGCGTGTTTATCGCTGAAGATCTGGGCTGCCATATGGACGACGTCAACGTCAAAGCGACCACCACGGAGAAGCTGGGCTTTACCGGTCGTGGCGAAGGCATTGCCTGTGAAGCCGTGGCGCTGCTGGTGAAGGCGGCCAAATGACGGATTTCGACAATCTGACGTATCTGCACGGTAAACCGCAGGGCAAGGGTCTGCTGAAAGCCAACCCTGAAGATTTCGTGGTAGTGGAAGATCTGGGTTTTGAGCCGGACGGCGAAGGCGAGCACATCCTGGTGCGCATTCTGAAAAACGGCTGCAACACCCGCTTCGTGGCGGACGCGCTGGCAAAATTCCTCAATATTCACGCCCGCGAAGTGAGCTTTGCCGGTCAAAAAGATAAACATGCCGTGACCGAACAGTGGCTTTGCGCCCGCGTGCCCGGCAATGCCATGCCCGATTTAAGCAAATTTGAGCTTGAGGGCTGTAAGGTACTGGAGTATGTCCGCCATAAACGCAAATTGCGTCTGGGCGCACTGAAAGGCAATGCCTTTACCCTGGTGTTGCGCGAAGTGACCGAACGCGAGGACGTTGAAAAACGCCTGAAGGCCATTAACGAACGCGGCGTACCAAACTATTTCGGCGCTCAGCGCTTTGGTATCGGTGGTAGCAACCTGCTGGGCGCGCTGCGCTGGGCGCAAAGCGGTGCACCGGTGCGCGATCGTAATAAACGCAGTTTTTGGTTGTCGGCGGCCCGCAGTGCGTTGTTTAATCAGATTGTGAGCGAACGGCTGAAAAAACCGGACGCGAATCAAGTTGTTGTCGGCGATGCGCTACAATTAGCGGGACGCGGAAGCTGGTTTGTGGCAACGGCCGAAGAGATGGCCGATGTCCAGTCGCGCGTGGACGCTAAAACGCTGATGATTACCGCCGCCTTGCCGGGTTCAGGCGACTGGGGAACCCAGGGCGAGGCGCTGGCCGCTGAGCAGTCAGCGGTGGCGGATGCGCCAGAATTACAATCGTTGCTGGTGCGGGAAAAGGTCGAGGCGGCACGTCGTGCGATGCTCCTCTACCCGCAACAGCTGAGCTGGAACTGGTGGGATGACGTAACCGTCGAGTTACGCTTCTGGCTGCCGGCAGGTAGCTTTGCCACCAGTGTTGTCAGGGAACTTATCAACACGTCGGGTGATTATGCGAATATTGCTGAGTAACGATGACGGGATCCATGCGCCAGGTATTCAGACGCTGGCGAAACACCTCCGCGAATTTGCGGATGTGCAGGTCGTGGCTCCCGATCGTAACCGCAGTGGCGCGTCTAACTCATTGACGCTGGAGTCTTCACTTCGCACCTTTACCTTTGAGAATGGCGATATTGCCGTCCAGATGGGGACGCCGACCGACTGCGTGTTTCTGGGCGTGAACGCGCTGATGCGCCCGCGGCCGGATGTTGTGGTCTCCGGCATCAATGCCGGGCCAAATCTTGGCGATGATGTGATTTACTCCGGCACCGTGGCTGCGGCGATGGAAGGGCGTCACCTGGGGTTTCCGGCGCTGGCGGTCTCGTTAAACGGTCACACCCACTATGACACAGCCGCCGCGGTGACCTGCTCCATTCTCCGTGCGCTTGGCCGCGAGCCGCTGCGTACCGGACGTATACTCAATATTAACGTGCCGGACCTCCCGCTGGACGAGATCAAAGGGATCCGCGTGACGCGCTGTGGCAGTCGCCATCCTGCTGATCAGGTTATTCCCCAGCAGGATCCGCGCGGCAATACCCTGTACTGGATCGGCCCGCCGGGAGATAAATGCGATGCCGGGCCAGACACCGACTTCGCTGCGGTGGATGAAGGGTACGTTTCCGTTACGCCGTTGCACGTAGATTTAACCGCTTATAGCGCGCATGATGTGGTGTCGGACTGGTTAGATCGGGTCGGAGTGAACGCGCAATGGTAAGTAAACGTGTACAAACTCTTCTGGAACAATTACGCGCACAGGGGATCGCCAACGAGCAGGTGCTGAACGCGCTTGCCCAGGTTCCCCGTGAGAAGTTTGTAGATGAGGCGTTTGAACACAAAGCGTGGGAAAACGTGGCGCTGCCCATTGGGCAAGGCCAGACGATTTCGCAGCCCTACATGGTGGCGCGTATGACGGAGCTTCTGGAGCTAACGCCAGAGTCCCGGGTGCTGGAAATTGGCACCGGTTCAGGGTATCAAACCGCGATCCTGGCTCACCTTGTGCACCATGTCTGTTCGGTGGAACGGATTAAAGGGTTGCAGTGGCAGGCGCGCCGTCGCCTGAAACAGCTTGATTTACATAATGTATCGACACGCCACGGCGATGGATGGCAGGGTTGGCAGGCTCGCGCCCCGTTTGACGCCATCATTGTCACGGCAGCGCCACCTGAAATCCCCACTGCGCTTCTTTCGCAGCTGGACGAGGGTGGCATTCTTGTATTGCCCGTCGGCGATGAGCAGCAGCTTTTGAAGCGCGTTCGTCGACGCGGCGGCGAGTTTATTATCGATACCGTGGAAGCCGTGCGCTTTGTGCCCCTGGTTAAGGGCGAACTGGCCTGAGACTCGGATTTTTCCAGGGTTATTAAGGCAAATTCAGCGTATGGTGTGGCGCGATAGATTCGTGCCATCACGGTTATTTTTAAGTCACTGGTAGTTAACACATTCCTGGGGGATAAATGAGCGCGGGAAGCCCAAAATTCACCATCAGCCGTGTTGCGGCATTATCACTGGTTTCGCTCTGGCTGGCAGGCTGTACAAGTTCAAATAACGCGCCTGCGCCCGTCAGTTCCGTTAATGGAACCAGCGGCTCGGGTAACACGTCCAGCGGAATGTTGATCACCCCTCCGCCTAAAATGGGCACCTCAACGGCGCAGCAAACTCCGCAGATCCAGCCGGTTCAACGTCCAGTTACGCAGCCTACGCAGATTCAGGCAGTGGAACAGCCTGTTCAGACTGAAAATGGCCGCATAGTGTATAACCGTAAGTATGGGAACATTCCGAAAGGTAGCTATACCGGCGGCAGCACCTATACCGTGAAGCGCGGCGATACGCTGTTCTATATTGCCTGGATCACCGGGAACGATTTCCGCGATCTTGCACAGCGAAACAACGTCCAGGCCCCGTATGCTCTGGAAGTCGGGCAAACGCTTCAGGTTGGCAACGCGACGGGGACACCGCTTACGCCAGGCAACACCGTTTCAGCGGCCGACGTAACTGCGCAAAATAACAGCGTTACTCCTGCACAAAAAACCACCACGGTGGTTGCTTCACAACCTGTAATTACGTATTCTGAGGATTCAGGTGATCAGAGTGCTAACAAAATGTTGCCGAATAATAAAGGTACTGCGACTGTTGTCACAGCACCGACTACGGCACCTGTGGTTAGCTCTACTGTACCGACTGCAAGCAGTCAAAATGCCAGCTCGTCAATCACCACCTGGCGCTGGCCAACTGACGGCAAGATTATCGAGAACTTCGCTACCTCTGAGGGGGGCAACAAAGGGATCGATATCGCAGGCAGTAAAGGACAGGCAATCATCGCGACCGCAGACGGACGCGTTGTCTATGCCGGTAACGCACTGCGCGGTTACGGTAATCTTATTATCATCAAACATAACGATGATTACCTGAGTGCCTACGCCCATAACGACACTATGCTGGTCCGGGAACAACAAGAAGTTAAGGCGGGGCAAAAAATCGCTACCATGGGTAGCACCGGAACCAGTTCTACACGCTTGCATTTTGAAATTCGTTACAAGGGGAAATCCGTAAACCCGCTGCAATATTTACCGCAGCGATAAATTGACGGGGCATGCCAGCCAGGGTGTCTCGTCCAGGGATCACGGGTAGGAGCCACCTTTATGAGTCAGAATACGCTGAAAGTTCATGATTTAAATGAAGACGCGGAATTTGATGAGAACGGATCAGAGGCTTTTGACGAAAAAGCCTTAGTAGAAGAGGAACCCAGTGATAACGATTTGGCTGAAGAAGAGCTGTTATCGCAGGGTGCCACACAGCGTGTGCTGGACGCGACTCAGCTTTACCTTGGGGAGATTGGTTACTCCCCACTGCTAACGGCCGAAGAAGAAGTCTATTTCGCACGTCGTGCTTTGCGTGGTGATGTTGCCTCGCGTCGTCGCATGATCGAAAGTAACCTGCGACTGGTCGTGAAAATTGCCCGCCGTTACGGCAATCGTGGTCTGGCTCTGCTGGATCTGATTGAAGAGGGCAACTTAGGTCTCATCCGCGCAGTTGAGAAGTTTGACCCGGAACGCGGGTTCCGTTTCTCAACCTACGCGACCTGGTGGATTCGTCAGACCATCGAACGGGCTATTATGAACCAGACCCGTACGATTCGACTGCCGATCCACATCGTCAAAGAGTTGAATGTTTATCTGCGTACCGCGCGCGAGTTGTCCCATAAACTGGACCACGAGCCAAGTGCGGAAGAGATCGCAGAGCAACTCGACAAACCGGTTGATGACGTAAGCCGTATGCTGCGTCTCAACGAGCGCATTACCTCGGTTGACACCCCGCTGGGTGGTGACTCCGAAAAAGCGCTGCTGGACATCCTGGCCGATGAAAAAGACAACGGCCCGGAAGACACCACGCAGGACGATGACATGAAACAGAGCATCGTCAAATGGCTGTTCGAACTGAACGCCAAACAGCGTGAAGTGCTGGCACGTCGTTTCGGTTTACTGGGGTATGAAGCTGCGACACTGGAAGATGTCGGCCGTGAGATTGGCCTGACCCGTGAACGTGTTCGTCAGATTCAGGTTGAAGGGCTACGCCGCCTGCGTGAAATCCTGCAAGGGCAAGGTCTGAATATCGAAGCGCTGTTCCGCGAGTAAGCAACCATTCGTCAGAAAAGGCCCGTCGTGAGACGGGCCTTTTTTATGTCTTACGATTGCGCCGTTTCGTGCAGCAAACGCCAGGTGATGTTATCCCCTTCCTGATTAAGCACCGCGGTTGACCAGCGCACGTTGACGGGCTGGCCAGGCCGGGTTTGCGTCTCCCGGTAATGGAGCACCGCGCCGTTGTCCCATGTCTGAAGCGTCATTAGCGCATCAATGCCGATCCTGAGCCCGGGTCGGGTTCCCCGCTGCGCATATAAAAATTGGGCCAGAGCGTGATGATCTAAATGGGTGCCACTCGGTGGAACCATCAGAAAATCCGGACGGAAACGGGCGAGCAGGGCGTCCTGTTCGCCTTCGCCTGCACCTAACCAGTTTTCAAGGGCGACGTGGATGTCGAGGATCTCTTGTTCGAAATGGGTCATGGTTGCTCCTGTTGCAGTTGCGCAAGTAACTGCGTGTTATTAAGACGGTAGACGTACAGTACGGGCAGCAGAGTGATAACTGCGGCAAAAATAAACATCCCGTGGCAGGCGACCAGCGGCGTAAGATAAGCTTGCATGAAGCTCAGCGCCTGCGCCAGCAGCAGGGTACCCGCAAAAAAGCTCAACTGACGATTCAGATTCCATAGCGCACTGGCATCAGGCATATCTTCCCGCCGCGTTGTCAAAAACGCGCTGCTCTGAGCCGTACTGCTGCAAAGGCTTCCCCCCGCACCCATTAACGCAAACGCAACGGCAGGTAACAGCATAGCCGGGCCGACGTTAATTAAAAGCAGAATGCCCGTTGCCTGCAAAAGGCAACCGATGACCACCAGCGGCCGCGGGCCGATACGGTTGAAATAGCGTCCTGTCGCGGTGATAGCCAAAAACGATGCCACAGACCACGGCAGCATAAGCATGCCCGTTGCGGTGGGCGTCATATTGGCCTCGCTCTGAAGGTAATACATGCCCGTTACGTTCACGCCAATAAAGATGCCGGGTACGCACACATAGATAAGCATGGATAAGCGCAACAGCGGATCCGTCAGCAAAGACAGGTTTACTATTCTGGTGGTGTTTATCGGTGACGGTTCTGTTTTAAGCCACGCGCAGGCCAAAACAAAGGTCACAATGGCGACGGGCAGGGTGGCAAAAAATATCCAGCGCCAGCTGAATGTCTGAACCAGCATGCCGCCCACAGCCGGTGAGCAGGCGGGGGCAAGCAGCGCGACCAGCATCACCGCCGAGGTGAGTCTGGCCCGCTCATGAGGCTTAAACTGTTGCCAGGTCAGCGCCTGACCAACCGGGATCAGTAAACCCCCTCCGGCGCCCTGCACGACGCGCCAGGCAATCAAACTTTCCAGCGAAGATGAGAAACCCGCCGCAACGGAGGCCGCGCTAAAGAGAAGCAGTGAGAGCAGAATAACGCGCTTCGGCCCGACGCGGCGCGTCAGAATACTGCTGAATGGGATGACTAACGTCAGCCCGGCAATGTATCCGTTACTTACCCAGGCAAGCGCGGAAGGTGTGGTATTGAATGCGTGAGCCATCGCCGGAAAGGCGACGCTGGCAATAAACATGTTTATCAAATCAAGGAAAAAGCCGAGCAGAAAGACGACGGCGATTTTGCTGCGATACGTCATGGAAGTTCCTCCGGTGAGGTGGCGTATCGTATCGGCCCACGCGTTAAGGATAAACGCTACAAAGGACGATATACTGTCAACATTATTTTGACAGTTAACCAGGCAAGCGATGCTTAATTTACAGCGTACGGCGATGTTTATCGCCGTAGCGGACACCGGCAGTTTCACCGCCGCGGCGGAGGCGATGGGGCTGACAAAAGCGGTGGTCAGCTTTCATATTCGTCAGCTTGAAGAGGAGCTGGGCGTCACCCTGTTGCTGCGAACCACCCGACGCCTGACGCTGACCGAAGCGGGGAAGCTCTTTCATCAACGAAGCGTGATGCTGTTACGGGATGCAGAGCGATTGCAGGATGATGTTCGCGCCAACCACGCCGGGCTGACGGGAGAACTGCGGATCACCACCACGCCCGAGTATGGCTCGCAGGTAGTAGTGCCTTTGCTGGCTGAGTTTAGCCAGCTGCACCCTGATCTCCGCGTGCGGCATGTCTCGTCCTCTTTGCATGCCGATCTTATCGCCGAGCGCTTCGATGTCGCTATCCGGCTCGGCACGCTTGCAGATTCGCGCTACCACGCCGCGTTGATGACCTCCTTCACCATCCTGCCCGTGGCGACGCCATGCTGGCTGGCAAACCATCCGGTTGACTCGCTGGAGCAGCTGGCGGATGCGGACTGGATCATTCACGAGCGTTTAACGTCGCCGCTGCGCTGGCAGGTGAGAGGCGTTGATCGGCATCCGGTTTCCTTTGAGATCAGAAAAGCGCCGCGCCTGTATGCAGACAGTGCCCAGGCGTTGATGGCTTTTGCCCTCGCGGGATGTGGCGTGGCGCTGTTGCCGGAGTGGCTGGTGCGTAACGCACTGGATGCAGGGAAGCTGGTCTCGCTGTTACCGGAGTACACGTTTGCTCAGCAGGGCATCTATGCTGTTTATCCCGATGCCCGGCATGTGCCCGCGAAAGTGCGAACATTTATTGATTTTATGCGCATCAGGGTTACTTAACCCTGCATCATCTTTTTAATGAGCGCTGAAAATTGCTCTCGTTCCGCGCCGTTAAGGCGCCCTAAAAACGCCTCATCCACCTCATTTCCAATCGGTTTACTGCTCTCAAGCAGGGCCTCACCTTCGGCCGTCAGAAAGACAAACCGACGGCGTTTGTCCGCCGGATCGTGCTCGCGCCTGACCAGGCCGCGTGCTTCCATGCGGCTCAGCATTTCTGCCAGCGTCGCTTTGGTGCTCACCGCGACTTCAGTCAGGGCAACCTGCTCAATGCCAGGATTTTCAGCAATTGACCGCATCACCGCATATTGTGGTTTGGTCAGTTCGGGCAATGCGTGTTGCCACTGGGCGGTATGCTGTTGAAAAAGCTGACGTAGCAGGTGAAAAGCTTCTTGTCTTAACTCCATGGACACTCCGACGGAAAAATACTCCCTCTATGATAGCCGCTCTCGGGCTGAATTTTAACGCGAGAGTTTTTAGCGAATAGTGTGATCGTATGCGAACGATCTTGTCAGCAGCAGGATCCAGGCGTAGTTTAGTTAATATGTTCGTATACGAACAAACTAATTGAGGTGCTGAATGAGATTGATTGTGGGAATGACGGGCGCGACGGGTGCGCCATTAGGCGTGGCGTTGTTGCAGGCGCTGCGGGAAATGCCGGAGGTGGAAACGCATCTGGTGATGTCGAAGTGGGCAAAAACCACGATTGAGCTGGAAACGCCCTTCACTGCGCATGACGTTGCTGCACTGGCGGATGTCGTCCATAGCCCGGCCGATCAGGCTGCCACCATCTCCTCCGGCTCGTTTCGCACCGACGGCATGATCGTCATTCCGTGCAGCATGAAAACGCTGGCGGGTATCCGCGCGGGCTACGCCGAAGGGCTGGTAGGGCGTGCGGCAGACGTGGTGCTGAAAGAGGGACGCAAGCTGGTGCTGGTTCCGCGTGAGACGCCGCTCAGCACCATCCATCTTGAGAACATGCTTGCCCTTTCCCGCATGGGCGTGGCGATGGTGCCGCCTATGCCTGCGTACTACAACCACCCACAAACCGCCGATGACATAACCCAGCATATCGTGACCCGCGTTCTCGACCAGTTTGGTCTGGAGCATAAAAAAGCCCGACGCTGGGAAGGTTTGCAGGCAGCGAAACATTTTTCACAGGAGAATAAAGATGGCATTTGATGATTTGAGAAGCTTCTTGCAGGCGCTCGATGAGCAAGGGCAGCTGCTGAAAATTGAGGAAGAGGTAAACGCTGAGCCGGATTTAGCGGCCGCCGCCAACGCTACCGGACGCATTGGCGATGGTGCGCCTGCGCTGTGGTTCGATAATATTCGCGGCTTCACCGATGCCCGTGTGGTGATGAACACTATCGGCTCGTGGCAAAACCACGCTATTTCGATGGGGCTGCCAGCAAATACCCCGGTGAAAAAACAGATCGACGAGTTTATTCGTCGCTGGGACAAATTCCCCGTCTCGCCAGAGCGTCGTGCAAATCCGGCCTGGGCGCAGAACACGGTGGACGGGGAAGACATCAACCTGTTCGACATTCTGCCGCTGTTCCGCCTGAACGACGGTGACGGGGGCTTTTATCTCGATAAAGCGTGCGTTGTCTCCCGCGATCCGCTCGACCCCGATCACTTCGGCAAGCAGAACGTCGGGATTTACCGTATGGAAGTGAAGGGCAAGCGTAAGCTCGGCCTGCAACCGGTGCCGATGCATGATATCGCGCTGCATCTGCATAAGGCAGAAGAGCGCGGCGAAGACCTGCCTATTGCCATTACGCTGGGTAACGATCCGATCATCACCCTGATGGGCGCCACGCCGCTGAAATACGATCAATCCGAGTATGAGATGGCCGGTGCGCTACGCGAAAGCCCGTATCCGATTGCGACGGCTCCGCTGACCGGTTTTGATGTGCCGTGGGGGTCGGAAGTGATCCTGGAAGGGGTGATTGAAGGCCGAAAACGTGAGATTGAAGGGCCATTCGGTGAGTTTACCGGACACTACTCCGGCGGGCGCAACATGACGGTCGTGCGCATTGATAAAGTCTCTTACCGCACAAAACCCATTTTCGAATCTCTCTACCTGGGGATGCCGTGGACCGAGATTGATTATCTGATGGGGCCCGCTACCTGCGTGCCGCTCTATCAGCAGCTGAAGGCGGAATTCCCGGAAGTGCAGGCGGTAAACGCCATGTACACCCACGGCCTGCTGGCGATTATCTCCACCAAAAAACGATACGGCGGTTTTGCCCGTGCGGTCGGGCTCCGCGCCATGACCACGCCACACGGTCTGGGTTACGTGAAAATGGTGATTATGGTGGATGAGGACGTCGATCCGTTTAACCTGCCGCAGGTGATGTGGGCGCTGTCATCGAAGGTCAATCCGGCTGGCGATCTGGTGCAGCTACCGAATATGTCTGTGCTGGAGCTTGACCCCGGCTCCAGCCCGGCGGGGATCACTGACAAGCTGATCATTGATGCCACCACCCCAGTCGCTCCGGACAACCGTGGTCACTACAGCCAGCCGGTACAGGATCTCCCTGAAACCAAAGCCTGGGCCGAAAAACTGACCGCGATGCTGGCGGCACGTCAATAAGGAGGAAAAAATGATTTGTCCACGTTGTGCCGATGAACATATTGAGGTGATGGCAACATCACCGGTGAAAGGTGTCTGGACGGTATACCAGTGTCAGCACTGTCTGTATACCTGGCGCGATACCGAACCGCTGCGCCGTACCAGCCGTGAGCATTACCCGGAAGCGTTCCGCATGACGCAGAAGGATATTGATGAAGCACCGCAGGTGCCGACGATCCCGCCGCTGCTGTAATAAAAAGCCCGGAGGCGCTGCGCTTACCGGGCGATAATATTGTGCGGTCTTTTGCCCGGTGGCGCTACGCTTACCGAGCCTACGGGTTTTGTAGGCCGGGTAAGGCGAAGCCGCCACCCGGCAAAAAAGACCGCAGAGAACTAAACCAGACTCTTCAACCGATAAATCCACTCCAGCGCCTGACGCGGCGTCAGCGAATCCGGATCGAGATTTTCCAGCGCTTCCACAGCCGGAGAGGTCTCTTCTGGCACCGCCAGCAGTGACATCTGTGTACCATCTATCTGCGTAGCTGCCGCATTCGGTGACAAACTTTCCAGCTCACGCAATTTCTGACGCGCGCGCTTAATCACCTCTTTCGGCACGCCCGCCAGCGCGGCGACGGCCAGGCCATAGCTCTTGCTTGCCGCGCCGTCCTGCACCGTGTGCATAAAGGCGATGGTGTCGCCGTGCTCAAGCGCATCAAGGTGGACGTTAGCCACGCCTTCCATTTTCTCTGGCAGCTGTGTCAGTTCGAAATAGTGCGTCGCGAACAGCGTCAGCGCCTTGATTTTATTCGCCAGACTTTCCGCGCACGCCCAGGCCAGGGACAGGCCGTCATAGGTGGAG
Source organism: Enterobacter sp. MGH 4 (assembly GCF_000534735.1). Lineage (NCBI taxonomy): Bacteria > Pseudomonadati > Pseudomonadota > Gammaproteobacteria > Enterobacterales > Enterobacteriaceae > Enterobacter > Enterobacter sp. MGH 4. The sequence continues at coordinate 224,263 of NZ_KI973294.1, read as the reverse complement.
GTACCGCGTCCTACTTCGTCCATCAACACCAGACTGTTCTCTGTCGCGTTATGCAGAATGTTGGCGGTTTCGGTCATCTCGACCATAAAGGTAGAGCGACCGCTCGCCAGATCGTCCGCCGCACCCACACGGGTGAAGATACGGTCGACAGGGCCAATCTCAACCTTCTGCGCCGGAACGTAGCTGCCGATGTAGGCGAGCAGCGCGATAAGGGCTGTCTGGCGCATATAGGTACTTTTACCGCCCATATTGGGGCCGGTAATGATCAGCATTCTTCGCTGCGGTGACAGGTTCAACGGGTTGGCAATAAACGGCTCGTTCAGCACCTGCTCAACCACCGGATGGCGACCTTCGGTAATGCGAATACCGGGTTTGTCAGTAAAGGTTGGACAGGTGTAGTTCAGCGTTTCGGCGCGCTCGGCCAGGTTTACCAGCACATCCAGCTCGGCCAGCGCAGCGGCGCTCATTTGAAGGTCAGCCAGATGCGGCATCAGGATGTCGAACAGCTCGTCATACAGCTGTTTTTCCAGCGCCAGCGCTTTACCTTTCGACGTGAGCACTTTGTCTTCGTACTCTTTCAGCTCGGGAATAATGTAGCGCTCGGCATTTTTCAGCGTCTGGCGGCGAACGTAGTGAATCGGTGCCAGGTGGCTCTGCCCACGACTGATCTGGATATAGTAACCGTGTACGGCGTTGTAGCCGACTTTCAGGGTGTCGAGCCCCAGACGTTCACGCTCGCGGATTTCCAGCTTATCCAGATAATCCGTCGCGCCATCGGCCAGCGCACGCCATTCGTCCAGCTCTTCGTTATAACCCGGAGCAATAACCCCGCCATCCCGCACCAGAACAGGCGGCGCATCAATGATGGCGCGTTCCAGCAGTTCGCGAAGCTCGGTAAATTCGCCCATGGTTTCGCGCAGCTTTTGCACTGGCGCGCTGTCGATCTCTCCCAGCTGAGCGCGCAGTTCCGGCAACTGCTGGAAAGCGTGACGCATACGGGCGAGATCGCGTGGACGCGCGGTACGCAATGCCAGGCGCGCCAGGATACGCTCAAGATCACCCACCTGACGCAGCACCGGCTGCAATTCGGTGTAACGATCCTGCAATGCGGCAATGGTTTGCTGACGGCCAATCAGCGTTTCGGTGTTGCGGATCGGCATATGCAGCCAGCGTTTGAGCATACGGCTGCCCATGGGGGTAACCGTGCTGTCAAGAACCGATGCCAGCGTATTTTCCATGCCGCCAGCGAGGTTCTGCGTGATCTCCAGGTTGCGGCGCGTGGCGGCATCCATGATGATGCTGTCCTGCTGACGCTCCATGGTAATTGAACGGATATGGGGCAGGGCGGTACGCTGCGTATCCTTCACGTACTGCAACAGGCAGCCTGCAGCACATAGCCCGCGCGGGGCATTTTCCACACCAAAGCCAATCAAATCGCGCGTGCCAAATTGCAGGTTCAGCTGCTGGCGCGCGGTATCAATTTCGAACTCCCACAGTGGACGACGACGCAGGCCGCGGCGACCTTCAATCAGCGCCATCTCGGCGAAATCTTCTGCATAAAGCAGTTCTGCCGGATTGGTGCGCTGTAGTTCAGCCGCCATGGTTTCACGGTCAGCCGGTTCACTCAGGCGAAAACGACCGGAGCTGATATCCAGCGTGGCGTAGCCAAACCCTTTACCGTCCTGCCAGATCGCCGCCAGCAGGTTATCCTGGCGCTCCTGAAGCAGGGCTTCATCGCTGATGGTTCCCGGCGTCACGATGCGTACGACCTTGCGCTCAACGGGGCCTTTCGACGTGGCCGGGTCGCCAATTTGTTCGCAGATAGCGACAGACTCGCCCTGGTTCACCAGCTTCGCCAGATAGTTTTCAACCGCGTGATGCGGGATACCCGCCATCGGGATGGGCTCGCCTGCCGACGCGCCACGTTTCGTCAGAGAAATGTCGAGCAGCTGAGACGCACGTTTCGCATCGTCATAAAAAAGCTCGTAAAAATCGCCCATACGGTAAAACAGCAGAATTTCCGGATGCTGTGCCTTCAGCTTCAGGTACTGCTGCATCATCGGCGTATGCGCGTCGAAATTGTCGATTGTGCTCATGGAGTTATGATATTCATTTCTTTGAAAATATTACGCTTTGAGCGGCTCAATGGCCGATTGTTCCTTCTATTGTCGCATGAAAAAAAGGTGCGGCGCAGAAAAAAGTCACGACTTTACGAGGCATCTTCCGCTATTAATTCAATGATGATTTTTCCGTGCTCGACGCCCACCCGAACCTGCGAGTTGGTGGTAAATCCCGCTTGTTCAAGCCAGTCGCCTTTCAGGCTCAGCGCTGCGTGTACGCTGTAGCGTTTTGGAATTTTCGTTTTACGGTCTTCATGACGTTTTCTGAAGTAACCCACTTTTAAGTGCCGATAGGGTTTGGCGATCGCGATCTGTTGCATAGGCTCTCCGGTGAATGCGGTTATTTACACCTGTATAAAATACCAGTAAAACGCAGCGAGGGGAGGGGTAATTCTGGAAGGACGCTTCAGAAAACGGAATGCAATAACTGAAAATGTGCGGATAAAAAGGTATTATAAATGCACTTTATTGTTGAGGACGACGTTATGTCCGGTAAACGTATTTCACGAGAAAAAAAGACGATCGCCAGAATGATCGCCCTGTACGAAAACAGGTGTCCGCACGCCATAAAAGAAGAGGGGCACTATTCGGCGCTTAAGGCTTATGCCGATAAGCGGCTGGATAAATGCGTGTTTGGTGAGGAAAAACCTGCCTGCAAACAGTGCCCGGTGCACTGTTATCAGCCCGCCCGACGGGAAGAGATGAAGCAGGTAATGCGCTGGGCAGGGCCACGTATGTTATGGCGTCATCCGATTCTGACCATCCGACATCTGATCGACGATCGTCGTCCGGTTCCGGAATTACCGGAAAAGTATCGGCCTAAAAAATAATCGTCTCAGCGCCGCAGTGGACGACAAATCACGCTCAGGGCTACGGCGCGGCGCAGGCAGACAGAAAAAGAGCACCAAATATCCCTGCGCCAGCGCGGGAGCAATATGTACCCGCTGACGGAATGACGGGTTATTTCAGGCTCTCTTTATCGATTCCCAGACGCTTCATACGCGAGAGCAGGGTAGTACGCTTCAGCCCCAGCCGTTGCGCCGCACCTTTCGGTCCGGCTACCACGCCGTTGGTCTCCTTCAGCACTCGCATAATGAGCTGATATTCATCTTCTCCCTCTTTCGCAAGCTCGCTTGCGGCCACGGTCGTTTCAGAGAGAGTAACCTCTGGCAGGGAGAGCTGGAGCACGTTCCCGCGCGTCAGCAGGACCGCGCGCTCAATGACGTTTTCCAGCTCGCGCACGTTCCCCGGCCACTCCATCGCCGAAAGGGTGCGTAGCGTTTCGGCAGGAATACTGTCGATATTTCGCCCCATCCGGCGGGCAATCTTCGCGGTAAAGGCTTTCACCAGCAGCGGAATATCTTCCGGGCGTTCGCGCAGCGGCGGCAGGCAGATCGGGAAGACGTTCAGACGATAGTAAAGATCGCTGCGAAACTCGCGGTCGGCGACCATTTTTTTCAGATCGCGGTTGGTGGCGGCAATCAGACGCACGTCGGTCTGGATCAGCTTGTTGCTGCCGAGACGCTCGAACTCCTGCTCCTGCAAAACGCGCAGCAGCTTAGGCTGAAGCTCCAGCGGCATATCGCCCACTTCGTCGAGGAACAACGAGCTTTTATCCGCCAGTTCAAAACGGCCCAGCCGCTGGCTGCTGGCGCCGGTAAACGCGCCGCGCTCGTGGCCGAACAGGTCGCTTTCCAGTAAGCCCGCAGGCATCGCCGCGCAGTTCATCTTCACCATCCGGCGGCTGTTGCGGTTGCTCAGGTTGTGGATCGCCCGGGCAATCAGCTCTTTCCCTGTGCCGGTTTCACCGAGGATCAGCACCGTGCTGTCGCTCTGCGCCACCATCTCCACCTGCTTGAGGATGTTGTACATGGCATCGCTGCGTCCGATGATTTCGCCAAACTCGCTGTCCACATTGTTGAGCTGCTCGGTCAGCGCCAGGTTTTCGTCCACCAGCCGTTCTTTCAGACGGTGGATCTCCTGATAGGCGAGGGCGTTATCCAGCGCAATGGAGATACGTTCGGCGATCTGGCGCAGCAGCTTCAGGTTGGCGGTGGTAAATACGGCTTCATCGCACTGCGCCAGTTTAAGCACGCCGAGCATGGTGTTGCCGGACATCAGCGGCAGCAGGCACAGGGTCTGGATCTTGTTGCCCCAGGTGTTAAACAACATCCGCTCGTAGGGCGCTACCGGATCCTGCTCGCTGAGATTTAACAGCAGGATCTCTTTGCTTTTAAATACCCGTTCAGACAGGGTTCCCGCTTCGTCCACTTCGCTTTGCTCGTGCGCCGGGTTAGCTTCGTCGAGGTAGTGGGTGGAGTAGATGTTCAGCTTGCCCTTACGGTTGCCGCGCAGCGCAATGCTGATGGCATCGATCCTGAAATAGTGATGGATCTCTTTGGCGACTTCGCTCACCAGTTCGTCCATATCGAGACGCGACAGCACGGCATTGGTGATGGCGACCAGTATGCGGAAATTATCGCGCTCGCGGCTCAACAGGTCGTAATCCACGTTATTGGTGACGCGGCTTTGGATCTGCTCTGCCACGACGGCCACAATCTGCGTGAAGGTATGCAACCGCTCGTACTCCGCCTCGGTCCAGGGCTGGTCGTTATTACGGATAAACTCGCAGCCGCCAAAAATTTGCCCTTCCACCGCCAGCGGCAGCATGCTGTAGTGGCCGAACGGGTGGTAAAGGTTGCTCTCTGCCAGCTTCGGCCAGGCCTGGCGAAACTGGTCAAAATTGCAGTGCAGCGCTTCCGGGCGGGAGAGAATACGTCGCACCGGACCGTGGGCCAGAAACGTTTCATCTTCATATTCGAAGATTTTGCCGTTATCACGCGTTGAGAAATAGCTCGCGCGGTGGGTTGCGCTATGCCAGAGCACAATGGCGGCGCTGTCCGCCAGCGCTGATTGCCTGACTAGCCGCGTCAGGGCATCGCTCAGCGCGCCGAGATCGGGCTGTTGTAAAAGTGTGCGCGTGATGTCAAACAGGCCCTGCTGTCCAAGATCGCTCATCGGTGTATACGGCATTATTGCTTTCCAATAGAAACTGGCAAAAAAGAGACATTCAGCGCTGACCGCTTTTGGCGCGGTCTAGCAAATTCGGGGTAACGGTTCAGCGTGCGGCAGATCCAGCGTGCGCTTCACGCCGTAAAGCCCGGTCAGGCGCACCCCTTTGCGCTCAACCACGTCGCCGATGATGGCCGCGTCTTTCCCTAAGGGATGTGCGCGCAGTTGTTCAAGTACGGCTTCCGCCACCGTACGTTCCACGCCGATCACCAGCTTGCCTTCGTTGGCAAAGTTAAGCGGGTCTAGCCCTAATAGCTCGCACAGCCCGCGTACAGCAGGCTTAACGGGCAGGCCGCGCTCGGTCAGTTCAATTCCACAGCCGCTGCTTGCGGCAAATTCGTGTACGACGGCATTCACGCCGCCTCGCGTGGCGTCGCGCAGGGCTTTTACACCCGGCATGTCGCGCAGCGTCTGGATCAGCGGCGTGAGTACCGCGCAGTCACTGTGCAGCTCGCCATCCAGCCCTAAGCCTTCGCGCAGGTTCAGGATGGTTGCCCCGTGGCAGCCCAGCGTGCCGCTGACAATCAGCACGTCGCCTGCACAAAGCTGCTGCGCGCCCCAGTGAATGTCGGCGGGGATCGCCCCCATTCCGGCGGTGTTAATGAAGAGCTTATCCGCCGCGCCGCGCTGCACCACCTTGGTATCCCCGGTCACGATGGCGATCCCCGCCTCGCGGGCGGTGTGCGCCATGCTGTTGACCACCGCCGTGAGCGTCACCATGGGTAACCCTTCTTCGAGGATAAACCCGCAGGAGAGGTAGCGGGGGATCGCGCCGCTGACGGCCACGTCGTTTGCCGTGCCGCAGACGGCGAGCTTGCCGATATCGCCGCCCGGGAAGAACAGCGGGTCAATCACGTAGCTGTCGGTAGAGAACGCCAGCCTGTCGCCGTGGGCGGTCAGGGCCGCGAGGTCAATACGCGCCTGATCTTCCTGCTCGGCGAGCCAGGGGTTGTTAAAGGCTTCCATGAACAGCCTGTTAATCAACTGCTGCATCGCCTGTCCACCGCTTCCGTGCGCCATTTCCACCGTGTTCATGCTTCACACTCCTGGTTGCGATAGTGATACCACGCGGCGCATGCCCCTTCGGAAGAGACCATCAGCGCGCCAAACGCGGTTTGCGGGTTACAGGCGTTGCCAAATAACGGGCAGTGATGAGGTTTGCATTTGCCGGTGAGTACGTCGCCACAGCGGGCGCGGGGATCGTCGCACACCTTCTGCGGCTGCGGGCGGAAATGCGCTTCGGCGTCGAAGGCGCGATACGCGGGCGTCAGGTGTACGCCGGATTCGGCAATCAGCCCCAGTCCGCGCCACTCGCTGTCGCCTTCGACGCTAAACACGTCGGCTATCGCCTGTTGTGCCCGTCTGTTACCTGCATCGGGCACCACGCGGCGGTACTGATTTTCCACCACACTCAGGGCCGCTATTTTCTGCTCAACCAGCATGGTCACGCCTTGCAGTAGATCAAGTGGCTCGAAACCAGCCACCACTAACGGACGATTGTACTGTTCAGTGATAAAACCGTAGGCTTCTGTGCCGATCACCATGCTGACGTGTCCTGGTGCCAGGAAGGCGTCGATGCCGTTGTCCGGCGCTTCAAGCAGGCTACGCAGCGTGGGAATAAGCGTGATGTGCTGGCAGAAAAAGTAAAAGTTAGTGACGTTGCGGGCTTTCGCCTGCTGGAGAGTGATAGCGGTGGCGGGCATGGTGGTTTCAAAACCCAGCCCGAAAAAGACCACCTTACGCTCAGGATTAGCCTCTGCCAGCGTCAGGGCATCCATCGGTGAGTAGACGATCCGCACGTCCGCGCCGCGCGCCTTCGCCTGGAGCAGCGAGCCATTTTTTCCCGGTACGCGCATGGCGTCGCCAAAGGTGCAAAAAATCACACCGGGGCGGCTGGCGATGTCGAGACAGCTGTCGATGCGCCCCATCGGCAGCACGCACACCGGGCAGCCGGGGCCGTGGATAAATTCGATGTTCTCCGGCAGCAGCTGGTCGAGGCCAAATTTAAAGATGGCGTGGGTGTGTCCGCCGCACACCTCCATGATCCGCAGCGGTTTTTCTTTCGTGTAGTCCAGCAGGGACGCGCGGGTTTTCAGGCGATCGATAAGCTGCAACACCTGCTCAGGCGCGCGATATTCATCAACGTAACGCATGTGTTATCGTTCCTCACCATACAGCAGGGCACCCACGTCCGGCTCAACGTCGAACATATTCTGTAGCGCGTCCAGCGTGTCGCGTGCTTCTTCCTCATTAATCACGCTCATGGCAAACCCCACGTGGACCAGCACCCACTGGCCGAGACGCGATGCGCCGGTCTCATCGTGGCTGCCCACCAGCGTCAGATCGACATCGCGCAGGATGCCGCAGACCTCCACTTTGGCCTGATTGCCGTCGATCGAATGAATTTGTCCGGGGACGCCTATGCACATCGTTCGCTCTCCAGCCAGTTCAGCCAGGCATCCATCCCGTCGCCGCGCGTGGCGGAAACCAGCAGGATCTCAATGTCCGGGTTCACTTCCCGGGCGTAAGCCAGGCACTTATCCACGTCGAAATTCAGGTACGGCAGCAGGTCGACTTTGTTCAGCAGCATGAGGGAGGCGGCGGCAAACATATGTGGATACTTCAGCGGCTTGTCTTCCCCTTCGGTCACAGAGAGCACCGCCACTTTATGCCGCTCGCCGAGGTCGAAGCTTGCCGGGCAGACCAGGTTGCCGACGTTTTCAATAAACAGGATGCCGTTATCCGCCAGCGGCAGGCGCGGGGCGGCGTCGGCAATCATCTGCGCATCCAGGTGGCAGCCCTTGCCGGTGTTGACCTGAATCGCGGGCGTACCGGTTTCGCGGATGCGCGCCGCGTCGTTTACCGTTTGCTGATCGCCTTCGATAACGGCGCAGGAGACACGTTTATTCAGTCGTTTGAGGGTTTCGGTCAGCAGGGTGGTTTTACCGGAGCCGGGGCTGGAGACCAGGTTCAGTACCAGCTGTTGACGGGCGGCAAAGCGGGCGCGATTGCGAGCGGCGAGCTGGTTATTTTTGTCCAGCACATTGATCTCCACCTCCAGCATCTCGCGCTGGCTGATGCCCGGCGCGTGGGTGCCCGCTTCGCCGTGGCCGTAATGCAGGTCGCCCGCGTCTGAACGCTGCGGCGCAAAGGTGATGCCGGTCAGTGCCGCCGCGGGACGCGGGGCAGGAGAAAAGGGTGCGGAGCGAAACGCGGAGTGGGGACGGTGTTCATCCCCTTCTATATACAGGTTGCCTTCAGCGCAACCGCAGGTACTACACATACATTACTCCTTCTCGATTTCGAGGCGTTGGATCTGCATACCGTCATCCGCCACGATGCGCAGCCCGCTGCTCTGGCACTGCGGACAGCGCTGTACCTTCGATGACAGCAGCGTGACGTACTGCTGACACTGCTCGCACCAGCACTCCGCCTGCTGCTCCTCGATATGCAGTGCGCAACCCTCCGCCAGCGTGCCGCGGCACACCAGCTCAAAACAGAAGGTGAGGGCGCTGGTCTCGACGCAGGAAAACGCCCCGACCTTCAGCCAGACGCCGGTCACGCGCTTCGCATGGTTCTGCACAGCCTGCTGTTCGATAAGTTCCAGTGCCCGCTGGCAGAGGGTGATTTCGTGCATGACGCCTCCTTAATGAATTGCCCCTTTAATGCAATAACAGTGCCAGCTTGATTTGCGTTACGGCGTGACGATGTCAACGCTGTCGAAATGACACGTCGACACCGCGGTGGTGACAGTGCGCATCTCTTTAAAATCCATTTAAATCAATAAATTAAAAACTGGCACGAAATCTGCTTAACAGCCGCTAACTCCATTAACCGGATACCTTTTATGACTATTTGGGAAATTAGCGAAAAAGCGGATTACATCGCGCAACGTCATCAGCAGCTTCAGGATCAGTGGCACCTCTACTGCAACTCTCTGATTCAGGGGATCACCCTGTCAAAAGCCCGTCTGCACCATGCCATGAGCTGCGCGGCGCAGGGGGATATGCGCTTTGTGTTGTTTGGACACTTCACGATTTTTGTCACCCTGGCGGAGAGCTTCAACAGCCACACCATTGAGTATTACGTTGAGACAAAAGAGGGTGAAAAACAGTGTATTGCGAAAGCCCAACTGATGGCCGACGGCATGGTGGACGGTCACGTCAGCACCCGCGATCGCCAGCAGGTGCTGGAGCACTATCTGGAGAAAATCGCGCCGGTTTATAACGGCCTCTACGCTGCCGTTGAGCACGATCAGCCGATCAACCTGAAACAGCTGATCGACGGAAAATCCTCCGCGAATGTGGCCTGAAGAGCGAGTGTCGAGAAGTGTCGATAAGACAGTTTTTTTCGTCAAAAATGACCATCACCAGAGGATGACCCGGTGAACCGTTTTGTAATTGCTGACTCGACGGTCTGTATTGGCTGTCGAACCTGTGAGGCGGCGTGCTCGGAAACACACCGCCTGCACGGGCTACAGTCCATGCCGCGCCTGCGCGTCATGCGTAATGAGAAAGAGTCTGCCCCGCAGCTCTGTCACCACTGTGAAGACGCGCCATGCGCGGGCGTCTGTCCCGTCAATGCCATCACCCGCGTTGACGGCGCGGTACAGCTGAACGAAAGCCTGTGCGTGAGCTGCAAGCTGTGCGGCATCGCCTGTCCGTTTGGCGCCATTGAGTTTTCCGGCAGCCGTCCGCTGCATATTCCGGCGAATGCCAACACCCCGAAAGCGCCGCCTGCGCCACCGGCACCGGCACGCGTGAGCACGCTGCTGGACTGGGTGCCGGGCATTCGCGCCGTCGCGGTGAAGTGCGACCTGTGCAGCTTCGATGAACAAGGTCCGGCCTGCGTGCGCACCTGTCCGACCAAAGCGTTAATTCTGGTTAATATTCGCGACATCGCCCGCACCAGCAAACGCAAGCGCGAGCTTACCATCGATACTGACGTCGGCGATCTTTCGCTGCTGCGGGCGCTTAACGAGGGGGCGAAATGAACGCGATAGTTATGATGACCAGCGGCGTGGCCTGGTTTGCCGCCGCCGCTGTCCTGGCGCTGCTCCTCTCCTTCCATAAAACGCTGAGCGGCTGGATCGCCGGTATCGGCGGGGCGGTCGGCAGCCTGATGACGCTGGCGGCGGGTGGCGTTGTCCTGATCGACGGCCAATCCGTCGACACCCTCATCCCGCTGATTCACCACGCCGTTGAGCTTACGCCGCTAAATGCCATCTGGCTGGTCACCTTTGGTCTGTGTGGGCTGTTTATCAGCCTGTTTAATATCGACTGGCACCGCCATCAGCATACCAACGCCAACGGCCTGCTGGTCAACCTGTTGATGGCCGCCGCGGTCTGCACTGTTGTCGCCAGCAACCTCGGCGCGCTGGTGGTGATGGCTGAAATCATGGCCCTGTGCGGCGTGTTCCTGACCGGATGCAGCGCCTCCGGCAAGCTGTGGTTTGCGCTCGGACGACTCGGCACGCTGCTGCTGGCGCTGGCCTGCTGGCTGGTGTGGCAGCGTTTCGGCACGCTGGACTTTGCCGTGCTTAACGGCCAGCCGCTGGGGAATGACGTCTGGCTGTTGGGCGTAGTCGGTTTTGGCCTGCTGGCCGGGATTATCCCGCTGCACGGCTGGGTGCCGCAGGCGCATGCCAATGCCTCGGCCCCGGCTGCCGCGCTGTTCTCCACCGTGGTGATGAAGGTCGGTCTGTTCGGCATCCTGACGATAACCCTGACGGGCGGCCAGCCGCCGCTGTGGTGGGGCGTGGCGCTGCTGATTGCGGGGATGATCACCGCATTTGTCGGCGGGCTGTACGCCCTGATGGAGCATAACATCCAGCGCCTGCTGGCGTACCACACCCTGGAGAATATCGGCATCATCCTGCTCGGCATGGGCGCGGGTGTCAGCGGGCTGGCGCTCAACCAGCCGGCGCTGATTGCCGCCGGGTTTATTGGCGGTCTGTATCACCTTATCAACCACAGCCTGTTTAAAAGCACCCTGTTCCTCGGCGCGGGCAGCGTCTGGTTTCGCACCGGGCACCGCGATATTGAAAAGCTCGGCGGGATTGGCAAAAAAATGCCCGTCATTTCGCTGGCGATGCTGGTCGGGCTGATGGCGATGGCCGCGCTTCCGCCGCTGAACGGCTTTGCCGGGGAGTGGGTGATCTATCAATCCTTCTTCGCGCTCGGCCAGAGCGACGCGTTTATCGCGCGGCTGCTCGGCCCGCTGCTGGCGGTTGGGCTGGCGATTACCGGGGCACTGGCGGTGATGTGTATGGCGAAGGTTTACGGCGTCACCTTCCTGGGCGCGCCGCGCACCCGCGAAGCGGAAAACGCCTGTTGCGCCCCGGTGCTGATGGCCACCAGCGTGGTCGCGCTGGCGCTGTGCTGTATCGCAGGTGGGGTTGTCGCGCCGTGGCTGCTGCCGCTTCTGGGCCACGCCATTCCGCTGCCGCTGGCTACGGCGCATACCGTCGTGTCCCAGCCGATGATGGCGCTGCTGCTGATTGCCGCGCCGCTCCTGCCGTTCGTGCTGACGCTGTTCTTCAGACGCGACCGTCTCGCCTCCCGCTCGCGCGGCGCGGCGTGGGCCTGCGGCTACGAACACGAGCAGTCGATGGTCATCACCGCCCACGGTTTCGCCATGCCGGTGAAGGAGAACTTCGCCGCCGTGCTGAAGCTGCGCCACTGGCTGAACCCGGTGGGCTGGGTGCCGGGCTGGCAGAGTGCCGCCGTGCCCGTGCTGTTCCGTCGCCTGGCGCTGATCGAGCTGGCGGTGCTGGTGGTGATTGTCATTTCACGAGGAGCCTGACATGAGTTTGTTACTGGCAATACTTCAGGCGCTGGTGCTGTTTGCCGCCGCGCCGCTGCTGTCGGGCATCACGCGCGTGGCGCGCGCCCGGCTACACAACCGTCGCGGGCCTGGCGTGCTCCAGGAGTACCGCGATCTCTTCAAGCTGCTCTCCCGTCAGAGCGTCGCGCCGGATGCCGCAGGTTGGGTGTTCCGCCTGACGCCGTTCGTGATGGTCGGCGTGATGCTGACCATCGCCACCGCGCTGCCGGTAGTGACGGTGGGCTCGCCGCTGCCCGTGCTTGGCGATCTGATTACGCTGATCTACCTCTTCGCCATCGCGCGTTTCTTCTTTGCGATTGCGGGCCTGGACACCGGCAGCCCGTTTACGGGTATCGGCGCCAGTCGTGAGGCGATGCTCGGCGTGCTGGTTGAGCCAATTCTGCTGCTGGGGCTGTGGGTCGCCGCGCAGGTTGCTGGCTCGACCCACATCAGTTTCATCACCGACACCGTTTACCACTGGCCGGTTTCACGTTCGCTCCCGCTGGTGCTGGCGCTCTGCGCCTGCGCGTTCGCCACCTTTATCGAGATGGGCAAGCTGCCGTTCGATCTCGCGGAAGCGGAGCAGGAATTGCAGGAGGGGCCACTCACCGAGTACAGCGGCTACGGCTTTGCGGTGCTGAAGTGGGGCATCAGCCTCAAGCAGCTGGTGGTGTTGCAGATGTTCGTCGGCGTTTTCTTCCCGTGGGGGCAGATGACGCACTTCTCTGCGGGCGGCCTGCTGCTGGCCGTTGTGGTGGCTGCGCTCAAGCTGCTTATCGGCGTGCTGGTGATTGCCCTGTTTGAAAACAGCATGGCGCGCCTGCGTTTTGTCGAAACGTCACGCATTACCTGGGCTGGTTTTGGTTTTGCATTTTTAGCGTTCGTCTCCTTGCTGGTGGCGTGATTAAAGAGAGTGTTTATGTCTGAAGAAAAGAAAGGTCAGCAGTATCTCGCCGCGTTGCATCAGGCTTTCCCGGGCGTGGTGCTGGAGGAGTCCTGGCAAACCAAAGACCAGGTAACCGTCACCATTAAGGTGAACTATCTGCCGGAAGTGGTGGAGTTTCTTTACTACCAGCAGGGCGGCTGGCTGTCGGTGCTGTTCGGCAACGACGAGCGTCAGCTGTGCGGCAACTATGCGGTGTACTACGTGATGTCGATGGAGCAGGGCGAGAAGTGCTGGCTCACCGTGCGCGTCGAAGTTGACCCGGACAAGCCGGAGTACCCGTCCGTCACGCCGCGCGTACCCGCCGCCGTCTGGGGCGAGCGCGAAGTGCGCGACATGTACGGCCTGGTGCCGGTTGGTCTGCCTGACGAGCGTCGTCTGGTGCTGCCGGACGACTGGCCGGATGAACTCTATCCGCTGCGCAAGGATAGCATGGACTACCGCCAGCGTCCGGCCCCGACAACCGACAGCGAAACCTACGAGTTCATCAACGAGCTGGGCAGCAAGAAGAATAATGTGGTGCCGATCGGCCCGCTGCACGTCACCTCTGACGAACCGGGCCACTTCCGCCTGTTCGTCGACGGCGAGAACATTATCGACGCCGACTACCGCTTGTTCTACGTCCACCGCGGCATGGAGAAGCTGGCGGAGACCCGCATGGGCTACAACGAAGTCACGTTTCTTTCTGACCGCGTGTGCGGCATCTGCGGCTTTGCCCACAGCACCGCCTACACCACCTCGGTGGAGAACGGCATGGGGATCGTGGTGCCGGAACGCGCGCAGATGATCCGCGCCATTCTGCTGGAGGTGGAACGCCTGCACTCACACCTGCTGAACCTCGGCCTGGCCTGCCACTTCGTCGGCTTTGACTCCGGGTTTATGCAGTTCTTCCGCGTGCGTGAGGCATCAATGAAGATGGCGGAGATCCTCACCGGGGCGCGTAAAACCTACGGCCTGAACCTGATCGGCGGGATCCGCCGCGACCTGCTGAAAGACGACATGATCCAGACCCGCCAGCTGGCGCAGCAGATGCGCCGCGACGTGCAGGAGCTGGTGGACATGCTGCTCAGCACGCCAAACATTGAGCAGCGCACCGTCGGGATTGGTCGTCTTGACCCGGAAATCGCCCGCGACTTCAGCAACGTCGGCCCGATGGTGCGCGCCAGCGGCCACGCCCGCGACACCCGCGCCGATCACCCGTTCGTCGGCTACGGCCTGCTGCCGATGACCGTGCACAGCGAGCAGGGCTGCGACGTCATCTCCCGCCTGAAGGTGCGCATCAACGAGGTGTTTACCGCGCTGAACATGATCGACTACGGCCTTGATAACCTGCCGGGCGGCCCGCTGATGGTGGAAGGCTTCACCTACATTCCAAACCGCTTTGCCCTCGGATTCGCCGAAGCGCCGCGCGGGGATGACATTCACTGGAGCATGACCGGCGACAACCAGAAGCTCTACCGCTGGCGCTGCCGTGCGGCGACCTACGCCAACTGGCCAACCCTGCGCTACATGCTGCGCGGTAACACCGTCTCTGACGCGCCGCTGATCATCGGCAGCCTCGACCCGTGCTACTCCTGCACCGACCGCATGACCGTCGTGGACGTGCGCAAGAAGAAAAGCCAGGTGGTGCCGTACAAAGAGCTTGAGCGCTACAGCATCGAGCGTAAGAACTCGCCGCTGAAATAAGGACTCGTCATGTTTACCTTTATCAAAAAAGTGATCAAAACCGGCGCGCAGACCAGCAGTTATCCGCTGGAGCCGATCCCGGTGGATAAAAACTTTCGCGGCAAGCCGGAGCACAACCCGCAGCAGTGCATCGGCTGCGCGGCCTGCGTCAACGCCTGCCCGTCGAATGCCTTAACGGTGGAAACGGACCTGAAAACCGGCGAGCTGGCCTGGCAGTTTAACCTTGGGCGCTGCATCTTCTGCGGCCGCTGCGAGGAGGTCTGCCCGACGGTAGCCATTCGCCTGTCTCAGGAGTACGAGCTGGCGGTGTGGAAAAAAGAGGATTTCCTCCAGCAGTCGCGCTTTGCGCTGTGTAACTGCCGCGTCTGCAAGCGTCCGTTCGCCGTGCAAAAAGAGATCGACTACGCCATCGCGCTGCTGAAGCACAACGGCGACGTGCGTGCGGAGCATCACCGTGAAAGCTTCGAAACCTGCCCGGAGTGCAAACGTCAGAAATGCCTGCTGCCGTCTGACCGCATCGATTTAACCCGTCATATGAGAGAGGCCAGCTGATGGAAAACTTACTCGGCCCGCGCGACGCTAACGGCATTCCGGTACCGCTGACGGTGGAGGAGTCCATCGCCAGCATGAAGGCGTCGCTGCTGAAAAAAATCAAACGCTCGGCCTACGTCTATCGCGTGGACTGCGGCGGCTGCAACGGCTGTGAGATCGAAATCTTCGCCACCCTGTCACCGCTGTTTGACGCCGAACGCTTCGGCATCAAAGTGGTGCCGTCCCCGCGCCACGCGGATATCCTGCTGTTCACCGGCGCGGTCACCCGCGCGATGCGCTCGCCTGCGCTGCGCGCCTGGCAGTCTGCGCCGGATCCGAAAATCTGCATCTCCTACGGCGCCTGCGGCAACAGCGGCGGCATCTTCCACGATCTTTACTGCGTCTGGGGCGGCACCGACAAAATCGTGCCGGTGGACGTTTACATTCCGGGCTGCCCGCCGACGCCCGCCGCCACGCTGTACGGTTTTGCCATGGCGCTCGGCCTGCTGGAGCAGAAGATCCACGCCCGCGAGCCGGGCGAGCTGGACAACCAGCCAGCCACTCTCCTGCACCCGGATATGGTGCAGCCGCTGCGGGTGAAGATCGACCGCACGGCGTGCAGGCTGGCGGGTTACCGCTATGGCCGTCAGATTGCCGACGATTATCTGCGTCTGCTGAGCCAGGGCGACCATCAGGTGGCGCGCTGGCTGGAGGCCGAGAACGATCCGCGTCTCAATGAGATCGTGGCAAACCTGAACAGTATTGTGGATGAGGCGCGTATCCGATGAGTGAAACGTTGGTGTTCAGCCAGCTGAGCCGTAAGTTTATTGATGAGAACGATGCCACGCCGGATGCGGCGCAGCAGGTGGTCTATTACAGCCTGGCGATTGGGCACCACCTCGGGGTGATCGACTGCCTGGAGGCGGCGTTAAGCTGCCCGTGGCCCGAGTACCTGGCGTGGATCGCCACGCTGGAGGAGGGCAGCACGGCGCGGCGCAAAATGGAGGGCGTGCCGAAGTACGGTGAGATCGTCATCGACGCCAACCATATTGCGATGCTCGCCAACGCCTTTGACGCGGCGCTGAGCGTACAAACCCCGGCGCAGCAGGCGTGGAGCAAAACGCTGCTCGGCATGCTGCACGATATTCATCAGGAGAGCGCCATCTACCTGATGGTGAGGAGATTACGTGACTGACGTTTTACTGTGTGTCGGCAACAGCATGATGGGCGACGACGGCGCGGGCCCGCTGCTGGCGGAGATGTGCGCCGCGAACCCGCCGGGCAACTGGGTGGTGATTGACGGCGGCAGCGCGCCGGAAAACGACGTGGTGGCCATTCGCGAGCTGCGCCCGGACAGGTTGTTAATCGTCGATGCCACCGATATGGGGCTCAACCCCGGCGAGATCCGCCTGATTGACCCGGACGACATCGCCGAGATGTTTATGATGACCACCCACAACATGCCGCTGAACTACCTGGTGGGTCAGATTAAAGACGACGTGGGTGAGGTACTGTTTCTGGGCATTCAGCCGGACATCGTCGGGTTTTATTATCCGATGACGCCGCCGGTGAAAGAGGCGGTGGACGTGGTGTATTCACGGCTTGCCGGGTGGGTTGGGGACGGGGGTTTTCAGCCCCTCACCCCGGCCCTCTCCCCAGAGGGGAGAGGGTGAAAACCGCATCGAGCAGTTTGTAGGCCGGGTAAGGCAACGCCGCCACCCGGCAAAACAGGCTACGCCAGATCCGCCCCGTTACTCGCAATCACCTTCTTATACCACCAGAACGATTTCTTGCGTTTTCGATCCAGCGTGCCGTTCCCGGCGTCGTCGCGGTCGACGTAGACAAACCCGTAGCGCTTACTCATCTCCCCGGTTGAGGCCGAGACCAGGTCAATGCAGCCCCAGGTGGTGTAGCCCATCAGCGGGACGCCGTCCTCAATCGCGTCACCCATCGCACGGATATGCTCGCGCAGGTAGCTGATGCGGTAGTCGTCGTTGATCTCGCCGTTTTCATCAATGACGTCCTTCGCCCCGAGGCCGTTTTCCACCAGGAACAGCGGCTTCTGGTAGCGGTCATACATCATGTTCATGGTGATGCGCAGCCCGAGCGGGTCGATGCCCCAGCCCCACTCGCTCACCTGAATGTGCGGGTTGCGCAGGGACTTCACGATGTTCGCCGCGCTGGTGTTGCCCGCGTTCATATCCGCCGACGCGCAGCGCGAGGCGTAATAACTGAACGAGACAAAGTCGACAGTGTTTTTCAGCAGGTCGTCGTCGCCGGGGTCTTTCACAATCACCACCCCTTTCTCGCGGAACACGCGGGCGGAGTAGGCCGGATAGCTGCCGCGCGCCTGCACGTCGATAAAGAACAGGTTCTCGCGGTCTTTCTCCAGTGCCATCCACACGTCTTCCGGCTTGCAGGAGTAGGGGTAAAAATTGCCGCCCGCCAGCATGCAGCCGACCTGGTTTTCCGGGTTCACCTCGTGGGCGATTTTGGTCGCCAGCGCGCTCGCCACCAGCTCGTGGTGCGCGGCCTGGTATTTCACCTGGTCTTCGTTTTCCCCTTCCTCAAACACCAGCCCCGCGCCGGAGAACGGGCTGTGCAGCATAATGTTGATTTCGTTGAAGGTCAGCCAGTATTTCACCAGCCCGTTAAACGCCTCGAAGCAGGTGCGGGCGTAGCGGGCGAAGAAATCCACCATCTTACGGTTGCGCCAGGAGCCGTACTCCGTCACCAGGTGCATCGGCACGTCGAAATGGCAGAGCGTCACCAGCGGCTCAATGTTGTACTTTTTGCACTCCTCGAACACCGCGCGGTAGAAGGCAATGCCCTCCCGATTTGGCAACGGTTCGTCGCCGTTCGGGTAGAGGCGGCTCCAGGCAATCGAGGTGCGGAACACCGTAAAGCCCATCTCCGCCATCAGGGCAATGTCTTCTTTGTAACGATGGTAAAAATCAATCGCCTGGTGGCTCGGGTAAAATTCGTCGTCACGCAACGAAAACCGTTTTTCCTTGCCGACTTTTACCGCCAGACGGTTTGCGCCGTGGGGGATCATATCGACCGTTGTCAGTCCTTTGCCGCCTTCACGGTAAGCCCCTTCACTCTGGTTGGCGGCAAGCGCGCCGCCCCATAAAAATCCTTGTGGAAAAACAGACATTCTTACCTCGCTTTCAGTTTATGCTTCTGCTGCTTTGTTCTGTACCGGTGCGGTTTGCAGGGCGCGTGCTTTTTCGGCTTCGTCTTCTACCGGGATATCTTCAAACCCTAACAGCAGGGTCAGCACGAACGACAGCACCACCGCCAGACCCATCACACCAAACACCCAGACGATGGTCATCGGGTTGGCCGGGTCGAAGAACTGCACGCTGGTGAACAGCCTCGGCGCCGCCATGGAGTGGCTGGCAAGACCGGCCATGCCGGCCACCGCGCCGCAGATAAAGCCGCTGATCAGGCTCGCAATCAGCGGACGCTTCAGGCGTACCGCCACGCCGTACAGCGCCGGTTCAGAGATCCCCGCCATGATGGCGGAGGCCGCCGCCGCCAGCGCCGTCTGGCGCAGCTCCGGGTTTTTCGTTTTCCACGCCACCGCCAGCGACGAACCGCCGAGCGACAGGTTGGCGCCGATTTCCGACGGCATCACCATCCCTTCTTTGCCCGTTTCGGCAATGGTCTGGATGATGGTCGGCGTAAACACGCGGTGCATCCCGGTCATCACCAGCAGCGGCCACAGCGCGCCCATAATGGCAACGGAGAGCCAGCCCAGATAGCCGTGAATGGTGTAGACCAGCGCGGAGATGGCGCTACCGATCCAGATCCCAAGCGGGCCAATCAGTACGATGGCGAGCGGGGCGGCAATCAGCACGATCAGCATCGGCTTGAGGAAGTTTTTGGTCACCGCCGGGGTGATGCGATCCACCCAGCGTTCGATATACGACAGGCACCAGGTCATCACCAGGGCCGGGATAACGGTATAGGTGTATTTCACCGCCGTAACCGGAATTAAGGCAAATTCTACATGCTCGCCCTGCGCCGCTTTCGCCATCAGCTCGATAAAGCTCGGGTGAACCAGTACGCCCGCAATGGCTATCGCCAGGGACATGTTGGTTTTGAACTTCACCGCTGCGGAAGCCGCCACCATCAGCGGCAGGAAGAAGAACGCGCCATCGCCGATAACGGTCAGGATCGTCAGCGTCGGGTCACCTTTGCCCAGCACGCCGGTCATCTCAAGGATCATCGCCAGCAGCTTGACCATCGACCCGCCGATGATCGCCGGGATCAGCGGAGACATGGTGCCGATCAGCGCGTCGAGGATCCCGGCGCCAATCCGGCGCAGCGTAAGCTTCTGTGGACCTTCCGCTACGGCAGGTTGCAGGTTGGCGGGCAGCAGGCTCACCACTTCACGGTATGCCTGGGACACGGTGTTGCCGATGATCACCTGGCACTGATTGTCGTTGCGCACCACGCCGAGCACGCCGCTGATGCTTTTCAGACGCGCGGCGTCGGTAAGGCTTTCGTCTTTCAGAACGAAGCGCAGGCGCGTCATGCAGTGGGTGACGGCGACGATGTTCTCTTTACCGCCCAGCGCGCTAACCACGTCATTTGCCAGCGCAGCGTAATTTTTTGCCATCGGATGTGATCCTGTTATCGTTGTGAGAAGTGTAGGAAACCGGTTTCACATAATCATCATGAGTTTCTTTTAATGAAACAAGACCACTTTTTATGCATTTTTTCGTTTCGTGATGACGATCACTCGTGGCCGTATAAAGCGTGATAACGCCGCTGCGACAATTTTTCTGCGGTGAAGTACACTGCGGCTCATCGGTTTTGAATGGAATAACACTATGACCACGATGCTGGAAGTGGCGAAGCGGGCAGGCGTGTCGAAAGCGACGGTCTCCCGGGTGCTGTCGGGGAACGGTTACGTCAGCCAGGAGACGAAAGACCGCGTGTTTCAGGCCATCGAAGAGAGCGGGTATCGCCCCAATCTGCTGGCGCGAAACCTGGCGACCAAACGCACCCAGACCCTGGGGCTGGTGGTGACTAACACCCTGTACCATGGGGTCTACTTTAGCGAGCTGCTGTTTAACGCCGCGCGGATGACGGAAGAGAAGGGCCGTCAGCTGATCCTGGCGGACGGCAAGCACAGCGCCGAAGAGGAGCGCGAGGCGATCCAGTACCTGCTCGACATGCGCTGCGACGCGGTGATTATCTACCCGCGTTTTCTGAGCGTGGAAGCGCTGGACGAAATTATTGAGAAATGCGAGCAGCCGATTATGGTGCTCAACCGCCGTTTGCGGAAAAACAGCAGCCACAGCGTCTGGTCCGATCATAAAGCGTCGTGTCAGGACGCAGTATCGCAGTTGATCGCGAAAGGCCACCGGGAGATTGCGTTTATCACCGGTTCGCTGGATTCCCCCACCGGGGTGGAGCGTCTTTCCGGCTACAAGGACGCGCTGGCGCAGAACGGCATTTCCCTGCGTGACGCGCTGATCGCCGAAGGGAAGTGGAGCCCGGCCAGCGGCGCGGCGGCGGTCTCTCAGCTGCTCACCCGCGGCGAAACGTTTACCGCGCTGGTGGCGAGTAACGACGATATGGCGATTGGTGCCATCAGGCAGTTGCACGAGAGCGGCGTCGCCACGCCGGGCGCGGTGTCCGTCATCGGCTTTGACGACGTGGCAATCGCGCCCTATATCGTGCCGTCCCTCTCCAGCGTGCGTATTCCGGTAACGGAGATGATCCAGGAGACCATCAGTCGCCTGATCTTCATGCTCGACGGCGGTGAGTTTAAGCCTCAGCAAACTTTTTCCGGCGAGCTTATCCTGCGCGGCTCCGTCATTGACGGCCCGCATCGCTGACGTCGACATCTGTCATCGTCACAAATGACGATGACAGATCCTCTTCTTTTTTATTTCGCTTTAAAATCAATGTATTAAATATTGGCACGGTTTATGAATAGCTTCGCGCATAACAGTTATGCCGGAGAAGCAGATGAACCGTTTTATTATGGCCGATGCCAGCAAATGCATTGGTTGCCGTACCTGTGAAGTGGCGTGCGTGGTGTCCCATCAGGCGGAGCAGGATTGCGCCTCCCTGACCCCCGACACCTTCCTGCCGCGCATCCACGTCATTAAAGGCGTGAATATTTCCACCGCCGCTATCTGTCGCCAGTGCGAAGACGCGCCGTGCGCCAACGTCTGTCCGAACGGGGCGATTAAGCGCGAGAAAGGCTTCGTGCATGTGATGCAGGAGCGCTGCATCGGGTGCAAAACCTGTGTGGTGGCGTGTCCGTATGGCGCGATGGAGGTGGTCGTTCGCCCGGTGGTGCGCAACAGTGGTATCGGGCTCAGCGTGCGCGCGGAGAAAGCCGAAGCCAATAAATGTGACCTCTGCTACCACCGCGACGCCGGTCCGGCGTGTATGGAAGCCTGTCCGACGCATGCGCTGGTCTGCGTCGATCGCGACAAGCTCGAACAGATGAGTGCCGAAAAACGCCGCCGTGCGGCGTTCGACACCTCGTCATCGCTGCTGTTTTAAGCTGCAATGCGCGTTAACGGCGTACAGCTTCGGGTGCGCGGCAAGGTGCAGGGGGTAGGATTTCGTCCCTTCGTCTGGCAGCTTGCACACCAGCTGGGGCTGGCGGGCGACGTGTGCAACGACGGAGAGGGTGTCCTGGTGCGTCTCGCGGGTAGTGGGGGTGACTTTACCGCGAGACTGCGCCAGGACTGCCCACCGCTGGCGCGCATCGATCGCGTTGAAACGCAGCCGTACAGCTGGAATACGCTGCCGGACGAGTTTGTCATCCGCCACAGCGAGAGCGGGGCGATGGATACGCAAATCGTCCCGGATGCCGCCACCTGTCCCGCATGCCTGGCGGAGATGCGCGATCCGCGCGAGCGCCGTTATCGCTACCCGTTTATCAACTGCACCCACTGCGGGCCGCGGTTTACCATTATCCGCGCCATGCCCTATGACCGCCCGGCCACGTCAATGGCGCCTTTCCCGCTCTGTGTGCCCTGTGAAACGGAGTACCGCAACCCGGCTGACCGGCGTTTTCACGCCCAGCCGGTGGCCTGCCCGGACTGCGGGCCGCAGCTGGAGTGGCAAGCCGGGGATGCTGCCACCACCCGCGAATCGGCGTTAAGCGCGGCGGTGGAGAGATTGAAAAACGGCGGGATTGTGGCGGTCAAAGGGCTGGGCGGATTTCACCTGGTCTGCGACGCGCTTAACCCACAGGCGATTCGGAAATTGCGGGCACGCAAGCAGCGCCCGACCAAGCCGCTGGCGGTGATGATCCCGCATGCGAACGATCTGCCGGAGGCCATCAAGACGCTGTTAGGTTCACCCGCTGCGCCGATTGTGCTGACGCGAAAAGCCTGCCTTCCTGCGTTTCCTGAGGAGATTGCGCCGGGGCTGAATACGGTCGGCGTAATGCTACCTGCGAACCCGCTCCAGCATTTGCTGATGTTGGACTGCCAGCGCCCGCTGGTGATGACCTCCGGCAACCTCAGCGGCCATCCACCCGCCATAAGCAACCAGCAGGCGCTGGAAGAACTCAGTGACATCGCTGACGGCTTCCTGCTGCACAACCGTGATATTCTTCAACGGATGGATGATTCAGTAATGGATCGGGACGGTGCGATGCTGCGTCGCGCACGCGGTTTTGTGCCGGATGCCATCACATTGCCCGCCGGATTCCGCGACATCTCGCCCATGTTATGCACCGGCGCGGAGATGAAAAATACCTTCTGCCTGGTACGTGGCAACCAGGCGGTGCTGAGCCAGCATTTTGGCGATCTGAGCGACGAGGGCGTAGAGGCGCAGTGGCGCAGTGCGCTCTCGACGATGCAGGACATCTACGCCTTCCAGCCAGAGCGCGTGGTGTGCGATGCCCATCCGGGATATCACGCCCGACAGTGGGCCCGGGCGCAGGCGCTGCCCGTTGAGACCGTGCTGCATCATCATGCGCATGCAGCAGCGTGTCTGGCGGAGAATGGCTGGCCGCTCGACGGCGGGGATGTTATTGCCCTGACGCTGGATGGGATCGGTATGGGTGAGAACGGCGCGATGTGGGGCGGCGAGTGCCTGCGGGTGAACTATCGCGACTGCGAACGGCTGGGCGGTCTGCCAGCCGTTGCGCTGCCGGGGGGCGATCTGGCGGCAAAACAGCCGTGGCGCAATTTGCTCGCCCACTGTCTGGCGTTCGTACCTGACTGGCAGCAGTACCCGGAAACAGAGGCGGTACAGTGTCAAAACTGGCCGCTGCTGGCAACGGCAGTGTCGCGCGGTATCAATGCGCCGCGGGCCTCCTCCTGTGGTCGTCTGTTTGACGCCGTGGCCTGTGCGCTGGGCATTGAAACGCAACGCTATGAGGGCGAAGCCGCGTGCCGGCTGGAGGCGCTGGCCGAACGCTGTGCAGGGGTTGATCATCCGGTGACGCTCAAGACGGATAACCTTGCGCTGTTCTGGCAGCAGTGGCTGGCCTGGCGGGCGGAGCCCGGAGAGCGCGCCTGGGCCTTTCACGATGCGCTGGCAAAAGGGCTGAGCGAACTGGCGGCAACGCATGCCCGCCGACGGTCGCTCTCTACGGTGTGCTTCAGCGGAGGTGTCCTTCACAACCGCCTGCTACGCGCGCGCCTTCGTCATTACCTTTCTGATTTCACGCTTCTTTTTCCTTCGCGCCTGCCCGCAGGCGACGGAGCGATCTCCTTCGGGCAGGCGGTGGTTGCTGCCGCCCGATCATGTTCACAAAGGATTTAAAATGTTACGACTTTTACGCAATGAACCTCGTGCAGCGTGCCTGCTGCTGGCTCTGGTGATGGCTAACCTGCTGGCCTGGGGGCTGGCGTGGCACACCTTTAGCGGCAGTACGGCGCTGATGGCGGCCAGCCTGCTGGCCTGGTGTTACGGACTGCGTCATGCGGTGGATGCCGACCATATCGCCGCGATTGATACCGTGACGCGTAAGATGATGCAGCAGGGCAAGCGCCCATCCGGCGTGGGGGCATGGTTTTCCCTCGGACACTCCACCATCGTGGTGCTGGCCTCCATTGCCATCGCCGCCACCGCCACGGCGTTTCAGAAAAATATGGAATGGTTCCACGAAACCGGAAGCCTGATTGGCACTGCCGTCTCCGCCACCTTCCTGCTGGCGATGGCGCTGGTGAATATGGTGATCCTGCGCGGCGTCTGGCGCAGTTTTCAGGCACTGAAACACGGCAGGCCCGTGCAGGGCGACATCACGCTGCCTGCCCAGGGTGGCGTCATGAACTGGCTGTTCGGCAAAACCTTCCGCCTCGTCAATAAAAGCTGGCAGATGTATCTGGTGGGCTTCCTGTTTGGCCTCGGCTTTGACACGGCCACCGAAATCGGCGTGCTGGGGATCTCCACCGCCAGCGCCTCCAGCGGGATGTCGGTGTGGTCGATCATGATCTTCCCGGCGCTCTTCGCCAGCGGCATGGCGCTGGTGGATACGCTCGATAACCTGCTGATGGTGGGTGCCTACGGCTGGGCATTCAACAAGCCGCAGCGCAAGCTGTACTACAACATGACCATCACCGGCACTTCGGTG
The DNA here is from genome assembly GCF_000534735.1 of Enterobacter sp. MGH 4. Lineage (NCBI taxonomy): Bacteria > Pseudomonadati > Pseudomonadota > Gammaproteobacteria > Enterobacterales > Enterobacteriaceae > Enterobacter > Enterobacter sp. MGH 4. The sequence goes on along the minus strand of NZ_KI973294.1, from coordinate 199,518 downwards.
GTGGTGGCGCTGTTTATCGGCGGGCTGGAAGCGCTGGGTCTGCTGATGGACAAGTTCTCCCTCAGCGGCGGCGTGTGGGATCTGATTGGCGCGGTGAACGATAACCTGGGCGACGCCGGGTTTGTGGTGGTCGGGCTGTTTGTCGCCTGCTGGCTGATCTCGATGGCGAACTACCGCTGGCGCGGTTATGACGCGCTGGTGGTGCGGTCCTGAACCACGCAGCCCTGTTTTGCCCGGCGGCGCTACGCTTGCGCGGGCCTACAAGGTTTACCGTTATGGTGTTAAGTAGGCCGGGTAAGCGGAGGGTATGAACCGGAAACATGGGTAACACTTTAGACCGGATACATGGGTAACAGTTATAACTGGCATAGAAGAGGAGACTCGCTATGCCCTGGACTGAGACCCGACCTATGCAACGCCTTGATTTTATCCGTGCCTGCCATGCAGGTACGGATTCTTTTTCTGCCCTCTGCCGTCTCTTCGGCATCAGTCGAAAAACCGGTTACAAATGGCTTCAGCGTTTTGACCCCTCTGACCTGTCATCTCTCTCTGACCGGTCGCGTGCTCCGCACTCCCACTCCCGGACAGTTCCTGATGATATCGCCGGGCAGCTTACGGCCCTGAGGCAAAAACACCCTGACTGGGGCCCCAAAAAACTGCGGATGTGGCTGCTCAATCATCACGTCGATTTTACCGTCCCCGCTGCCAGTACTATCGGCGATATCCTCAAGCGTGAAGGCCTGGTTCCGGATAAAAAGCGAAAACGCAGAACCCCGGGCAATCGCCAGCCCCTGACCATCATCAGTGAGAACAATCAGGTCTGGAGCGCTGATTTTAAAGGCAAGTTCAGGCTGCTGAGCCGGAAATACTGTCATCCCTTCACCCTCACCGACAATCACAGCCGGTATCTTCTGAGCTGCCGGGGAGCAGACCGGGAGAGCGAGCCCTTCGTCAGGCAGTGCCTGACGGATGCGTTCCTGGAGTACGGTCTGCCGGAAGTCCTGAGAACGGATAATGGTCAGCCTTTCGCAGGAACAGGTATCGCCGGGTTAAGTCGCCTTGCAGTCTGGCTGATAAAGCTGGGCATCAGACCGGAACGCATCAGAAAGGGGCATCCGGAAGAAAACGGCCGTCATGAGCGAATGCATCGTTCGCTGAAAAGTGCAGTAAAACAGGGCAACATATTTATGACGATGGAAGAACAACAGCGGTGGTTCAGTGGCTACCGGGAAGAGTTTAACTACGAAAGGCCGCATGAAGCCCTGGCGGGTGCAACGCCCGGAACGGTATGGCACCCCTCAGGCCGGCACTGGGATGGCAGGGTTCCTGAATATGCTTATCCGGAAGGAGGTACGGTCTACAGGGTGAAATCAAGGGGGACACTCTATATGGGGAAAAAGGGGACGGTGTTCCTGAGTGAAGCGCTGACTGATGAGTACATCATGCTGGAAGAACAAGATGATGGCCTGGAGGCCATCATCTTTAATGGAATAACGCTTGCGTACTACGACCGAAAAACCCAGAGTGTGCTCCGGATAGACTGAAAAGTGTTACCTATGTTCCCGGTCTGATCTGTTACCTATGTATCCGGTCATACAGGAGCGCCACCCGGCATGACGAGGGTTAAGCAGGTAACGATTTCAGCAGCGCGAAGGCCTCCTTCATTCTGTCTTCGCTGACCACAAAGGCGCGCATCTGACCGACAGTATCGGTGCCGCGCGCCACCATGCCCTGAGGCGAAAGGGCAATCTCCCAGTTCAGATCCTGACGCTGCGTTTCACCTGCGAGATGCAGCGGTAGTTCCGGCGTTTTTACCTTCACCAGCATGGCGGGTAATTTCACCGGGGCGTTGCCGCCGAGCAGGTTTTTCGCCAGGAACATGGCGCTCAACTGAATCGGTTGCAGGAACGGCAGCACCTGGCCGTTAATTTCCGCGCAGTCGCCCAGGGCATAAATGTCCGGCTGGGTGGTTTGCAGGTAGCTGTCTACCTTCACGCCGCGATTGATCTCTGCGCCTGCGCGGTGCGCCAGCGCGGTTTCCGGGCGCAGCCCCGTCGCCGCAATAACCACATCCACTTCCACCCTGCGGTTGTGGTCGAGCGTCGCACAAATGCCGGTTTCGGTTTTGCTCAGGCTCTGCAACTGCGATTTCAGCAGCAGATGCACGCCCATGTCGGTCAAACGATGCTGTAAGCGACTGCTTACTTCTGCCGGCATCAGCGCTGACAGAATGCTGGCCGCGTGGTCAACCAGGGTGACGGATTTTCCCGCCCGGCAGAAGTCCATCGCCAGCTCGGTGCCAATCAGCCCGCCACCGACAATCATCACCCGTGTGGCGTCGCGTAACAGGGTCTCGCTGGCCTGATACTCCTGCTGACTGTTGAGCGTGACCATCAGCTCGCGGCCCTCAACCGGCGGCACAAACGCCGATGCCCCCGTCGCCAGCACCAGCTTGTCGTACTGCCAGGTTTTATCTTTCGCGTTCACCACGTGGGCGTCGGCGTCGATATCGGTGACCCAGGTGTACGGAAACAGACGCAGATTAAATTGTTCTGCAAACTCCCCCGCCGTCTGGCGGGTGAGATCGTCGGCGCGCTGATTTTGGCTAATGACGTGGCTTAAATCAGGCTTGTTGTACTCATCCATGCTGTCGGCGGCGATCACCGTCAACGGCACGTTAGCATCCTGTTTGCGGATATTTTTCACCAGCTGGCGGGCGGCAAAGCCCGAGCCGATAATGACGATGCCGTGGCTCATTTTGCCTCCGTTGCCAGTTCATCAAAGACGTCTTTTCCGAGGGAACATTCCGGGCAGAGGAAGTTGTCCGGCACCTCGCTCCACGGTGTACCCGGCGCGACATCCTGCAACGGCTCGCCCAGCTCGGGATCGTAAATCCACTGGCAGACGCTGCACTGCATGCAGGGGCCGAGGTCGGCAGCGGCAGGAGCGGCTTCTGCTACGGCTTCCGGCGCAGCAGCCGCGGCGGGTGCGGTTTCCGGCAGCGGCGCAAGCGCCCACTGGCGGGCAATGTCGCGACCGTGCTGGCGACAGATTTCCAGCGCGTCGAGATCCGGACGCCATTTCGCCTTCAGGCTCAGGGACATCTCAAAACCGGCATCCTGTAAACGGGTGGAGAGACGGTCTACCGCGCCGCCGCTCCAGCCGTGTGAACCAAAGGCGCTGGCGCGTTTGTTACGGAAGCGCAGGCCGGTCATCTCTTCCACCAGTCCGGCAATTTTCGGCATCATCACGTTATTCATGGTGGAGGTACCCACCAGCACGCCTTTGGAGCGGAAGACGTTGGTCAATACCTCATTCTTATCGCTGCGCGCCACGTTGAAGATTTTCACTGCCACGTTCGGATCCACTTCGTTGATGCCCTGGGCAATGGCGTCCGCCATCATGCGGGTGTTGTTGGACATGGTGTCGTAGAAGATCGTAATGCGATCTTCCTGATAGTCCGCCGCCCACTTCAGGTACAGCTCGACGATCTGGGTAGGATTTTCACGCCATACCACGCCGTGGGAGGTGGCAATCATATCCACCGGCAGGTTGAAGCCGAGGATCTCGGTGATTTTTGGCGTGACCAGACGGCTGAACGGCGTCAGGATGTTGGCGTAGTAGCGCTGGCACTGTTCGAACAGCTCGGTCTGATCCACTTCGTCGTTGAACAGACGTTCGTCGCAGTAGTGCTGGCCGAAGGCGTCGTTGCTGAACAGCACCGCGTCACCGGTCATGTAGGTCATCATGCTGTCCGGCCAGTGCAGCATTGGGGTTTCCACAAAGATCAGCTGTTTGCCGTTGCCGATATCCAGCGTGTCGCCGGTTTTTACGGTGTGGAAGTTCCACTCCGGATGGTGGTGGTGGCCGTTGATGGAGTCAATGGCGTTGGTGGTGCAGTAGATCGGGGTATCCGGAATGAGGGACATCAGCTCGGTCAGCGCCCCGGCGTGATCCTCTTCCGCGTGGTTGATGATGATGTAGTCGATGTCATTCAAATCGATTTCGCTGCGCAGGTTCTGCACGAACTCGCGGCTGAATTTGTGATCGACGGTATCGATCAGGACGTTTTTACCTTCGCGAATGAGGTAGCTGTTGTAGCTGCTGCCGCGCAGCGTTTTGTATTCCGTCCCGTGAAAATCACGTACTTCCCAGTCACGTTGACCCACCCAATGAATGTTATTTTTAACCAGAATAGACATAGCAACCTCAACTTAATACGGCGTTTTCAAATAAGATGACTGTCATATATCAAGTTGCGTGCCAGTTTTTTAACTCATTGAAAATAATGTATTTATATTTTTATTCTCCCTAATGGGTAGTCATTTTGACTATCTTAAAAATTGTCAATATGACACTATGTGTTGTCAAAATGACAGTGAGGCAGCGATGAGCTTTTCCGTAGATGTGCTGGCGAAGATCGCCATAGAACTGCAAACCGGTATTGGTCATCAGGACCGCTTTCAGCGGCTGATCTCCACGTTGCGCCACGTGCTGGATTGCGATGCCTCGGCGCTGCTGCGTTACGAAGGGCGGCAGTTTATTCCGCTGGCTATCGACGGTCTGGCGAAGGACGTACTCGGGCGGCGCTTTACCCTGGAGGGTCACCCGCGTCTGGAAACCATCGCCCGTGCGGGTGATGTGGTGCGTTTCCCGGCAGACAGCGATCTGCCCGATCCGTACGACGGCCTGATCCCCGGCCAGGAGAGCCTGAAGGTTCACGCCTGTATCGGCCTGCCGCTGTTTGCCGGGCAGAACCTGATTGGCGCGTTAACCCTCGACGGCATGTCGCCGGATCAGTTCGATACCTTCAGCGACGAAGAGCTACGGCTGATTGCCGCGCTGGCGGCCGGGGCGCTGAACAACGCCCTGCTGATAGAACAGCTGGAGAGCCAGAATATTCTTCCGGGTAGCCCGACGGCGTTTGAGCAGGTGGCGCACACCGAAATGATTGGCCTTTCGCCGGGCATGGCGCAGCTTAAAAAAGAGATTGAGATTGTCGCCGCGTCTGATTTGAACGTGCTGATCTTCGGGGAGACCGGCACCGGTAAAGAGCTGGTGGCGAAAGCGATCCACGAAGCCTCGCCCCGTGCGGTGAACCCGCTGGTGTATCTCAACTGCGCGGCGCTGCCGGAAAGCGTGGCGGAAAGCGAGCTGTTCGGACACGTCAAAGGAGCCTTTACCGGGGCGATCAGCAACCGCAGCGGCAAGTTCGAAATGGCTGATAACGGCACGCTGTTCCTCGATGAAATTGGCGAACTCTCCCTTTCGCTCCAGGCCAAACTGCTGCGGGTGTTGCAGTATGGCGATATTCAACGCGTGGGTGACGATCGCAGCTTACGCGTGGATGTGCGCGTGCTGGCGGCGACGAACCGCGATCTGCGCGAAGAGGTGCTGGCGGGCAATTTCCGCGCCGATCTGTTCCACCGTCTGAGCGTGTTCCCGCTCACGGTGCCGCCGCTGCGCGAGCGGGGCGATGATGTGGTGCTGCTGGCGGGCTTTTTCTGCGAACAGTGTCGGCACAAAATGGGGCTTTCCCGCGTGGTGCTAAGCCCCGGCGCGAGGACGCACCTGCTGAGCTACGGCTGGCCGGGTAACGTGCGTGAACTGGAACATGCGATTCACCGCGCGGTGGTGCTGGCGCGGGCTACGCGTTCGGGGGATGAAGTGGTTATCCATGCGCGCCATTTCGCGCTGCATGAGGAAACGACGCCGTCCGTGAAGCCAGTGATACCTGAGAGCGTGAACGAAAACCTGCGCGAGGCGACGGATGCGTTCCAGCGTCAGATGATCACCCGCGCCCTGGAGCAGAATAACCGCAGCTGGGCGGCATGCGCGCGGGCGCTGGAGATGGACGTCGCCAACCTTCACAGGCTGGCGAAACGTCTGGGGCTTAAGGGTTAAATAATCCCCGCCTGGTAGAAGTCTTGCAGGTTGATCGCGCCGCACAGCCTGCCGTGCTCGTCCACCACCGGCGCAGCGGTGATTTTGCGCTTCATCAGCACCTCTTTGGCTTCAATGGCGCGGCTGTCGGCATTCAGCGTCAGCCCGCCCCGGGTCATTGCTTCGGATACCCGCGCCTCCAGCTTGCCGCCGCCCACCAGCCAGCGGCGCAGGTCGCCGTCGGTGAAGACGCCCTTCACCTGGCGGTCATTGTCGCATACCGCAACCAGCCCCAGCCCGGTGCGGCTCAGCTCCAGCATGGCGTCCATCACGCTGGTGTCGAGTTTGACCTGAGGAATGGCATCGTCCGTGCGCATCAGGTGGTGAACCTTGTTGAGCAGACGTGCCCCAAGCGCGCCAGCAGGATGGGAACGGGCGAAATCTTCCTCATTAAAACCGCGCGCCTGCATCACCGCCATCGCCAGCGCGTCGCCCATCATCAGCGTGTTGACGGTGCTGGAGGTCGGTGCCAGGTGCATCGGGCAGGCTTCGCGCTCAACGGAAATATCCAGCGTTGCTTTCGCGGCCAGCGCCAGCGGCGAACGGGATTTGCCGGTCATCGCTAACAGGGCCACCGATTTTTCTTGCAGGCGAGGGATGATGAGATCCAGCTCTTTGGCTGAACCGGAGTAGGAGATAAACAGCATCACGTCGCGGCTTTCGATCATCCCCAGATCGCCGTGCAGCGCTTCGGCAGGATGCACGAAGAACGCCGGTGTGCCGGTGCTGGCAAGCGTCGCGGCAATCTTCTTGCCGATATGACCGGATTTACCGATACCCGCCACGATCACTTTGCCCTCGCAGTGGATAATGGTGTTGGCTGCACGAACAAAATCCTCACCCAGACGCTCCGGCAGGCGGCTGGCTTCCTGTAGCTCCAGCAGCAGAGTCTGGCGGCCTGCGTTTAACAGAAAATCACTCATTTTTCTCTCCGGTTACGATCACGTCGATGCCCTTCGCTTCCAGCGCTTTTTTAAATGCCGGATCGATACCTGCGTCGGTAATCAGCTTATCGACGCTTTCAAGGCTACAGACAATGTTGGGGCTTTTACGGCCAAACTTCGACGAGTCCGCCATCAAAATCACTTCCCGCGCGGCGTTGCACATCGCTTTGCTGACGCTGAACACCTCGTTGAAGGTGGTCACGCCCGCGTTGAGGTCGATGCCGTCCGTGCCCATAAACAGCTTATCGAAGCTGAAGTGGTCGAAGGCATTCTCCGCCAGCTGCCCGTGAAACGACGCGGATTTTTTACGGAAGGTGCCACCGGGCATCAGGATGGTCTGCTCGCTGTCGAACTCTGACAGGGCATTGACGATGTGCAGGCTGTTGGTCATCACGGTGATGTTATTAAAGCGGCTGAGCAGCGGGATCATCTGTAGGACGGTACTGCCAGCGTCGAGGATGATGGAATCGCCGTCCTGGATAAATTTGACCGCAGCTTCGGCAATCAGCGCTTTCTGGTGCGTATTAATCAGCGTCTTGTGATCGATAGGCGGGTCGGCTTCGTCTTTATTGAGCACCACGCCGCCGTAGGTACGAATGACGGCGCCGGAGTTTTCGAGCAACACCAGGTCCTTGCGTATTGTCGTGCCGGTGGTGTCAAAGTAGTGGGCCAGATCCTCTACCGAGCACTTTCCCTGCTTTTGCAGATGCTCAAGTATGGCCGCCTGCCGCTGACGTGGTTTCATAGGCGCTTCGTTCCTTACGTTGCGAAATGATAATTCCGCAAGTTTATAACTTTCACAACGAAATTATCCATGTTTCAGATTAAGCGCTAATGATAGTGCATTCTGACAGAGTGAATCATGGGGGAAGATCACATCAGGTTGTAATTCATGCAGCAAAATGCCGTTGATCGCCTGGATTTTCACCGGGCGGGCAAAGACGGTCATGCCGCGCATGATGAGGGAATCGCAGACCTTATTGTTTTCATCCAGCGCAACAGCGACGACAACCCGCGGTTTAAAGCGTCCACCGGAACGCCCGACGCCCACACGGCCTTTCTGGCACAGGGCGTCAAAGGCGCGGTTAAACTGATGGATTTGCCAGCCGCCAAACGCCATCTGGCAGATCCAGGCGAGGGCGGCGAAGGTGATTAATGCGGTTACCATATCGGCTCCTTAATTGCCGGGTGGCGGCTGCGCCTTACCCGGCCTACGGGGGTTGTAGCCCCGGTAAGCGCAGTGCCACCGGGGATTAAACTCAGAACATCACCTGCCCACCGGTGACGTTAATCGACTGCCCGGTGCAGTACGAGGCTTTCGGGCTGGCGTAAAACAGCAGCATGTTCAGCACGTCCTGATAATCACACCCGCGCTTGAGCGGCACTTTGTCGATGTAGTACTGCTCCACTTCTTCAGCTTTGATGCCGAGCTTGGAGGCGTACTGCGGCAGCAGGGACTGGAACATCGGCGATTTCAACAGGTTACCCAGCATCAGCGAGTGAACGGTGATGCCGTATTCGGCCAGATCCAGCGCCAGAGACTGCGTCAGCCCCACGCCGCCAAACTTCGCCGCGCTGTAGCCGGAGTTGTGCTTGCTGCCCACTTTCCCTGATTTCGAGTTGATCTGAATGATGCGCCCCTGAATACCATCGCGGATCATCAGCCGGGAAAACTCACGGGCGCAGAGGAAATAGCCCACCAGATTCACCTGCAACGAGCGGTCAAAATCCCCCAGTTCGAAATCGCTGATAAAGGCCGCTTTCGCGATCCCCGCGCTGTAGACCAGCAGGTCGATACGCCCAAATATCTCGTCCACGCCGCGGGCCAGCGCCATCACGCTCTGCTCGCTGGTGGCGTCGGCACCAAATCCGTACGCCATCCCTTCGCCAAACTCGGTGTTGATGGCGTCCGCCACACGGGCGGCTTTTTCACTCTGAATGTCCACTACCGCTACGTGGTAACCCTCTGCGGCAAGCCCACGGCAGAGGAACTCGCCTAAGGTTTGTCCCCCACCAATGACAACGGCAACCTGACTCATGTGTTTCTCCTTAATTACGCAACAAATTTTAACGTACAGCCTGGTGTGACAGCCTGCGGAACCGGCCCCTCAACGTGAACCGTGCCGGGATACTCCGCCTGCGGCTGCCCGTCAAAACGCAGGGTGATGTGCCCCAGCTCGCGCAGGTTTTGTTCAGCGACGTCGCCGACGGCGGTCACGGCATAGCGCGCCTCGCCCAGCTCAAGCTGGCTCCCGGCCTTCAGCTCGCCGTTTAGCTCGCCGTGGCAGTGGATAAAGCAAAACTCTTCGATATCCGCAGGCGCCCCTTCGCGGAAGGTGATCAGCATCTGGTCGCTCAGCGCATCGGCTGCGCTCTGGCCGATGCGGGTAATGGTGGTCTGGTAAATCACGGTCATGGCAGGAACCTCTTATTGATAAATAAAGCCGGAGACAAACCAGGCAATCAGCACCGTGGGCGCGCCCGTCAGGAAGCGGCTCACCAGCACGGAGGGGACGCCCACGCGCACGGTGTCCTGACGTGCTTCCGCCAGCGACAGCCCGACGGGGATGAAGTCGCACGCCGCCTGAGCGTTAATGGCGAAAAGGGCTGGCAGAGCGAGGTGCGGGGGAATGTTGCCCAGACCAATCTGTACGCCAATCAGCACGCCGATGACCTGGGCAATCACCGCGCCCGGGCCGAGAAACGGCGACAGCAGCGGGAAGGAGCAGATCAGCGCCAGCGTCACCAGGCCGAGCGGGTGGCTGGCGAGCGGGGCGAGGCCGTGGGCAATCCAGTCGCCGAGGCCGGAGGCCATGATGATACCGATCAGCGCCGAGACGAACGCCATAAACGGCAGAATGGTTTTCAGCACCGTGTCGATGGTGTCGCGCCCGGACTGGAACAGCACCGCCACGGCGGACCCCATCCCCATCCCGACCTTCGCCAGCAGGCCATCGCTCTGCTCGGTGATTTTTTTGCTGGTGTCGTACTCGCGCGGGGCCGCTTTTTGCGGCGCGGATGTGCCATTCACCAGCGTGATGTTGTCCTCCTTCACCCCAGAGACATAAATATCCTCAAGGATGTACTGCGCCAGCGGGCCGGATTTCCCGGTGGAGTGAATATTTACCGTCGGAATGCGGCGCTTCGGATAGATGCCGCAGCGCAGCGTGCCGCCGCAGTCGATCACCGCCACGCCGATTTCCGCTTCCGGCGGTTCGCCTTCCTTGAAGCCGTCGACCGCTTCCCAGCCCGTCAGCTCGTGCAGCCTGTCGACGATCGCCGGGCGCGTGCCCGCGGTGATGTACACAATCTTTTTGCCTTCGGTGGCGTCGAACTCCAGCGGGCCGCCCCAGCCGCCCGTGCCTTTCTCAATGCGGATCCGGTTCATGCTGTAGCTCCTGAAAGATGGACTTTCTGTTCAAGCTGGATGCCCATTTTTTTCTCAAAAATGGCGGTGGTGAGATCCGTCACCCAGCCGCGGAAGAAGTTGGTGACCAGACCGACCAGCAGGTAGCTCACCGCCAGCGGGCCGAGCGGCAGGCCAAGCGTGGTAAGGCCGCTGGCGATCCCGAGATAAACGAACAGCTCGCCGGGGTTGATGTGCGGGAACAGGCCGTTCATGGAATGGCAACTGTAGGAGGCGGCGGCGTAATAGCTCGGCTTGTACTTCTCTGGCATAAAGCGGCCGAGGCTTAAGGTCATCGGGTTGCAGAACACAAAGGTGCCGATGAAGGGCAGGATCAGGTAGCGGGACAGCGGGTTTCCGGCGCAGCGCTGGGCGAAGCGTTCAATACGCTGCTGGCCGATAAAGTTAATCAGCGCGTTCATGATTACCAGCAGGCTGATCAGCAGGGGCAGGATCCCGGTCACCATGCCGGTGAATACCTCGCCGCCTTTCTGAAAAAGCCCGATGAACCACTCGGCGCCGTGGGTGATGGTTTCTATCATTCTTCTCTCCTGTAGGGCGTTTGTTTTTGTCTGTTCGGGGCTAATAATAATCAAATTGAAAGCTTTTAAAGTGTTAATTAGATCTCACAATGAAAGAAAAATGGATTAATATGAAAGATAATTGGTGGGGCGAATGATTTTCGATGGAAAAAAGCGCGGATTTGCGTTGGGGAGGTGTGTACCGCTTCCTTGAGGTGTTGCGGATGCTTTACCATACTGGGTTCTTACCGAACTCGTTAAATGGATGCCACATGTTCAAGCGTCGTTATGCAGCGCTGTTACCTGCGCTTATTCTCCTGTCCGCCTGTAGTAGCAAACCCAGGACTGAAGCTGTTCAACAAACGGCGGGCGCGCCTTCCGGCGGGTTTCTGCTTGAGCCGCAGCACAATATGATGCAGATGGGCGGCGACTTCGCGAATAACCCTGCGGCCGAACAGTTCATCGATAAAATGGTGAGCAAGCACGGTTTTGATCGCCAGCAGCTGCATGCCATTTTGTCTCAGGCGAAGCGTCTGGACTACGTGCTGCGCCTGATGGACAGGCAGGCGCCGACGGCCCAGGTGCCGACCGGGCCAAACGGGGCGTGGCTGCGCTATCGCAAACAGTTTATTACCCCGGACAACGTGCAAAATGGCGTGGTGTTCTGGAATCAGTATGAAGACGCCCTGAACCGCGCGTGGCAGGTCTATGGCGTGCCGCCGGAGATCATCGTCGGTATTATTGGGGTCGAGACTCGCTGGGGACGCATTATGGGTAAAACCCGCATCCTCGATGCGCTGGCGACGCTCTCCTTCAACTACCCGCGCCGCGCCGAGTATTTCTCCTCTGAACTGGAAACCTTCCTGCTGATGGCGCGAGACGAACAGGACGATCCGTTAGATCTGAAAGGGTCGTTCGCCGGTGCGATGGGCTACGGCCAGTTTATGCCGTCCTCCTATAAGCAGTACGCGGTAGATTTTAACGGGGATGGTCACATCAACCTGTGGGATCCCGAAGACGCCATTGGCAGCGTGGCCAACTACTTCAAAGCGCACGGCTGGACGCCGGGCGGCCAGGTGGCGGTGCAGGCAAACGGCGAGGCGTTTGGTCTGGAAAACGGATTTAAAACCAAATACAGCGTGGCGCAGCTGGCAGCGGCAGGCTTAACGCCGTCGCAGCCGCTGGGCAATGTTGACCAGGTGAGCCTGCTGCGCCTGGATGTCGGAACCGGTTATCAGTACTGGTTCGGACTGCCGAACTTCTACACCATTACCCGCTACAACCACAGCACGCACTATGCGATGGCGGTGTGGCAACTGGGGCTGGCGGTGTCTCAGGCGCGTGTGCCGGCAGCGTCACCGTTTAGCCAGTAAGTTACCCCGACGGGTAGGCCGGGTAAGGCAACGCCGCCACCCGGCATGGCTGCCCGCACGGTGCGGCCTGATGCCCTCACCCTGACCCTCTCCCACGGGAGAGGGAAGTTTGCAGAAACATTTCGCCACATTCCCATTTCACTCCCGCCGTTTACATCTTAATCGTCTTTCATTATTGTTATGTTATAACATAATTTTGAATTGAGATGTCCATGTCCCTGTTTTCTCTCTCATCCCCGGTTCGGCTGCTGCTGGCGCTGGTGCTCATTCTGTTTCTCGGCCTGGCCGTGCGCTGGGCGGTGGCGTTGCCATGATCGTGATGAACGACCTGGTAGCGGGTTACGATCGCCAGCCCGTTACGCGCGCACTGTCCGGCGTGATTGAACGCGGGAGCATGACCGCCATCGTCGGGGCCAACGGCTGCGGCAAATCCACGCTGCTGAAAACGCTCGCTGGCTTTCTTCCGCCCGTCAGCGGTACGTTTCGCTGGCAGGGGAGACGTCCGGTGGTGGGCTGGCTGGCGCAGCGTCACGCGCTGGAGGCGCAATTTCCTCTGACCGTGCAGGACGTGGTGAGCATGGGCTGCTGGCCAGAAATCTCGCTATTTGCCAGTTTTCGTCGGGATGCCCGCATGCGCATTGCCGGCGCGCTTGAGCGCGTGGGGCTGGCGTCCATGGCGTTATCCACCATCGATGAACTCTCCGGCGGGCAATTCCAGCGCATGCTGTTTGCCCGCGTTTTAGTGCAGCAGGCACCGCTGGTGATGCTGGACGAACCCTTTACCGGCGTCGATGAAGCGACCTGCAACGTGCTGATGGATCTGATGCTGGAGATGTATATGCAGGGGCAGACTCTGCTGGCGGTACTGCATGACAGCGAGCGCGTAGCACGTCACTTCCCGCAGACGTTACGTCTGGACGCTGATAGTCCCCAATGGAAAACCGAGCGGGTGAGGGTGGCATGATCTGGCATACATTCTTCCAGCCGTTTATTGAGTACGGCTTTATGCGCCGTGCACTGGTGGTTTGCCTGGCGCTCTCCGTCAGCACCACGGCGCTGGGGGTATTCCTTCAGCTGCGTCGGATGAGCCTGATGGGGGACGCCCTTTCTCATGCCATTTTGCCGGGTGTCGCGGTGGGCTATCTGCTCAGCGGAATGTCGCTGCTGGCAATGACTGTCGGCGGGTTTATTGCCGGGATCGCCGTTGCGCTGGTGGCCGGGCTGGTCAGCCGCCGCACGCCCCTTAAAGAGGATGCCAGCTTCGCGGGGTTTTACCTGGGTTCCCTGGCGCTGGGCGTCACGCTGGTGTCGCTGCGCGGTTCAAATGTCGATCTGCTTCATCTTCTGTTTGGCTCCATTCTCGCCGTGGATAGCGCGTCAGCCCTGTTCGTGACGGGCGTTTGCATGTTCACGCTCCTCACGCTGGCGATGTTTTATCGTGGGCTGGTCAGCGAAGCGTTCGATACCGCGTGGTTGCAGGTGAACGCGCGCTGGCTGCCCGGGATGTTACACGGTCTGTTTCTGGCGCTGCTGGTGCTCAACCTGGTGGCCGGTTTTCAGGTGCTCGGCACGTTGATGGCCGTCGGGCTGATGATGTTGCCCGCCGTGGCGGCACGCTGCTGGGTGCGCACCCTGCCAGGGTTACTTCTGATGGCGGGTATCAGCGGTATTTTTTGCGCGTGGCTGGGCTTAAGCCTTTCCTGGGCAGTGAGTCTGCCCGCCGGGCCCTCCATTGTGCTGACCGCCAGCGCATTGTTCTTTATTTCCGTTTTATTTGGCACGCGCAGCAGGCTGGCGGATAGCCTGCGGGCGCTTTTTTAACGCAAGGGGAAACGATGAAACGTACAGGGTTAGCCGTGGCGCTCGCGCTCGGCATGATGACGCACGGCGTAATGGCGAAAACGCTTAATGTGGTGACCAGCTTTTCCATCCTGGGAGACATCACGCAGCAGGTTGGCGGCGATCGTGTGAAGGTGACGACGCTGGTGGGGCCGGACGGTGATCCCCATACTTTCGAACCCTCGCCCAAAGACAGCGCGGCGCTGAGTAAAGCCGACGTGGTGGTAGTCAATGGGCTGGGGCTGGAAGGCTGGCTCGATCGTCTGGTGAAAGCCTCCGGATTCAAAGGCCAACTGGTGGTTGCTTCGGACGGCGTGAAAACGCACACGCTGGAAGAGGACGGTAAAACAGTGACCGTTCCGCACGCGTGGAACAGCGCGGCGAACGGCGCGCTGTATGCGCAAAATATTCTCTCTGGGCTGGTGAAGGCCGATCCTGAAGATACGGCGGCGCTTGAAGCTACCGGTAAACCCTATATTGCGCAGCTCTCTCAGCTGGACGGTTGGGCTAAAAAGCGTTTCAGCGACATCCCACAGGCGAAGCGCAAAGTGCTGACCAGCCACGACGCCTTCGGCTATTTCAGCCGCGCCTACGGCGTGACGTTTATGGCGCCGCAGGGGCTGTCGTCTGAGAGTGAAGCCAGCGCGGCGCAGGTAGCGGAGATCATCAATCAGATTAAAGCTGACGGCGTGAAAACCTGGTTTATGGAAAACCAGCTTGATCCGCGCCTGGTGAAGCAGATTGCGACCGCCACGGGCGCCCAGCCGGGCGGTGAACTTTACCCGGAAGCGCTGTCCGCGAAGGGCGGCGTGGCGGACACCTACGTCAAGGCGTTTCGCCACAATGTAGACACCCTCGCTAACAGCATGAAATAAGCGTCTCTCTGGCCGATGCGCCCGCATCGGCTTTTTTCTGAAGCCCCCTCGTAAAACCCGACGCGCATCCCCATATTTGATGAGAAAGTGCTATCTTGTGCTGCATGTTTTTCTAAGGCCTGGAGCGAGAATGACTGACCATGAATTGATGCAGCTAAGCGAAGTGGTGGGGCTGGCGCTGAAACAGCGCGGCGCGACTCTCACGACCGCAGAATCCT
Source organism: Enterobacter sp. MGH 4 (assembly GCF_000534735.1). NCBI lineage: Bacteria > Pseudomonadati > Pseudomonadota > Gammaproteobacteria > Enterobacterales > Enterobacteriaceae > Enterobacter > Enterobacter sp. MGH 4. The sequence goes on along the minus strand of NZ_KI973294.1, from coordinate 184,399 downwards.
GCACCGGCGGCTGGGTGGCGAAAGCAATTACCGATATTGCTGGCAGTTCCGCCTGGTTTGAACGCGGTTTTGTGACCTACAGTAACGAGGCTAAAGCGCAGATGATTGGCGTGCGTGAAGCCACGCTTGAGCAGCATGGCGCGGTCAGCGAGCCGGTGGTGATCGAAATGGCGATTGGCGCGCTGAAAGAGGCGCGCGCAGATTACGCTATCTCCATCAGCGGTATCGCGGGGCCGGACGGCGGCAGCGACGTGAAGCCTGTCGGCACCGTCTGGTTTGGCTTTGCCACCTCAAAAGGTGAAGGGATCACCCGCCGGGAATGCTTCAGCGGCGATCGCGAAAGCGTGCGTCGTCAGGCAACGGAATACGCGTTAAAAACGCTCTGGCAACAATTTCTACAAAATACTTGATACTGTATGACTATACAGTATAATTGCCTCAACAGAACAGAAGTCCATGGTGAAGCGCAGTTGCTTCTCCCGGCATGACAGGAGTAATAATGGCTATCGACGAAAACAAACAGAAAGCGTTGGCGGCAGCACTGGGCCAGATCGAAAAGCAATTCGGTAAAGGCTCCATCATGCGCCTGGGTGAAGACCGTTCCATGGATGTGGAAACTATCTCCACTGGTTCGCTTTCTCTTGATATCGCACTGGGCGCTGGCGGTTTGCCGATGGGCCGTATCGTAGAAATCTACGGTCCGGAATCCTCGGGTAAAACCACCCTGACGTTGCAGGTTGTTGCGGCGGCACAGCGCGAAGGTAAAACCTGTGCGTTTATCGATGCCGAGCACGCGCTGGACCCGGTCTATGCCCGTAAACTGGGCGTTGATATCGACAACCTGCTGTGCTCACAGCCGGACACCGGCGAGCAGGCCCTGGAAATTTGTGACGCGCTGGCGCGCTCAGGTGCGGTTGACGTGATCATCGTCGACTCCGTTGCGGCGCTGACGCCAAAAGCGGAAATTGAAGGTGAAATCGGTGACTCTCACATGGGCCTCGCGGCACGTATGATGAGCCAGGCGATGCGTAAGCTGGCGGGTAACCTGAAGCAGTCCAATACGCTGCTGATCTTTATCAACCAGATCCGTATGAAAATTGGTGTAATGTTCGGTAACCCGGAAACCACCACCGGCGGTAACGCTCTGAAATTCTACGCTTCTGTCCGTCTGGATATCCGCCGTATCGGCGCGGTGAAAGAGGGGGATAACGTCGTCGGTAGCGAAACCCGCGTGAAGGTTGTGAAGAACAAAATCGCAGCACCGTTCAAACAGGCTGAATTCCAGATCCTCTACGGCGAAGGTATCAACTTCCTCGGCGAGCTGGTTGACCTTGGCGTGAAAGAGAAGCTGATTGAAAAAGCGGGCGCATGGTACAGCTACAACGGTGACAAGATTGGTCAGGGTAAAGCGAATGCTATCTCCTGGCTGAAAGAGAACCCGGCGGCGGCGAAAGAGATTGAGAAGAAGGTGCGTGAACTCCTGCTGAGCAACCAGGACTCTAAACCTGATTTCGTGGTCGACGGCGCGGATGCTGAAGAAACCAACGAAGATTTTTAATCCTCTCGGATAAAAATGAAGGGCTGCTGATGCGGCCCTTTTTGCATTTCTGAATCGACAGGTTTTTTATGAGTGAACCGACATCACGCCGACCAGCCTACTCACGCTTGCTGGATCGGGCCGTGCGTATTCTTGCCGTGCGTGACCATAGCGAACAGGAGCTGCGGCGGAAACTGTCAGCGCCCGTCATGAGCAAAAACGGTCCGGAAGACATTGATGCCACCGCGGAAGATTATGACCGCGTGGTTGCCTGGTGCTACGAGCATCACTATCTGGATGACGGCCGTTTTGCCGCTCGCTTTCTTGCCAGCCGTGGTCGTAAAGGCTATGGGCCAGCGCGTATCCGCCAGGAGCTGAACCAGAAAGGTGTAGCCCGTGAATCGATTGAAAAAGCCATGCGCGAAAGTGAAATCGACTGGTGCGAACTGGCGCGTGAGCAGGCGGTACGAAAGTACGGTGAGCCGCTGCCGCGTGAATTTTCAGAAAAAGTTAAAATCCAGCGCTTTTTGCTCTACCGCGGCTTCCTGATGGAAGATATTCAGGATATCTGGCGTAATTTTACCGATTGAACGCATGCGGGATTTTACTTCCCACTAAAGAAAACTTATCTTATTCCCACTTTTTCCAGTAGCTGGTCCGTCCAACTGTTTACAGATACAGATCTGCTGCGACATTTCGTTAGCTTGATTTCAGGATAATTATGAGCAAGAGCACCGCTGAGATCCGTCAGGCGTTTCTCGATTTTTTCCATAGTAAGGGACACCAGGTTGTTGCCAGCAGCTCCCTGGTACCGAACAATGACCCGACTCTGCTGTTTACCAACGCCGGGATGAACCAGTTCAAGGATGTGTTCCTTGGTCTCGACAAGCGTAATTATTCCCGCGCCACAACCTCACAGCGTTGCGTGCGTGCGGGCGGTAAACACAACGATCTGGAAAACGTCGGTTACACCGCGCGCCACCACACTTTCTTCGAAATGCTGGGTAACTTCAGCTTCGGCGACTACTTCAAACACGACGCCATTCAATATGCGTGGGAACTGCTGACCGGTGAAAACTGGTTTAATCTGCCGAAAGAGCGTCTGTGGGTGACCGTGTATGAGACCGATGACGAAGCGTTCGACATCTGGGAAAAAGAAGTGGGTATCCCTCGCGAACGTATCATCCGTATCGGTGACAACAAAGGCGCGCCTTACGCGTCTGATAACTTCTGGCAGATGGGTGACACTGGCCCTTGCGGTCCGTGCACCGAGATCTTCTACGATCATGGTGACCACATCTGGGGCGGCCCTCCGGGAAGCGCGGAAGAAGATGGCGATCGCTACATTGAGATCTGGAACATCGTCTTCATGCAGTTCAACCGTCAGGCCGACGGCACCATGGAGCCGCTGCCAAAACCGTCCGTAGATACCGGTATGGGTCTTGAGCGTATCGCGGCCGTTCTGCAACACGTTAACTCCAACTATGAGATTGACCTGTTCAGCACCCTGATCAAAGCCGTTGCCGAAGTGACGGGCGCAACCGATCTGAACAACAAATCACTGCGCGTTATCGCAGACCATATTCGTTCTTGTGCGTTCCTGATTGCTGACGGCGTTATCCCGTCGAATGAAAACCGTGGCTATGTGCTGCGTCGTATCATTCGTCGTGCGATCCGTCATGGCAACATGCTGGGCGCGAAGGACACCTTCTTCTATAAACTCGTTGGGCCACTGATTGGCGTGATGGGCTCTGCCGGTGACGAGCTGAAACGCCAGCAGGCGCAGGTTGAACAGGTTCTGAAAACCGAAGAAGAGCAGTTTGCCCGTACGCTGGAGCGCGGACTGGCGCTGCTGGACGACGAGCTGGCGAAACTCAAGGGCGACACGCTGGATGGCGAAACCGCTTTCCGCCTGTACGACACCTACGGCTTCCCGGTTGACCTGACGGCGGACGTTTGCCGCGAGCGCAACATCAAAGTTGACGAAGCAGGCTTTGAGGCCGCAATGGAAGAGCAGCGTCGTCGTGCGCGTGAATCCAGCGGTTTTGGCGCGGACTACAACGCGATGATTCGCGTTGATAGCGCGTCTGAATTTAAAGGCTACGAAGAGCTGGCTCTGACCAGCAACGTGACCGCGCTGTTTGTTGACGGTAAAGCCGTAGACAGCATTAGCGCAGGTCAGGACGCGGTTGTTATCCTGGATAAAACACCGTTCTATGCGGAATCCGGCGGCCAGGTTGGCGATAAAGGCGAACTGAAAGGCAATGGCTTCAGCTTCAGCGTAAGCGATACCCAGAAATACGGTCAGGCAATTGGTCACCAGGGCAAACTGGTTTCCGGTTCTCTGAAAGTGGGCGAGGGCGTTCAGGCCAACGTTGACGAAGCTCGCCGCGCGCGCATTCGTCTGAACCACTCGGCAACCCACCTGATGCACGCAGCCCTGCGCGAAGTGCTGGGTACGCACGTTGCACAGAAAGGTTCTCTGGTTAACGACAAAGTGCTGCGTTTCGACTTCTCGCATTTTGAAGCGATGAAGCCGTCTGAAATTCGTGCGGTGGAAGATCTGGTGAATGCCCAGATCCGCCGTAACCTGCCAATCGAAACCCACATCATGGATCTTGAGGCAGCGAAGAAGAAAGGTGCGATGGCGCTGTTTGGCGAGAAATATGACGACCGCGTTCGCGTGCTGAGCATGGGCGACTTCTCTACCGAACTGTGTGGCGGTACTCACGCATCCCGCACCGGTGACATCGGCTTGTTCCGCATCGTTTCCGAGTCGGGTACGGCGGCAGGCGTGCGTCGTATTGAGGCGGTGACCGGGGAAGGTGCAATTGCCAGCCTGCATGCGCAGAGCGACCAGCTGCACGAGATCGCGCAGCTGCTGAAAGGCGATAGCCAGAACCTGGGCGAGAAAGTGCGTGTCGCGCTGGATCGTACCCGTCAGCTGGAAAAAGAACTCCAGCAGCTGAAAGAACAGGCTGCGGCGCAGGAGAGCGCAAACCTCTCCAGCAAAGCGGTAGACATTAAGGGCGTCAAACTGCTGGTCAGCGACCTGGCGGGCGTTGAGCCTAAGATGCTGCGTACCATGGTCGACGATCTGAAGAACCAGCTTGGTTCGACGATTATCGTGCTGGCAACGGTCGCAGAGGGTAAGGTTTCTCTGATTGCGGGCGTCTCTAAGGATGTGACGGATCGTGTCAAAGCAGGGGAACTGATTGGCATGGTCGCCCAGCAGGTGGGTGGCAAAGGTGGCGGTCGTCCGGACATGGCGCAAGCCGGTGGTACGGATGCGGCGGCACTTCCCGCGGCATTAGCCAGCGTTGAAAGCTGGGTAAGCGCGAAACTGTAATAACTACAAAGCACAAGCAGACGCCATAGCGGTAACGTTATGGCGTCTTGCTCACTGCGCTATCGATAACGATAAAGTCAGGTTGAGTTTGTGTATATCGGCTAAACTTACGTTTAACAGAATGTGATGCCGTGACTGCTTACACTTTATGTGTTTGTCATCGCTTACTTTTTGGCGTTATATGATGGATAATGCCGGGATACAAGAGACCCGACTCTTTTAATCTTTCAAGGAGCAAAGAATGCTGATTCTGACTCGTCGAGTTGGTGAGACCCTCATGATTGGGGATGAGGTCACCGTGACAGTTTTAGGGGTAAAGGGTAACCAGGTACGTATTGGTGTTAACGCTCCTAAAGAAGTATCTGTCCACCGTGAAGAGATCTACCAGCGTATCCAGGCTGAAAAATCCCAGCAGTCCAGTTACTGATATTGTCGCGTCTCGCTGTCGGGCGAGACGCAACCCTCCCGCTATTTTTCCTGCATAAAGTTACCGTTCTATTTCAAACGCTTCGTTTTTGACCACTCTCATAATCTTATCTCATCCAAATGACGCGCTTCTCTCAACACAATTCTGTGAAGATGCCTGCAAAATCCGCTTATAAAACACTCTCTTTGCGGCTTTTACATGCGAATTGCGTGCGAATTGTGCAAACGAAAAAAGCATGTGGAAAATTGTTTGACTTATAAGTCCCAGAAAGTAATATATGCGCCACGCAGCGACGAGAAGCTCTTAACGAGTTGCTCGAAGCACTCGAAAGAGGCGTTGTGTGGTGAGGTGGCCGAGAGGCTGAAGGCGCTCCCCTGCTAAGGGAGTATGCGGTCAAAAGCTGCATCCGGGGTTCGAATCCCCGCCTCACCGCCATTTTGCATCCGTAGCTCAGCTGGATAGAGTACTCGGCTACGAACCGAGCGGTCGGAGGTTCGAATCCTCCCGGATGCACCATCTATTACTTCATATTG
>NZ_KI973294.1:0-178225 GCF_000534735.1 Enterobacter sp. MGH 4 | reverse complement strand
CTACGAACCGAGCGGTCGGAGGTTCGAATCCTCCCGGATGCACCATTTTTTACTTCATATTGCTTTTGAAGTGATATGAGTATCGAGAAGTACAGCAGTAAATCCCGATGCATCCGTAGCTCAGCTGGATAGAGTACTCGGCTACGAACCGAGCGGTCGGAGGTTCGAATCCTCCCGGATGCACCATCTCTTCTTGTGATCCCCTTCGATGTTTAGTTCTTAATCACTCTCATTGTTATCACTTCGCAATCAGCGACAAAAATCCCCTTTTACGATAAAGTAATGCTTTGTTAATCGTTTAGCGAGAGCACGATGTACGCACAGTATGACGGTTTGATCTTCGACATGGACGGCACCCTCCTGGATACCGAACCCACGCATCGTCAGGCCTGGACCGAAGTCCTGGGCCGTTACGGTATGCGCTTCGATTTACAGGCGATGATTGCCCTCAACGGATCGCCCACCTGGCGTATCGCACAGGCCGTGATTGAGCTGAATCAGGCCGATCTCGACCCGCACCAGCTCGCGCGTGAAAAAACCGACGCGGTAAAAGCCATACTGTTAGACACCGTGCAGCCTTTACCACTCATTGACGTCGTCAAGGAGTGGCACGGCCTTCGTCCTATGTCTGTCGGTACGGGCAGCGAGAGCGCGATTGCTGAAGCGCTACTCAAACACCTTGGCCTGCGCCACTATTTTTCTGCCGTCGTTGCCGCCGATCATGTTAAACATCACAAACCCGCACCGGATACCTTCCTGCGCTGTGCAGAATTAATGGGTGTACCACCTGCAAAATGCGTGGTGTTTGAGGATGCTGATTTTGGCATTCAGGCCGCGCGTGATGCCGGAATGGCGGCGGTGGATGTTCGCTTACTGTGAGTGACGCGCTGTCACTCGCTTCATTATTCGCCAGCAGTTTTTTAAGCTCCACCCTCTTACCGGGGAATTCGGAAGTGGTGCTGGTGGCGATGCTGTTGTCCGGCGTGAGTCAGCCCTGGTTGCTGGTCTTAATAGCAACAATGGGTAATAGCCTTGGAGGGCTGACTAACGTTATTCTTGGACGTTTCTTTCCGCTACGCGAAAAATCTCGCTGGCAGGAAAAGGCAGTGGGCTGGCTAAAACGCTATGGCGCTGCCACGCTGTTATTAAGCTGGATGCCTGTAATAGGCGATTTACTGTGTCTGCTGGCGGGATGGATGCGCATCTCCTGGGGACCAGTGCTCTTTTTTTTGTGCCTTGGCAAGGCGTTACGCTATGTTTTACTGGCATGGGTAACACTACAGGGTATGACGTGGTGGCACTAATTGGTGGAATGAATTCGCGACCTTCAATCGTCAACCATTACAATTATGCTGAGTGACAATTTTTTGACAGGCGGGAGGTCAAATTGATCCCGGACGTATCACAGGCGCTGGCCTGGCTGGAAAATCACCCTCAGGCACTGAAGGGGATTCAGCGTGGGCTTGAGCGCGAAACGCTGCGCGTAAATGCGGATGGTAGCTTAGCGACTACGGGACACCCGAAGGCGTTAGGCTCGGCGCTGACACATAAATGGATCACAACCGATTTCGCCGAAGCGCTGCTGGAGTTCATTACGCCAGTAGACGGTGATATTGATCATATGCTGACGATCATGCGCGACGTGCATCGCTTCACCGCCCGCAACCTCGGCGACGAGCGTATGTGGCCGCTCAGCATGCCGTGCTATATCGAGCAGGGGCAGGATATCGAGCTGGCTCAGTACGGCACCTCAAATATTGGACGGCTGAAAACGCTGTATCGCGAAGGACTGAAAAACCGCTACGGCGCACTGATGCAGACGATCTCTGGCGTGCACTACAATTTCTCTCTGCCGATGGCGTTCTGGCAGGCGAAGTGCGGTGAAACGGATAAAGAAGCGATCTCCGCGGGCTACTTCCGCCTGATCCGCAACTACTACCGTTTTGGCTGGGTTATTCCGTATCTGTTCGGCGCGTCCCCGGCTATCTGTTCATCGTTCCTGCAAGGGAAACCGACCACACTGCCGTTCGAGAAGACTGAGTGTGGCATGTACTATCTGCCGTACGCGACCTCGCTGCGCCTGAGCGACCTTGGCTATACCAATAAGTCGCAAAGCAATCTCGGAATTACGTTTAACGATCTGCACGAATATGTGGCAGGCCTGAAGCGGGCGATAAAAACCCCGTCGGAAGAGTACGAAAAAATCGGCCTCGAAAAAGACGGCAAGCGCCTGCAAATTAACACCAACGTATTGCAGATTGAAAATGAACTGTATGCGCCGATTCGTCCGAAGCGCGTGACGCGCAGCGGTGAAACGCCGTCTGATGCGCTACAGCGCGGCGGGATCGAATACATTGAAGTGCGCTCACTGGATATTAACCCGTTCTCACCGATTGGCGTTGACGAGCAGCAGGTTCGCTTCCTTGACCTGTTTATGGTCTGGTGCGTACTGGCGGATGCGCCGGAAATGAGTTCCGACGAACTGCTGTGTACTCGTGCCAACTGGAATCGCGTGATTCTGGAAGGGCGCAAGCCGGGTCTGACGTTAGGTATTGGCTGTGAAACGGCCCAGTTCCCACTGTCTAAGGTAGGGAAGGATCTGTTCCATGACCTGAAGCGCGTAGCCCAGACGCTGGATAGCGTGTACGGCGGCGAAGCTTACCAGAAGGTCTGCGACGAACTGGTTGAAAGCTTCGATAACCCGGAACTGACATTCTCAGCACGTATTCTGCGTTCTATGATTGAACAGGGAATTGGTGGCACAGGGCGTTCACTCTCAGCGGAGTACCGTGAGATGCTGATGCAGGAGCCGTTAGAGATCCTGAGCGAAGCGGATTTTGTGGCAGAGCGCGATGCGTCCGTTGTGCGTCAGAAAGAGGTCGAAGCGGCGGATACGGAGTCGTTTGAGGCGTTTCTGGCGAAGCAGGCCTGAACCAAAAGAAAAAGGCCACATCGCTGTGGCCAAAATATACATCTCTGAATTCAGGGATGATGATAACAAATGCGCGTCTTTCATATACTCAGACGCGCATTCTGTAGAAGAGTTCAGTTTATTTTAAAAAAAATCACTATCGGAGGTGACGTATGCCGTTATTAGATAGCTTTACTGTCGACCATACCCGTATGGAAGCACCAGCAGTCCGCGTGGCGAAGACCATGAACACGCCGCACGGCGACACGATCACCGTTTTCGACCTGCGCTTCTGCGTGCCGAATAAAGAAGTGATGCCAGAGAAAGGCATTCACACGCTGGAACACCTTTTCGCCGGATTCATGCGCGACCACCTGAACGGCAACGGCGTGGAGATCATCGATATCTCTCCGATGGGCTGCCGCACCGGTTTCTACATGAGCCTGATTGGTCAGCCTGAAGAGAAACGCGTCGCGGATGCGTGGAAAGCGGCCATGGAAGACGTGCTGAAGGTGAAAGAGCAGAACCAGATCCCAGAGCTGAACGTTTACCAGTGCGGTACTTACCAGATGCACTCTCTGGAAGAAGCTCAGGAGATTGCCCGCCATATCATCGAACGTGATGTTCGTGTAAACAGCAACGACGAGCTGGCCCTGCCAAAAGAAAAACTTCAGGAACTGCACATTTAGTATTGTGCCTGTGGATGCCCGGTGGCGCTTCGCTGACCGGGCCTACAATACTGATGACGACAACCACGGCCAGCTCCGCGCTGGCGACGCCGGTATCGCGATCGTTTTGCGGATGCACGCTGATACAGACGTCGCTGCGGCGGCTGAAGTGGTGGCAGAAATATTCGATCTGGTCGAGATAGACGTTCGGCGTGCTCACTTCGACGTAAGTCTGTCGAGAGCCAGCGCGTGGCGCGGGTGTGTTCAGCATGGTACGCTCCTGTTGTCTTTTCACTCTCGTGAATCAATTTCAGGCGCGCTGCTTTATCGGAACTGACAATCGCTGTCGCGTTTTGGACACGGTGCGGTGTTTTGCCGGATGGCGGCTACGCCTTATCCGGCCTACGTTCGTAGGCCCGGTAAGCGTAGCGCCACCGGGCAACCCGTGCACAGGGCTAGTGCGCTCCACCGCCCCCGCTACCGGCACCAAACGGTGGTTTGGCAAACCACACCAGCCCCAGCAGGACGATGAAGATCCCCGCCGATATCCAGAAAATCTCGTTTGCCGAGATAATCAGCCCCTGGTTGGTGATCTGCTGGGCAAGCCAGCCGGACGCCTGCTGCTCCGTCATCCCCATCCCCTCAAGCTGGCTATACATCTGCTGAGCGTTAGGGTTGAACGGGTTCACCGCTTCGGTCAGTTGGGCATGGTGCATCGCTTCCCGGTTGGTCCACAGCGTGGTGGTGATCGATGTCCCGATGGAGCCCGCCAGCGTACGGGTGAAGTTCGACAGGCTCGATGCCGCCGCCATCCGCTCAGGCGGCAAGCCCGAAAGCGTAATGGTGGTCAGTGGCATAAAGAAGCACGCCACAGCAAAGCCCTGAATAAACTGCGGCCACGCGGAGGCGCCAAAGTCCATTCCCGGTTCAAACGTATACGCGCGCCAGTAGAAGCACACGGCGTACATGATGAAGCTGAACGTCACCAGCCTGCGCATGTCGAGCTTATGGGCGAAACGGCCAATAATCGGCGACAGCAGAACCGGAATTAACCCCACCGGCGCGGAGGCCAGCCCCGCCCAGGTTGCGGTATAGCCGTACACCTCCTGCAACAGCTGCGGCAGCAGAACAATCGCGCCGAAGTAGAGCATATAGGCGAGGCTGATACAGAGGCAGCCGATGGTGAAGTTTCGCGATTTAAACAGCGAGAGGTCGACTATCGGATTTTCGTCCGTCAGCTCCCAGACAATCAGGAAGCTAATGGCAACCACGGCGACCACCGTCAGCACGATGATTTCCGTAGAGGCGAACCAGTCCAGCTCTTTGCCGCGGTCGAGCATGATTTGCAGGCTGCCGATGCCGACAACCAGCAGTGCCAGCCCGATGCCGTCGATCCGCCGCTGTTCGGTCCGCGTTTCGCGACCACGCAGAGACTGTAGCGTCATCAGCACCACCAGCGCACCGATGGGTACGTTGATGAAGAAGATCCAGCCCCAGTGATAGTTATCGCTGATATAGCCGCCGAGGATTGGCCCGCAAATTGGGGCGACAATCACCGTCATCGACCACAGCGCGAGCGCGATGGAGCGCTTGGCGGGCGGATAGTTGTTCAGCAGTAAACTCTGCGACAGCGGAATCAACGGCCCGGCGACAATCCCCTGGATGACGCGGAAGAAAATCAGCATCGTCAGGCTGCTGGACATGCCGCAAGCCCAGGAGGCCAGCACGAACAGGATCGTCGACCAGAGGAACAGCTTCACTTCACCGACGCGCTTCGCCAGCCAGCCGGTGATGGGAATAGAGATGGCGTTCGCCACCCCGAATGAGGTAATGACCCAGGTCCCCTGGCTCAGCGATGAGCCAAGGTTCCCGGCGATCGTAGGGATCGCCACGTTTGCGATGGTGGAGTCCAGCACCTGCATGAATGTCGCCAGCGACAGCGCAATGGTCATAATGACCAGCTGCGCCCCCTCAAGCGGTTTTTGCGGCTTTTGCTGTTGCATAACGCTCACCTTCGGCTTAACCGGCGTTTGCCTTCACGATGTCATCGATCAGCTTATTGACCGGATCGAGGCTAATTTCACGGGCGTTACTTTCATAAGCTGGCGTGCTGCGCACCTGGCTTGCGAGGATCTGACCGTCGCGGTTGGCGGTATCGACCGTCACCAGCGTGGAAAGGCCAATTCGCAGCGGATGGTCTGCCAGCTGCTTAGGATCCAGCTCGATACGTACAGGCAAGCGCTGTACCACTTTGATCCAGTTGCCGGTGGCGTTCTGTGCAGGCAGCAGGCTGAACGCGCTGCCGGTCCCCATGTCCAGACCGACTACTTTACCGGTGTACTTCACGTCATCACCGTAGATATCGCTGACCACGGTTGCGGTCTGGCCGATACGCATATGCGCCAGCTGGGTCTCTTTGAAGTTTGCGTCCACCCACAGGTTGTTCGCCGGAACGACCGCCATCAGCGGCGTGGTGGTGCTAATTTGCGCACCCGGCTGCACGGAACGACGGGAAACGTAACCGGTCATCGGGCTGACGATTTTGGTACGTTGCAGGGCAAGCCATGCGTTACGCACTTCGGTCGCCGCCTGTTTCACCGCCGGCTGGTTTTCCAGAGAGGTGCCCAGCACCATCGCCTGGTTGGCGTTGTACTGTTGGATCGCCACGTCCAGCTGCGCCTGTGCGCTCGCCACCGCATCGCGGGCGTGCTGCAACTCTTCACGGCCAATCAGGTTGGCGGTGCCGAGAGGAACACGACGCTTGAGGTCGCTCTGCGCCTGGGCCAGGGCCGTTTTCTGCACGTCGATATTGGCCTGAAGCTGTTTGCTGTTGATCATCAGCTGGCGGGTCTGGCGAACGCTGGAGGCCAGCGCCGTCTGTGCTTTTTCAAAAGCCTGTTGGGCGTCGGTCGGGTCGAGCGTGACCAGCACATCCCCTTTTTTCACAAAGTCGGTGTTGTCAGCCCAGACTTTCGTCACGCTGCCTGACACCTGCGCCATGATTTGAACCTGATTCCCTGCCACGTATGCATCGTCTGTCTCTTCAACATGACGCAAGACTAAAAACCAATAGATCCCATATGCCACGGCAATAATAATAAAGAGCAAGGTCAGCAGAATAAGGGCGCTCTTACGTTTGCCCTTCTTGTTGACCGGTTGCTGCGGGGGGGTGTTCTCCGCATTTGCGCTCATTGTTGTTCTCCACGATCTTTTTATTTTCACATCGGCTGAGCCGACCTGTTGTCAGAAAGGCCAGCAGTTTCACGTGCTGGCCTGTCAGTTTTTCTTTTGCAATCTGGAATGTTGAGCGGATCGTCGCGTTAGCGCAGCGCCTCAAGAATGACGCCATCTTCATCCATCTGGTCCAGACGGGTGAGCAGCTTGCGAGTAATGTGCTCAAGCTGGTCGCGCTCGGCGGTGCTGAGGGCAGACCAAAGCTGGTGCAGGCAGTTATGCTGCGGTGGCAGCACTTCGCGCAGGAATTCGTGACCTTTCTCGGTCAGTTGCAGATGCAGGCAGCGGCGATCGTTATCGCTCTCACGGCGCTCGATCCAGCCGCGCTTCTCCAGCTCATCAGCAATACGGGTTGCATTGGTACGGGATGAACCCAGCGCGCAGCTCAGTTCAGACGGCTGAATGCTGTGGTTTTCCTGAGACTCAAGCGTAATCAACGCCATAAACAACGTCTCGTTAATCCCTTGCGCTTTCAGCATCTTGTTACGATTTTCCAGCAGCTTACCCTGCATGTGCATGCACAGGCGGGTCAGCAGGATCTCCTGATACGGGAAGTCCTCATGACGACTGGCGCGGAACTTAAGCATTTGTTCAATGGGCGTAAACGAACTATCCATTTTGGGCATAACCTCATTAATTACAGCCGATATAGTAACGATAGTGACAAATAATGTAAATGAATTATTTGTGCGGTTATATCCGCCAAACGTATGTCACCATCAGAAAGCGCCGGGTAAATCCGTGACCCGGTGAGCACAGAAAGTGTGGGGTGTGTACCCGCGAAAGAGGGGATGTGAGGACAGGGGTCTGAACTATTCATGCCGGTAGTAAATATGTCACCCACAGTAAAATTTCTGGGATAAATGATTACCGTTACCTTAACAGATGCAGGCCCCCTTTACACCCCAGGGGGCCCAAAGCAATGTAAAACTTAGTGAATTGCTTCCTGGCGGTGATAGCCGCGCCACCATACCAGCAGATTTATCGCCGCCACGATGGCGCCGATTGCGCACACGCCCGTCCAGCCCGCATGCTGCCAGGCGGAGGCTGAGATTAGCGAGCCCGCCGCGCCGCCGATAAAGTAGCTGGTCATGTACCCGGCCGTCAGACGGTTACGGGCGTCTGGTTTCACGCGGTAAATCACGGTCTGGTTGGTGATATGTACGCCCTGCACGGTGAGGTCGAGTACCAGAATACCGACAATTAGCGCCAGCACTGAGACGTGTCCGTACCAGATAGCCGCCCATGAGAGCAGGAGTAAAACCAGCCCTGCGGAGGTGGTCATATGAGATTTACCTTTGTCGGCCAGGCCACCCGCCGGGCGCGCGCCCAGTGCGCCAGCCGCGCCTGCCAGCCCGAACAGGCCAATCACGCCTTCTGGGTAGTTAAACGGCGGCGCGGCGAGCAGAAACGCCATCGACGTCCATAAGATGCTGAAGTTGGCGAAGGTGAGACACCCCAGAACGGCGCGTGTGCGCAGGAGTTTATCCCGGGTGAAGAGGCTGAAAACGGAGGCGAGGAGCTGCGGATAGTTCAGGTGATTCTCCTGCTTCACCTTTGGCAGGCCGCGCCACAGGGCCAGCGCCATGATAACCATCAACACGCTTGCCACCCAGTAAACGGTGCGCCAGCCGCCGAGGCTCGCCAGCAGCCCGGCAACGGTTCGCGCCAGCAGGATGCCCAGCAGCAGGCCGCTCATAATAGTGCCAACCACTTTGCCGCGTTTTTCCGGGGAAGCCAACGTCGCCGCGAGGGGAACCAGAATTTGTGCCACCACCGAGAACAGCCCCGTCAGCGCGGTACCGATAATCATCATCGTTAACGACTGGCTGCTGGCGGTGATCAACATCCCGCCTGCGGCCAGCAGCGTCATGGAGACGATAAGCATCCGGCGCTCAAACATATCGCCTAATGGCACCAGGAACAGCAGCCCGGCCGCATAGCCGAGCTGCGCAGCGGTGACGATAAAGCCGGCGGAGCTGGCTGAAAGATCGAAAGCACGCGCGATAGTATCAAGCAGAGGTTGTGCGTAATAGTTGCTGGCGACGGCCAGTCCCGTTGCCACGGACATTAAAAGGATGAGTGCGGGGCTAAGCCCTTGAGTTGTTTTTGTCATTTGTTTCAGGAATCGTAAGTTAAGTGATTATTTTTCCGGAAACATAATAACCAATGATTGTGAATGTTGGGGGATTGTTACGTGGTGGATTGTGCGGTTTAGGTTGGGTGCGGTTTGATCCCCTCACCCTATCCCTCTCCCCAAAGGGGAGAGGGGATTTTATACACCCTCTCCCCTTTGGGGAGAGGGCAGGGTGAGGGGTAGTATTTTTACTTCTGCGCCTCAAGCGCCTCTTTCACCCAGCCATCGAACTGCTGCTGGTGGGCTTTGATCCAGCCATCCACGTGGCCTTTGATATCAGCTTCGGATGATTTACCCGCATGCATCATCGCGTTCTGGGCGTTAATGTCTGCCAGCGGCAGTTTCATCACCGAGAACAGCTTCGCCGCCGCCGGGTTTTTCTCGGCCCAGGCTTTGTTCGCCACGATATGCATGGTATTCACCGGGAAGCCATAGTTCATGCCGTTTGGCAGTTTGGTGTCGATATCTTTCTGCTCGCCCGGCAGGGAGGAGAAGGGCACCTGCAACCACACCACGTCTTTGCCCGGCTTCAGCACGTCGCTCACCCAGTACGGCGTCCAGGTGTAGTAGATCACCGGCTTGCCTTCTTTAAAGCGGGCGATGGTATCGGCCATCATCGCAGAGTAATTGCCGTGGCTCACGTCGACGGTCTTCGCCAGATCGAAGGCTTTGTTCTGGTGGTTAATCACCGCTTCACAGCCCCAGCCCGGCGAGCAGCCCATCATGTCGGCTTTGCCGTCACCGTTGGTATCAAAGAGTTTGGCGATCTTCGGATCTTTCAACTGTTCAATATTGGTGATGTGATACTTATCGGCGGTTTTCTTGTCGATCAAATATCCCTGCGCAGCGCCGGTCACAAAGGTGCCTTCGCGGTAGAATTTCTTGTCACCGCCTGCGGCGGCATACATATCGTCGTGCAGCGGCTGCCAGTTCACAGCGGTAAAGGTGGCATCGCCGGAGGCAATAGAGGTATAGCCCACGTTGTAATCCACTTCACTGGCGGTATTCACCGTATAGCCCAGTTTCTCCAGCGCACGGCTGACAATCTGGGTCTGGAAGGACTCTTCCGAAATGGTGCTCTGCACCGGCTGCACGGTAATGCCTTTGCCCGGCAGGTCAGCGGCAACTGCGCTGGTGGAGACAAGGGTCGCAAACGCTGTGGCAAAAAGTACGTTATGTCGCATCGTTGTTCCTTATTTTGTGAATGGGCGGGTGAGTAACCCGACAGGGCCGGTGGTATACCAGCGACGGTTGCCGCGACTGCGTGAATCACGACCGACAGCCTGGGTCAGGCGGTCAAGAATGATGGCGAGGATCACAATCCCGACGCCGCCGACGGTCGCCAGCCCCATATCGAGACGGCCAATGCCGCGCAGTACCATCTGACCTAACCCGCCAACGGCAATCATTGAGGCGATCACCACCATCGACAGCGCCAGCATCAGCGTCTGGTTAACACCTGCCATAATGGTCGGCATCGCCAGCGGAAGCTGAACCTTAAACAGCATCTGACGCGGGCTGGCGCCAAACGAGCGTGATGCCTCTATCAGATCCGCAGGCACCTGGTTAATGCCCAGAATGGTCAGGCGAATAATCGGCGGCAGGGCGAAGATAATGGTCACGACCACCCCCGGTACGTTACCGATGCCGAACAGCATCACGATAGGCACCAGGTAAACGAACGCTGGCGTGGTCTGCATTGCATCCAGCAGCGGGCGGATAATTTTTGCGGCCCGCGGGCTGCGCGCCAGCCAGATCCCCATCGGCAGGCCGATCGCCACGCAGAACAGCAGGGCGGTCAGCACCAGCGCCAGGGTGATCATCGCCTGAGACCACGCGCCAATCGCGCCGATGGCAATCAGGGAGATCAGCGTGGCGATCCCCATACCCGCGCTGCCGAACTGCCATGCGATCAGCGAGAACAGGATAATCGCCACCGGCGCGGGCATGCCCAGCATCAGCTGCTGGAAGCCGTTCAGGATGTAATCCACCGGGATACGGATCCCCTGGAACACCGGACGGAAGTGGGTAACGACCCAGTCGATCCCCTCCGTTACCCAGCTATCCAGCGGGATCAGCGTCTTGTGGAACGGATCCATAATATTGAAATGCTCTGGGGCAGGCGCCGGTGCGCTGTTGAGCCAGTCTGCCGCGCCGCCGCCATCGGCAGGCGCAGGCGTCGACCCCCACGCATCGGCAGATTGCGCCGCGCTGTCCGCTGCTTCAGTGGTGCCCCATGGGTTTGATTGATCAGCCATTGTTTGTCCCCTCGCGATCTAAAGCCTGTAGCAGCATCCGTTTTGAGATGATGCCAACGTACTGTTGTTCTTCACCGACAACCGGCACGGCGCACGGCGCCTGACCCACGTGAGAGAGCAACTCGCTGAGCGGCGTTTCGGCGTCCACGGCAAGCGGAGCGTCAATCAACGCCGCATCGATTCCCTGGTTTTCGCTCAGGGCGGTTTTCAGGGAGTCGATGGAGACAACGCCGACAAATTTATTGCCGCGTTCAACCAGATAACCGTATTCACGGTCTTCGTCCTGCAACAGCTTCAGCGCGGAGCGCGGACCAAAACCTGGCGTTTTTCGAATAATGCCGTTTGGTGTTCGACGGGCAATATCTTTCGCACTGAATACGTGGCTAATATCCACGCCGCGGAAGAAGGTGCGCACATAATCATTCGCCGGATTATTGAGAATTTCATCCGGTGTGCCGACCTGCACCACTTCACCATTTTGCATAATGGCGATACGGTCGCCAATACGCATGGCTTCATCCAGATCGTGAGAAATAAAAACAATGGTGCGCTGATGTTTGGCCTGTAATTTTACCAGCTCATCCTGCATCTCGGTGCGAATTAAGGGATCGAGCGCCGAGAAGGCTTCGTCCATTAATAAAATATCCGGATTAATCGCTAATGCGCGCGCTAATCCTACGCGCTGACGCATACCGCCGGAGAGCTCATCCGGATACGCATGAGCATAATTTTCCAGCCCGACCTGACGCAGTGCATCAAGGGCTTTTTCCTGACGTTCCTGAGCGGGCGTGCCGGCTAACTCCATGCCAAAGGCGGTATTATCGAGTACCGTCATGTGCGGCATCAGTGCAAATGACTGAAACACCATCGCAATTTTCTTTCTGCGCACCTCGCGGAGTTCCGCGTCTGATATTCTGGCGATATCAACGCCGTCAATCAGCACCTGTCCGCGGGTGGGTTCAATCAGGCGATTGAGAAGGCGAACCATAGTGGATTTACCCGAACCGGATAATCCCATGATGACAAAAATCTCGCCTTCTTCAATGGCCAGACAGGCGTCTTTAACGCCAAGCGATAGCCCGGTTTTTTCCAGAATTTGCTCTTTCGAAAGGCCTTTCTCAATATATTTGAAAGCACGCTGCGGGTGCTCGCCAAATACTTTATAAAGATTTTTCACTTCTAATTTAATTGCCATGCAATAGAGAGTGTCCTGTTATTTGTTTATGTCGATATGATTACCATGGTAAATAGTTAACTGGCATTACCCTAACATACTCAGAATCTGAGACAACCCTGGACCTGCCTGAGGTCGGAATTTTACCGCAAGCGAAACGGCTGAATTTCCCATGAATAAAGGGCTGAGGGCGCTTTGAATTTTTCTCAATTTTTTGCTACTGCATGGGAGAATTTCGCCTGAATCGGTGTGATTCAGGCGAATATGAAGGAGAAATTACAGTGTAGTACGTAGTGGAATATTCGGCTGAAAATAATGAAATGTAGAGTTAATTAATGAACGTTAATTCATTCATTAAAAATCCCAGTCCTCGTCTTGCGTCTCCACCGCTTTACCCATCACGTACGACGAGCCGGACCCGGAAAAGAAGTCGTGGTTTTCATCGGCGTTGGGCGACAGCGCCGCGAGGATCGCCGGGTTCACTTCCGCCATTTCCGGTGGGAATAACGCTTCGTAGCCCAGGTTCATCAGCGCCTTGTTGGCGTTGTAGCAGAGGAAGGCTTTTACGTCCTCTTCCCAGCCCGTTCCGGCGTACAGCTCCTCGGTATAGCTCAGCTCGTTGTCATACAGATCCATCAGTAAATCGAGGGCAAAACCTTTGAGTTCCTCGCGTTTTTCCGGGGTGACTTTCTCCAGTCCTTTCTGGTACTTATAGCCGATGTAATACCCGTGTACCGCTTCATCGCGGATGATGAGGCGAATCAAATCGGCGGTATTAGTGAGCTTGCCCCGGCTCGACCAGTACATGGGCAGCCAGAAGCCGGAATAGAAGAGAAAAGATTCCAGGAACACGCTGGCGATCTTCTTCTTCAGCGGCTCGTCGGCCCGGTAATATTCCAGCACCAGATCTGCCTTGCGCTGCAATGACGCGCTCTCTTCGCTCCAGGCGTAGGCCGCGTCCACGTCTCTGGTCTGGCACAGGGTGGAGAAAATCGAGCTGTAAGAGCGGGCATGGACCGCCTCCATAAAGCTGATATTCGACATTACCGCCTCTTCGTGCGGGGTCAGCGCATCACTCATCAGCGCGGGCGCACCCACGGTATTCTGAATGGTGTCCAGCAGCGTCAGGCCGGTAAAGACGCGGATTGTCAGCTGCTGCTCGGCATGGCTCAGGGTTTGCCAGGCCGGAATATCGTTGGAGAGCGGCACCTTTTCCGGCAGCCAGAAGTTGCTGGTCAGGCGGTTCCAGACCTCCAGGTCTTTATCATCCTGAATTTTGTTCCAGTTAACGGCACTTACGCGTGACAGTTTCATCCTTTCTCCTTACAGCGCGCAGGACACGCAGCCTTCAATTTCGGTACCTTCCAGCGCGAGCTGGCGCAGGCGAATGTAGTACAGCGTTTTGATGCCTCTCTTCCAGGCGTAGATCTGCGCTTTATTGATGTCCCGCGTGGTGGCGGTGTCCGGGAAGAAGAGCGTCAGCGACAGCCCCTGGTCCACATGTCTGGTCGCCTCGGCGTAGGTATCAATGATCTTTTCCGGGCCGATCTCATAGGCGTCCTGGTACAGAGCCAGATTCTCGTTAGTCATAAACGGGGCAGGGTAGTAGACGCGTCCGGTTTTGCCTTCCTTGCGGATTTCAATCTTCGACACGATCGGATGGATGCTCGACGTGGCATGATTTATATAGGAAATGGAGCCGGTTGGAGGAACCGCCTGAAGGTTCTGGTTATAGATGCCGTAGTGCATCACATCCTCACGCAGCTGTTGCCACATCTCACGCGTCGGCAGGGTAATGCCGGCGCGGTCGAAAAGCGCGCGTACTTTTTCGGTTTTCTGCTGCCAGTCGCCTTCCAGATACTGGCTGAAATACTCTCCACTGGCGTAGCGGGACTGCTCAAAGCCTGCGAACCGCTGGTTGCGTTCGCGCGCCAGCATCATTGAGGTATGCAGCGCATGCCAGGTGATGGTATAGAAATAAAGGTTGGTGAAATCCAGCCCTTCCGGGCTGCCGTAGGCGATACCCTCCCGCGCCAGATAGCCGTGCAGGTTCATCTGCCCAAGGCCGATGGCATGCGACGCGGCGTTGCCCGCCTCAATGGACGGTACGCTGCGGATGTGGCTCATGTCCGATACCGCCGTCAGCCCGCGAATGGCGGTCTCTACCGTGCGGCCAAAATCGGGGGAATCCATGGTGTGGGCAATATTCAGCGAACCGAGATTGCAGGAGATATCTTTGCCGATATCCGCGTAGTCGAGGTTCTCGTCGTAACTGGACGCGCTGTTGACCTGCAAAATCTCCGAGCACAGATTGCTCATGTTGATGCGCCCGGCAATCGGGTTGGCGCGGTTCACCGTATCCTCGTACATGATGTACGGGTACCCGGACTCAAACTGAATTTCGGCCAGCGTCTGGAAAAAG
Organism: Enterobacter sp. MGH 4; assembly: GCF_000534735.1. NCBI lineage: Bacteria > Pseudomonadati > Pseudomonadota > Gammaproteobacteria > Enterobacterales > Enterobacteriaceae > Enterobacter > Enterobacter sp. MGH 4. The sequence continues at coordinate 163,421 of NZ_KI973294.1, read as the reverse complement.
TCGCGGGCGTTAATGTATTTCTTACGAATGCGCTCGTCCGCCACCAGTTCGTCATACAGTTCGCTGATGGCCACATCGCCAAAGGCTTTGCCGTAGATACGCTCGACGTCATACGGCGAGAAAAGCGCCATGTCGGCATTTTCTTTGGCCAGCTTAAACGTGATATCCGGGATCACCACGCCGAGCGACAGGGTTTTAATGCGGATCTTTTCGTCGGCGTTTTCACGTTTGGTATCCAGAAAACGCAGAATGTCCGGATGATGCGCGTGCAGATAAACCGCGCCCGCGCCCTGACGTGCGCCAAGCTGGTTGGCGTATGAGAAGGCATCTTCCAGCATCTTCATCACCGGGATGACGCCGGAGGACTGATTTTCGATGCGCTTGATCGGCGCGCCCGCTTCCCGCAGGTTCGAAAGCAGAAATGCCACGCCGCCGCCGCGTTTCGACAGCTGTAGCGCCGAATTCACCGCACGGCCAATCGACTCCATATTGTCTTCAATACGCAGCAGGAAGCAGGAGACCAGCTCGCCGCGCTGGGCTTTGCCGCAGTTAAGGAAGGTTGGCGTGGCAGGCTGGAAGCGGCCTGAGAGGATCTCCTCCGTCAGCCTTTCGGCCAGGGCTTCATCGCCCTGCGCCAGCGTCAGGGCTACCATCACCACCCGATCTTCAAAGCTTTCTAAATAGCGTTTGCCGTCGAAGGTTTTCAGGGTGTAGCTGGTGTAATACTTCCACGCGCCGAGAAACGTCTGGAAGCGAAAACCGCTGGCGTGCGCCCGTTCAAACAATGCCACCGCGAAGGCGCGGTCGTAGCGGGTCAGGACGCGCTCTTCGTAATAACCCTCTTTTACCAGCCAGTCGAGACGTTCCTGCTGGCTGCCAAAGACGACGCTGTTCGGGCGTACATGAGCGGCAAAAAAGGCGTCCACCGCCTCACGATCTTTGCCAAACTGAATGCGCCCCTCCCGGTCATAGAGGTTTAGCATGGCGTTTAATGCATGGTAATCCGGCGTCGCCTGAATCACGCGCTCTGCGGTTGTCGTTGCCAAAATTCGTTCACTCCTTTACGCACGTTCTCTACGTCCTGCTGTGTCCCCATCAGTTCAAAACGATAGAGATACGGCACGCCGCATTTTTGAGAGATGACATCCCCGGCGCGGGCAAAGGCCTCGCCGAAGTTACGATTGCCTGCCGCGATCACGCCGCGAATCAGCTGCCGGTTATGGGGATCGTTCAGAAAGCGGATCACCTGACGAGGCACAGCCCCCGCGGTGCCGCCACCGCCATAGCTGGGCACTACCAGAATGTAGGGTTCGTCTACCTGAATACGCTCCCGCTCGTTCAGCGGAATGCGAATCGCGGGCAGCCCGAGACGCTCCATAAACCGAAGCGTGTTTTCCGAGCTGCTGGAAAAGTAGACCAGCCTGCTCATGCACTGACGCCCTGAGCGGCAAGGCGGTTGATCATGTCCGGACGAAAGCCAGACCAGCTGGTGTCGCCAGCAACCACGACCGGAAGCTGACGGAAACCCTGCGCCCGCAGGGTGTCTGCCGCGTCGGGCACCTGATCAATATTGACCATCTCAAATGCCACGCCGCGGCTCTCCATCGCCCGTTTCGTGGCGTGGCACTGAACACAATCGTTACGAGTGTAAATAATAATGCTCATGATTCGTATTTCCATTTAGAATGAGAGAACGGCGCGAGTAAACGCGTCATGTTGTGTCTGTCTTGCTAAAGGGAATACTAGATGTAGTTGAGATAACTTTCAACCACACAAGATATGGGAAATTCAGATTGATAAGGCCCCAATGATGAGCCTGGCGGGGCAGGGCGAACTGCGCGGGTTTTTCAGGCTTTCAGGCAAAGAAAAGCCCCGGCGCCTGAGGCTACCGGGGCTGAAAACGCGTGCTTACTTACGCAGGCTAAGCAGGGCGCCGACAAAAATCCCGACTGCCGCGACCGTTCCCAACGTACACAGCGGTTTCTCTCGTACGAAGGTGGTGGCGCAGCTGGCCATATCGCAGGCCGCCTGAGTGGTACGTGAGCGGCCATTCATCCTTGCTCGCGTTTCACGCAGCAGAGACTGAGCCTTACGTTTCGCGGCATCTGCTTCGTCCTTCGCGTCAGAGCCCCAGGATTTCAATACGGCTTCCAGCGTGTCCGCTAATTGGCTGACATCGTTACGAATATCCTGGGTGTCGTCGTTAATATCGTTTCGGTTCGGTCTGTTAAACATACGATCCTCCATAATTTGTGTTCCCGTTTAGTTTAGTCCAGAAATGTAATATCTGAAGCGAGTCACGGCTTATCGGGCAGTTTATGGAATATTCTGAAAGCCCTGCTAATGCTGAATACTGTAAGGTTGCCCGGCAGGTATGATAATGAGGAAAAGATATGTATTTACGACCCGATGAGGTGGCGCGCGTTCTTGAAAAAGAAGGGTTCACCATGGATGAGGTAACATCAAAAGCGTACGGATATCGCCGTGGTGAGAATTATGTTTACGTCAACCGTGAAGCAAGAATGGGGCGTACTGCTCTCATTATTCACCCGACACTCAAAGACAGAAGCCTGTCATTTGCTGAGCCCGCCTCGGATATTAAAACCTGCGATCATTATCAGCAATTTCCGCTCTATTTAGGCGGCGAGACGCATGAACATTATGGTATTCCGCACGGTTTCAGCTCGCGTATGGCGCTGGAGCGTTTCCTGAAAGGGCTGTTTGGCGACGTACAATAACTCAGCGACTGGCATGAGCCAGTCGCCTTATCTTACGCTTTTGCCTGACTATAAGGGCTGACTTTAAACAGGCGGCGGCAGTAGTCAAGGAAGTAACCGTACACCGCACCCATCAGCATAGATACCACGATATTTGAACTTACCGCGGCGGCGATTTGATGCCAGTCTGCGCCCACCGTCAGCAAAATAACCACATACACCGGGGACTGGAACGTCACGTAAGCCAGCACGTCCGCCAGGTTTTTTACCCAACCTGCCGGGCTAATACGCCGGGCGAAACGCATCACCGCATCGCGATACATTCCGTACGGCCAGGCAATCATGATATTCACCGGAATGGCCACCAGGCGCGATGAGAGGGACTGCTCAAAGGTCATTCCGGACAGGAAAATTTCAATCAGCATGTTTACGACGGAACAGTAAACGACCATCGCGAACGTATCCGCTACCGCATGGCGCAGGCGAGACTGCGGTGAGAACATGTCTGAACTCCTCGAACAGGACAAAAAAGTGGCGTTTTAACCTGCGGCGTTTAGTGCTTTAGGTTGGTTTGTTTTGAGTGTATAGCGTATCCCTCTGGCTTTTAACTAACAAGTAGTGATTAATTTTTATTTATGGGCGCTTTGTCCATAAAATTCTCTAAAGTTGGCTGTTTTTTGTGCGAGTCGTTATTTTCTTTCCCATTCACCGTTTTATTAAACGAAATCAAACTATTAGCTTATCTGAGCAAGCGTATAACGTTTGTTATTCGGAGGATGCCGGGCGGTTTTTTGAACGGCATTAAACAGGGATTTTTGACCAGGTGCAGGACGGAATATTACGCATTAAAACTGACAGGTAATTCGGGGTTATATTAACGGGATATTCTAAAACATTTACAATAATGTCAAAACGACAGAGTGGGTAGATATCAGAACAAAAATCAATTATTCTGTTGCCTGATTTATGTTATACACACGAAGAAAGGTTTCTCATTATTATGGCTTTAACGTTACAGAATCTTAATAATATCCGTACCCTCCGGGCGCTGGCGCGTGAATTATCCATGGATGTTCTGGAAGAAGTGCTGGAAAAAGTTCGGATTGTCACAGAAGAAAAACGCAGCGAGCAGGCTGAATTAGAGCGCCAGCGCGCTGAACAGCAGGATAAAATTAATGCTCTGCTGGAACTGATGAAGGCAGACGGTATTTCCCCGAGCGATCTGTTAGGCGGAGAACTGGCTCATGCGGGCCAGCCGGCTAAAAAACGTAAAGCGCGTGCGGCGAAATATCGTTTCATCGACGCGAACGGTGAAGAGAAAACGTGGACCGGTCAGGGACGTACGCCAAAGCCAATTGCGAACGCACTGGCAAACGGTAAATCGCTGGACGATTTCCTGATCTGATGATTATTCGGGCGGTGTATTCCGCCCGATTATTGACTTAGCAGACGCCAAAGTCACCTTCTTCGGAGTACAGAACTACGTCCGCCGCTTTCAGGTGATATTTCTCGCCCTGCTCATTGCTGGCCTGTACGGCCACAATGTTTTCACCATTCACTTCGAGCACTTTCAGTTTCGGACCGCCCTGACGCGGTTGGACATAATCACCGACAGAAAACATAGCACCTCCTCATCATTGTCACGATCTTCACCATAGCCCACGTCCGGGGCGGGGTACAGCCTAATCTTTCAGATACCCCTTATCAGGTACGTCGGTTCCACGGCATCACTTTCAGCAGTCGCGCCATACCGCAAAAACCTGTCACTCCGGCGAACAGCAGCCCGGCGCCCACAAAACCGCTTAGCAGGAAAAAGCCGCTGGAGACGCTGTAACCCAGCACCACGCCGCAGAGAATCAGCAGCCCGGCGGCGATCTGCACCTGACGCATCAGCGGAAGCGGCTGCGATTTATCTTCAACGGTCAGCAGCCCGGCCTGCTTCCAGCCCTGAATGCCTCCCTCAACCACAAAGGCGTTCGCAGGGGACGCTGCCCGGGCAAGACGAGCATCATTGTTTGCGGTTCTTGCGCCAGACTGACAGTGGAAAATCACCGTTTCTCCCGGTGCTGCGTTAAGCCCGCCGGGTAACGAATCCAGCGGAATGGAGTGCGCCACTGGAATATGCTCGCGGGCATACTCGTCGGGGTCGCGAATATCGATAAGTTTGGCGCCTTCAGCAATAAGCGCGTTTGCCTGCTGCGGCGAAATAAGAGGAAGAGACATTGTGTTTCCTTACGGTCAATTTCAGAACAGTAGAGTATTTAAGGCAGGGTTTCAGCCAGTGTAAAGAGGGTAAAGGCAGGTAAAAGCGCGAGAGACGAATGGCAGTTACCCGTAAACTGGCTACGCTTAGAGAAGTGTCTTTTATAATTTTCAATTGGTTAGCTTGCACGGAGTTATTTATGGGTTTTTGGCGCGTTGTTTTTACGATTATTCTCCCGCCGCTAGGCGTGCTGCTTGGCAAGGGACTGGGCTGGGCGTTTATCCTGAACATCCTTCTGACCATCCTGGGTTACTTCCCGGGTCTTATCCACGCGTTTTGGGTTCAGACGAAAAGCTAGGTACGCCACAATAGATCACTGTAGATCCGGGTCAGCGCGCCCTCGGGGCCAAACTGCTGTTTGATCCAGCGCGTGACCTGACCGGTCGCCGCATGCTGCGTGGCAAGCAGCATGCGCGAGTCCTGGCGCGGATTATTGATTCGCCGCTTTACCAGCAGCCCGTCCTCCACCGCCTCACGCGTCATATACTCCGGTAAAAATCCAATACCCTCCCCCAGGATCTGACACTGACATTTGGTGTTAAAGTCCGGTACCAGAATCGCCTCCTGACCGTGAAGCAGCCAGCCGACCTTCTTGTTGATGGTATGCGCGGTGTCCTCGACCATGATATTGGGATACAGACGCAGCTGACTTTCGGAAATGGGCTCCGGGGCGAACGCCAGCGGATGCGTGGGCGCGATGGCAAATACCCAGCGGATCGCGCCTATCTCGGTGTAATCGATGCCACCGCCATCCAGCAGCGTATCCGGCGCGCCAATGGCGATATTGGCCTGATTATTAATGATGGAATCCCAGACGCCGTTATACACCTCGGTCGTCACCGTGATCTGGCAGGTGGGAAACTGTTTTTTCAGCACCTGGAGCAAACGCGCGGTATGGCGTGGCGTATACAAAAGCTGGTTTATGCAGATGCGCACCCGCGTCTCAATGCCCTGCGAAATGGTATCAATCCCGCGCTTGATGGCATGAAAGTCATTCAGCAGGTCGGTCGCTTTACGATAAAAATAAAAACCGGATTCGGTCAGCTCAATGCTGCGCGTGTTGCGTACAAACAGCACCACGTCCAGCCCGGTCTCCATGCGTTTGATGGTGTAACTGATGGCGGAAGTGGTCACGCCCAGCTCGGCAGCCGCTTTGCTAAAACTGCCAAAACGTGCCGCGGTGGTGAAGGCCAGCAAATTCTCTTCGGTAAAGATGGAATTCATATTATGGCTCCTGGTTACCATCAGTTTTGAACATATTTTAACACCGGCGTTACATCATAGTTGATGTCGATCACAGTTCTGGGTTTTTACGTAGAGCCGCGCTGTGTAAGGCTTTTTCATTCATAAGGATAATGCAGCCCGAGGCGCGTAAAAGCGGTAAACCATAAGAAAAAGGTTGCACAGACGCACGTTTTTGCCGGACTGTTGAATTTAACTCAACAATGAATTGCGTGTCGATGAATCATTTTTAAGCGGATTCTTTTATGACCAGGCTGTTGCTATTCTCAGGTCATCAGAAGTGAAACATAGGGAGTCTGATTATGTCTGCAACTGCACTGGTTACAGAATTTTTGCTGGCGGCAGAAGAGGGTAATATCGACGCGCTAAAAGCCTGCCTGGAAAAAGGCGTGGATATTAACGCGACCAACCGACAGAAAAGAACCGCCATTATTATTGCCAGCCTGAAAAAGCATTACGCCTGTGTGGAATTTTTAATTTCCGCCGGGGCGGATATTGATAAACAGGACCAGACCTGTTTTAACCCCTTCCTGATCGGCTGCCTGACCAATGATTTAACCCTGCTGCGCATTGTCCTTCCGGCGGATCCGGATCTCGACCGTCTGACGCGCTTTGGCGGCGTGGGCATTACCCCTGCCAGTGAAAAAGGGCACGTTGAAATCGTGCGCGAGCTGCTGGAAAAAACCGACATTAATGTCAACCACACCAATTTTGTCGGCTGGACGCCGCTGCTGGAGGCCATCGTGTTAAACGACGGCGGCGCAAAGCAGCAGGAAATTGTGAAGCTGCTGCTGGATCACGGCGCGAATCCGCACATGACTGATAAATACGGCAAAACCCCGCTCGAACTGGCGCGGGAAAAAGGCTTCAACGCGATCGCAGACCTGCTGCTGGCGGCAGGCGCATAGCGCATTCGGTCAGCCTTCCCCTGGCTGGCCGTGAATCAAAAAACGCATTGTTACCGACGTGCATTTAGCACGACGGCGGCCCCCTTTTATCTTAAACAGGTGAAAATAATGCCAACCAAAATCGTCATAAAAAAGAATACGTATTTCGATTCGGTTTCCTTAATGTCGGTTTCCACCAAAGCCAATAAATTGCCGGGCGTCGAGCAGGCGTTTGTGGCGATGGCGACGGAAATGAACAAAGGGGTATTAAAAAACCTCGGGCTATTAACGCCGGAATTAGCGGACGCGAAAAACGGCGACCTGATGATCGTTATTAAAGGCGACGCGGCGAATGAGGAAACCCTTGCCGCCATTGAAGCGTTATTCACGCGTAAAGAGAGCGCTGGCTCCCATGAAGCACGCTACGCGACAATTGCCAGCGCCAAAACCCATCGTCCGGACAGCAACCTTGCGGTGATATCCGTCAACGGCACCTTCGCCGCCCGCGAAGCGCGCCAGGCACTGGAAAACGATCTCAACGTGATGCTGTTTTCCGATAATGTGTCGCTCGACGACGAGCTGGCGCTGAAGCAGCTGGCGCATGACAAAGGATTGCTAATGATGGGGCCGGACTGCGGCACCGCCATTATCAACGGCGCGGGGCTATGCTTTGCCAACGCGGTACGTCGCGGGCCGATTGGCATCGTTGGCGCCTCCGGCACCGGTAGCCAGGAGCTGAGCGTGCGCATTCACGAGTTCGGCGGCGGCGTGTCGCAGCTGATCGGCACCGGCGGGCGCGATCTCAGCGAGAAGATTGGCGGCCTGATGATGCTCGACGCCATCGACATGCTGGAGGCGGACGACGCGACCCGGGTGATAGCGCTCATCTCCAAACCGCCTGCACCCGCGGTGGCAGAGAAGGTGCTGGCCCGGGCACGCGCCTGCCGCAAGCCTGTGGTTGTGTGCTTCCTGGGCCGCAACGAACCGCCAGCCGATGAAGACGGCTTGCAGTTTGCTCGTGGCACCAAAGAGGCGGCCCTGAAAGCGGTGCTGCTTACCGGCATTAAAAAAGACTCCCTGGATTTACATCCGCTCAATTGGCCGCTGATCGAAGAGGTGCGCGCCCGCCTGACGCCGCGGCAGAAGTACATTCGCGGCCTGTTCTGCGGCGGCACCCTGTGCGACGAAGCGATGTTTGCCGCGCTGGAGAAGTTTGACGATGTTTACAGCAACATCCAGCCGGATCCGGCCAGGCGTCTGAAGGACATCAGCGTCAGCCAGGCCCACACCTTCCTTGATTTCGGTGACGACGATTTCACCAACGGCAAACCACACCCGATGATCGACCCGACCAACCGCATCAGCCGCCTGCTACAGGAGGCGCGCGATCCGCAGGTGGGCGTCATCGTGATGGACTTCGTGCTTGGCTTTGGCGCACACGAGGATCCGGTGGGGGTGATGATCGAGGCGATCAAAGAGGCACAGGCAATCGCGAAAGCCGACAACCGTCCGCTGGAAATTCTCGGCTACGTGCTCGGCACCGATCAGGATCCGCAGTCGCTGGCCCAGCAGTGCCAGCTGCTGACCGACGCAGGCGTCATCTGGGCCAGCAGCAGCACCAATACCGGATTACTGGCACGCGAATTTGTCTGCAAAGGGGAGAGAGCATAATGACGACCTTATTCAACCAGCCGCTGAACGTGATTAACGTCGGGATTGCGATGTTCAGCGACGACCTCAAAAAACAGCACGTTCCCGTGACCCAGCTCGACTGGACGCCGCCGGGGCAGGGCAATATGCAGGTGGTGGACGCGCTGGATCGGCTGGCGGAAAAACTGCTGGCGGAGAAAATTGCCGCCGCGAACAACATTGCCCTTGAGCGCATTATTCAGTCCCATCCGGTGCTGGTGGGCTATGACCAGGCGATTAACGTGGTGCCGGGCATGACCCGCACCACCATTCTGCATGCCGGTCCGCCTGTTACCTGGGAAAACATGTGCGGGGCGATGAAGGGCGCGGTCACCGGCGCGCTGGTGTTTGAAGGGCTGGCGACGGATCTGGAGGACGCCGCAAGGCTGGCGGCTTCAGGCGACATCACCTTCTCGCCGTGCCACGAGCACGACTGTGTGGGCTCTATGGCGGGCGTCACCTCCGCGTCGATGTTTATGCACATCGTTGAGAACAAAACCTACGGCAACCGCGCCTTCACCAACCTCAGCGAGCAGATGGCGAAGATCCTGCGCATGGGGGCCAACGATCAGAGCGTGATCGACCGCCTGAACTGGATGCGCGACGTGCTCGGCCCAATGCTGCGCGACGCGATGAAGATTATCGGCGAAATCGACCTGCGACTGATGCTGGCCCAGGCGCTGCACATGGGCGACGAGTGCCACAACCGCAACAACGCGGGCACCACGCTGCTTATCCAGGCGCTGACGCCGGGGCTGATCCAGGCGGGCTATCCGGTGACGCAGCAGCGTGAAGTGTTCGAGTTTGTCGCCAGCAGCGACTACTTCTCCGGTCCGACGTGGATGGCAATGTGTAAGGCCGCGCTGGATGCCGCCCACGGCATTGAGTACAGCACCGTCGTCACCACCATGGCGCGCAACGGCTACGAGTTCGGCCTGCGCGTTTCCGGCCTGCCGGGGCAGTGGTTCACCGGCCCGGCGCAGCAGGTGCTCGGCCCGATGTTCGCGGGCTATAAGCCGGAAGACTCCGGGCTGGATATCGGCGACAGCGCGATTACCGAAACCTACGGCATCGGCGGCTTTGCGATGGCGACGGCACCGGCAATCGTGGCGCTGGTGGGCGGCACGGTGGAGGAAGCCATCGATTTCTCCCGCCAGATGCGCGAAATCACTCTCGGCGAAAACCCGAACGTCACCATTCCGCTGCTGTCGTTTATGGGCATCCCGTCCGCCATCGACATCACGAAGGTCGCGGGCAGCGGCATTCTGCCGGTCATTAATACCGCCATTGCCCATAAGGACGCCGGTATCGGCATGATTGGGGCGGGCATCGTTCACCCGCCGTTTAGCTGTTTTGAAAAGGCGCTGTTAACCTTCCGCGATCGCTACGTTCTATAAGGTATGCATCCATGAAAAACATGAAACTGGAGTGGAAAAGAGGTGACTGGGCAGCTTATTTCGGGTTGATGACCAACAACCTGACCAATTTGCTGACCATGATGGGGCTGCTCATTTTTGTCGTCGGCATCCCGAAGGAGATTGTTTATGGACGCATCGCGCCAGCCTTCGGGCTGGCGGTGCTGGTGGCGAGTCTTTGCTATACGTGGTTTGGCCTGCAAATGGCGCGCGCCACCGGACGAACGGACGTCACCGCGCTGCCGTCCGGCCCGAGCGCGCCGTCGATTTTTACCGTGACCTTCCTGGTCTTAATGCCGGTTTACCAGCAAACCGGCGATGCGGATTTCGCGATTCAGATTGGCCTGGTGTGGTGCTTTGTGGAAGCGATGATCCTCGCGGGCGGTTCCTTCCTGGGGGAAACCATCCGCAAGATGATCCCGCGTACCGTGCTGCTGTCGTGCCTGTCCGGTCTTGGCCTGCTCCTGCTGGCGATGAACCCGATGTTGCAGGCGTTCGAAGCGCCGACCGTGTCGTTTATCGTCCTGCTGCTGATCTTCATTAACTGGTTCGGTAAAAAGCCGATTTTCGCCCGCATCCCGACCGGCCTGCTGTTGTTGATTGCCGGTACTCTGCTTGCGTGGATCTCCGGCCTGCAAAGCCCGGATGCCATTAAAGCGTCCATGTCATCCTTCGGCTTTAACCCGCCGGAAGTGCATGTGGACAGCTTTATGCAGGGGTTGCCGCATGCGCTGCCGTATCTGGCGTCCGCCGTACCGCTGGGGCTGGCGAACTACATCTTTGACCTGGAGAACATCGAAAGCGCCCATGCGGCGGGGGATGAATACCCGACCCGCAAGGTAATGCTGGCGAACGGTCTGGCCTCCATGCTCGGCTGCCTGATGGGCAATCCGTTCCCGGTCACGGTCTACGTCGGCCATCCTGGCTGGAAAGCGATGGGCGCCAGTATTGGCTACACCCTGGCGTCCGGCGTGACCATGTTCATCGTGCCGCTGTTCGGGCTGGGGGCCTTTATGCTCGCCATCATCCCGATGACCGCCATCGTGCCGATTCTGGTGTTTATCGGCGTCGTCACCGCCAACCAGGTGGTGAGGGAAACCCCGAAAGTGGAGGTGCCCGTCATCTTCATCTGCCTGTTCCCGTGGATCGCCAACTGGGCGCTGACCATGATGAACAGCGTGATGAGCGCGGCGGGGACCAGCGCGGCGAAAATTGGCACCGACGTGCTGCACAGCAAGGGGATCTACTACGAAGGCCTGATGCATCTCGGCAACGGCGCGCCGCTCGCCAGCATGCTCTGGGGCTGTATCGCCATCTTCGCCATCATCAACAAACCGCTACGGGGGGCCGTCGCCGCCGCAGGAGGCGCGCTGCTGGCGCTGTTTGGCGTGATCCACGCGCCGGTGGTGGGCTTTGCCGAGGGCAGTTCCCTGATGTTCGTCACGGCCTACCTGATGATGGGCGGGATGTTTGTGGTGAAGCATGTGCTGGATATCTCTGTTAATCCCCCTCTCCCAGTGGGAGAGGGCCAGGGTGAGGGCGCCAGAACGCACCTTCTAAAGGAAACAAAATGAAAGAGCTTATGGTCGTTGCCATCGGCGGCAACAGCATTATCAAAGACAACGCCAGCCAGTCGATTGAGCATCAGGCGCAGGCGGTCAAAGCGGTGGCTGAGTCGGTGCTCGAAATGCTGGCCTCGGACTATGACATCGTGCTCACCCACGGCAATGGCCCGCAGGTGGGGCTGGATCTGCGCCGCGCCGAGATCGCCCACGAGCGGGAAGGGCTGCCGCTGACCCCGCTGGCAAACTGCGTGGCGGATACCCAGGGCGGCATCGGCTACCTGATCCAGCAGGCGCTCAACAACCGCCTGGCGGCGCGCGGGGAACAAAAAGCGGTCACGGTCGTCACGCAGGTGGAGGTGGATAAAAATGATCCTGGCTTTATGCACCCGACGAAACCCATCGGCGCGTTCTTCAGCGAGGCGCAGCGCGACGAACTGCAACTTGCGCACCCGGACTGGCATTTTGTCGAGGATTCAGGCCGGGGCTATCGCCGCGTGGTAGCTTCACCGCAGCCGCGGCGCATTGTCGAGGCGGATGCCATCAAGGCGCTGACGCAGAAAGGATTTGTGGTGATCGGCGCGGGCGGCGGAGGCATTCCTGTGGTGCGCAGTGACCAGGGCGATTATCAGAGCGTGGACGCGGTGATAGATAAAGATCTCTCCACCGCGCTGCTGGCGCGCGAGATCGGCGCCGACGTGCTGGTGATCACCACCGGCGTGGAGAAAGTGTGCGTGAACTTCGGCAAGCCGAACCAGCAGGCGCTGGATACCGTCAACGTGGCGCAGATGACGCGCTACAGGGATGAAGGCCACTTCCCGGCGGGCAGCATGTTGCCGAAAATCGTCGCCTCGCTGGAATTTTTACGCCATGGCGGCAGGCGCGTGATCATCACCTCGCCGGACTGCCTGCCCGCAGCGCTGCGCGGTGAAACGGGTACCCACATTGTTAACGAAGGAAGATAAGATGAGTGAGAATAAAAGCCGCCGCGAGTTTATTAGCCAGAGCGGTAAAATGGTTACCGCCTGCGCGCTTTTTGGCGCCACGGGTTCCGTCGCGTATGCTGCCGATTCTGCTAAGGCAACCTGCGAGACGGGTAAACCGATGAACATCACCGCAAAACATTACTATCTCGACAACGTGCTGCTGGAAGCCGGGTTTAACTTCGAAGGCAGCGTGGCGACAAGTACCCGCACCGAGCTGAAAACGCTTGAGATCAAAGACGGGAAAATCGTCGCCCTGCGCGATAACAACAGCCACGCCGATGCGGCCCTGCCGCACTTCGACGCGGGCAAAAAGCTGATGCTCCCGGCGATGCGCGACATGCACATCCATCTGGACAAAACCTTCTATGGCGGCCCGTGGCGCTCCCTGAACCGTCCGGCGGGTACCACCATTCAGGACATGATCCGCCTGGAGCAGAAGCTGCTGCCGGAATTACAGCCTTACACGCAAGAACGCGCCGAAAAGCTGATCGACCTGATCCAGTCCAAAGGGTCCACCATCGCCCGCAGCCACTGCAACATAGAGCCGGTTTCCGGCCTGAAAAACCTGGAAAATTTGCAGGCGGTACTGGCGCGCCGTAAGCCAGGTTTTGACTGTGAAATCGTTGCCTTCCCGCAGCACGGTCTGCTGCTGTCGAATTCTGAAAAGCTGATGCGCGAGGCGATGCAGGCGGGGGCGCATTATGTGGGCGGGCTGGACCCAACCAGCGTCGACGGCGCGATGGAGAAATCCCTCGACACCATGTTCCAGATTGCGCTGGATTATGACAAAGGGGTGGATATCCATCTGCACGAAACCAGCCCGGCGGGCGTGGCGGCGGTGAACTACATGGTAGAAACCGTGGAGAAAACGCCGGCGCTGAAGGGGAAGCTGACCATTAGCCACGCCTTCGCGCTGGCGACGCTTAACGAACAGCAGGTGGATGAGATCGCCACCCGCATGGCGGCGCAGCAGGTGACCATCGCCTCGACCGTGCCGATTGGCACCCTGCACATGCCGCTGAAGCAGCTGCGTGATAAAGGCGTGTTTGTCATGACCGGTACCGACAGCGTGATTGACCACTGGTCCCCGTACGGTCTGGGGGACATGCTGGAGAAAGCCAACCTCTACGCCCAGCTCTATATTCGCCCGAACGAACAGACGCTTTCGCGGGCGCTGGGCATCGCCACCGGCGACGTGCTGCCGCTGAACGACAAAGGTGAGCGCGTGTGGCCTAAAGCGCAGGACGACGCCAGCTTCGTGCTGGTGGATGCCTCCTGTTCCGCTGAGGCCGTGGCGCGTATCTCTCCGCGTACCGCGACGTTCCACAAGGGGAATCTGGTCTGGGGCTCTGTGGGCTAATGTGGTGCCGGGTGGCGCTGCGCTTACCCGGCCTACGGTTCGGAGATTTTGTAGGTCGGGTAAGGCGAAGCCGCCACCCGACAATGCAGTATACTGCTATGCACATTCTTAAAGAGGGATCTGCCATGGCACAAAACATCTACGACAATCCGGCGTTTTTCGAAGGCTACGCCCAGCTTCCGCGCTCGGTTCAGGGGCTGGACGGCGCGCCAGAGTGGCCTGCGCTTAAGGCGATGCTGCCGGATTTAACTGGCACATCGATTATCGATCTTGGGTGCGGCTACGGCTGGTTCTGCCGCGTGGCGCGCGAGCTGGGCGCTTGCGACGTCACGGGCGTCGATATCTCTGAAAAGATGCTCGCCCGCGCGGCAGAACTGACGGATGACACGCAGATCCACTATCAGCGTAGCGATCTGGAATCTCTTCAGCTTCGCGAAAACAGTCTCGATCTGGTCTACAGCTCGCTGGCGCTGCACTATCTGCCGGAACTGGACGCGTTATTCGCCAGGGTGCAGCGTGCGCTTAAACCCGGCGGCAGCCTGGTCTTCTCGATGGAGCACCCGATTTATACCTGCGCCACCCGTCAGGGCTGGCTCACCGACGACAACGGTGAGCGGTTCTGGGGCGTGAACCATTATCAGGACGAAGGCAAGCGCGTCAGCAACTGGCTGGCAGAGGGGGTAATCAAATACCACCGCACGCTGGGTACCACGCTTAACGCGCTGATCAAGGCCGGATTGACGATAAGCGAAGTCAATGAGTGGGGACCAACGCAGACGCAGGTTGACGCCTGGCCCGCGCTGGCCGAAGAGGCGGAACGCCCGATGCTGGTGCTGATCGCCGCCCGTAAGGCTTAATAGCCGACTTTATATACCCGCCCGCTCTGTACCCCTTCCACGCTGCGGCGGTAGGCCTGCGCAACGGTCGCAGCGGGAACGCTTTCAAAGCCCGGGAAGAAGCCATCATATGCTTCGACGGATTCCGTCAGCACCGTCGGGCTGATCAGGTTAATGCGGATCCCGCGCGGCAGTTCACAGGCCGCGGCGCGCACAAACCCTTCCAGCGCCGCGTTTACGGTGGTGGCATTGACGCCCTGAGCAATCGGCTCGTGCGCCACAATCCCGCTTATCAGCGTGATCGAGCCGCCTTCGTTCAGGAAGTGCTGGCCGGTCAGCGCCAGACGAACCTGCCCCAGTAGCTTATCCTGCAAGCCCCGGTTGAACTCGCTGTCGGTCATGGTTGCGAGCGGGCCGAAGTGTACCCCACCGCTGGCGGAGACAATCGCATCCACCGGGCCGATCTTTTCGAACAGCGCCTGTACGCTCGCCTGCGAGGTGATATCCACCTGATGCTCGCCCTGCGTGCGACCCACGCGGATCGTCTCGTGGCGTTGGCTTAACTCTTCTGTGACTGCACGACCGACCGTACCGCTGGCACCAATAATGACGATTTTCATAGCAGACTCCTTATGTTGTGAGCCTTCATTCTTTAATAAATAAAAACTCAGATAAACTGGGCTAACGTTAGAAGATTACTAACCAGAGGTTTGGAATATGGATAAGCTTCGCGGGATGGAGACGTTCATCGCGGTGGTGGAAAGCGGCAGCTTCACCGGCGCGGCGGCCCGGCTGGAGATGTCGGCGGTGATGGTCGGGAAGTATATTGCGTTGCTGGAATCGCAGCTCGGCACGCGGCTACTGGAACGCAACACCCGTCGCCAGAGCCTGACCGACGCCGGACGCGTTTATTTCGAAGAGGCCAGGCGCGTGCTGGAGCAGGTCTCGATTGCTGAAAACGCAGTTGAACGTCTGCGAGCCACGCCCGCCGGCACCCTGCGCGTGACGGCACCCACTTCGTTTGGCGGCTGCGTTATCGCGCCTCTGACGGCCACGTTTTTACAGCGCTACCCGCAAGTGCGCATCGAACTGGATCTCACCAACCGAATGGTGGATCTGGTGGAGGAAGGGGTCGATCTGGCCATTCGCATCGGGGAGATCCGAAATGAGGATCTGGTGGCGAAATACCTGTGTCCCTACAACATGACGATCTGCGCCGCGCCGGAATATCTGGCGCGTCACGGTACGCCGCAAACGCCAGCCGATCTGGTGGATCACCTGTGTCTGTCGCACACGGTATGGACGGCGCGTAACGAGTGGCGGCTGCCCGGTGTGGAAGGCGAGGTGCGCTGGAAGCGTGATGCCGTCTTACGATGCAATGACGGCTACGGCTTACGCATGGCGGCGCGAGCCGGGGCAGGACTATTGCTGCAACCGGAAGTGCTGGTGGCTGAAGAGCTGGCAAACGGCAGGCTGGTTCGGGTTCTGGAAGCGTTTACGCCCGCGCCGAGGCCGGTGCATTTATTGTGGCGCCAGGATTTGCGTCCGCTGCCTAAGCTAACGGAATTTATTGCCCATATTCTGCTAAGATTGGGCACAATATAAAAAAAGAAGGTAAGTAAAGAATGTCTGCAAACAAACTCGCCAGCAGCGCGCAGGGCCTGCAATCCTCTGCCATCCGTGAATTATTAAAACATAGCAAAATGGCAGGCGTGATTTCGCTGGGGGGCGGTATTCCAAACCCGGATCTGTTCGATCATGAAGGTTTAAAAATTGCCGCTGATGCCGTGCTGTCTCAGCATTTTGGCGAAGCGTTCCAGTACGGCCTGACGGAAGGCGTCCCGGGGCTGCGCGAAGAGATCCAACGCATCTGTGAAGGTCGCGGCATCGCCTGTAAAGCCGATGACGTGGTCATTACATCCGGCTCTCAACAGTCGCTTGACGTGCTGGCGCGTGCGTTAATTAACCCGGGCGATACGGTCGTCGTTGAGCGTCCGACCTACCTCGCCGCGTTGCAGGTCTTTGGCCTGGCACAGGCGAATTTTGAATCCGTCGGCACCGACGGCGACGGCATGAAAGTAGATGAACTTGAAGCGCTGGTGGCAACCAAAACCATCAAAGCGGTTTATATCGTGCCAACCTTTGGTAACCCGGGCGGCGTGACGCTCTCCGAGGCGCGTCGTAAACAGCTGGTGGAATTATCGAAGCGCTATGACTTCGTGACTATCGAAGACGATCCGTACAGCGAAATCAACTATACCGAGGAAGCGTTCCGCCCGCTGATTGCTCATGCCAAAGATATCGGCAATGAGGATAACGTGGTGTACACCTCCACCTTCTCTAAAATCCTCGCGCCGGGCACCCGCGTGGGCTGGGTGCTGGTACCGGAGTGGCTGAAGCGTGCGGTGGTGAACCTCAAGCAAACCACCGATCTGCACACCAGCACGCTGTCGCAGCTGATGACGTACGAATATCTGAAAACCGGTCGTCTGGCGAATCAGATTAAAATGATCCGCGAAGCCTATCGCCAGAAATACCAGACCTTTGCCAGTGAACTGGAAGCGGAGCTGGGCGATGTGATGTCGTTCCACAAGCCAAAGGGCGGCATGTTCCTGTGGGCGAAAATGGATAACGGCATCAATACGACGAAATGGCTGGAAAAAACGTTGAGCAACGGCGTCGTGTTTGTGCCGGGTGAGTTCTTCTACTGCAACGAGCCGGACCACACCACGCTGCGCATGTCTTTCGTTACCCCAACAGATGAGCAGCTTAAAGAAGCGGTTCGACGTCTGAAAATTTCCCTGTAAGCGGATGCGCATAATGGCAGATGCCGTTATGCGCTGTTCCCGTGTAGGGTAAGGTTATTGCGTGGCGTGGGCGAGGGTGCGGTCAAATGCATCGCCGTCTGGCGCCTGTGTGACTTCATGGATCCGACAAATTTTCCCCTCGCGCAGCGTGGCAAACATATACACCTCTAATTCTGCCTGGCGACCATCCGGATATGTCACGGCCACTCTGTGCCGGTCTGCCACACATTCGTTATGGCAACATAACGCTTCCACGGTAAACGTAATCTCGCGGATCTGCGCACGCACATGGTTCAGGTGTTTCATAAATCCCTGATAATCAAGCATGTGACCGTCCGTAACCTGCTGGTAATCGGGCGTAAACACCTCTGCCGGATCTACATTGCCATTGAATAAGCGGGTTAACAGACAGGCCATTTGCTCGCGCTGCGCGGTGTTGTCGGGCTGGTTTATCAGGGATGTAATGATGGTCATGTTAGCTCCTCGTGATGTTGAGCCGCTATTATCCTTGACAGCATAAGGCGTAGTTTCTGTAATAAGTCGAAGAATAACGATTTTCGGTCAAATTCATGCTGACAACTGAGAGGCTTGTTCATCCCGGCGGCTATCACACCCCGTGGCACAGCCATCATGCCGGCCAGCTCTGGCGCATTGCTGCGGGGCTGCTGGTGATTGAGACGCCGCTGGGGCGTTCGGTGGTACCCGCAAAACATATCGGCTGGATCCCGCCTGGTCAGCAGCACGCTGCCTTTTCGGAAAGTGCGATTGAAGGTTGCGCTGTCTATCTTGACCCTGCCCATTGTGAAGGGCTTCCGGAAGAGGCCACGCTTTTCGAGTCTGACGATTTTACCGATGCACTGTTTTCCCGTTTAAGCGTTGCCGGGAGTGAATACGATCCCCGAAAGCTCATCCTGCTGCTGGAGGAGTTGGCTCTGGCGTCTCAGGTCCGCTTTTATCTGCCCGTACCGACCGATCCCCGGCTGAAAAATGTGGTCAGGAAACTGCTGCAATCCGTCGATGATAATCAGACGGTGGAAAGCCATGCCAGCCGTGCCGGGATGAGCGTACGTACATTCAACCGGCGGTTTAGCGCGGAGACGGGGATGAACTTCGTCAACTGGCGCCAGCTGGCGCGCGTCATGCAGGCGATGGAGTGGCTGGCGGCGGGGAAGCCGGTGGGGTGGATTGCGCTCTCGTGCGGATACAGCAGCGTCAGCGCATTTATTGAAGTTTTCAGAACGTGGACCGGTAAAACGCCGGGGCAGTGGGCGATTAAAGAAGGCCCTTTTGCGCAAAGGTAATGCGCGTGGCCTCGTTGAGATCCAGCTCTCTTAACGATTCCGGATAAACCCAGGCGATCTCCTGAAACTCGTCGTTAAACGTAACATCCCGATTGGCGCTGATGCAGTCGAAGATCAGATAAATCATATAAATTTCCTCGGTGGTACCCTCGGCGTAAGTTTTGACCCTGATGTCATCGCGAAAAGCCCAGGGCTTGACGTCGATAATGTCCAGCGCGTCGCCCAGCTCCTCACGGACTTCACGGCGCAGCGCCTGTTCCATGGTTTCGCCTGGTTCCATTCCACCACCGCAGAGTGCCCACTGACCGGGGAATACACCGCGATCGTCGGCCATTTTACATAGCAGGTAGGCTCCGTCATTCTGGATGATGGGGCAGACAATGGTTCGTTGGCGCATGATTTCTTCCTGAAAAATAAATTTGGGCTACTATAGCAGATTGGTGATGGAGATCATGTTAGGTGTGTTGGATCCTCATCACTCGGAACAGCGGTGTAGGCCGGGTAAGGCGAAGCCGCCACCCGGCGTTTGACTACCGCTCCCTCAGCGCCTCCTTCGCCCGGTTAAACGGCTTAATCAGATAATCCAGCACCGTTTTCTCCCCGGTCTTAATATCCACCGTCGCAATCATCCCCGGCACAATCGAAAAGTGCCTGCCCGCCTTGTTCACCAGATAATCCTGGCTGGTGCGAATGAATACACGGTAGTAGAACACCTCCGGCTTCGCTTCGTCCTGAATGGTGTCCGGCGAAATGGTCTCCACCACTCCGTGCAGCCCGCCGTAAATCGCGTAATCGTAGGCGGTGATTTTCACCAGCGCCTCCTGATTAGGATGGATAAAGGCGATATCCCGGGGCGAGAGGCGGGTTTCAATCAGCAGGTGATCGTCCACCGGCACAATTTCCATTAACTCGCCGTTGGGCGGTATGACGCCGCCGATGGTGGTCACCTTGATGTTTTTCACGATCCCGCGCACCGGCGACTTCACCGTCAGGCGGGTAACGGAATCCTCGCGGCCTTTCAGGATCGCTGACACCATATCCACCTCGGCGTTGGCCTTCGACAGCGCTTCACGGGCCTGCACGTAATACTGGGAACGTACGTCGGTGAGCTTCAGCTCCAGGTCGCTTTTCTGCCGTTGCAGGCGCAGTACTTCCACGTGGCTGGCGGCACCGGTTTTCACCAGCCGTTGAGTGATCGCCAGTTCTTTATTGGCGAGCGCTAACGCGGAGCGGAGTTCACGCTGCGTATCCTCCAGCTGGGCGCGGCGAGAGTTGTAAAGCCGCGTTTCTGCGGCGGTCAGGTCGGTCCATTTCGCCAGGGAAGGCGGGAATTTCAGCGGGAGATCGTTCACCTCGGCGTACAGGCGCACGCTGGAGGCCAGCGACGCGCGGTAACGCGCCGCGCTTTCGCCGACGTTAGATTCCGAGCGGGTAGGATCCAGCCGCGCCAGCACCTGTCCGGCCTGCACCTGATCCCCTTCGTGTACGTTCAGCTCGGTGAGGATCCCCCCATCCAGCGACTGCAATACCTGCTCGCGTGAACTGGGGATCACTTTTCCGGTGCCGGTTGAGACTTCATCCAGCACCCCGAACCACGCCCAGACGCCGAGCACCGCAAACATCAGCAGGGAGAAGAAAACGATGCGCCGGGCACCGGTATAACCGCTCTCGGAGTCGAGCGCGTTATCCAGATCTTCTACTGCGGCAACGTCACGCTGATTGATTTTCATTATTCCACTCCCGTCCGGTTGCCTGCTGCTGTTGCTGCATACGGCTGTTGTTCAGCGCCTGCGCTTTTGGCGCGTCCATCACCAGCATGCCATCTTTGAGTACCACCACGCGCTCCACCAGCTCCAGTACCGGCACGCGGTGGGTCGCGACAACCAGCGTGCGGTTGCCGAGCCACGCCCCGAGTCGTTGAATAAATTCCCGCTCGGTATGTTCATCTAGGGAGGCGGTCGGTTCATCCATCAGCACGATATTCGGGTCGCGCAGCAGCATCCGCGCCAGCAGAATAGACTGCCGCTGCCCGCCGGACAGCCCGACGCCATTTTCCATAATCGGGTAATCCAGCCCCTTTGGCAGCTTCTGCACAAAGCTGGCCGCGCCGCACATCTCCAGCACCTCGAAGATCTCTTCATCGGTGGCGCGGGGCATGCCGAGCGTGATGTTCTCGCGCAGGGTGCCGTAAAACAGCCGGGCGTTTTGGGTCATAAAGCCGACGTTTCTCCGCACGTCAGCCACGTCCAGATGCGGCAGGCTGAGGTTGTCGAGCCGCAGTTCACCGCCCGCCAGATCCATCCCGCCCGCCATCGCCTGCAACAGGGTTGATTTACCCGCGCCGTTGCGCCCGAGGATCGCCACTTTTTCGCCCGCTTTGATCTCCAGGCGGTTAATGCGCAGCGCCATGCGGGGATCTTCCGGGTGATAGCGGAACTGCGCCTGCTCGAAAAGATAGTGGCCGCGCAGCACGTCCTGGCGGATCGGCGTCTCTTCGCGCTGGTTCTCGGTCGGCAGCTGCATAATGCTGTCCAGCCCCTCTTTGGCCGCCTTCACCTGCTGCCAGCGGGCCAGCACGCCGCACAGCGTCGCCATCGGGGCGATCATCCGTGAGGCGAGCATCGAGGCGGCCACCACCGAACCGGTGGTTAAGGTGCCGTCGATCACCATCGGCGCGCCCACCACGATCACCCCGGCATAGACCAGGCTCTGAATGGTCATCCCCCAGCTGATCAGGTTCTGCGTCAGTTCGCGGGTGCGCAGGCCGGATTCGGCGGTGATCTGGATATAGCTGTTCCACTGCTGCAAAAAGCGGTTCTCCGCCTGCATCAGCTTGATGTCCTCCAGCCCCTGCACGCTCTCCACCAGCACCGCGTTGCGCAGGGTAGATTCATGCGCCGACTGCTTCGCCAGCTCTGCCAGCTTCTTTTGCAGCAGCAGGCCAGGCAGGACCATGATCACCGCCGCCACCGGGGCGATCCACGCCAGCTGCGGGGCGATGATCGCCAGCACAATCACAAACAGGATAAAGAACGGCAGATCGACGATGGTGGAAATGGTGGAGGAGGTGACCATCTCGCGGATCTGCTCCAGCTCGCGCAACTGGGAGATAAAGCTGCCGGTGGAGCGCGGAATGGCGCTGTGGCGAAGCCGCAGCGCGTGGCCGAAGACCCGATCCGAGACGCGCATATCCGAGCGTTTGCCCAGCAGATCCATAATGTGCCCGCGCGCCACGCGCAGCACAAAACCAAACAGCGTGGCGATCAGTACCCCAATGGTCAGTACGTAGAGCGTCGGGTAGGACTGGGCGGGGATCACCCGGTCATACACCTGCATGGAAAAGACAATGCCGGAGAGGGAGAGCACGTTGATAAACAGCGCCGCCAGCATCACCCAGCTGTAAGGGCGAAGGTCGCGCATCACCAGCCGGTAGAGCCAGTCCGGGCGGTATTTTGAGATATAGGCGTCCACGCGGCTGTCCTTCAGCGCCGCCAGCGGACGCAGGGCGATGACGTGGCGGATGGCAGGCAGCATCGCGCTCATCGACAGGCGGTTGGTGTGCGTGTTGTCGTCGAAAAAGCTGACCTCAAGCGTATCCTCGCCGTCGAAATTGTCGATCACGCCGATTTTACCGTCGTTTAGCTCTACCACCACCGGCAGACGCCAGCTGTTGATGGCGTGCTGATCGGCCGTCAGTAGCTGGAACGTCAGCCCGGCTTCACGGGCGAGCTGCGTCAGCGCGGGCACCATCGGTTTGCCTTTCAGCCACGGCGCGCCCGCGATCAGCGAGCCTGGCGAGCAGGCAACGCGATAGCGCGTCGCCACATAGCCAAACGCCTGCGCCCACTGCTCCAGCGCCTCATCCGTCATGTTTTCACCCTGCGGAATATCGCGTTGCTTCATGGCTGGATCTCCACGGTCTGGATGGTGCGGTTTTCAAGATCGAACGCCTGACGTATGCGCCCGGTTTGGTAGAGACAGTTCAGCTGAAGCTGGCGGAGCTGTCCGGCGGTTTGCTGCTGGGTAAAGCGCGCCTGATACACCTCCTGCTCGGCGTTGAGCACGTCGAGCAGCGGGCGGGAACCAAGATCGAGATACTGCTGCTGATACAGCTCGCGGGTACGGGCGCTGAGTGCTTCCTGGCGGCCCTGGATCTGAAGCGTGCTCATCAGGCTCATCACCTGGCTGCGCGCTTCCAGCAGTTTTTGCCGCACCTCAAGACGGGTGCGCTGAATGGTGGACTGGGCCGATTCCACCGCGTGTCCGGCGGCGTTACGCCGGGCGGTGAGGCCGCCGCCCTGATAGAGCGGCATCTGCACTTTTACCCACGCGGAGTACTGGGTGCGGTCCCGCGTTTCGTTGCCTGAGTAGCGGTCGTTAAGATAGTGGCGGACTTCCGGCTCCAGCGAGACGGTAGGGGTCATCTGCGCGTTGGCATAGTCGAGATTGGCCTGCGCGACGTTGGCCTGCGCCCAGGCCGCTAAAACCGAGGGTACCAGGCGATCGTCCGGCTCGGCAATATCGCAGCTGCGGGCCAGACTTTGCGGAAATTCATTGCTGACCGCGTTCAGGCCGTCCCAGCCCAGCATGCTCATCAGCGTGGCGCGTGAGCTGTCGAGGCTGGCCTGATACTGCATCAGCTGCGCTCGCGCGCCTTCGATACGGGCATCGGTCTGCACCACGTCAGAGAGCGACGTGGCGCCTTCGTCATTACGCAGCTTCGTCAGTGTGCCGATGGAGGTCAGGGCGTCCAGCTGTTCTTTAGCGGTCTCGACCATCTGCTGCCAGGTCTGCACCTGCACCATAGCGATGGCGGTATCGTGGGCGATAGTGTCGATGCTCACCAGCACGTTGGCCTGCTGCTGGGCGACGCCCGCGTTTTCGGCGCGCACCTGGCTTGCGACTTTGCCGAAGTCGTAAAGCATTTGCGAAAGAGAAAGCACCAGCGAGGGGGTAAAGCCATTATCGTCGCCGTCGTGGCTATAGCCGTTATCCATGCCGGCGTTAATTTGCGGATAATATTTCGATTTGGCGACGTCCACATTTTCGCTCTGCTGATAGAGTTTGCCGACGGCTTCACTGATGGCCGGATGCCAGGTCACGGCGCGGTTTACGGCTTCATCCAGCTGTAGCGTGCCGGGGGCGGCTTTGCTGGCTACGGGCGCCACGCGGCCATTTAAAGAGGGGAGTTCCTGCGTTTCGCTTAATTGTCCGGTATTAATCATCGCCGCAGGGTTTGCCGCGATAGCGGGCACAGATATCAGGCAGCACGAGAGCCACCAGTAAGGCATCTTCTTTCCCATGTCTTGTCCCTAATAAAAAAGTACTGCTTTTTTGTTTATGCCCGGGCGCTGTGCGCGCCCGGGTCATTTCTTGCAGGTGCTATCAGGTAATGATGTGTTGCTGGTTTACAAGCTCGTCGTAGGTGGTCTGAACGTTGTCCAGCGTAACGAGCGTAGATTTAGTGTAGGCGGCTCCCGTGCCGTCACGGTCGATGGAGATCACAGTATTGTTACCGCTTTGTGAAACAGAGACATAGTTCCCCAGCGTCGACGCGCTACCGTTCCAGCCCACCAGCAGATCGCTAATGTCGATCTTGTCTCCCTGCGACAGGGAGAAGTTCGTCCAGTGGTCACCCGTGCTGTTACCTGCGGTGGCGTTACCCGCCGTAGTGTTCAACACCTGATAAATCAGCGTGTCGCCGTAGGCCGTGCCGCTAATCACATCGTTATGTTCCGAACTGACAAATTTCGGTGCCATATTGATGGTCAGCGAGGCGGTATCCCGGGTGCCGTTAGCGTCGGTCAGGGTGTAGTTAAAGACCTCCTTGCTGGTGATGGTAGAGAACGATATCCCCGGGTTGAGTGTGTAGGTGTAACTGCCGTCTGCGGCAATCGCCAGCGTGCCGTAGTGGCCCGTGATGTTTACCTGCGTGCTGCCGGTGTAAGGATCCAGCGTGGTGGTTACGCCGTCGTAGCCGGTAATGCTGAGACGGGTATCGACCGAGTGCAGCTGGTCCATCGCGCCCGCGGAGCCGGTGCCGTCGAAGATATTGCCGTCAACGGTGTGGGTGCCCGTGGCGTCAAACTGCGACAGGGAGTAGCTGGTCCCGGTGACGCTTGGGGTAACGGTGATATTTCCCACCCCCAGCGGTCCCATTCTGCCGGTATAGTTCAGCGTATAGGTTCCCGCTTCCAGATCGAGGCCCGTCAGGTTGATCGTCGCCCTGCCGCCCAGCAGCAGCCCGCCGTTAAATGAGCCGGATCTGAGGGTGGTGGTGCCGTTGGTCAGCGTCCAGTCGACCGTTAACCCGGTAAGGGTCAGCAGCGAGGCGACGTTAAACGACAGAACCACGTTATGCAGTGCAGTATTAGGATCCACCACGAAGGTCCCGCTCCCGCTGCCCTGGGTTGAGGCAAGCAGCGCGGCGTTCCAGCTCGCCGACCCGACGGTGGTATCCGAGTATGCGGCGGTGCGGTGCACCGAGTTCACGTCCATCGCCGTGCTGACATCGTTCACCGCGTCCATTGGCTGCGCGGTCGGGGTGATGTTCAGCGATGCCGTGTCTTTCGAGCCGTTCGGCGCGGTGATGGTGTAGACGAAGGTATCTGGGGTGCTGATGCTGTCAGCGCCGACTCCGCTATCCAGGGTGTAAGTGTACTCCCCGGCCGCGTTGATCCGCAGCGTACCGTACTCGCCGGTGATCTCCGTCAGGCCGCTGCTGTTCACCGCCACGCCGTTAACGTCGGAGACCACGGTACCTGCTGGCGCAATATCATCCGCCAGCACATCCCCGGTCGTGCTCTCGCTCACGCTTGCCACGCTGTAGACATGATCCTGCAAGACGTTCAGCGTGTAGGCCGTCAGCGCGGTGATCCCCGCCGCCGTATTGAGCAGGAACAGGTACTCGCCAGCGGGCAGGTTCAACGTCAGCTGCGGGGAGGTGCCGCCCAGCAGCGGCGCGCGCAGCCAGCCGGGTTCAACGCGCATCTGCTCGAAGGTCTGCGTCGCATTGTTGAACTTATAGATGTAGAGGTCGAACACCGAGGCCAGCGCGACGCCGCCCACGGACGCCTGAACGGTCATGGTGCGGGTGGTGCCTTCTTCCACGTTATAAATGATCGGGTTGGCCAGATCGTCCAGCAGGTTCAGCCCCAGGGTATTGCCAAGGTTGATCCCCACCAGGGTAAAGCCGCCCTGCGACGAGGTGCCGTTGTTGATCGCCTCCACGGTGGTGTCGAAGGTCAGCGAGGCGGTATCGTCCACGGCCACGATCCCGCTGCTGGTAGTGCCTTCGCCCAGCGACAGAACCAGATTTGCCGAGGCGCTGGTGCCGTTATGGGTGATGGTGTAGGTAAAGTTCTCCGTGCGGCCAATGACGGCGGCGCTGGTGTTGGTCAGGTTATAGGTATAGCTGCCGTCCAGGTTGATGGTCAGCGTGCCGTATTGCCCCTGAATCACCGTGCCGTCAGCCGTAACGCTGGTGGTGGTGCCCTGGGCGTTGGTGACCGTAGTGACGGTGGTGCCCGCCGGGGCGTTGTCGCTGCCTGCGGTTGGATCCACGTCAGTGATGACGTTCCCGACAACGCTGGTCTCGCCGGACACGGTGCCTGCGCTGGTCTCTTTCACCGCCACATCGAGGCTGGTGTAAGAGCCGGTTGCCAGCAGGTTAGTGTTGTAGCTCAGGACGCGATACTGACCATTCGCCAGCCCGTTCAGGTTCAGCGACACCCCCGTCGCGCCGAGGGTCAACAGGTCAGCGAACTGCGGCTGTCCGGTATCGACCACGGTAGTCCAGGTGTTGTTGGCGGCGTCGAAGCGCTGTACTACCAGCTCAAGGGTATTGAGCAGGGAAAGAACGGCACCCGTGGCGTTGGCGTTCACGGCAATATCCGCACTGCCGCCGTTGCCGACGGTGAAACCTACCTGCGCGGTGTCGTTGCCGAGCAGCGTCAGCACGTTACCTAAGGCGCCTACCAGCAGGAAACCATAGTCGCTGTACTGCGAATTGGTCACCGTGGCGGTGGTCGTGAGCGCCAGTTCTTCAGCGTTGGTGCTGGCAGAGAGCGGCACCACCGGCGCAAGGGCTGAGCCGGGCAGCGAAACGTTGCCTGCCGCATCGGTGGCGGTGATTTGCAGCGTCTGACCTTCCGTCTGTTTATTGAGGAAGGTGTAGCTCCAGGAACCGTTGCTGTCCGCCGTGGCGGTGACCGTTGAATTATCCGCCAGGCGGATGGTGACGGTGCTGCCCGCTTCAGCGCTACCGGTCAATACGCTGCCGTCTGCGTTGAAGGTCCCGGTTGGAGCCGTTGGCGCAGTGAGATCGACAATGACGGTGGTCGACGTGGAAATCGGGCTGGTGCCCGAGCCGTTGCTCGCCGTGGCGGTGAAGGCATGCGGGCCTTCACTCAGCACCGGCGTGGTGAAGCTCCAGTTGCCGCTGGCATTCGCGGTGACCGTGCCCATCAGCACCCCGTTGTTATAGAGGGTGATGGTCGTGTTCGGCTGTGCCGTGCCGCTCAGGGTTGGCGTGGTGTCATCGGTGGTATTCCCGTTGGTCAGGTTGCCCGTCACCGTGCCAACGTTATCGTCAATATTAGCGATAACAGGCGCGTTCGGGATTGTGGTGATCGGGGCAATCACGGAGGTGGTGATACCCGCGTTACCGGCCTTATCGGTAGCAAAGACGATCAGGGATTCACCGGCGGTCTGTGCAGGGGTGATGGTGGCGCTGAAGCTTCCGCTACCGTCCGCGACGGCCGTTCCAAGCACGGTTCCGGTGCTGCTGGTGATGGTGACGGTGCTTCCCGCTTCTGCTGTACCGGTGACCTGCGTCCCGTTGGTGATCACCGCCAGCCCGGTTGGGGCTGGTGGCGGCGTCAGGTCAACGTTAATCGTGATAATCGGTGAAGCCACGCTGGTATTGCCCGCGGCATCGGTGGCGGTTGCGGTGAAGTTATGCGCGCCTTCCGTCAGCGTGGTGCTGGTTTGCGGCAGCGTCCAGTTGCCGTTGGCATCGGCAGTGACGGTCCCCACCAGCGTCGTGCCGTCGTAAATACGTACGGTGGTATTGGCTTCTGCCGTACCGTTTAAGGTCGGACGGGTATCGTTGGTTGGGTTGGTGCCAGTAACAGGTCCGGTGACGGTCCCCACATCATCCTCAATCGAGGTGATTGCCGGTGCGACAGGGGCGGTGGCATCCACATTAATGGTGTAACCGCCGGTCTGCGCGCTGGCGTTGCCCACCGCGTCGGTAGCGGAGAAAGTCAGATTATGCGGCCCGTCAGCCAGCGGGGTGGAAGGCGTAAAGCTCCACGCGCCGCCGGTGGCGACTGCGGTGCCAATCTGTACCCCATTATCAAAGATGGTGACCGTTGCGCCGGCTTCTGCCGTACCGGTGAGCGTTGGCCGCGCGTCGTTGGTTAACCCGCCGTTGGCGACAGGCGCAGCGGCGTTACCGACATCGTCGGTGATGCTGGTCAGCACCGGCAGCGCTGGCGGTGTGGTGTCAATGGTCAGGCTGAAGTCGGCGGACGACGTGCTGGTGTTACCCGCCTGATCCGTTGCTTCTGCGGTAAAGGTGTGTGACCCACTGTCCAGCGGCACGGTGATATCGACGGTCCAGTTGCCATCGGCATCGGCAGTACCGGTGCCCACCAGCGTGGTGTCCTCATAAATATTCACGGTGGCCAGCGGCTCGCTGGTCCCCACCAGACGCGGGAGAGGATCGTTGGTGGTCTGGCCGGAACCTATTGCCCCGGTGATGGTGCCAACGTCGTCAATCGCCTGGGTGATAACCGGCGCGACAGGCGCAGCCGTATCTACCACCAGCGTAAAGCCTGGTGAGGCAGGGCTGACGTTGCCCGCGGCATCGGTTACCGTGGCGGTCCAGGTGTGGCTGCCGTTTGCCAGCGTACCGGTGGTAAAGCTCCATACGCCGTTTGCGTCCGCCACGGCGGTACCCACTTCACGGCCACTTTCATAAATGGTGATGGTCGCGTTGGCCGCCGCGGTGCCGTTCAGCGTTGGCGTGGTGTCGTCTGTGCTTTGTCCCGAGGCGACCGGGCCCAGCACGGTACCTGCATCGTCAGTGGCCGGGGTAAAGACCGGTGCTTCGGGCACCGAGGTATCCACCGTCAGGTTGAACGGTGGTGAGGTGACCCCGGTATTGCCTGCGGCATCGGTGGCGTTGAAGGTAATAACGTGCGGCCCTTCGCCCAGTTCAGTGGTCGGCGTGAAGGTCCAGTTACCCTGGGCGTTGACGACCGCCGTGCCAATTTCCACATCATCGACAATAACGTGTACCGTTGCGCCCACTTCCCCCGTACCGTTGAAGGTTGGACGGGTGTCGTTCGTGGAGCCGTCGCTGGCGAGGGTTCCCGTTCCCGGGCTGACATCGTCTATTACCGTGGTAACCACCGGGGCCGCAGGCCCGGCGGTATCCACCGTAAAGGCGAACACTGGCGAGTTGGCGGAGACGTTTCCGACATCATCGCTGGCATTAACGCGCAGGTTATACGTCCCGTCAGTCAGTACCGGATCCGGCGTAAAGGTCCAGTTGCCGCTGCCGTCGACCGTGGTGGTGCCAATCTCCACGCCGTTATTCAGCACGTGAATGATGGTACCCGCCTGGCCGGAGCCGCTGAGGGTTGGCGTGGTGTCATTGGTCACCTGCCCGGCGGTAAGCGGGCCGGTTGTGCCTCCCGGGGCATTGTCGCTGACCGTAACGATCGTCGGCACCTGTGGCGCAGTCAGATCGATTTCGACGCTCCAGGCGTTGGATGGCTGGCTGACGTTGCCCTGCGGATCCGTCGCTCTGACGGTAAAGTCATGCGTCCCTTCGCCGAGGGCGGTTTCAGGGGTAAATGTCCAGGCACCGGTGCCGTCTGCTGCCACCGTACCAATTTGCGTAGCGCCATCAAAAATGGCGACGACGCTGTTCGGCTCGGCGCTACCGGTCAGGGTTGGCGTAGTGTCGTTGGTTGGATCGCCGCTTGGGACAGGCGTTGCCGCA
The DNA here is from genome assembly GCF_000534735.1 of Enterobacter sp. MGH 4. Taxonomy (NCBI): domain Bacteria; kingdom Pseudomonadati; phylum Pseudomonadota; class Gammaproteobacteria; order Enterobacterales; family Enterobacteriaceae; genus Enterobacter; species Enterobacter sp. MGH 4. The sequence continues at coordinate 133,342 of NZ_KI973294.1, read as the reverse complement.
TTCCCTGCGTTATCCGTCACGCTGGTAATTACCGGCGTGGTGGAAACGGTGTCGACAACGATGGTGATCCCGGCCGACGGGGCGCTCTCATTGCCTGCCGGGTCGGTGGCGGTCACGGTCAGGGTGTGGCTGCCGTCGTCCAGCGCAGTCGGCGTGTAGCTCCAGGTGCCGGTCGGACCGACAACAACGGTGCCCAGCGGGTCGCCGTCATCGTACACCGTAATGGTGTCCCCGGCCGTGCCTGTTCCGGTCAGGGTAGGACGGTTGTCGTTGGTGCTCTGCCCGTCAGCGATTGGGCCGGTGACCGGGCCTACGTCATCGGTCACCGCACCGATGGCTGGTGCGGTCGGATCGGTGAGGTCGACGGTGACGGTCGCGATCGGCGACTGCCCGCTGGTCGCGCCGGTGCCGGTATTCGTGGCGGTGACGGCGAAGGTGTGTGGGCCTTCCGCGAGCGGCAGCAGCGGCGTGTAGCTCCAGTTGCCGTCTGTATCCGCAACAATTTCGGTCAGCGGAACCAGCGCCCCATCCAGATAAATGGTGATGACGCTACCCGGATCGGCGGTGCCGGTAAGGGTAGGCGTGGTGTCATTGGTGGTTTTATCTTTCACATCGCCAGTGACGGGATCGGCATCATCGTTGATTGCCGTAATCACCGGCACCCCTGGCAGAATAAGCGGGGAGTCCGGTACGTCAAAGGTGGTTGTCGGGCTTGCATTACCTGCGGCGTCCGTGGCGAACAGCGTCAGCGTCGCGGGATCCAGTTGGGCCGGGGAGAGGGCGATGGAGAAGATGCCTCCCGTCGCGACCCCGGTCCCGATGATATTGCCGCCGGCGTCACGCACCGTCACCGTGGTTCCGTCATCTGCCGTACCGGTCAGCGGCGTGCCCTCTGCGGCAATGGTGATATTGGTTGGCGTTGCAGGAAGCAGCGTATCCACCGTCACGCTGAGATCGCCGGAGCTGGCGGAGGTATTCCCCGCCGCGTCACTTGCGGCAACCGAGAAGGTGTGCGGCCCTTCCGCAAGCGCGGGGTCGGCTGTCCAGGACCATGTCCCGTTCGGCTGAACCACCACGACCACCGGAGACGGCGTGCCATCAACAGAAACGGTTACGCTCGAACCCGGCTCGCCAATCCCGGTGAGGGTTGGGGTACCGTCGCGGGTGTAAAGCACGCTGTTAGTCAGTTGGCTGTCAGAGACGGCGTCAATTTGCGGCACGGTCGGTGCCTGCGTATCGACCGTCACGCTAAAGACCGGGCTGAGCGGGCTCAGGTTACCCGCGTCGTCCACCGCGGCGACGGTGATATTCAGCGGACCATCGGTTTGTGTCGGCAGGGTGTATGACCACTCGCCATTGGCGATTTCAACGCGATCCACTTCCACGCCGTTGTTGTAGATAATCACCGTTTCGCCGGTCGTGCCGCCTCCGCCAATGACAGGTGTGTTATCGTTGGTTGAGCCTCCATTCTGAGCGCCGCCAATGGAACCGATGAGCGGGGTATCCGGGGCGAGGGTGTCGACCGTTATCGTGATACCGGTTGATGGCAGAGATTCATTGCCGGCTTCATCGGTGGCGGTCGCCGTGTATTGGTGCGTCCCTTCGCCAATGTTGCTCTCAGGACGCCAGCTCCAGTTACCGCTACCGTCCACCGTGACGCTGCCCACGGCCTGCGGCTCGCCTGTACCCACCTGGTCATAGATGGTAATGACGTCATTCGGCGTACCGGTGCCGCTCAGTACCGGGCGCGGATCGTTGGTGGTTCCGCCGTTGTCCACTGGCCCGGTGATCTGGCTTACGCTGTCTGTCACCGTCGGGATCCCCGGCTGGCCCGGCGCGTCGGTATCAATGGTAATGGTCACTGGCGTGGACGGTGCGCTTTCGTTCCCGGCGCTGTCCTGATTGGTCACCGTCAGGGAGAGATCGTAGGTGCCGTCAGGGAGCGGATCTTCCGGTGTCCAGCTCCAGTTACCGTCGCCATCGATCTCGGCTTCACCTATTTTGGTTGCGCCATCGTAAATGTTTACGGTATCTCCCGGCGTGCCCGAGCCGCTCAGGGTTGGTGTGGTATCGCGGGTGGTCTCCCCAGGATTCAGAGCCGTCCCCGGTGTGGCGCCGTCCGGGTTCACGGTGATCTCAGGAATATCCGGCGTTGCAGGCGCGGTCGTGTCGATCGCCAGCTCAAACGGTGGCGAGATGGTGGTATTACCCGCCTCATCCGTCGCGTGGACCGTCAGCGAATGCGGGCCGTCCGTCAGCGGCGTGGTTGGCGTAAAGCTCCAGCCGCCGCTACCGTCAAGCACGGCCGTGCCGAGCAGGGTGGTCCCGTCATAGATAGTGATGGTGGTGCCTTCCGGTGCGGTTCCCTGCAGCTGCGGCAGCGTGTCATCGGTAGTATCCCCGCTGTTAAGCGGAACCTGCACAGTGCCGATGTTATCGGAGACGGTGTCAAGGGTGGCCGCCGGTGGCGGAGTGGTATCGACGGTAAAGGTAAAGCCGGGTGATGATGCGCTGGTGTTGCCGGCCGCATCGCTCGCGACGACGGTGAACGTATGCTGCCCGTTCCCTAATGCGGTAGTGGGCGTGAAGGTCCATGCGCCGCCGTTGTTCACAATGGCAGTACCAATATCCTGTCCGTCCAGGCGGATCGTCACGGTGGAGCCCGGCTCGCCGGTACCGTTCAGCGTCGGGAGCGTGTCGTTGGTGATTTGGTTGTTGTCGAGCGGCCCCGTGCGGCCCGGTACGTCATCAATGACCTGCGTAATGGCTGGAGCACCCGGCGCGGCGGTATCCACCGTGATGCTCCAGGTGTTCGATGTCCCGCTGAGGTTATTGTTGGCGTCAACCGCCGTCGCCGTCAGCACGTGCCCGCCGTCGGGAAGATCCGTTTCCAGCGTGATGGACCACTGGCCGTCAGGCCCAACCACCGCGGTTCCGATTTCAGTGGTGCCGCTGTAGAGGGTGATCGTCGTGCCGGGCTCGCCCGTTCCGTTGATGGTCGGGGTTTTGTCGTTGGTGAGACCGTTCTGGCTGACAGGACCGGTGACGTCGAGCGCATTATCCTCCACGCCTGTGATGACCGGGGTTTGTGCCGCGGTGATGTCCGGCGCGTCAAACGGCGCGGTCGGGCCGGTGTTTCCGGCGGTATCGGTGGCATCTGCGGTCAGGGCTTCGCCGTTGGCTTTCGGCGGGATCAGATCAACGCTGAAATTACCCTGATCGTCGGCGACCGCTTCCCCGACCTTAACGCCATTTTCACGAATGGTGACGGTGCTGCCCGGCTCGGCTGTACCGGTTACCGTGGTGCCGTCGGCAGAGATCACCACGTTTTCCGGTGCCAGCGGTGGCGTGCTGTCTGGCGCGTCGGCAAAGCCGGACGGACTGGTGTTGCCGCTGCCGTCGGTGGCCGTCACTGCAAGGGCTTCGCCGTTGGTCTGGGCTGGCGAAATCGGGATGGTAAAGGTGCCGTCCGGACCGGCGGTGGCCTGGCCGATGATCGTACCGTCCGGCGCTTTAATAATAATCGTGCTGTTTGGCTCGGCGGTTCCGCTGACGCTTGCCCCGTCTTCCGCCACCACCAGGTTACCCGGTGCGGCAGGCGCGGTGATGTCCGCTGCGTTAACCAGCGCCGGGGAACTCTGGTTGCCTGCGGCATCGGAGGCGACCACGGAGATGATCTCGCCGTTCACTTGTGCAGGGTTCAGGTTGGCGATGTAGTTGCCGTTGCTGTCGGCAGTGGCGGTCCCGATTTGCACCCCGGCGTTGTTGGTGATGACAATTTTACTGCCCGGCTCGGCAGTACCGGTGCTTTGCGTGCCTGTCGAATTGAGCGTCGCCTCCGGCATGTCTGGCGGCGTAAGATCGACGGTAAAGTTGATCGGCTGAGACAGGCCGCTCTGGTTGCCTGCCGCATCGGTCGCGGTGGTGGTAATGGCGTGGTTTCCTTCAGACAGGTTGGTCGACGGGGTAAAGCTCCATTTCCCGGTAGCATCGGCCGTGGCGGTGCCGATCGGCTTGCCGTTGTCATAGAAGGTAATAACGGTGCCAGCTTCACTGATGCCGCTGAACGTCGGGCGTGCATCGTCCGTGCGTTGTCCGTTGCTCAGCGGGCCCGCTTCGGTGCCCACGTTATCATTGACGGTGACAATCTCGGGGGCAGCCGGCGCGGTTGAATCCGGTGCCGTGACCTGAACGCCCGGGCTGGTATTGCCGGACGGATCGGTGGCGGTGGCGGTGATCTGCTCCCCGTTGGTGAGCGGCGTGCCGAGATCGATAGTAAATTTCCCGTCGCTGCCAGCCTTGCCCGTTCCGATGGTGTTGCCATCGGCATCTTTCAGTGTCACGGTGCTGCCCGGCTCAGCCGTACCGGAGACGGTTTTGCCGTCGGGCGAAACCTCCAGATTGGCAGGTGCATCCGGCGCGGTGAGATCCGGTGCTGTGACCTGACCACCCTGGCTGGTATTGCCGGACGGGTCGGTGGCCGTGGCGGTGATCTGCTCCCCGTTGGTGAGCGGCGTACCGAGATCGATAGTAAATTTGCCGTCGCTGCCGACCTTGCCCGTTCCAATGGTGTTGCCATCGGCATCTTTAAGGGTAATCGTGCTGCCCGGTTCAGCCGTACCTGTTACGGTTTTGCCGTCAGGTGAGACCTGAAGATTAGTGGGAGCATTCGGAGGCGTAGTATCAGGTTCGGAAGGATTTCCCGGATTACCGGGATTCGGGTTGTTGTTATCGTCATCTCCGCCACCTCCACCGCCGGTTCCCGCCGCAATAGCAATCCCACCTGCGGCGGCCAGGCCACCCAACACCCAGGGCCACGCAGCGGCGCCGCCGGCATCACTCCCTGACGCCGCCAGTAATGCATCGGTGGAGGCGATGGATTCATAGGTCGCGGCACCGGTTGGATCTTCAATCCACCACAGCGCTCCGTCACTCTCTTCAAGCACCAGCTGGCTTACGCCCTGCGCATCAGTGACGTAGAAATTCTTGAGAGTAATCACTTCGCCCGAATTGAGGGTAATCACCAGATCGTTTCCGCTGCGGGAGTAATCTGCGATGTTGGCTCGATCCACGTTAAGCTTAACGATTGAGGAGTGATCGAGTGTTATCTGTGTCCCTTCCGTGGTCGTTTCCACGCCAGTTAATTTAGATATAACAGATATTTGGCTCATACAGTTATTACTCCAGCAGAGTGATTGGTTACGGCGTGTCAAACAAAGCCATCGTTTCTGAAGGGATGAACGCGCTCCCGGCGAAAATACTGTTTAATAAACAGGATTTACCGTTACTTTCTTTAGCGCGACCGATGCCCGCCAGGATTAAAAGTGGCAACCTCAGGGCAAAGCTAATTATTTACATAGGAAATAGTTGTTTATTTATATGTTTGCGATTTATAAGCCTTATTATTTGTGCAGGTATTAAATTATTTCGTTATAAAAATGATATAGCTATAAATGTCTGAATACGCAAATTAAGTGTTCGTAAACCCAACGCGGCTATTGCAGGGGAGATTAATTGATAGCGTGAATATATTTCGTTAGCTATGAGGGCGCGTGGATAAAGGGTTTCGGCGTAAAAGGTGCAACCCTTAAAACGGTGCTGGTGGGGCGATATTAATAATTATAATATGCGATAAATATCTAATTTTGGTTAGGTTTAATTGCTGCTTAATTGTAGTTTAAGTTAGGGTAAAATATCTGGTGTATGATATATTTAAAACTCTCTCATTTATAAAATATATTTTTACGGGCGGGTTAATTTCTGCTACTCAAAAAAATTACGTATTTTCTTCTCATGTTTAATAAATAAAAGGCCGCAAGCGTGGCCTTTCAGAGGCTATCGGTATTAGCCTAAAGAAATTATGCCGATTTCCACGAGGGCAGCTAATGTCAAAAGAATAAAGAGGATAACAACTATTGGTCTGTACATTTTTAAGGTTCCATCCTTGTGTGAAGTCCTGCCCATCGTGTCCGTTGTCATTTTCCATGGTAATGACGTGCTGTCGTTGATGCTCATCAAAGGGATGCAGTAGATTGAGGAAAATCTGCATTCAGGGTTGGAACCATTTAACGCTGTGTGGGTTGCGTGGCGGGGAGCTGTCGCCACTGGCGGATGTGCTCGATCAGGGCTCTGAGCTTGGGGGCCATATTGTGGCGCTGGGGAAAATAGAGATAAAAACCAGGAAAAGATGGAAGAAACGCATCCAGTAAGGAAACCAGCTGTCCTGATTCAATGTACGGTGTGAAGGTGTCCTCCGTGGCAAAGGTTATACCACCGCCGGCCAGCGCGAGGCTGAGCATAAGACGCAGATCGTTAGTGGTGATTTGTGGTTCAATTGCCACATCGAAAGGGACGCCTGCTTCCTCAAACTCCCAGCGATAGGGGGCAACGTCCGGGGAAGGGCGCCAGCCGATACACCGATGAGCGACCAGCTCACGGGGGTGCGTCGGTGCGCTGTGTGTCGCCAGATAGGAAGGTGAAGCCACCACCCGTTCACGCTGCTGGCCCGTAAGGGGAATAGCGATCATGTCTTTTTCGATAACTTCGCCCAGCCTCACCCCGGCATCATAGCCCGCTGCCACGATATCGAATTCCTCATCTGACACGAAAACATCAAGCGATACCGCAGGATGCGCGGCCGTAAACGAGGCGAGCAGTGGGCCCGAAAGAAACGCTTCCGCAATTGAGGTGACAGCGATCCTGAGCTGTCCGCGCGGTATGCTGTCCGAGGTGACGTCGTCAAAGGCCGCCTCAATGTTGGCGATGGGCCCCAGCAACGATTTATGCAACCGTTCACCCGCTTCGGTGAGCCTTACCGAGCGCGTGGTGCGCATCACCAGCAGGGTCTGAAACCCATCTTCGAGACGTCTTATTCCCTGGCTGACAGCGGAACGGGTTATGCCCAGGCGCCCGGCGGCAGCGCTGAAGCTGCGTTCTTCGGCGACCGCCAGAAAAAGCGGTAACAAATTAAGATCGATTTTCATTGTTTAACATTGCTAACCAGTGAGTCCAGTAAAGGCAGGATACAAGAAACAATGGTCTGTATCTATGATTGCAGTGAACTCAACTGAAGGAGTAAAACATGAACAAAGTCATCTTAATTACCGGCGCCTCCAGCGGTATCGGAGAAGGTATCGCCAGAGAGCTCGGCAAGGCAGGCGCAAAAGTGTTCCTGGGTGCACGCAGGCTGGATCGCATCCACGCTCTGGCTGATGAAATCCGCAGCGCAGGAGGGGAGGCAGAGGCTCAGGTATTAGACGTTACCAGCCGCCAGTCGATGGCCGCCTTCGTTCAGGCAGCACGGGATAAGTGGGGCCGCATTGACGTACTTATTAACAACGCGGGCATTATGCCTCTCTCTCCGCTTTCGGCTGGCAAGCAGGATGAATGGGAGCGCACCATTGACGTAAATATCAAGGGCGTACTGTGGGGTATTGGTGCTGTTTTGCCGATTATGGAAGCCCAGGGCTCGGGGCAGATCGTCAATATAGGCTCGATTGGTGCCTTGTCCGTCGTGCCCACGGCCGCCGTCTATTGCGCGACCAAATTTGCGGTACGGGCCATTTCCGATGGTTTACGTCAGGAAAGTTCGAACATCCGTGTGACCTGCGTCAACCCTGGGGTAGTTGAAAGTGAACTGGCCTCGACCATTACGCACGAAGAAACCATGGCGGTGATGGATGCGTTCCGGGCTATTGCTCTCAAACCGGCTGATATCGCTCGCGCCGTGCGCCACATCATCGAGGCGCCTGAGAGTGTCGATACCACCGAAATCACCATCAGACCTACGGCCTCTGCAAACTAACGTTGCGGGTCAGGCACCAGCCTGACCCGCTTCACCCTCTTACCACGGCTGTTCGGTCGGCATAATAAACAGCTCTGCCACGTCCACATGTTCCGGTGCCTGCAATACGTAAAGAATCGAGTCGGCGATATCAGCGGCTTTCAGGAACGTCATCTTCTCTTTCAGCTGTTCCATCTGTGCACGATAATTTTCGTCACTGATATGCTCGAATAATTCACTTTCAACGGCACCCGGCTGAAGCGAGGTGACGCGAATGTTGAACTGAGGGGCCAGCTCCATACGCAAAATATCCGAGAAGGCGGCAACCGCGTGCTTCGTCGCGCAGTATACGCCCAGTCCGGGAAAGGTTTTACGCCCGGCGATCGACGAGGTATTGATAATATGACCAGAGCGCTGTGACTGCATAATCGGCAGTACGGCCGCGACCGTGTTAAACAGGCCCTTTACGTTTACATCTACCATTCGATGCCACTCGTCAACCCGGAGGCTGGCGATATCCGAAATCGGCATCAGCCCGGCGTTATTAAAGGCGATATCAATATGGCCATAGCGTTTGTGCAGTGCCTCCACCCCTTTATTAACTGAGGCCGGGTCAGTGACATCCATGGCCAGCGCCATGGCTTCCCCGCCAGCAGCCTCAATTTCAGACACCAGCGCCTGAAGACGATCCAGACGGCGGGCGGCGAGACCCACCCTGACGCCCTGTTCCGCTAACTTTTTGGCCGTGGAGGCACCAATTCCGCTTGAAGCACCGGTGATGAGCGCGACTTTACCGTTGAGTTCCATAGTTGATCCTCTTGAGAGTTGATTTCAACGCTTCAGAAAGAATGTCTGAAGTACGGGTCAATAATGGATCTTTCTGGCAATCGCTTCGCGCGGGCTTTTGCTCAAACTGTCGGGCTTTTGCTGCGAACGGCATCGCTGCGATAGTGGGAGGGCGTCACGCCGTTATGCCTGAGGAATACGGCAGCAAAGTGGCTGGGGCTGGTGTATCCGACGTTCAGTGCAATATTGATAATGGAATCATTGCTTTCCGATAGCATGCGACGCGCCTCCTCCATGCGTAGCCGGATAAAGTAGTGAGAAGGGGAAAGTCCGGTTGACTGTTTAAAGGCGCGGCTAAAATGGTATTCGCTAAGATCGGTCAGTTCAGCCAGGCGTGCCAGGTCAAACGGCTGGGCTAACCCTTCACGCATTGCCGTGAAGACCCGGTGCAGCTTAAATGCCTGCAAGCCCCCGCGGTGTCGTTTCGCAGGTGTGCCATAGGTGCGAATCAGATGTACTGCCAGCGCCTGCGCAATGCCCTGGATAAACGGGCCGCTGGGTGGATTTTGCAGATACAGCTCCTGACGTATCTGCTCCAGCAGGGCGGATAGCGTGTCGTCGCGCGCGCCGGAGACTTCCCGCAGTTCATACTCCTGCATCATAGCCACTCCCATATAAACATGCATAACGACGAAAGGCGTATCTGGCCCGGCGTGCCAGCGCATTTCAGTAGGAGAAGCCGCCGTTGTGAGAAAGAAATCGCCTGCGGTAACGCGGTTTGCTAACCACGGCTCACCGGGGGAACGCTCCTCAACGACGGCATTACCTGAGAGGATCCAGACGATAAAAGGCTCCGGCACTGCCGGAATAATGACGTTTTCCTGCACGTGTCTGCGCGCCAGAATTTGCACGAATACATCCCGGGAAGATTGCGCCCGATGTTCCCTGATCAGCTTGCCGGGAAGGTATTCTTCAAAGGTCTCTGCGGAAGTACGCTGCGTCATATTTATCGTTGCCTTTAGCTATGCCAGTTGCACCAGGTTCACCGCCGGAAGAGGCCCTCCGGGGAATTGTTGTAGCGTACCGCCAACCTCCAGGCTGCCTAAATCAATACTTGCGAAGCCCAGTTGCCCGGCTAAGGCTGTTATTTCCGCCTTTGCGTCAGGATGTTCTCCGGAGATAAAGACGACACGACGGCCACCCGCCTGCGCCGGATCCTGAGCCAGCACCCCTGCAAGGAGAGTATTGAAGGCTTTAACGACGCGTGCACCCGGAGCCCACTGTGTCACCACCTGGCTTGAGTTTTTTCCGCCCAGTTCAGCCAGCGTGAAGCCTGGCAGTATGACCGGGTTGGTCGCGTCGATCAGGATACGCCCCTCCCAGTTGATGCCGCGTAACGCGGCCTCGGTTTTGTCCCAGTTTGTGCTGACAAAAACGATGTCGGCCTGGGCGGCCTGTTCTACGGTGCCAGCGCGAGCCCCGTGGCCCAGTTTCTCAACCACCGCAGTCAGGCTTTCCGGCCCGCGGCTGTTACTCAGAATAGCGTTCATGCCCGCTTTAACCAGTTGTTCTGCAAAGGCTTGTCCGATAGCGCCAGCGCCGATGATACCTACAGTAGTCGTTTTCATATTGTATTTCCTTCATTGAAGAGTAGTGAACATGCACTGAGAGTAGTAATCTTTGACCTATCTGAATAGCCTATATAATTAGATGGGATCCATCTGCTGGAGCGATACATGCTGGACGGTATGTCTGTTGATCAACTCCGCACCTTTATTGCTGCCGTTGATGAAGGGAGTTTTTCCGCCGCCGGTCGCAGGCTGCGGCGCGCGCAGTCGGTTGTCAGCGCGACGCTGGCAAACCTTGAGGCACAGGTCGGGTTTCCATTATTCGATCGTACCGGGCGTTATCCGACGCTGACGGAGGGGGGCGTCGCCATGCTGGAAGCGGCGCGTCTTGCCACTGCCGGGATGGACGCCTTTAAGGCTAAGGCGCGCACCTTAGCCGAAGGTCTTGAGCCTGAACTGGCGGTGTCCGTCGACGTGATGTTTCCCGTAGCGCAGCTCACCGCTGCGGTGCAGGCGTTTCAGCAGGCATTTCCTGACACCCCGCTGCGTTTGTATGTGGAAGCGTTGGGGGCGGTGTTCCAGCCTTTACTGGACGGTCATTGCCGGGTGGCGATAACCGGATCGCTGCCGCATCTTCCGGCGGGATGCATCTCAGAATTCCTTCTCAGCGTGCCTGCGGTGGCCGTTGTCTCCCCTGAGCATCCGCTGGCGACCGCGTCCGGTCCGATCCTTCGTTCACTTTTACAGGAACACGTCCAGCTGGTGCTGACCGATCGCTCCTCTCTCACCGTGGGCCGAAGCTTTGGCGTCATGTCGTCAAAGACATGGCATTTAGCGGATATGGGCGCGAAGCACGCCTTCCTGCGTGCCGGACTGGGGTGGGGTTATATGCCGCTGCCAATGGTCGAGGAAGATCTCGCAGCGGGAAAACTGGTTACGCTGAACGTGCCGATGCAGCCCGACGTCGGGCCCGGTTTTTCCATGCAGGCGGTGCACCTGGAGGAACATCCGCCCGGCCCGGCCGGACGCTGGTTCGTTAACAGGCTGAAAATGCAGGCTGGCATGCCTCTCAACGAACGCAGCGGATCCGGCAAGTGAGCTCAACGGATAATTCAGGTTTTGTTGCTGTTGCATGTCTCCAGTATCGCACCGGCCCGACGGGCCGTGGCAGGCAGGATGTCGGCATCGGCTACGTAGCCATCGGGATCGAGACAGCGATTGTGTTCTCTCGCCTGTTGCAGGATCGCTTCATCCCAGTAGAGGCGCTTACGCTGATCGCCGCGGGTCGTCAGAATAAACTCCGTTTTGCCGTCAACCGCGCGGTAGCGACGCCAGCTGTTTGCCGGAACAGAGATCACCGAACGTTCCGGAGCGATAACGCTCACTTCTTCGCCCGCCTCGTTCCAGGTGACCTCCAGCTGGCCTTTAAAGACCATAATGACCTGAATATCCGGGCAGAGATGGCGGCCCACAACGTGATCCTCGGCGAGACGCAGCCATTCGACGGAAAAACCGTGCGGGCTCACGATAGCGGGAGCGGAATCCCGATCCTGTGAAATGCCGAAACCGATAACCGGCGCAATTTCGCCGCCGTGTCCTGGCAGCACCGAATCCAGCAGTCCCTGGGCTGACCAGCAGCGGTCATCGCCGGTTACCGCACGCTGGCGCATCTCCTCAACGCTGTAGTCACGCAGCCCGGCAATATATTCCTCTGACAGCGGCGTCAGCAGCGCGGCGGGGTCAGGCCGCGGGTCGCCGGTTTCCTGTGTGATGAGCATGTTGTCTTTACTCAAATACATTCCGTATTCGCTGGCTGCCGCCAGCACGGAAGGATGCCAGATGATGCCGCCCGTGTTGTCCCCGCCGAGCACCGTAAACACCATACCGCTGGTCTCTTCTTTACTGACGTTGGTGAAACCGCGGAAGATCCAGGTCGGTATTGAAAGGATAGTGGGTGCGCTAAATTCAGCTTCATGCTCGCCGTTGGCACCCCAGCGAAAACGCCATGTTCCTTCATGGATCAGGAACACCTCGGCGGTGAAATGCAGATGCAGATTATTCGTTACCCCTTTCGGCATAGCCGCCGCGCCAATGTTAAAGCCGTGCGGCTCGGGAATATTGACGACCTGCTCGCTGGACTGGGTTACACCCGGGCCGATGAAGGAATAGTTTTGTTTGAGATGCGAGCCGGGTAGCTTGCAATCAATAAAAGCAAGATTACAGGAAACCATGTCCTCGGGGGCGATTAACCGTGTTCGTGCCTGACTCTGGGTAAGATGGATGGTTTTCATTATTTCTCCTTTTAATAACCGGATGCACCGGTGGTAGGGATAGCGTTGCCGCGGGCGAGGGCAATGGCTTCACGCGAGGCGCGACCCAGTTGCATGACGTCGTTTGCAGGGGTAACAAACTGAAAACCCTGATCAATGCGCGCTGCGGCGGCCGCGCCGGAAGTGCAGAAAATTCCGGCAATCTTCTGCTGCTGGCGGCAGCAGTGAATCACCCGCTCAATAGCAGCAAGCATTTCGGGATGTTGGGATTCGGCGCTGGCGCTGCCGGTCAGCGTCAGTGAGAGATCGTTGGGGCCAATAAACACACCGTCCAGCCCTTCGGTATCAAGGATGGCGTCAAGATCAGCCAGCCCTTCGCGGGTTTCGATCATCGCCAGCGTCAGGATCTCGTTGTTAGCGTGCTGTGGATAATCACTGCCGCCGTAGAGTAGACCTCTGGCCGGACCAAAGGAGCGAACACCCAGCGGTGGATAGCGACAGGCAGCGACAAAACGGCGAGCCTGTTCCGCGCTGGAGATCATCGGGCAGATTACGCCGTAGGCTCCTGCGTCTAATACGCGCATGATTTGCGCCGGATCGTTATCTGCCACCCGCACCAGCGGCACGGCAGGCGTGGCCGATAGCGCCTGTAGCATTGACAGCGCGCTGGCAAAATCAATCATGCCGTGCTGCAAATCGACGGTGACGGCGTCGTAACCCTGATGGCCCATAATTTCCGCGCTATAACCGGACGGGATCGCCAGCCAGCCGTTTATGATGGGAGTATTTTCCAGAAATGCGGTCTTTAAACTGTTTTTGCGCACTGTATGCACTCCGTTATCCACTGACGCAGCAGCGGCGCGATCTCATCCGGGGTTTCCAGCGGAATAAAATGCCCGCCAGCCTCCACCGTATGCCTGGTCACGTTCGCGTTGCCTGCTGCCAGTAGCTGATGATGATGGGGCGTACAGATAACGTCCTGCGCGCCGTTTAGAAGTAATGTGGGGCAGGAGAGGGCGTTAAACGCAGTCCGGTTGTCCTGCCGGTGAATGGCCATTTCCGTTTGCCCGGCAAAGGTCTCAATGCCGCACTCTTGCGCCATTCGGCAAATAGTCTCTTGCAGGATCCGATCGGACAGACGTGACGGGGCGACATAGCTCTGCCACAGCGAGGAGACCAGCCAGTCGGCCAGGCCCCGCGCCTGTGCGGTGCGTACCGCTTCCCGGCGTGAAGCGAGGGTGTCTGGCGCAACGGGCAACGGATTAACGGAAATCAGCGTCAGCCCGTTCACTCTTTCTGGCGCGTCGGCGGCCATTTGCAGCGCGACTATGGCACCGAGAGAAAACCCTGCCAGCAGAAAGCGCGGCGGCAGAACCTCTAATAACCGCCGTGACGCCTGCGGCGCGGACTCCGCACCCGTCAGCGTAATACACGACACCGCTGCGACATTCAGCCGTTCAATAACGGGCTGCCAGAGCCGGGCGTTACAAAGCGTGCCACCAAGCAGCACCAGTGGCAGATCGGTATTGTCCAGAAGCGGATATTCCATTGCATCCCTCACGTAGCCGTCCAGCCGCCGTCAACCATCAGGGCACTGCCGGTGATCAGCCCGGCGGCATCTGAGGCGAGAAACACTACCGGGCCCATAATGTCCTCCAGCCTGCCTAACCGGCGCAGCTTGATGTTGTCCAGCACGTAGTGGCGGAACGCCGGATCGGCGAGCGCCGGGCGCGTCAGGTCGGTTTCAATGAAGGTTGGGCACAGCGTATTAACGCGGATCCCCGCATCGCCCAGCTCCAGCGCCATCGTTCGGGTTAGCCCTTCAAGCGCGAATTTGGAGGCACAGTACACGCTACGCTCGGGGCCACCAACGTGTCCCATTTGCGATGAGATGTGAATAATCGACCCTCCCTTACCGCCCGCCCGCATTCTGCGCGCCACGCGCTGGCTGACAAAAAAGGTGGCGCGCAGGTTAAGCGCCATCACCGCATCGAAATTGTCCTCGTTCACCTCAAGAAACGGCTGGTGGCGTGCCAGCCCGGCACTGTTCACCAGAATGTCGGGCGTGGGCAATGTCGCCAGCACACGCTCCACCTCCTGAGCGTCGGTAATATCCAGCTCCAGCGGGTGAAATGCGAGCCTGTGTTCCGCTGCCAGACTTGCGGCATGCGCCAGCGCCTCGCGGCCCCGGGCGGCGATCCATACCTCTGCGCCCGCCTGTGCGAGGGCGACGGCGGCAGCGAAGCCAATCCCTCTTGACCCGCCGGTTACCAGCGCGCGTTTGCCGTGCAGGGTGAAAGAGGGCGTTTGCAAAAGCGTCATGGCTTACACCTTTTCCCTGACCGGGGCCGGTGTGGCGTAGGGAACCTCCGTCTGGCCATAACGGCGCACGCGAATATTGGCCTGCTCGGCATGTCCGGCGAAACCCTCCAGCAACGACAGACGCGAACAATAGCTGCCGATTTCGGCGGTGGCTTCGTCGCTGAGGACTTTCTGGAAGGTGCAGGTTTTCATGAACTTGCCCACCCACAGGCCGCCGGTATAGCGTGCGGCTTTTTGCGTCGGCAGGGTGTGGTTGGTTCCGATCACCTTATCGCCATAGGCCACGTTAGTACGCGGCCCAAGGAACAGCGCGCCGTAATTGGTCAGGTTAGCCAGGAACCAGTCGTCCCGGTCGGTCATCACCTGAACATGTTCGGAAGCGATACGATCTGCCTCCAGCAGCATCTCTTCGTAGCTGTCGCAGACGATGATTTCCCCGTAGTCCTGCCAGGACTGGCGGGCAATGTCGGCGGTAGGGAGCTTTTTCAGCAGCCGTTCCACTTCGCTGAGCGTCTCTTTGGCAAGCTGGAGCGAGTTCGTCAGCAGGATGGCAGGGGTGGTGACGCCGTGTTCGGCCTGGCCCAGCAGATCCGTGGCGCACATTTCCGCGTCAACGGTGTTATCGGCAATCACCAGCGTTTCCGTCGGACCGGCAAACAGATCGATACCTACCCGGCCGAACAGCTGGCGTTTGGCCTCCGCGACGAAGGCGTTACCGGGGCCGACCAGCATGTCGACCGGTGCCAGCGAGTCCGTGCCCAGCGCCATGGCGCCTATCGCCTGAATGCCGCCAAGGGCATAGATTTCCGTTGCGCCAGCCATTTTTTGCGCCGCGACAATCGCCGGGGCGGGCTGACCGTTAAACGGCGGGGCACAGCTGATAATTCTTGAGCACCCCGCCACGCTGGCGGTGATAATCGACATGTGCGCGGAGGCGAGCAGGGGATATTTTCCGCCAGGCACGTAACATCCCACGGCGTTAATCGGAATATTTTTATGCCCGAGAATAACGCCGGGACGCGTTTCAATTTCCAGATCCCGCAGGCATTCTTTCTGCGCGCGGGCAAAATTCGCCACCTGCTGTTGGGCGAATTCAATATCCTGAATATCCTGGCGGCTTAACTGTTTTATGCAGCGGTCGATCTCCGCGGGGGCCAGACGATAATCCTGACGGTCATAACGATCGAATTTAATGGATAATTCGCGAATGGCTTTATTTCCACGCTTTTCAATATCCGCAAGTATTTGCTCAACCGTTTCTCTTATTTGCTGGTTGGCTTGCTGGCGCTCTTCGGTAGATTTACCGGTTTTTAATTTCCAGGACACACGCTTCTCCTTACCTTTTTTAGATGTCAGTTGTCCTCCCGGCAGACCGGGAAAGGGTGTTTACTTCAGAGTGGGTTATTGATCCGGCGCGGCGGCGTACGCACCGTTTTTTAATAATTGGGCTGAGGTTTGCGTTTTACGGGCATATACCCATCGAGCGGACAGCGGCGTGGCAATAGCGGCCACAACGGAAAGGGCGGCAATCAATATATAACCGGACGACAGGTTAATATGTTGCATCATTACGCCCATCATTACCGGCCCGACAAACATGCCGCAGGAATAAATGGTCTGGAATAGTCCCATTCGCGTGGATTGTTCATCAGACGAGGTATTCACTACGCTGAGCGACATGAATGCGGCAAAGGCCATACCGAACGAAAAACCTGCCAGCGCCTGCCACAGGTAAATGACGTACATATTGCTGGTAAAGGGAATGCCGAAGGTGGAGATCACCTGTAAAACGATGCCGAGCACGGCGGTTTTTACCAGCCCAAGGCGCTGATAAAACACCGAGCTGCACAGGGCGATGGCCAGCCCGTAAAACAGAAGGTGGATGTTTCCGAGCACCGCGAGGATCCCCGCCCGGGCGCCGAGCTGTTCGGCGTAGACCGGCGTCAGCGTGTCCCGGGTGGCGAAGGGCACCAGAATGACGACGGTCGCCAGGATGCCAATCAGCCAGACGGAACGGTCGGCCAGCTGCTGGCGCGCGCCGGTGATGCAGGCTTTAAGCGTGGGGGCCTGCACCGGGTCGTGCACGTCCTGAATGCGGGTCGTCAGGATCAACGCCACCAGGGCGGAGATGCAGGAGACAAAAAAGGCGATGTTATTGGCAAAATAGTGAATCAGCACCGCGCCAATACAGTTGCCGAGAAACACGCCGATGGGCCCTGCCAGCGCCAGCAGCGCGACGGCGGCAGGGGCTTCGTTGCGACCGAAGTAACGCATGAACAGGATGTTGTACAGCACCCATGTCGCCGCCGTGACGCCGTCTGCCGCTTTCGCCAGATACAGCGTAATGGCATTGGGTTCAAGCCAGGCAATTGGCCAGGCGATAATTGGCAGCAGCAGGCCAATCTGGATGAAGATCCTGCGGCTTTTAACCACGTCGGAAATAATGCCTAACGGGAAGCGTATCAGAAGGGTTGCCAGCCCGGATGCGCCCATGATGATGCCCATGATCTGTGGCTCAATGCCCTGGTTGATCATCATGGGGGCCAGGAATGCATCAATGCTATGGATGCAGATAAAGAACAGGATGCTGATGATGAAAAAGAGCCGGGCTTCCCGACGGCGTAACAGTGCTTGAAACATGGTTTTGAACCTCTTAAGAATTAATGGGTTATAACCAGTCAGGGACGACGTTTACCGGTTCAATCCTTTGGGCGACTCCTGTTCTCTCCGGTACCTTTGACGGTATGAAAACTCTTTGCATACGTATTCAAGATTTGAAGTTACGAAAAGGTTTCATGTTTGTAAAGTGATCTCGATCTTGTTGTGAGAATTTTAATTTTTTGTGTTGCATACGCATGCAAAGGTGGTGTAAGTATAAAAAACACCCACTTGCTGAGGCGTTTGAAGCACGCGCAAATGGGCAGGACGTTGATAAGGAATCAGGGGTAATGAAACGTAAGACTTTTGCAGCAGTCACATCCCAACAGGTCGCTCAACTGGCGGGGGTATCACAATCTGCGGTGTCGCGAACGTTCACGCCGGGGGCCAGCATTTCACCGGCAACGCGTGAAAAAGTGCTGAAGGCGGCGCGCGAGTTGGGCTATCGCCCGAATGCGATAGCCCGTTCGCTCAACACGGCGCGTTCGCGCATTATCGGTGTCGTCATTTCTTACTTTGATAACCCCTTTTACTCGCAGGTGCTGGAGGCGCTGGCACAAAAGCTGGATACGCTGAACTATCACCTGCTGCTGTTCGTTGGCGACCGGGACGGTAACGTTGACCGTATTTTTGACCAGATTATGCAGTACCGGGTGGATGGCATTGTGCTGGCCTCGGTGACGCTGTCGCTGGAGTTGTCCGAGGAGTGTCTTGCCGCCGGGATCCCGGTAGTGCTGTTTAACCGCAGCGAAGAGAGTGGCATGGCCTCCAGCGTCAACAGTAATAACGAAGCGGCCGCGCGGCAGATTGCCGAGTTTCTGCTGGCGGGGGAGCACAAGCGTTTTGCCTACGTGGGCGGCGTGGCTGATTCCCCGGTCAATATCGCCCGCCAGCACGGGTTCATCTCCACGCTGGAAGAACATGGCATCACCGATGTGCGGGTGGTGCACGGGAATTACGACGCTCAGCAAACCACCCGGGCGGCTTATACCCTGTTTTCGGCGTCGCCAGCGCCGGATGCGGTCTTTGTCGCCAACGATCATATGGCCGTCACGGTAATGGATGTGGCGCGCTATGAGTTTGGTTTGCGCATTCCGGAGGAGGTCTCCATTGTCGGGTATGACGACATCGGCCCTTCCGGCTGGCCCTCTTATGCGTTGACCTCGGCGTCGCAGCCGGTCGGCGCGATGGTAGATGCCACGGTGGAACTGTTAATGAAGCAAATTGACAGCGGAACCATAGAGCCTGAACAGATTACGGTGCCCGGTACGCTGGTGATACGCCACTCGGCGCGTCGCCCACGCAGCGGCGTTATCGAAACCAATGGTTTAACGCTATTCCAGTCTAAGGAGCGCACATGACCAGATTGCGGGGCTTCAGCCCTCAATTCGACTCTATCCAGCAGTTCATTTTGACGCTGACGCATGTCGTCTGGGAGCAGAAAGATATCGGCCAGCTGGCGGATTTTTACGCCACGCCGGTGGTTTTCACTACCCCCGAAAAACAGCTGCATGAGCTTTCCCAGTTTATGCGCCTGACGCTTGAGGCGATGCACAGCTTCCCGCAGCGAGCGGTGCTGACGGAGGATATTCTGTGCAGCCAGAACCCGGGGGACGAGTACTATGCGGCTCAGCGTACCGTAGCCCGCATTCAGCATCAGGGGGAGGGGTTTTTTGGCCCGCCGACCGGGAAAAATGTCTGGGTCCGCACCTGGGCCGATCGCATCTGTGTTGATGGGGCCGTACGCCAGGAGTGGCTGCTTCAGGATCGTGCAGCGATTGTGGCGCAACTGGGGCTGGATATCCGCGAATTTGCCTTTAACCTGGCGACCATGCGCCAGCAGCTTGGCGTGGAGGCGGTCTCTGCCGAGACGCTGGATGCCCGCTGGGCGGGCGGGCCCGAGGGCGACGACGTAGAAGGGGCGCTGGCAGGCGTCGTTGAGCGCTACTTAACCATGTGGGCGGGCGGTAACAGTGGCGTGGTGCCCGGTCTCTATCACCCGGCGGCGACGCTTTACGCGCCGGGTCATTGCCTCTGCACCGGTGAGCAGGAAATTAGCGCACAGCTTTCTGGCTACCGCGCTTCATTTGCCGACAGCGAAACGCAGCTCCATCATCTGATTGTGCGTAAAGATCCTAACGAGCCGATTCGGCTTTCCCTGCGCTGGTCGTTATTAACCTGGCATGACGGTTACGGCAAATTTGGTGCGCCAACCCGTAAACCCATATCAATTACCGGTATCAGCCAGCTTGAATTACGTGATGGTTTAATTTTCCGTGAATATCTGGGGATCGATGAATTAGCGATCTGGTCGCAAATAGTGAATTAACAGGGGCGGCAGCCCCCTTATTCTGGCTGCCGAAAATAATCGAGTTTAATTCACCCTCACTTACGGGTGCGGGTTCTTATTGTCTGAAAACAGAGCAGGAGTTTATATGTCTTCCACCGAAGCAACAAATAAAGCACCAGCCGTACCCGAAAAAAGCAGCGTGAAATCGCTGAAAGAGGAGCCTGTATTACAGGTGGAACGTCGTGATTTTGTCGATCTGGTACCGGAAAAAAGACCGCGCGTGCAATCATTACGCGGCTTTGATGACTGCTATACCGATATTGTCGATTATATAGTTCGCTGCACCCATAAAATATGGGACGAGCGCGATGTCGGCTTAATTTATTCTCACTATACCCATAACTGCGTGCTGTATAACGCGCTGGGGACACTCTATAACCGTGAGCAGGTGGTACAGGATACGCTGCAACGCTTAATTGCCTTCCCGGAGCGGCGCGGCATGGCAACCCAGGTTATCTGGAACGGAAATGATGTTGACGGTTTTTATACCTCTCACCTGGTGACGGGAAGCGGGCGGCATACCCAGCACAGCCATTTAGGCAAGCCGACCAACCGCACCTTCGTTACCCGTACCGTGGCAGATTGCATGATCCACGAGAATAAAATTTACCGGGAGTGGGTGGTCAGCGACAACATGTCGTTAATGAAACAGCTTGGCCTGAATACCGATCAAATCGCATTTAATATGGCAAAGGAGCAGTTTGATAAAGGCTTCCGCGTGATGGACATCGGCGAAAATGGCCGCATGCTGGGACAATATCCGCCGGAGATGGAGTGCGATGTATCCATTGCACACACCGATACGGAAGAGCAGTGCCTGCGCTGGCTGCATGAGATCTACAATCGTCGGATGTTCGGCAAAATCAAAGAGGTTTACGCCCCTAACGTGCAGTGGCATGGCCCGCTGATGAAAGAGCTGTACGGCACCGCGGCGGTAACCCATCAGACGCTGGCGCTGGTGGGGATGATCCCTGACGGCGCGTGGCTGCCGCAGCATATCTGTTCCAACCCGTGCGATGAAGGCGGCGTCAAAGTGGCGGTTCGCTGGATCATCGAAGGGCATCACCTGGGTTACGGCGAACTGGGCAAGCCGACCGGAGAACGACTGTTCGTGATGGGCATGTCGCACTACCACATCGTCAACGGCAAAATTGTTGATGAATGGGTCGTGTATGACCACCTGGCGCTGCTGGCGCAAATCAAACTCGGCCAGATGGAGGACGCGTAAATGTTAAATCAGGTGAGCTGGATTAAGTGCCCGCAGGGGCAGGATGCGCAGGCCGATCGTTCCCTGACGGAGAAGGTCAGCGCCATTATCGAGCGCGTGAAAACCGAAGGCGATACGGCGCTAAGAGCCTTTTCGCAGCAGTTTGATAACGTCGTGCCGACGCAGTTTGAGGTGAGCGAGCATGAGATCGCCGAAGCACTGCAGGGGATGGATGCCCAGACGCGCCGCGACAGCGAGTTTGCTATTAATCAGGTGCGTCGTTTTGCGCAGGCGCAGCTGGCGACCATGCAGCCGCTGGAAGTTGAGACGCTGCCTGGCGTGCATCTCGGTCACCGGATCATCCCGGTGCAGACGGTGGGCTGCTACGTACCGGGTGGGCGTTACCCGATCC
Source organism: Enterobacter sp. MGH 4 (assembly GCF_000534735.1). Classification (NCBI taxonomy): domain Bacteria; kingdom Pseudomonadati; phylum Pseudomonadota; class Gammaproteobacteria; order Enterobacterales; family Enterobacteriaceae; genus Enterobacter; species Enterobacter sp. MGH 4. Next base: position 111,986 of record NZ_KI973294.1, on the reverse strand, counting down.
TCTCAGCGCCGGTGATGTCGATTGTCCCTGCGACGGTGGCGGGCTGCGAACAGATCATCGCCTGTCTGCCGCCGGGAGCGCATCCGGCGATGATCGCGGTTTGCCATCTGGCGGGCGCGCACCGCATTTTCAGGGTAGGTGGCGCGCAGGCCATTGCGGCCATGGCCTGGGGAACGGAGAGCATTCCATCGGTGGACAAAATCGTTGGGCCAGGCAACGCCTTCGTTAACGAAGCGAAACGCCAGGTGTTTGGTCGAGTCGGCATTGATGCCCTCGCCGGGCCGAGCGAGATTTTCACTATCGCTGACGACAGCGCCGATCCGCGCATTCTGGCCGCCGATATGCTGGCGCAGGCAGAGCACGATATTCATACCCGCGTCGGGCTGGCGACAACCAGCCGGGATATCGCTGAGCGTACCCTGGCGGAGGTTGAGCGTCAGCTTGCCAGCCTGCCAACGGCCGCCACGGCGGGGGAGGCGTGGCGCCGGCAGGGTGAGATTGTGCTCTGTGAAGATGAAGCGCAGCTGATTGCGTTTGCTGACCATATGGCGACGGAGCATTTGCAGGTGCATACCCGCGATCCGCACGCGACGGCGGCGAAGATCCGCAACTATGGCTCGCTGTTTATTGGTCAGAACGCCAGCGTGGTGTTCTCTGATAAATGCTGCGGCACCAACCACACGTTACCGACGATGGCGGCGGCACGCTATACCGGCGGTCTGTGGGTTGGGGCGTACGTCAAAATCTGTACCCATCAGTGGATTGACGAGCAGGGTATCCCGGCAATCGCAGAACCGGCGATCCGCCAGAGCCGTACCGAGGGGATGCAGGGGCACCGACGGGCGGCGGAAATTCGTCTGCGTCCGCAGGACATTGATGCCATTACTACCGGCATGCGGGACTAAAACGTATCCCGGGCAGCCTTCTGCCCGGTTTTCATCACGAGGGAGCCTGAGACTATGAAGCGCCTGATACCGCCAGACGACTGCCCGGAGGAAATTGCCCGCCGTCTCGACGTCATTCAGCAGCACCGGGCGCTCAACGCGATCCTCGGGGTTAACCCTGACGCCATGTCTCAGGCGGAACAGCATCAGCAGCAGCGTCGACGCGGGGAGCCGATCGGCCCCCTGCACGGCGTGCCGTTGATCGTCAAAGATAATATTGCCTGCGCACCGATGCCTATTACTCTTGGCTGCCGGGCGCTGGCCTCACTTAACGCGACGTCGGATGCGCTTGTTATACAGCGGTTGCGCAGGGCAGGAGCGATTATCCTCGCCAGAGCGAATATGTCCGAGTTTGCTTTTGACGTGCGCTCGCGAAGCTCGCTGGGGGGCGATGTGGCAAACCCGCTTCGCCCGTCACTCACCGCCGGAGGTTCCAGCGGAGGATGCGCCGCGGCGGTGGCGGCGGGGATGGCGGATGGCGCATTGGGTACCGATACCGGCGGCTCTATCCGCATTCCCTGTAGCTATACCGGGCTGGTGGGGCTACGGCCTGCTTTTCGCCGTTCACAGCTGGATGGCGTGGCGCCGCTCTCGCCCAGCAAAGATACCGTTGGGCCAATGGTACATAGCGTTGAAGATGCCGCCTTGCTGCATGCGGTGATCCATGGTTTGCCACCGGTTGCGCTTCCTGTGCGTTCGCTGAAAGGCGTTCGCTTTGGTGTGGTAACCGCGTTACAGGGAGAGGATGAGGTACAGCTGGAGGTCTGGCAGTCGGCGCTGCACACGTTGCGTCGTGCCGGAGCAACGCTGGTGGAGGTATCATTACCTTTGCTGGACGACGTAAGTCAGGCGACATGCCTGAGCCTGTATGAATTTCGCGTGGCGATTGACGACTGGCTTGGCAAACAGCCTGGCGCTCCCTCCGGACTGACAAGCATTGTGGACTCCGGCGCTTTCCTGCCAGAGTTTGCGCCGTTTCTACGTCAGATGCTGGTGAGTAACACGCTGAAAACCCCGCACTGGCTGGCGGGGCGTCGCTTTCAGCGCCTGTTGCGGCAGAACCTTTGCCAGGTGGCTGAGGCGCAACGCATCGTCGGATTTGTGTATCCCACCGTACAACGGTTACCAGAAAGTATGACGAAGATGCCGCCAGGCTGCGCGCCAGAACTGGCCGCTATCAGCGGCCTGCCTGCCATTACGTTACCGTGCGGCGTAAGCCGTATCGGTCTGCCGGTGGGGATGGAGATGTTATCGGTGCAGGAGGATGAGGCGGCACTGATGGTGCTGGCGCTGGCGTGTGAGGGGGCGCTGGGCGAGAAGGGATAGATACAAAAAAGCACGCAGAGCTTGCGCAGTGCGGGCTTTCTGTACTTCACCGGACATATCCGGATCATTATTTGGTGGGCTGGCGTCCCTGTGTTTTTAATTTTAGTTGATTGATATTTAATGTTTTTGTTAAAATTATTTTTGTTGTGGGTTCCAAAGAGGAACCATAAATTAGAGCCATACTATATCACATGGTTCCAACATGCCTAACGACTTCAAAGGTATTCGTACGTAACGAGGTGTTGCCACTGTAGGACAGGTTCAGGGAGGTGAACGACTGGCTCGGCATGAAGGTCATCAAGTTCAAAGAGTACAGCCTCGACAATCCGGTATAATCCAGTTTAGCCGCCAATCATGGCGGCTTTGACTTCATTAACCTTTAGACTTTTTAGGATCAGCTTTGCGAGGGTAAGTGCGCTCTTCCTGAAACTTCCCATCCTCTTTGTGGATTTTTACAGAGCCAGTCTTGTTGGACATGTAATCCTGAGTAGCTTTGATGATTTCAGCCTTAGTTGTTGCAGTCTTGCTAGATCGTTCATTTCCTTCCTTTTGAAGCTTCCACTTATCGCCATCTTTGGTAATGTGGTAGTTATCCATTAAAGCCTCCATCTGTTGGTGGGAAACATGACATACCGATGAGGATATTAACGGAAGCGCAGCCGTGGGATTGTGCGACAGATCTCATCCTACAATGTGTGTTTGTGGTAATGATCGGTTGGTTATGCTTATCTCATTGTTTTACATTTGATGCTAGCGACCTTATAACCACCTAGGATAAATAACAAGGTGACAATACATGGCTGGTGAAACTCAAAATATTTCAGAAATGGCAGAAAAAATTTCTGCCGACTTATTTAAGTGGTTCAAGTGGGAGTTAGTTGGGGCAACTAATGAAAATTTTCCATGCATGAAGTCAGATCAACATAAAACGAAGGCTGGAAAACATCCTACAGATGTAGTTTTCTCCTACAAAGATCCTTACTTAAATAGAACAATATTTTTGAATACAGACTTAAAAAGTTATGTAAAAGGGTCTGACCTGCCCCCACGATTAGATACAACACTCAGTTAGTAACGTCGGAATCTTCATTCTCAGAATGACCCTTTCTCCAGCCCGCTGCAAATTCAGACGGTGTCTGATAATTCAGCGTGGAGTGCGGGCGGCATTCGTTATAATCCTGCCGCCAGTCATTAATAATTTTCCTGGCATGAACGATATCGCTGAACCAGTGCTCATTCAAACATTCATCGCGAAATCGTCCGTTAAAGCTCTCAATAAATCCGTTCTGCGTTGGCTTGCCCGGCTGGATTAAGCGCAACTCAACACCATGCTCAAAGGCCCATTGATCCAGTGCACGGCAAGTGAACTCCGGCCCCTGGTCAGTTCTTATCGTCGCCGGATAGCCTCGAAACAGTGCAATGCTGTCCAGAATACGCGTGACCTGAACGCCTGAAATCCCAAAGGCAACAGTGACCGTCAGGCATTCCTTTGTGAAATCATCGACGCAGGTAAGACACTTGATCCTGCGACCGGTGGAAAGTGCGTCCATGACGAAATCCATCGACCAGGTCAGATTGGGCGCCGCCGGACGGAGCAGCGGCAGACGTTCTGTTGCCAGCCCTTTACGACGTCTTCTGCGTTTTACGCCCAGGCCACTGAGGTGATAAAGCCGGTACACGCGCTTATGATTAACATGAAGCCCTTCACGGCGCAGCAACTGCCAAATACGACGGTAGCCAAAACGCCTGCGCTCCAGTGCCAGCTCAGTGATGCGCCCTGATAAATGCGCATCAGCAGCCGGACGGTGAGCCTCATAGCGGCAGGTCGACAGGGATAAACCTGTAAGCCTGCAGGCACGACGTTGCGACAGACCGGTCGCATCACACATCAACATCACGGCTTCCCGCTTCTGGTCTGTCGTCAGTACTTTCGCCCAAGAGCCACCTGAAGCGCCTCTTTATCCAGCATGGCTTCGGCAAGCAGCTTCTTGAGTCTGGTGTTCTCTTCCTCAAGCGACTTCAGGCGCTTAACTTCAGGCACCTCCATACCGCCATACTTCTTACGCCAGGTGTAAAACGTGGCATCGGAAATGGCATGCTTGCGGCAGAGTTCACGGGCGGGTACCCCAGCTTCGGCTTCGCGGAGAATACTGATGATCTGTTCGTCGGAAAAACGCTTCTTCATGGGGATGTCCTCATGTGGCTTATGAAGACATTACTAACATCGGGGTGTACTAATCAACGGGGAGCAGGTCAACTCCGTTTGACAGTGACAAAGGATGGGGTTTTAGCATTAATTCGTATGAAGATAATACCATCTCATCAAAGTATATTGAAAGAGTTGAACTAAATGAAATTATTATTGACCCTTATGGTAATGAAACAGAATTCAATCACTTCAAGTATATTCAGTTTAAATTTTGGTTTTGCAAAACTCAAAAAAATAACTTTATTTTAGTGATTGAATCTCCGCCTAGAAGCATAAAAAGCTTTATATCCAATATTATTAAAAAAACGCAAGCTGATTTCAATGTGTCGTGTATCAATATTAGAATTGATGATTTCATACAATGCATTACCCCTCATTTCGAGAGGGTTAAGGTACACAAGGCTAAGTTAAAAGATCTTACTTTTAGCAAAACGACATCTGGAACATTGGAGCTTGAATCCTCAAGCGATGCCATTGAAGAAATAAATAATATTTTCAAAAATGCAAAATTCACGATTGATAAAGTCAAGCTAAATGTTAAAACCTTTAGTGGCTTTGAAACTCTAGAAGTGAATACTAATGGTTCGATAAATTTTTCAGAGGATATATTCAAAGAGATTTTCTCTACAGTTGAAAATTTCACTAGTTGAAGCATTCTAAGAAAGCACTCTAAGAACAGAGTGCTTTTATCAAAAATAATCAATTTATAATTTTTCTATTAAGCTGGCCTAAAAAACTGAGGAACTATTATTTCTCATCGTTTGTTCCTTTGCGACTTCTGCAATGAGCCCCAATGATATCCAACGATCTCTTTCCTAGCACACGCCCTCTGTTGCTAGTCGCGCAATCATTTCGACCCGCTCAATCATAAGGTGCTAGTTTAGCTCTCTATCCATCAGTTGAACTCACAGCGAGTAGCAGACATTAACTCCGCGTTCAACGGTTTATCTGATGAACGCCTTTTTAGTTGAGCTATTTATTCTAAACCGTAATACTGTATAAATGCCGTTTATTAAGCTTTTCATTTATTTCGGATTTTCGTCCAAGATAGACAAATTCCATTATGTCATTAAATTCCTCATTCTCCGCACTATTATTATCGAGAACTCCTTCATCTAAATAGAGTGGTTTTGCCTGCTCAAAGTTATTGTAAAGCAACCCTTGCTTCTTAAGTATTAAGTCGACTTCCTCCAATCGGTCTAGGCAACAAATGTACATATTAGCAGGAGCGTTAGCTACAACTAACTTCGCATACAGTTTTCCATGGGCAACTTCAATGTCAGAAATAGCTTCAGGCGTGTACGGCAATATGTCAGATAACTCACTTTTCCTTTCAGTTAGCCAGTTTAATGCATCTTTTTTGTCAAATGCTTTGAGCAGAACCAAACATAACTTATCAATAACTAGTAAATTTTTTTTATCACTGTCATACAGATTGTCGAGAACAAAAAATCTAATGATTGGAGGGAGTATGGAAAATGCGCGCACAATTTCATTACAGGAACCAAATTTATACTTTTTAAAGTACAAAATAAACAAGCTTGCATACAACTTAAACAACGCATCAATTGCAGAATCCACATCAGTATCAAGAATAGGTTTTGTGTTTTTTGTATGGGTGCATTTATTCCCTAATTTTTGTAGCTTTCTAACTGCTCCCATTAAAAATTTATCATCTGAACTTGTGGCCTTTAACTTTTTAATAACTTCGAAATTACCGAGGGTAACTTCTTCGCCTTGAGGGATGTCACATAATTTGCGTATGACAACTTCTGAATATTGTCGAATTGTAGAGATTTTACCTCTATTTGATCTTGATTCAATGTAAAAGGCGTCATTAATTAAATCTTTAACTAAATCTTCATATACTTGATTTTTGAACTTCATTTTTCTGCATCCGTGAAAGTGAACTCTTGACCGGCTAATATTTTAATAACGCGCATGCGCGTTCAGCCAGCACGACCATGCTGTGAATCATTACTTAAAGTCAGACAATTACTGACAATTGTCAAATCCATTTATTCACGATAGCACGTATGCGAGTTATCCCGCCAGAGAATACTTATAACTCATTAAATTTTCTATCATTACTATACGCATGAGTGACAAAACTAGAACAAAATAAGTAGGTCGCTTGTGGTTGCACACTATGTGCGTGCCAACTGAGTCAACTTATGACACTAAGCGGAAGTTTCTGGACAACATAAGCTGGCATGTGTCCTCGTTTCTTCGTGTGGACTATCGTCTATTTGCCGATGGTGTTCCAGCAATATCAGCAGTGACGTGGGATTACAATGCAATCAAGCTATCAAATCACATCGCCTTAACTTTTTCAGATTCCCTAATGGGTTAGCGTCATAGTTTCAGCCAGATAGACCGGAGCTTTTTTAGGGAGGGATATTGCCTTTATGAGTATAATGGATACTATTTTTATGCAAAACTGGGCGCGAGAGCACAATCTGGAGTTCAGAATTGGCCTGACATTTATACTGGCTATCAGCAATGGGCAGTTGCTGAATCCATATAACAAGATTTAATCTCATTTTTATATTTCCATAAGTCCCATGATTCAGCGCGAGTGCTTATAACAAAAATCGTTCGGAGAATGATAGGCAAGTTCACTAAACGATAAGGGATATTTTCAAATTGCCGACAACTTTTACATCACCGGGCAGGGGAGTCTGACCCTTAGTACCATACGCATCATAGATCAACACCCAATAAAGTTGATGCTGAATTTCTTTATTCATACTGAGACAGTATGTTTAATGAATGCGAATGAAATACATATATAAAATCTCACAGCCTTCCACCGTTTTTGACTATAGTAGATTTATTTTTAGCAGGTTTTAAATGCCTAGATATTTCTTTTTGTTCATGGCTGGTTTTGTATTTTAATATGTCATCATAATTCTTATCATCAGAAATTTTGGTTAGATCAATGAGGAACTCATTTCTTATCATCCACTTTACAATTCTCTTATCGATATCTTTGTAAAGAGGGCCACCGTCATAATTATAGAAATTAACATCTTGAATGTCACTGATACAATCAAGAGTGCTTAAAATATCTTTGTAATCGCTAATGTAACTGTTAATTACGAAACGATCTTTATTGAGCTCTATTTTGAATCCATATTCAGAGAGCTCATATAAAAATAATACTGAGTTGGTATTGCAGAAATCGACATGCAACGTTCTTCTTTCAAATTTATGAATATGGCGGAGAATGATATTATGCAATTCATCGTCATATTCCTCTTCAATAAAACCTTTTCCTGCATGATTAATATGGTTGACATTGCATCCGGAATCTATTGCTATGGATAAAACCTCCGGGGAGAGGGGCAGGAAGAGAATATTTCTTCCTTTGTTATCAACGTGATTTATATCACAACCGGCATTAAGTAAAACTTGTAGCCCTTCAGCATCCATGTAATGTGCAAAAATGCAGGTATAGCCTTTAGCATCTGTATGCGAGGTGTCTAAACCTAGTTCAATCAACTTCTTTAGTATTTCGGGATTTTTTTGATGAAAGAGAGCATTTTGTCCCTGCTCGTTAATATGGTGCACATTAATTTCATGGCTGAGCAGAAAATCCAGTGCTTCAGGGGTTCTACAGCCAAAAATGGCATTATTGCCGTTACTGTTAACAGCATTAATATCATAGCCAGCTTTTAAAGCATGCTTTATATCATCAGGTGATCTTGGATTGAAGAATGATTCAGAAATGGCAAGGTCTAATGCCCTTTCTAATAATCCCCTTTGTAATAATGACGTAACTAAGTCCATAAACACCCCCATGAAAAAATGTTTAAATTCATTAGATATCAGAAATTCTGAGAAATGCAACAGAGGGGACAGGCGTTTCTGATGTAAGGAAGTAAAATTTTAACAAACCACCCATGGAAACATCAGAAACACCTGCCGTAAATTTACGCCTGTAACCTGCCGTCCGGACTATAGGACTAAACCTTCGCGGGAGATGCTACCATTACATCGGCAATGTTGAACTGGATTTTACATCACACACGTCGTGCAAATAAAAGGAGAAGGCTATCGACTGAAGCAAAAACAGAAAGCCGGGGTTATCGCTGAAACTAATACTGAGTAAACAAGGTGGATCAACACTAGACCGTAGGTGGTGCGGTATGTGGATCACTTTTTACCCGTTGTTGACCCATGGCGCTCCCACGCCATTTCCAGTGCTCTGATGGCAAGTTTGCTCTCAGGTGAGAATTGAATTTCATTGCCCACCCCTCTGGGTTTTCTGGCGAACAGGTCGAGAACAACGACAAGATACGCCCAGAGTAAAGTAAGAGGCAGGGTGTAGTCGGGCCATTTCCCTGCCAGGATGTAGACCTTGGCAAGATGCATCAAAAGTTAACAAATTTCTCAGTCCAACTTCCTTCTGTCTAGGTTAACTTGCAAGCAGGAACTGCTTTTCATCGATTAGTGAATACGGTAGTTTTTTCAAACTAAATGAAATGTATTCGTATGACTTAAATCTTTAAGAAGGCAGGAGATTTGAATTTTGAAAAACTGGTCACCAGAGCATACTAAAGAAATCAAAGCTTGGCTTGACATAGATAACTATCGCAAGCTCGAAGACATCAGTTTAAATGCCTTGTATCACGAACTTTGGGCAAGAGCACTTCTGTACAAGCCATGTCCTACTGAAGAAGAAAAGAAAGGGCTTTGGGTGTACATGACTGAAATTTTCAGTGGGAACCCCCATCTATTCAAAGGGAAGCAACTCGATTATCCAACCGTTAACTATACCCTCTACAGTCCTCCACACATTTTTATCACCGATATCACCAGGCTTGCTGAACTTAGTGTGATGGCCCTTAGTGTCAATCTTTTCACCTGGGAGGAAGGAAACGATGAATATTGTGTTAATGCGCCTCATCACGAAGCTTATGTGTCACAACTCTTGTCCCCCTTATGCGAGAAAACGGTGTTGCTTGAAATCGATCTTGGTAGTGGTACTGACGATGAAATAGCCGAATCGATAAAAGCGGCCCTGCCACAATGGAGATCGGTCAAAGGAGTGGAAGTTAATGAAACCGGTATCGTTCGTTTCGGCTATGGAACCATTAAAAAAATCATAAATTATAGGTTGATTGCGATGCTGGACATCTTACTTTGGGCAAAAAGGAAAGAACTAAGAATCTCAGATGATCGCCTCTCCCGGCTTCTTTATACTGATGAAGATGAAGAAACAACTATCCGTTTAGGGTATCACATTAAAGACTCAGATCGTCCACTTGCGATGAAAGCTGCAACGATAGACTTCATTAGGCAGTTCAATTTTTTCATGAACCGAAATCCCCACCTGAAAAACATGAGAGTTTCAGATGTGATGAAACTCTCTGATTCTAACTGATCCCAAATTCCCGAAGTCTACTACTGCAGGGCAGACCATGACCCTGCAGTTAGGAAGCTCGCTCCTTTCTTTTCCCAACTGTTCGTATAGTGACCCCATTACAACGACAAAGGGAAAACAAAATGAACAATAAAAATATACGCCTGCTCCGACTTCCTGAAGTTATGAATAAAACCGGCTATGGTAAAGCCTGGATTTATCGTCTAATCAACGAAGGTTTATTTCCACAACCAATAAAAATTGGTTCGCGTGCAATTGCATTTGTTGAAAGTGAAATTGATGAATGGATCGCATCTGCAATTGAACGTTCACGTAATAATGCAGCCTGATTACGGGGTTAACGATGAATATATTAAATTTAGTATGTAAAAACAAATGGCGATATTCAGCAGTGAGCAGAGGGCCACCTGATATGTCATAAGTAGTATTAGGTCAGGCTTTCGTATTAGGAAGTAATAAAAATAGTTATGGGGGAATATTATTATGATAGTTCGCCGTGACACTATATATTAATAAGAATAGGGGATTTAAAATGAATGATTCTATCAGAGTGCCGGAAGATAAAGATTTTGTATGTGCATTTGTAGCTTCACCGAATAGCTTGTATGAAGCTATTGAGGCCTATTGTGATTATGTAGATCCAGTCGAAGAGATAGCGTTTGAGCACGTGCTTCTTTATGTGTTGTGTTCTATACTCGTCGAGGGTGGTACAGATATTACCATTAATGATGAGTTACGAATGTGTATTGAGCAAATTGTCAATGAAAAAAATAGTGCCATAAATAATAATGTGGATAAAAAGATGTAAGGTCTGTAGTAAATTATCATGGGTACAGACAGCACAAGTCTGTACCCTATCATTTAAATTCAACTGGTTATAATATATGAAAATTATGTTCTTTTGATCGTGGTCATCTGGTTTTGCTATAGTAAATATTATAGGGGTAATAATATCCTGGGCTTTTATTTCCTGCTGTTTGTTTTTTTAGAAAACTGAAAAATACAGGGTTTAAACGATACTTATATTTTAATTCAGTAGGCATAATAACCTTAACATCAATCAATTTATCGATGGTTTTATAAAATGGGCAGGTGTGTTTTGTAACCCTTCTTGCTGTGCAATGGATGTAGCGCGATGAAAACTCAGGTAAACTATGCTCTTATCTGGTGTATACGACGCGATTAATGTAAGCAACCAGAATACATAGTGAATAGTATTATACAGATTATGACTTTCAGCTGATGATTTATTCTTTTGAAGATAAGTGGAGAGTCTTTGTTGCATATAGATATCCTTTGTTTTGTTAAAGTTTTCACTCGCGTGTAGAAAATTACCACGCTGTAATGTTTTTTAAAATGGAATGCCGTCTGCAGGATATCGTCTTCTGGAGTTTTTAACTGGCTTGGTTTTGTTCCCTGCACGATAAAAATTAAACGAATTGGCAAAGTCTTCTGTCTCCAGTCTGGACTTTCTGAATTTATCCATCAGATCCTCATTGAAACGACGAGGAATTCCTTTAACACACAAATTTGAATTCAGGTATACTTGATTATCTATGGTGTCACGAATAAGTATTTTCCTCCCAAATAACTCTTTGAATGCACGTGAAACATTTGATTTATTCAGCCCAAGCTCTTTGGCAGTACGTGACTGTGAAAAATCAGGAATAATATTTCCATAATCAATGGCTGAGAAGAGATAAAGCACAATTCTAAATGCTGTGGGCGTCAAATCCATTCTGGCGAGTGTAGCCATATTACCTTTGAAGATCATTGAAAAATCGTCTCTGAATGACGTTTTTTTATAGCTGTTTGCTTTAATTTTTATTTCTTCCAGATCTTCGGGCATAACCTCTAATGCTTCTGCAATAATGGATTTTTGTTCTTTAGTTAATACAACACTTGTGATTGACATAATGGCTCCTTTTTTATTGTTATCATTACAGATATGGCATATTTAATTTATTTGTCAACGGCTTTGGTAATATTATTTTAATTATATTTTACTTGAATTTTTTATCCGTTATTTTGTGGTGGTAACAGGTTGTAGAATTTAAAACAAGGGGTGCTAAATTTAACCATCACCTGTTATGTGATTGATAATTTTTGGTGCTGAAATCAATAACGGCAGATCTTGTGTAAATATATGATTTTATTATGTAATTTTCGATTTTTATCTGCAAGATAAAAGAGTGATAAAGAAATAAGAAACCACAGTTTTGCATTAGATCGATACTCAAGGCCTTGGTGTACCTGATGAAAACACTTTTATTATTGCTTTTCTTAAATAATATCATTTCTTAAGTGAAGCCTGCCCAACTGTGTGTTGCGCCATTGGGCTTCAGAACATTGCTATAGTGTTTTCTGTCAGTATAAATACGCTTCGCGCAGAAGTTCAGACAAATGGGGTTAGCTGTCAGCACAAATACGCTTCGCGCAAAAAATCAGGAGGCTGAGTTGATCGGGAAAGCGAACACAGATACATGATTTACCCGTTTGCTGACTACGGCTCACGCCGGGACCCTTCGGAAAAATCCTTTCTGCTTCAGCGAGTGAGTGCTGCGGGCACTCAGCGGCGCTGCTAGGGAAACAAAATTACGGTTTTTCAATTGTTCGGTAAAAATAATTAACATTTATCGGTAGTAAGGGCGTAAGCCAGTGCGTAGCACGCTCTCAAAAATATTCCTGTGGTTTCTTATCTGCAATAGGGAAATAACTCAGATAATTGAAATATGAAACAGTAATGCAATCGGTAAGACAAAACATTTCCACAGTAAAAGCTGTTTTTTATTTATGGAAGAAGAAAAACATATATAAATAATAAAATATTCCATTTTACTATTGATTTTAATTTTTAAGATGATAGTACTTAATTATAAAAACAAAAAATGGAGGAAATCATGAGTGCTATTAGTGTTTTATCTCAGGAAGAAAAATTTATACATGTTGTTGATAAATTTATAACCCATCATCACAACAGCGTTAATAACAATACCTTTTATAAAAAACTTTATGTTCTCTTCGCTGGGTATCATCTAAAGTATTTTTATTCACGGGCGCAGTACCGCAACTCTTGTTATCACGTTGATAATATTATGCAGATGTTTACAGGAGTCGTTTCGACCCTGAACACAACGCTGCTCAGGAAGCTTGCAAATAGCGACACGTTGCTGCATTGCCTGAATTCACTCGTGAATTATATTTCAGGCAATCTGTATGAAGCAGAGCATATTTATGCTGATTTGCTGGCACAGTATGAAAAGAAACGCATTACAGGCTCTCTGGCTTATACTCCTCCTGGCTCAGTGATCAGAAAAAGACTGTGACAGCGACAGCGGCGTGGATAGGGCATGGGATACTGGAGATAAATGGAGCTGGCGTATCCGGCAGGACACCAGATGCAATAAAAAAGGCAGGGCCACCCATTCGGTGTCCCGCCTGTCGTGATGGTTTTACGGTAGGTTTACTTATCAACGACCTGCCAGCCATCATCCGTTTTGACAAGGATTACAGCAGCAGTACGCTTTTCGTTATCAACAACAACCGTCACATTACATTTATAGCTTTTATCCGATACTTCTACGCAGTCATGCTTTTTGACAGATTTTAATTCCCGCAGTGCGTCTTTCGGGACATCTTTACCTGCTATGGATTTAACGATGGCATTCGTCTGCTCCACGACCTTATTCATGGCATTATAAAGATCCTGTTCAGAGGGCTCACTGTTACAGCCGCTCAGCAAAAAGACAGCGGTAACGAGTGTGATAACGGCAGAGGTTTTCATAAATTGATTCCTGGCTGTAGGATGAATTACTGAATAAGACCCGTGTTCATTCTGCTGTTATTTTCAGAGAACGACCACTTGCTGACTGTTTCGCCTTTAAATTCGATTTCCAGCGTTCTGGCCTGCGTCTGTGAACCCCCCGTCAATAGCCCAATCACGGGAATAAATGTGGTGGCATCGAATTGATTGTTATCCATCGTGTACATCCATTCTTCATTGCCATCATCCAGCGTGGTCCGGGTATCTGGTTCACCCAGACTGGCCGTTATTTCTGATTTGGTTGTTTTATTTTTGATAATTTTTGACTGCAGACTTTGTGATGTTTCATTTTTAAGATGCTGATTGCCTGATGTTGAACATCCAGCGATAAGGAAAGTAAAAATAAAAAATACAGAAGCAATGAGTCTGTTCATAAGTTCTCTCAATTTAATTTTTATGTTTGCGGTGGTGCGAAATTAATATCACCGTATAAAAACGACTCTGTCTGCATATTTCTTTTTTATAATGCAGAGAAGAATAATGACGCTGGCAAAAAAAGTAATGACTGAGGTAGGAGTGCTGCCGGTCAATGAAAATACTAACCAAGCGAGAGCTAATGCCACGAATTGAAACAGGAATGCCACACTGAGCGGGCTTTCACCATAGGCCACTTTTGCATGGCAGCCTTTGCAAATCCGCACGCCGTGGGGACTTTGTGTAAAGCAGAAGGGGCACTGAACGGTCTGGTTACTCATTGCGACTCCGGGGCCTGATTTAAGATGATGTCTTTTTGAGCATTTTCGTTGAATGATCCTCTTTAGTAAAATTGCTTGTACCGATCGATGGATCTCTTATGATAGGTTATAACTATCATAACTATATTATCGATCTATATAAACGATCAATATTTTATTGACTATCCTTGATTTATGTACTAATTGAATTATGGTATGCGATGAGTGTGATTGCTAACTGTTTGTTCCTTAAGAGAATGAACTGCTCTGAAATGAACAGGGGTCAACAACTCCAGGTGCAGGATCTGGCGGAAAGGATGTCTGGTGGCATTCAGCAGAGACAGCCCCCTACGTTTGAGAAGTACAACAATATGACTGAGTAATAAAAGCCACGACTGAAGACGACGCTGGGGGGGTATCTGACGAGCTGTACTGTGCAGTTTGCTCCTGAGTTGAATGATACCCACGGTTTCCTGCTGTCTTTCCCGACAAATTTTTTCTTCAAGCTGATGGATTTTCTCGAGGATTGTTTCCCGGTTTACAGTCTGTTTTTCAGGTCTGCATGATGGCACTGGCACAGAAGCAGGCTCTGTTGGGTTTTGCTCTTGTTTCAGTAAAGTCAGATGCTCCGGTGTAAAATCAATCAGTGTTTGCAGGGAAGACCAGCCATATTTTTTCCCCAACTGAGAAGCTTTAAAGGCAATGCCCTGGTACTGAAATGAAAAGCCGTTCATTTTTCCTGTCGACGCGATATTGGGTTTACAGGTCACACCTTTCCGTTCCAGCATATCGATAAAAGTCAGTAAATCGGGACGGCCGGTTAACGCATTATCAATCAGGCTCTGCAGAGTGGACTTAGGGCAGGGAGTTGTCGTTCGTTCAGCCATCATCAGCTCATTGCGGGAAGGCTTTCTTTTCTCCTGACGCTGACTACCGGTGGCAGGTGTGGTTTGAGTGAGTTTGTGGACTTTCTCCAGTTCGCTGATAATCCGGGTACTGATGAGATTTTCATTTTTTCCCAGGTACAACTTTCCATCGGCTATATCAATCCTGCTGGCAAGAATATGAATATGCTGCCCGTCAGTATCGTCGTGCACGATATAACAGCGAAGGTGAGTGTCAGTGAACCCCATCCGTGTCATGTAATCGTCAGCAAATGCCGCCCATTGTCTGACTGACAGTGTTTCTCCTTTGGTCAGTCGAAGCGAATTATGCCAGACAGGTTTAGCGACGTCGGGGCGCAGCAGTCGGGTGCCTTCAAATTCACTGATAAGCTCAGCAGCAGTACTTCCGGTCATATTACCACCGATGACATAAGGCGTGATTTTGTGGTGAGAGCCTGACTTCAGGCTATAGAGAACTACACCTGTAAATTGTTTACCCCGCTTTATTTTCTGCATGCCTTTCATTGATTTGGATCCAGAAAGGCTGAAGGAATAAGGTGATCGCGAAGCGTTTTGATTTGTCTGCGCAGGGCAAAGAGTTCTGTTCGGGTCAGTTCGCTGTCAGAGCTTTTGCTGTCGAGATGACTCAGCAGGTGGTTTAAATCCTGTGAAAGGCTGCCAAGTTTAATCCATGCTTCACGATTGATTTCTGGCAGAACCGGCGGGAATTTATTCAGGGAAGCCATCCTGAGCCATTCTCCTTTTTTATACTGACCTCTTTTACTGTCGAGAATAATTAACTCTTCTTCATTTAATCTGACACTGACGCAGTAATGTCGTATTTCATTCTCAGGAAGTTTGTCCGTATGGAATTTACCGCGTTTTGATACTCTGGTTATATCATCATCATTACTCATGTCACTGCTCATAGTTATCCTTTTATTGCATGTTTATTACTACAGATAACCGATGAAGTGAATAAGTCAAGCTGTTACGGGGTAAATAATTTAATTGGCTGGATTAAAAAAGGTATACCATTTGACAAATAGTATACCCACGAGGATATATCGGATTAATGATCATGAAATAAAATCTTTCAGACTAAGAAAAGGGTTGTTTACTCCAGAATTTTAGAGTCTTTTTCGCAAAGGTGCACGGGGGATCTCTGGCTTCATTTCTTTTAACAGATCTTTTTTCTCTCTCCCTGCGATATAAGAAAAAATCTTATCAGAGTCAGAACGCTGTCTGAGTATATCGTCGTCCATTCGGATACCATTTCGAATAAACCATTTCACTCTCTCTATGCCGGTGTAGATACCAATATGTTCATCATGATAACAATTATAAAACTGAACATGACTGATATCGGTATATTTTTTCAGGGAGGTAAAGAAGGACTTCATGTTTTTGACATATAATGCGAAGGAACAGTGTTCAGCGATAAGGATATTACGCCCTTTTTCATGAAGCAAAGCAATTAGAGGCAAAGCCTCAGTTGAAACATGTTTAAATAAAACTGGCGTGCTGTCTATTCTATCAACATGGCGTTTGAGGGCATTAATACTGAAATCATATATCCACCACTCGTCGTCAGTCGGAAGCTCCAGCACCGCTTTGCCATTATAATCTCTGTGGTTTATGTCACACCCTTTATTTACCCAGTAATCAAAAATGTTATGATCGTGGAGGTTGTAAAGAAGCGTTTGTCCTTCGTTATCAGTGCTGTGGATATCAACGCCCGCGTTAATGAGGAGTTCCGCACAATCTATATCGTAGTGCTGCCAGTGAAGACAGGACTGGCCTTTATTATTTTTGTGGTGAACGTTAATACCTGATTTTATCAATAGCCCCAGTGCCCGTGGGCTTTTTCTGCTAAACAGGGCATTATTACCATAACAATCTGTATGGTTCAGCTCTATGCCTGCTTCAATCATGGCTTTTAAAGCCCCGATACTGTCGCAACCGAAAAGGGCGTTTTCACCGCCTTCATTTAGTGTGTTAATGTCAATGCCTGTAGCAATGCAATTCTGGACGTCTTTTTTAGATTTGCTGTCAAATAAATTATCTTCTATATAGTTACTCATGGGGGTTCTCCTTTTTTAAGCGGCCATTTTGTGCCAGGTATTATTGTTGTATTCATATTCTTTTATCTTAACGATCTCGTCATAGATCCGTGAAAAGGAAAACCATGAGATCTCTTTCACTTCTCTTTTTTTGTTTGTGTAAATGATATTGCAGCCACGAAAAGAAAATGACTGATAAAAAGCGTCGTTATTCTCCTCTTTAAGGAAGCGAATAAAGGATTTTATGGTCTCTTTTTTGTCCATGCCATAAGAGAAAAAGGTATGGATAGCAAATATGGTCAAAATGTTTCTTTCCGTCACCATATGTCTGGAAAAATAATTAAGATAAAAAACATGATCTTCAATGCTGTTTTTACAGAATACTGAGAAGTGAGGGTTATACAGACGGTAGAGATCTGTATTCTTTTTTGTTTTAGAGAGGTAACTTGTCAGGGTTGAGTGGTTTTGTTTTTTCATTTTTATTCTCCTTTATTGTTTTTTATGAAATGAATATATATTATCAAATAAATAAAAATCAAATTTATATTTAATAATAAAAAATAAGCAAGCGTTTTCTTTTTATTTAATTAATTTAATTCGATGTTTTATATAGGAAATATGATGTTTATCAAAAAGTGCTATTTTTATTTATCATTAATAAACTTTCTTGTTTGTGGGGGGGCATGATTGTCAGGAGCAGAGACTGAAAAATATCAGGTGTTAATAGGAGTATAAATTGAGGTATATGCTAATTAGAGAGCAGGGCAGCATTTTTCGAAATTTTATATGGCGGGAAGGTTTTTCAGTAACAGTGTTCCATCAATAAAAAATTGCTTCAACTCTATCCATAGTGTGATTGTTAGAGTGAGGAGAAAAATTGGGTCATATCATCTCAGTTATTCTGTGCTCAGGTATAACCGTTAATTCGAATCAAACTATTGTTCATAGGTGTACCAATAAAGTTAAGAAATTCATATCTGAGAAAACATTTACGACCTGCTTTCTCCGCTGCTCTGATCGATAGTTGATTTTCAGGGATAATCATTCCTATCAAAAGGAAGGTATTTTCGGCATGCTGGCAAAGAGTCTACTCTCTTAGTCGCGTGTCCAATATTCGTAGGTAGGATCAGTCTCAGCCCGGAACAGTTTGAAAACCAGAACATCGCTTAGGGTCGCGTACACATTATGTGGGTAGGTTCAGAGCACCTACTGGCTCGAAAGAAAAGTGGCGATCCTCACGTGATTTTCGCTTAATATTCGTAACCAGTAAGCGCATACCCTGAATCACTTCAAAGTCTAATTCTCAGGGTGCGAATGACCCTATCTCGCTCACAGCAGACCTTCAGCTCACTAAGCTTGTCCGCTCAGTGCCTACAGCGGACGTTACTAACGAAACTGTGAGTTAAAAACTGGAGCAGGTCACCTCCATCCCGCGAAGTGGCATTCACAAATGCCCTCATGGACGGTACTTCTAATCTGATGTGAGCATTTTCGTGGATTTTTTCGAGCCACTCCAACGAATGATCACATTCAGTTTCGGGCACTAAAACGCCATAAATCCGCAATTTGATGAGTAGCGACCAGCCAATTGGCTAAAAAACAGCTTTAATTCCCTTTTTCAAGCGGGTTCCTTGTAGCACGTCTGGTGCATCCAATTCATTTCAGTTACCCTGATCCCATACCGGCACGGGCTAGCCCCTCTTAATTGGCGGTGGTTTGTTACCCTTGCTCGCTGTCGGGTCTTTGTAAGTTGTAATTCCTAAATTAGCATAATCTTATTATAAGGCGTCTTACTATGTACACTTTATCTGTTTCAAAAAAGGAAGTTGGAAGAGCTGGGGATAGATTAGTTTCTCAGTTTGGTACAGGTGAAAAATATAAAGAGGAAGATGTACAAATTCTTCATGAGTGGAGGATGTTGCATTTATACCCTTTAAGTAAAATACAGTTTTATATGGAAAGAGAGGCTATTTCCTTAAACAAAAATGCGTTACTATCCTCTAGAATTAAGAGGATGCCTTCCATTGTTACTAAACTTTCTAGATTTCCTGACATGAAGCTAAATAAGATGCAGGATCTTGGTGGGTGCCGGGCTATTTTAAATAATCTAGATCAAGTGTATGATTTAGTTAATAAAATAAAATCATCTAAATTCTCACATGAACTAGTTAGAATGGATGATTACATGATAGACGTGAAAGATTCCGGTTATAGAAGCTTTCACATGGTCTATTCATTCCAAAATAAAAAATTTCCATCTTTAAATGGATTACGCATTGAAATGCAAATAAGAACAGCTATTCAACATAGCTGGGCTACAGCAGTTGAAATGGTTGGTTTGTTTCGAAAGGAATCATTGAAATCTGGTTTTGGTGATGCAAGATGGCTTAGGTTTTTTGAATTGGTATCAGAGCTTTTTTATAAAGTTGAATATGAAAAAGAACCATCTGGGAGTTATATAAAAATATCAGAAGAATTAAGCCATTTATCCGTCGAGTTGAATGTTTTCGATATTTTAGCTGCTTATAATGCCGTAGTTAGCCATATTGAAGGTAGCAAAGAATATGATAAAGGACTTTGCATAATTGTTGTTGACACCGTAAAGCGGAATATAAATATAAAGAGCTTCGAAAATCACAATCATGCAAAGGCGGCAGAAGCTTATGTCGAGTCTGAAAAATACTGCGCGGAAAATAAAGGCTGTGAAGTAGCTATGGTTTCTGTTAGTTCAATTAGTGAATTAAAAAATGCATATCCTGCTTATTTTTTAGATACGAAAACTTTTTTAAATTATCTCAGCAGGTATGTTTTTATAAAATAAATACTATTCTCTGGAGTGGTCTAAACTCTACTAACTTAGTTTTTTTTAGACCACTTCTGACCACAATGGCCTGTAAGGATCTGATGATAGTCAACGTAAAAAAACAAAGCCGGCCGGTGGTGGCTATTCTAAAGTTATTCAATCAAATTCATGGAGGTTTAAGTGAATTATTTGTCCCTGGTCGGTATAGTGGCGACAGCTTGTTGCGAGAATTTGGCTATTGCACTGCATGTCAGAGCTCAGCGAAATTCTTGTTGATTATTAACAACGCACATCTTAACTTAGCCCAAGACGGATATTACAACTTTGCTTGTAAAGAATTCTGTCAAAGTTACATTCAAATTTAGTTGAGTTTTTTATAGAAAAGTACTATCCATCATGCGTTGAGTACGAAATTTTGTTTGACGGAATTAGCCGTTATCAATATGAAGAATGGCTGTATAGAAAGTATGATCCGAAATACAAGCCTTTTATAGATTTGACACCGCGGGGTGATCAGCCACCAACTCCTCAGCTGAGCAATTTCAAACTGTCTGGTCATGACTATTTCACCGGCAATCGGGTAGAGCAAGAAGCCGATCTGGGCGATGGTCTTTTTGTTGACTTTACAATAGGGCTGCAGAGATACAGAGACGAAGAGGGCAATGTAGATTGGTACGAACCTAAATAGGCTGGCGAAAGTCCAGCCTACACTCTTTTCATTAAACAGTTGATGTTCGGGAAAACTTCTTTTTTTGCTTTTTCACACCTTTGTTTTTTACTATTTCCCGCGCCCTTTTCTGAAGGTCTACACCTGATGGATAGAGCGCGTTGAGAATGTGCTCAGTCAACCGGTACGCATCAAAGAGATCACTTTGAGTTAAACCTGATGTTGCGTGACTCCCTTCATTACCCAGCCATTTAACGGCAAATAAAAGCTCATTTAACTTTTCAAATATTTTCTTTCTATGTGCAGCTATGGCAATTCGCTCGTGCAGAGATATGAGGCGCCGCTCGCGCTTGGCCTTACCTTTCGGCTTAACTAGTTTGTATTTTGGAATATTGTATTCAGACAAAAGGTTTTCTATCGCCGCTCTTACCTTGTTTGCTGCTGACCCAGGCGAAAGTAGTGTCAGTGAAAATGCCTCTTGTAAATTTTCACATACTTCGGATGGGCATTCTGTGGGGATATCTATATACTGTAGGGTTGGTATGAATACTTTGGGTGTGTAATAGCTAAAGTATTCCTGTATCTGCTCGCCGCGTTCATTTACGGCAATATCCATCTCAACATGACCTGTGCCAGAGCAGACAACAACTTCCTCGCATTCATGATTTTCGCAAACCAGAACCGATGTAAAAACCTCTTTAATCAATTCTGTTTCAAAGCCGAGAAATTCAATAATGCTATGTGATTCACCGGTCACCCTTGCGTTAAATGTTTCTTTATCGAGTTTCAGACTGCTTCTTCCGCAACCTGGGCACGGGTATATAACGTAGTCATTAAGTTTGAAAGGTTTACCAAATGAAAACTTATCCATTTCTTTCTCGCTGATTCCTCTATGAATGGTCGCGAATGAGTTTACCACATCCAAACTGAGGGTTTGCCCCCTTCAGGTGAGTCAATGGTCGAGTGCGGGACACCATCAGGCGAGTTTGTGCGACAAAACTATCTAAAAAAGGTGTATTCAAGTAAATCTAGTCGGATGTCATCAGATATCGATCGCACATTTTGAATTTCCACTGCTTTAGTAGTCATTTTTTAGCTAATTTGGACTGACTTCCGCTCCTCGCTCATAGCAGACATCGGTGTCTCCAGAACTGCCTGCTCTGTGTCAAAAACGGACGTACTAACTTTACACTGAGTCAATCAACGGGGAGCAGGTCAATCCTGCTGTAAGACCGCTATAAATTCCAGTCTACGCGGTCTGATAAAACCTTGCCCTCCTAATGCGGAAAGCTGCCACAATGGTTTGCCACCCACCTCACCAACCGTTTCCAGCGTGCACCCCATTTTGTCAAGCAAGAGGGTTAATGCTTTTGAGTCGGGTTCCAGTAAACGCTCCACCTGACTGTGCCCCATATAAGACCACTCGCCATTGATTTCTTTAAAATAGAGGAATGGGCTACATTCCTTTTGCACTTTCACAAGACGGTTGAAGTAGTTTCGGTACGCATTATCGCCAGAAATGAACAATAGATTATCCAAAGGGCCATTGACGCCTCTGCGCGCAAAGATGGCTCGAATTAATGTAGAGGAATTGCCACGCGAGGGATTTAAAAACCCGCCCTGCGACAGTCCCTTTTCGCCCGGTTTCAGGGATTTATAACGCTTCTGTATGTCCCTGAATGGATAGTTTTCACCGACGGTAAATGTCATTGCACTTCTCCTGAAAAACAACTACGTAAAAGATAATTAACGACCAAAATGTTGAAAACTTTATTCAGTAGCAGAAAAAATCGCGATTTCGCACTGTCTTTAGTTTGTTGGGAATTGCAAGCATTCCTGTAATCCATACCATTCGCTTTTAGATAATTTCCGGAGCCCCTCCAAGACCAACGTCCGCTCCTCGCTCAGAGCGGACCTTCTGCCCAGTGAGCTAGCCCGCTACGTGCCAAGTGCGGACATTGTTCACATCTACCTGCATAATCTGCGGGGGAGCAGACCTGGGGGAGGGGTTATGATGCGCTTATGTGTGAAGCGCTGGAGATGGTGAATGCACTGAGTCGGATGACGCAATTGGGGATACCGTGCAGCGTTCGAATCACATGACAGGTGTGCCAACAGTAGCCATCCCGCCGACCAACTTCTATGATATATACGTCAGGGCAGGCCAGCGGAAAGAAATCAACCGTCTCAAAATTCTTAAGGATGTAATCGACCGCAATCTGTGTCCCGATCAGGCTGCGGAAATTGAGCGATATGAATCGACTCAGGCTCCTACAGGATGTCATCGATCACAAGCCGCGTCCTGGCAAGGTTTCCTAAATGCTCGGTATCCCGCCGTACCCCTGCAGCCGTCTGCAGAAACGTTATCGCCCGTCCGGGCCGCTTGGTATGAACAATCTCTGGTGTCACTTTTCCTGACATAACTCAGGTCATAGATAGTTAATGATTAATAAAAGTAGTATTATGTATTTAATTTGTAATGATTTTTAATGGCTAATATAATAAATTTAGCAGAAATGTAACTTCCGTATATATGTAAATCATCGTCTTTATTCGAATCGCAAAGATCTACGACGGTCTTTGCACAAATACATAATGGTTTATTGATGGATAACTCAGTAGCACGATGGATTGCAAATATCTCCATATCCAAGCCACCTGATTTACGATGATGATTTTGTATGTTTGTTAACAACTCTTTAGATGCTACTACAGCTGAACCACTAGTAAAAATGGAGAAAATAGGTGGAGTTGGTTCATCAGGTTTAGTCGCACTATAACCTTCTTCAAGTTCTTTAAGAAAATCATCTTGGTCGATCATTATGCTTAAATTTGTCAATGTATTCTGATCGGTGGATACTTGGTAAGGCTCTTGCTTAAAGCCATCATCAGTCCATTTACCAGACTGGTATTCGTATGCCATTTTTGAAACAAGTAATTGGCCCAGTTTAACATTATCTGTAAAACCACCACAAATCCCACTCATTGCTACAATTGATGGCTTATAACGATCAATACAAGCCCCTGCGATGATAGCTGCATTAACAAGTCCCATGGATGGCAGAAGGACGACTGAACCTTTTTTCTCTCCGATATCAATGTCATAGAAATCAATTCCCCGTCTATTACATTTTTTACCATTAATCATGGTAATATAAGGAGTTCGCTCTTCTTTTAATGCACAAAAAATCAAAAAGTCGAGAGTTGTATTTTTATTTAGTTGAATCAGTAAATGCTCAAGTGTCGACTTCCACCCTTTTTTGTTAGAATAAGTAGAAAGAATACAACCATGTGATTCGTAGAAATCTCTGAGCTTTGGGAATTCATCTGGAAATGAACTGATAGCTAATAAAAGAGATTCTTGTTTACTAGATTTCTTGATAGTCTCTAATATCGTTAATCCATTAAATTGCGCTTCACCACCGTCAATATTAGGTAGTTTTAAATCAATTATGAATAATCCAATATCATGATGTAGATTTGTAGTGAAGTCGGTCATGCTCTTGGCTATAATAATATCACTATCAACTATATTTTTTGATAGTAGAAAACTCTTGATATCATCTCTTTTGTTTTTATTATCTTCAATTAGCATTATTTTCATGCATGTTTTCTCAGTATAGATGTTATCTTTTGCAAAGTAGGTTGAGATTTATAAGTATATAAAACGGCACCAATTATATCTTGATTATATTTTTCTTTGACAACACTTATTGATTTTTGCAACTTCACTTTAACGCCGCCAATGTAAAAATCAGGATATTGGGTGATAATTATTATTTTTGTTGTTTTCTTACGCGATTTTAATGCTCTCAAAACTTCTATTCCACCTTGAGCTTGGTCATGTCCTTTTTTCTTATCTCCTGAGTTATCGCTAAAAGTAGATAAGGCCATATCTAAAATAATCAAATCGAAATCATTGTCAATAACAGCCAAAACCGCATCATTCACGCAATCGACTATTTGTGGTTCAATTCCGTAAACTGTTTTAACACATTGTATTAACTCATCTCTTTTATGTACTTCATCCTCAACCAAAAGTATTTTCATGCAATTGCTCCTGAAGTGACTGCATTTTCTTCTGTAGCTATTTCTGCGTGGATCGAAAACCCTAAGGTCAGCTGCGAATTATCATTATCAAAACGAAATCTCATAGTCTGTTTGCCTTCGTTAGCTCTGGTAATGAATTTTATCTTTTTAATTCCAGAATAACCTTCCGTAACCATATCTGTACTATCTTCTTCTGCACTAATTGCTTCTTCAATTCTTAGTTTAGATTCTTCAAAGTTATGTTTTGCTACTTTTGATGTGATATCTACAGATACAGACTCTAATACTGATTCTAAGTCTATTTTTAGCACAGAGACATCAATATGTATTACACTATTCTCCTCTCCATGTGTATGCGCGTTTTGTAATAGTACGGCGAGACAGTCATACAATCGATGAACACTTATACCTGTGTATTTGTTGTCTATTGCTTCACCATTAAACTCTACATTATTATTTCTATTTAGATCAATTAGAATTATTTGACATAAATCTTTAATTGAAGCTGAGATGAATCCAGTATCAGGAACTTGGAACCAATCAGAAACTTTGATAAATACTTCGTTTACCGCTTCGTGTAGCTCAGCTACAATCTGCGTCTCCCCAATGCTGTGATTTTGGAAGTGTTTATCGATAGAATCCTTTGCTTGTTGTAATAGTGTTGTCCTAATAAACCTTGCGGCATTTTCAAGTTGAGGTGTTATTTGCTTCCAGCAAAACGCAATGATGAGCTCATTTAGCAATTCACTTCTACCGGTTGAACGAAGAGTGTTTGTTAAGAGGCGAATATTTTCACTGGTCGCGGAATCATCAGTGTCAATCGATGCGTTAAATAAGGAATTACTAGACTTAAATTGAAGGTGTTCACGCCTGAGTTTATCAACAATAGCTTTATAAGATGCAAGCCAGGATTCAACTATCCTTTGCATCTGTTGATTTGCAAGTACTATTCTATGTTCAGGTTTCCGAAGTACCGCATCTACAGTATCTGTTGTTACACCATCTAGAGTATTATGTCTAATTCGTCTGCCGAGGTAAGACTGAATACCAAATTCGTTATTAAGGCAAAATTGTTCAAAAGCGTCTTTTGCAATTTGAGGTATAAGATAGTCACCACTATTTACTAGCTGTATATATAATATATCTGATTCATTTTCATTATCACTTTGCGCAGTTGATATAATAGCCTCTGAGCGACTGAATAGTGAACGATATTGTTCTGTGGACATCGTAGGGTTACTGTCTAACCAATTTTTCATCGATACGCTATCAACATAAATTCTACTACTATCAAAATATTTTTGAAGCTTCGATACCTTTTCTCTTGTATTTATTGATTCTGCTTCTATTATGTACTCGATTTGATTTAATTTTTTTCCAACCGACATTAAAATCTCACGTCGTATCGAAGAGGCTTCTGAAGCATTAGATACAAGGCCGTACATTTTCTCCAGAGTGACTTCATCTAGTGATACAACTATATAGCTGGCTATTGCAGGGCTGCTTTCAAGTAAATCAGAAATAAATTTTACGATAGAGCCACTAAATTTTTCTTTAACGTATGATATAAAATCTGTTCTAAAGTCAAAGTCAGTATCAGGGTCTGCTGATTTTTTCCTATATAATGCAAGTGTCAGTACAGTCACTAAGCTTTTATTGTCTTCCGATGATGTTAACAGAAGCGTCTGCATTTCATCTTCGGTCAGCAATGTATCTAGCCTCAAAGTATTTTCAAAAATAAACTTTATATTCTCTCCTGTTAATGATAACAGGTTATTTCTATTTCTAAGAATATTTAAAAATAAGTAGGTTCTATAGAATGTATCCTGCTTTATTTCTAATTTCTCATTAGTGCTTATACCATCGTTAGCTAATAATAATCTTTTTTCATCTTCGAATTCTGCAGTTGAGTGGCTGTGTTTGATTTCTATTTCATTTAATAATCTGGCCCCTATAACCTTATCAATTTTGTTTCTATATCTTGCTAGATCTTTACGTTCTAAAAATGCGGAAGAGTTTCTATATAAATCTAATGAATAATCTCCCTCGTCGTTAAGAGAACGGTAATAATCAGTCACTATTTCATTATTTTTAAGTTCGGAGGTGTATAACAATAAATTATGGATTCCAGATATTAGTTTAGAGTTAAGTCTTTTTTCTAATTCAAACTTAGCTTCTTTAAATTCATCATCCAAATTAAAAAGCACGACTAGCGAGTATATAGCATCAATTAGAGCTGATTCAGAGGCTCTTAACAAGAACTCCGCTAAGTCATCGATAGATAATGGTGTAGGTATAAAGTTATTAAGCGATATAGCCTTTCTTATATTCCCATCTACTCTTCCAATTAGTGCGCTTACTCTTCTTCTGGCAACAACAAATAAGGATATTCTTGAATTCAAGTTTTCTAATGCGCTGAAATGAAATCCAGGTCTATCTTTATGTCCGAATTCATCTTCAATTTTTGTGACTATCTTTTGATCATTTGATGTTAGATCACGTGAGCTTATGAGATAAGCTAGTTTGTATGATAAGAAATTAGATGCTCCATATTCTTCGCTATACTTTAATATCAATCTAAGAGCCGTGTCTGTTTCTAATTGCTCTAAATATGATAGCGATTTGATAACTTCCAGATGTCTTAATGAAACATCTTCAAATGAATTTATAAAACCAGATAGGTAGCTTAGCTCTTCTCTCCATGATAATGGTTTAGGTGTAATCATAGTGTAAAGTTCACTACTCGTTGGCTTTTCACTTATTTTTAGTAACCCATCTCTTCCCTTTATTACTGCTCCTATTATCATGCAATCAGAAAGATTATTATCTTTTCTAATTTTCTGGATTTCAAACTTATTAATTCTTGATTTATTCAAATATCCCCTCAATAAATTTCTTTTGTTTTTATTTTTAACTTTAGATAATGTATTTAGCAACTTTAAGCTATTTTCTGACTTTGATTGCCATTTGGTATAGTCCATTTTGTTTCAGTCCTATAAAATTTATAAAAAATTAGCCCATGAAATTTATAACCATCGGAGTTATTGAAATCATAAAGCCAAGGCATGATATGATAGCGAACGATAGCCTGAAACATTTCCCATAACTCCATAGTGAGCGCATGGTTTTATTGAGGTTTTCATTATTGTGGTCAGAGGTGAAAATTTTCATTTCTTCATTATCATAATTATCCTCTGCTTTTCTCAAGGCTTTCTCTGCATTTTTTATAAGAAATGACACCCTTGAGTCAAGTTTATGAAAAATAAAGGTTATAAATATAATAAATATACCCAAGGCAGATGTCAGATAAATTAGATTGCCTCCTTGCTGTAAGCATATTCCACTACCTGCTATCAAAAGACTTATTATCGTAATATAGAAATTAAATACCGTCATTCTTTGTTGAGAGTGTAGTTCAAAATATTTCCAAGCATGCTCTTGCATCATATTAACCTATGTCTCTTCAGATTTACTATCTATCAAGGTTATCTTTTTTCAACGAAAAACCACCTTCGCCAACCTATAAGGATCATGTAAGATATTCATTCTTCTTCTAAAATGCTACCGCCCTCAGGAATCCTTAACCTGACAAATCTTCTTATGCTTCTACATATCCTACATAGTTCAACAACATCTTCAATATTTTTCGCTGCTCTGATTGTGCAATTCATCCTGCTACAGAGGATTCGGAGACAGAGTGTGACCAGTGCTTCTGACACTCAATCTCAATGTCCGTTTTTTCGCTCACAGCGGACCTTCAGCTCAGTTAGCTTGAACGCTCCGTGCCAAAGTCGACCTTTCTATAGTAATCTGTCACAAAACATTGGGCGCAGTTCAATGGATATGTGCTTACTGGGTCTGGCTGTTCTTTTCTAACCGAAGGGCTGAAAAGCAAGGGGAACTCGGAGAAGCAAGCGCAGCGGCTTCGTAGAGTTAGCCCTTGCTTCATTTCGTATAATAATAAAAAATCGTAGTGGACGATGTTATTATATAAATACATACAGCTTCGTTTGCATTTATTTTAAAGCTTCTATTGCAGTTCAGGAGAAGCTTCGAGTCCATTGCTTCGGTAGCTTAAAGGAAGCTAAATGAAAAAGCTGTTTAAATGCTTCGCTTACAATGATTTTAAAAGTTTCTCTTATAGTGCAGGAGAAACACCAAATTCATCGCTTCGGTAGCTCAAAGGAAGCTAAATGAAAAGGTTGTTTAAATGCTTCACTTGCATTGATTTTAAAGGTTTCTCTTGCAGAGCGGGTAGGGCTTCTAATATATATCTTCGATTGTGCAAGTGAAGCCCTGAAATACACTTTTTCAGATCAATATTATAATGAGCTATAACAGTGAATGGTAAGTATGTAGGTGTGAGATTATTATCGGACATAAAATTTTCTTAGTTCTTTTTTTCTAAAATTGATTACCTGTAAGTGAAAGATTAATTTTGTTTAACAGGGTTGTGATGAATTATATTTTCATTTAATTGTAAGTAACGAGGGGAGTGGTGTGGATTTTATTTTTAAAAAATACAATGGTATAGCCAGATTTAGCATTAATTATAAAAATAAATTATTCACAGTCATTGACATTATTTAAAAATGATTTATTAATAATATATGTCATCAATAGTTTTTGCTGATATGAATCCTGTACTATGTACAGTTTGTTATTTGCCCCACGTTTGGGGATATTGGAAAGGCTACTCATTAGTAGCCTTTCGTCCATTCAGGCAGCAAAAATTTTAAGCTGTTGCGCCTGGACATAATCTCCCCACCACTGCATGAGAGCTACTCGTTCGGTAATATATTCCGCCCGATTATATGCAGCGATAATTTCGTCTTTTTTTGAGTGGGCAAGGGCCGCTTCAAGTGCATCTGTCCTGAATTTTCCTGACTCTTCCGCTGCCGTTCTTGCAATAGATCGCATTCCATGGGCAACAAGTTCACCTCCAAAACCCATACGGATAATTGCTGCGTTGGCTGTTTGTTCATGCATATGGTTTAAGGGAGCCTTTATGCTGGTAAATACCCACTCGCGGTGCCCACTGATTGATTCCATAGATTTAAGTATCCGAAGAGATTCTTTGCTTAATGGAACCTTATGAGGTTTTTTCATCTTCATAAATTCAGCCGGGATGTTCCACATGCTGTTATCCATATCTATATCAGACCATCTTGCGCGGACAGCTTCACCGGGGCGAACCCATGTGAGAAGTTGCCATTCAATCAGTAGTCTTGTTTCTAAACGGACAGATGCATTGTTCAGTGCTGCCAGAAAACGAGGGAGTTCAGAGGGGGGCAAGGCAGGCATATTCTGTTTTTTAGGCTTACTGAAACGTTGGCCCAGATTATCTGCGGGGTTAAATTCAATCAGCTCTTCTGTAGCCGCCCAACGGAAGATTTCATTCAACCTGGAAATAAGCCGTCGCAAAGTTTCCAGTACTCCTCGTTGTTCAATTGGATCAAGATGCTGTTTCAAGAGCTTTGGACGGATCTCATTGATTGGCACATTACCCAGACCGGGGAAAATATTTCGTTCAAGGCTTCGCCAGATGTCTTCCGCATGGTCCTGTGAGATGCCAGAGGTCTTTATCTTCTCATCCAGCCATTTTCTCGCTACGGCTTGTAAGGTGTGTTCTGTGGCATTCTTTAATGCATTAGCTTTATCGTTGTTATGGACTTGAGGGTCCGTTCCATTCGCAAGCAAGCAGAGGTATTCATCACGTAAGGCTCTTGCTCTTGCCAAGGTAAGGTGAGGGTATGTCCCAAGGCTCATCTTGGTTCTTTTCTTGCTCACTGGCACTGAATACCTGAAATACCAGTTCTTTTTCCCACCTGTTGAGAGGGGGGAGATTCGTAGAATTAAGCCATCTCCGTCAAACAAGTTGATTTCTTTGCCTGCTGGTTTGGTGTTCTTGATTTCAGTGTCGGTGAGTTTTTTAGCGAGTTTTGCCATTTTGGGACCCTCGATTTTTGGACCCCTTTGCGTTGGGTCCCATTCAGGGTGCCATAATTTGTAGTTCTCAGCAATTCTCACTAGACGTCAATGGACATAAAAAAGCCCGCAGAGCTTGTGCTGTGCGGGCTTAGTAGACTTTACTGAACTTCAGTACATCAATGTTTGGTGGAGCTGGCGGGAGTTGAACTCGCGTCTGAAAGTTATTTAACTCATTGAAAATAAAGGATTCTGTCACTTTGACAGGCCTCGCGTGCATTTTACGTGCATATTGAGGTCTGTCTAACGTCCTGATTCTGTCCAACATTTTGAAATATTTACCCCGCTACAGCGCGGCTGAAATCGCGGTTTTACCGTCATATTCAGCCAGGTATTTACCGTAGTTGCGGAATATCATTTCCGGCCCTTTGTGGCCCATCTGTCCGGCAAGCCAGAAGAGGTTAACGCCCTGGCTAATATGCTTGGTGGCGAATGTGTGCCGCGTCTGGTAAGGGTTACGATAGCGCACGCCAGCTTTTTTCAGGGTCGGCACCCATGCTTTTTTACGGATAGCGTCGGCGTTCGCCCAGGGTTCTCCCGTTTTCGGATCGCTGAATATGAACTCACTTTTCATAAAGGTGTATTGCTTCTGCGCCTGCAGGGCCGCCAGCGCCTCACTGTTCAGCTCCACCTTACGGGTACCGGCTTTTGTCTTGGTGCCTTTAAGTACCCCTACGACACTGGCCGCCTGGACGTGGGCTGTGTTCGCGATGGTGTCGAGATCAGGCCAGCGCAGCGCGCACAGTTCGGAGCTCCGCAGACCGGTATTGAAAGCAAAGCGGAACAGGTTTTCCCATTCCGGGTACCTGCAGCTCTGGTAAATGGCGAGGGTCTCCGCTGGCGTGAACGGGTCAACCTCGTAATCGTCGGCGCTCGGGCTGCTGTCGATCACGTGGTACCGGCTGGCGCTGACGAGGGTTACCGGGTTAATGGTCAGCAGGCCATCCGTAACAGCTTCGTCGATGGCGCTGCGCAGAAACGAAAGGTTATTCCTGGTCGTTTTCAGCTTTGTTTTCCGGCTGGCTATCCAGTTTTTAAGGACCGCTGGCGTCAGTTCTGATACGTGGAGTTTATGCAGAGCTGACAGCGCCGACAGGCATTTTTCATAACCATTTATAGTCGACGGGGACAGGTTGCGGTTCTGGCAGATTTTCAGGTACTCGTCCAGGTAGGACTTTATGTTTTTGGTTTTCTTCACCACCCCGAACAGCTCCAGCTTTTTGGAGTTGGGGAAATATTTCGCATATTCAAAGGTGCCACTGACGATCTGGTTTTGTATCTCCCCGAGCAGGCGCTCGGCGTACTTCACACCGCGCGCGTTTGCTTCCATTTTGGAGAGGGGCTCCCGGCACAGAACCCCTTTGTATGTGAACGTGATAACCAGAGTGTCGCCAGTTTTATGCTGGCGGATGGTTACTCCTCTTGGGAGAGATAATGATCCTTGTTCTTTCTTGCCCACTTTGAAACCTCCGTTAAGTCAATCCAGCGTTCTTTAACGCCATCGACTTTTAATACATGTACTCCCTCCTTCCATAACCCCCTTTGTATCCGTTTGTTAACGGCTTCTACCGTTTCCCCCGCGTCCCTGCAGTATGTAGAAAGGGGTACACAGTCAAGACTCATGGCTGACCTCCTGCCCGAAAGCCTGGGCATTTTCCAGTTCATTAGCGGCATAAATCAGGGCGTTGTGATGCGCGCGAAAACCACCATCAAGTTCGCGAGCAGCTCTGTCGCGCAAGATGTCGATCGCTGGTTGGTAACCACCGGCCGCAGGTTCGGCAGTTAGCGCGACCAGTGCGATTTCCAACGCGCGCTTATTCATCAGCGCTTCATTGCGGAGGTTGTCGTTAATCTGCGAATTTGGCTTTATCCGCGCCATCTTTGCGGTGATGTGCGCTATTAACT
This sequence comes from Enterobacter sp. MGH 4, assembly GCF_000534735.1. Classification (NCBI taxonomy): domain Bacteria; kingdom Pseudomonadati; phylum Pseudomonadota; class Gammaproteobacteria; order Enterobacterales; family Enterobacteriaceae; genus Enterobacter; species Enterobacter sp. MGH 4. Next base: position 79,261 of record NZ_KI973294.1, on the reverse strand, counting down.
GTTTATTGGTAATTGTGTTCATGGCTTCACCACCGTTCTTCATCTTCTTCCTCCCAGCGCTGGCGCTCAGCATCAATACAGGGTTTGCACACCTCATAGACGCGACCGTAGCTACCTTCTTCAATATCCCTATGAGGGATTAAAATCTCGGCGTGTTTGCCGCACCAGTTGCATTTACCGAAATAATCGGCGGTTTGAGATTCCCGCACATATTCAACGTGGCATTCCTGGCACATATCGTGATACTCGCAGCCAAATGAATCTGTTTCACCCTGAACGCGGCGAACGGCATCACGATCGGGGTGAACATCGCATTTAGTTCCTTCCGGAACCCTCGAAAGGTGCCCTGGTAAACTTGATACCGGACCATTGCTAACTTCGCCCATATCTAACCTCAGAAACCTATCAAAAATTTATACTCAATCAGCGCGCCGAAAACGACGGCCACCAGCAACAGGCTAAACAGCATAGAGAGGAGGAAATACTTCATCGTGATGCCTCCCGAAAAACAGCTCTGTACGCACGGAGCATGTCCCGGGACTTGCCGGATAAAACCGTTCTCATGAAGAACATCCCGCTACGGGTTGCTACGATTCCGGGTGTGTGTAGCAGCGTGACATCTACCACTCTGTTATGTTTACGGAACTCAAACAGAGTGCTTGTGATAACGATGTTCGCCACGGCGCCATAGTCCTGATGTTGAATTTTCATTTTCTGTCCTTCAGTTTGCTGTATCGTTCATGGCTCATTACTTCCCAATTCTGGCCGCCGTCTCGGGACAGCAGCCGCCAGCGGCGATTAACCCTCAGGCTCAGGTTTCCGGAGCCGTGCATACGGCAGGGATGAATCCGCCTGGCTCTGAACTGGCGGAGGACATGGACCGCCTGCAGGTGCACCCATTCAGGAATTCGTATCGCTGTCAGGGCCATTGTCCTTCTCTCCTGCAGGTGGGGTGATCGTGTAACCGGCGCGTTCAGCCATCCATAAAAAAGTCTCCAGCGATGCTGTAACCTCGCCGTTCTGAACCGGGCGCGCGTGGATAACTTTCCCGTTCTCGATTGTCAGCACGATATTTACTGGTTCGTGCGTGATAATTGGTGTCTGATCACTCATGGCTTGTCTCCGCTGTGACTGATTTTTGTTTCTTGGCGAACTCGACCAGCTCAGCAATGAGATCGTCGATTAATGCCTTTCCGCTTTCTGTCAGGAACTCACCGCTGCCATTCACATCTACGGCGTTGCTGTAAATTCCTCTGATGGCTTTTACGCCGTCAATATTCCCGTATTCACTGAGAGCCAACTTTTCGAATCGTCTCAACAGACCATCAAGCAATATTTCTGTTAATTCGACGGTGTTTATTCCCCCCTTAGGCATATTGATAATGATGCAGGTGCTTCCGGTTTTACGCTGGTGGCGTAATAACGCAGCCTTTAAAATTCGTCGGCGATAAGTGGTAATGAAATTATTCATTTGCCATATGCCTTTTTTAAATAAAGCATGCCTATAGACCAATAACCTATTGAGCTAAATAATTGGGCTGTTTTAAATGCCTGTCGATTAATCATGATTCACCTTAATTTGATTGTGAGAATCCCCAGGATTACTCCTGTAATAGAAATATTTATTATTTCTTAAGCTGGGTTTTTTGACTCTTCCTCAATAAGGTAAGCAGCCACCGGACCAATAAGATCTGCCAAAAGTGATGCCACAGCTTCCACATCAGAATCTGTCAGCTTGTGGGGATAGTTCTCAAGCATCCGCGCGACAACTTCAGCTTGATAGGCTTTGGCAGCCGCTTTTTGCAAGGTTAAATCAGGCATTTTCAGCATCCTTATAACCGGAGGAATAAGTAGATGAAATAGCGATCTTGTTTGTGGCAATTGCTAATTCTGCTAAATCAGCAATTGCGCCAGATAACATCATGAGTTTATTTTTATCGATGTTCTTTTCCTCTGCCTCGTTCATTATGCTGATCCCTAAGTGATTGATAGCTTCTAGCAAAGAAATGGTTTTTGTATCGCAATCTGTTGCGATTTGGTCAAAATCAATATGACTGCATTTTTCCTTGTCACCTGCGAAGCGGTAATCAGGAATATCTACAAGCTGGAAAACTTTTTTAGTTGTCGGGTTAGCTTTCATTTCATGGGCTCCATTTGTTGCCGATGAAACAACAATACATAACGTATTAAATCTCGTCAATACAAAACGGATTAATCTGATGTATTAATTTTTATCTTGCTGTTTGTAAAGGTGTTTTTGTCTTTTTTGGGGGCGCATGGCATAAAAAAAGCCGCTTGCGCGGCTTGTGCTCTATGGCAGATTGGTTATCTTTGCGTCAACCACGACGCCGATAATACGGCAATTACCGTTTATGGGAATGATGGGATATTGAGGGTTTAACGGCTTGAGGAATCGTTGACCAGCATCGATAACCAGCTTTTTGAAAGTGGCCTCGTTATCCCCATCGAGCTTAGCGACAACTAACTTTCCGTTGATGGGTTCAACCTGAGGATCGACCAGTATAACCATGCCTTCGGGAATGCTAAGCCCAGCTGGCGATGTCATCGAATCCCCTCTGACATCTAACCAAAATGAATCTTCTGAACATTCCACGGTTGTATCATACCAGCGGTCGATCGCGCGCCTATGATATGGCTCCACTGCTTCCATCCAATCCCCTGCGCTGACCCAACTGATTACGGGGTAGCTTCCTTTCGATTCATTCATCGCGTGAAATGACACATTGTGATCAGCTCTTGCGTCGCTCACTGCGCCGTCAGCGTCAACCACAAAACCTGGCATTTGTAGAATTTTAAAAATTTTTGCTATGACCTCCAGGTTAGGTTCACGTCTTCCGTTTAGCCAATGGCCTAGCCCACCCTGTGTCATACCGAGTGCTTCAGCTAGCTGTTCTTGAGTCATTCCGACTTCTTTCATCCTGGATTTCGCCAGGTCCTGCCATCTCTGTTTCATAGACATGATTATTACAATCCGTATTTTTTGAGCAACTTCCATTTTGTATTATTGTTTTATGTGTGTATAGTACGTTATGTATTATTTAGATAGGAACTATCCGAATGAGCGGTATTAAGAGCCTAAGGCTGAAAGCAAAAGTGACCCAGGGGGAGCTGGCAGCGTTGATCGCTAGCTCTCAAGGGGCCGTTAGCCACTACGAAACTGGTCGTCGAATCCCAGATATTGAAGTTGGGAAACGCATTGTGAGCGCCTTTAAGCAGCTCGGATATGAAACCAGTCTGGATGAGGTTTTTTCCGATGAACATACCGGAGAGCAACTTCGATAACGCACTGCTGCCGGATACCCACTCAAAAGCTGATGCCGAGTGGATCAAGCAGCAGTTACTTAGCCTGACACCAACTGCACGACAAAAAGCTATCCAGCGTTATGCAGCTGTGTATCAGGAGACGTTCGAAGCTGAACCCGTTTCCTACCGCAAGGAGAACCGGGCAAGGCATGAAGCAAACACAAGGCTTCGCCTGTTTGTGAGAAATCAGGGCAGAGCTTTACAGGGGTATACCGCCGAACCTCCCCTGGCTGGAACGCAATCGCGCTCCTCATTGTTTCGGGTTTAAAGGTACCCGAACAGAAACAGGCTTAAAGGTGCCTGTTCAGGTTGGCAACCAACTGACCCAACTCCTCATATGTACTAGGGAAGTAGTACGTTTTTATGGGGAAGAGGGAAAGGGGGGTAAGGGGGGATTGGGTGTAGGGGCAGGAATAGGGTCTTTTCCAACAGGAGAGATCCATTGGTTAGGTAGATCACTGTCTTAAGGGCGCAATTTAAAAAAACGCCTGTATCAGCAAGGTAGTACAAAGCGCTCAGGCGCTGAGAAACGAAAAGGGTTCTTCCTGGAAGAGTGATTTTTTCAGAGGAGCTGAATCAGAAGGGAGGCTGGCAGCCTTTGGGGAGGCCACCAGCCATGTGAGGGGGAATCCATGAAAACCACATCACAAAATTATTATCTCATCAGCACGGGGGCAGCACAATGGAGCTGACGATCACGCCGAATTTTGCACAGGAACGAGCGCTAAACATGTTGCGCCGTGACTGGAAGGCAAACGACACCTTCATGGTGTACTCGCCAACCGGTAGCGGTAAAACAGGTTTGGCCGCCTTCATCGTCGCCGGGTTTGTCAGCCGTGGTATGCGCGTCCTGTTCTGTGCACCGTACACCATCCTGATCGGTCAGACGGCTAATCGGTTCGTGGAGTATGGGTTACCGGGGGATGAAATCGGTTATATCTGGGCAGATCACCCGAACTACGATCCGGACCGGAAAATTCAGATTGCCAGCGCCGACACGCTTATTCGTCGTGTTTTTCCTGAAAACATCGATCTGCTGATTATCGACGAAGCACACCTGCGTAAAAAACGCATCCTGAAGGATATCGAACGTCTGCGCGGCAAAGGCGTAAAGGTGATTGGCCTGTCGGGTACTCCGTTTTCCCCGTTCCTGGGCAAATACTATGACCGACTGATTAAGCCGACCACCATTGGCGAGTTAATCCAGCGTGGCGATCTGAGTAAATACGAATTTTACGCGCCAACTAAGCCGGATCTTAAAGGTGTTAAAACCAAAGCATCGCTTGAGTACGGCAGCGATTACAACGAAACGCAGCTGGCTGAAATCATGTGCGGCTCTACGCTGGTGGGCGACATCGTACAGAACTGGCTGGAGAATGGCCGGGATCTGCCTACCATCGCTTTCTGCGTCAACGTAGCCCACGCCAATTACCTGACAATCCAGTTTAACCTGGCGGGTGTTAATGCTGAGGTCATGACCGCCGACACTCCAGTGGATGAGCGCCAGACCATCATTCACCGCTTTGAAACCGGTGCAACGAAAATCATCGTTAGTGTGGGCGTTCTGGTGGCCGGCTTCGATAGTGACGTTCGTTGCATCATCTACGCCAGGCCAACAAAAAGCGAAATTCGCTGGTTGCAGGCGCTCGGCCGTGGACTGCGCACAGCACCGGGTAAAGAGTCCTGCCTCATCTTCGATCATAGCGGCACCGTACACCGTTTGGGTTATCCGGATTCAATCGAGTACGACGATCTTCCCGGTAAGTCTGACGGCATGGAGGAAAGCGCGCGCCGCGCAGCTGAGGAACGGGCCGAAAAGCTGCCACACGAATGCTCTCAATGCCATTACATGAAGCCAGCTGGCGTCTATGTATGCCCGAAATGTGGGCATAAGCCGCTGGGCGGTGAGGACGTCGAAACCGACACCGGCCGCAAACTCAAAAAGCTGGGTAAAAACCAGCATCAGCCCACTAAGGCAGAGAAACAGGCCTGGTGGAGTCAGATCAAATTCTATCAGCGCCAGCGCGTATCGCAGGGGAAAAAGCCCGTCAGCGATGGCTGGTGTGCAAATACCTTTCGCGAACGGTTTGACGAGTGGCCTAACGGGTTGAGCGATTTCCCGATGGAGATCACGCCGACCGTCTCTAATTTCATCCGGCACAAATTGATTGCGTATGCGAAAGGGCAGGAGAAGGCCAAGCGCCTGCAGGAGGCATCAGGCACGGTTGCCCCATCCTCAGTACAACAAGCACAGAAAGCGATTAGCGATATCAAACAGCAGTTAGGAAAACGAGCATGAAGACGGCAGAAGCAGCAAAAGGTCAATGGGCAATGATTTTTGAGCACTTCGGGTTACCCCCCATTAATGCCAGAAATCATTTTAAAGGCGAATGTCCGGTATGTGGTGCGCGGGGAAAGTTGCGTATTGATGATCGGGATGGCCGGGGAACATGGATCTGTACCTGCGGCAGCGGTGACGGAATGAAGCTTGTCACTCTGACACAAGGGAAGCCATTCAATGAAATTTGCAGGGAAATAGACCAGCTGATTGGTAACAACTTTACCCGCGAAGCGTTCCCGCGCACTTCAGATGCAGTAAGCGCCCGTGATCGGGTTCTGTCCAAATTTTCGAAACTGGTCAACCTGAAAGGAACTACCGGGGCGGATTATCTGCAGGCCAGGGGAATTTATCAGCTCCCACAAGAGGCGGTGAAGTTCAATGATAAACAACGCTACGGCGGTAAGGTTTACCAGTGTCTGTATTCACTCGCAACCGACGATAAAGGCGAGCTTTGCTATCTGCACAGAACCTTACTGGACGGTAACCGGAAAGCCCAACTAAGGGATTCTGCCGGAGCGAAGCGCCAGAAATCTCTTCAGGACGAAAGTTATCTGGATCATGCCCGTTCTGTCGCTATTCGCATGTTCCCGGTAGCGACGACCCTCGGAATTGCCGAGGGTATCGAAACGGCTCTTTCCTGCAAGCAGCTGTACAACGTTAACACCTGGGCCACCATGACCAGCGGATTCATGAAGAAATTCCGTGTTCCTGCAGGTGTGAAAAATTTGATTATTTTCGCAGATCGAGACGTAAACAGCGCCACCGGATTGGCTGCGGCCACGGAATGCGCCCATGCCAACTTACTGGCAAAAAATGACCTGGAAAAAATCAGCATCTACTACCCGGATTACGGGGATTTTAACGACATGCTCATGAACGGCGATCAGGTTCGTGAGGTGGTTTTCTTCAAGAAAAAGGCGGCTGCGTAATGCGTACTGATAACAACGAACATAAAGCACTATTCACCATCCCGACGGCAGCGCACAGCTCCGCCCTCGCAAACATCAAGCCTCTGCCCGAGCAACGGAGAATCACCGGGCATAAGCAGACGGATGCTTATCTTTGGGTGCTGGAGGTTATCCGCCTGAACGAACCCGCGCATCTGGACGCAGCTGAAGCCGCGCTGGAGAAAATTAAAATCTCCCCAAAAGAGGCCGAGGAACGCTATTCGCGTTATCTACTGGCGAATGGTGGCGATCCTTTCCAGGTTGCTTTCGGTACCATCGGTATGGATAACCCGGCTCGGGCTATCAAGAACGCCCGTGAGAGCATCAAAAAAGCAGCATCAGTCAGGGCCACGTTCGGCAACTATGAGGCAGCGTTCGAAGATGTGGAGGCCGAGCGAGTAATCAAATCTTCCGAGAAATTTATTGATGATTACGAATGGGGATGGACTCCGGAGGAACTCGAAGCCGGTCATATTGGTGGCGGCCGTATGTTTGAAATTGACGATCAGCGTCGTAAATATGTTGATGGATATCGTGAAGTTCTGCCAACGCCTAACACCCTTTCTGATGTCGTCCGTGAGTTCGTTTACTGGGACTGGCTCTACAGTGTACGCAATACGGCAGGTAAGGAACTCGGCTATGACTTTGGCTATTCAGAGCATCATAAATCAGTTTATGACCGTGAGTGCTACTTGGAAAAACTGCTCGCAACCATCAAACCCGTGACGCGATCTGAAGCCGTGGAAGTATGCCGCTGGTTTCTGGCAAGCGGAAAGGACGAATTTATGGAAGACAACGGCGCGGCGGTAATTCTTAACCTGGTAGGGGAGTGTGAAGAATGAAACTGGAGGCATCACTAAAACATTTTAGCCCTCAGGGAATGCACATCAGCGACGACGTGAAAGGAACCTCTCCGGATCGTATCACCGGCACCGATGTTATGGCGGCCATTGGTACCACCAGCAGCCGAGCGCGGTTTGGTCTGGCTGCCTTCTTTGGTAAGACCGGGATCAGCAAAAGCGATGAGCAGTTGGCTGTACAGGCTCTGGCGCGTCATGCAATGGAATCAGCGCCCAGGAATGTACGTAAAGCAGCGGCAGGTGAGTTTGGCTGGTGCATGATGGTGCTCGCACAATTCGCCTTTGCCGAATACTCCCGTTCTGCGGAAACCAGCGTGACGTGTCACAGCTGCAGCGGCAGCGGATTAACCTCTCAGTATGAGGATGTGATCAAACATCCTGGAGTCTTCAACTCTGACGGAATGGAAATCGTACCGCCGAAAATCAAGCACGAACTGGTCAAGCGCAAATGCGCGGCATGTAACGGTAAAGGTGAGCTGCTGGCCCGATGCCGTTGCGGCGGCAAAGGTGAGGTGCTCGACCGCAAAGCCACAAGCGAGCGCGGCGCGCCGGTGTTTAAAACCTGCGAGCGCTGCAGCGGAAATGGATTTTCTGGGGTACCGTCTACTGCAGCCTATAAAGCGATACTGAAGCGAGTCCCGGATCTGCACGTCAGAACGTGGACCCGTAACTGGAAACCGTTCCTGGAGGTGCTTGTCGACGTCTGTCACAGGGAAGAACAAAAAGCAGACTCTGCGTTTCAGGACGCAACGAGCTTTCGTGACGTTGCGAACAAAATTTAGCATATTAGCGACTTTAAGCTTGATTTTGTCCGAACTTGTCGTGTATGCTTCAAATCGTAGGTTATTGCGCCTACACGAAAACAAACCCGCCTCCGAGCGGGTTTTTTTATGGCCGTAACAGGGAAGAGCATTGGGCTTACGGGCGTTCTGCGTCGAGGGCCACCCTTCGGGGGAAAGAGTGACGATAACCCGTCACAGTAGGCTCAGTGCTCTCCCCGTTACGGTTAATTGCAGTCCTTAGAGACAAGCCGAAGATAAGCATCGGCAACCGTAACCAATTACTCCCGAACCAGGTCAACACGAATGAATACATTCATCATTTGTGCATCCGGCCCGTCTCTCAATAAATCAGATTGCGAACTGATCTCCGGATCGGGGCTGCCGGTTATTGCTGTTAACTCCACCTGGCGAGCCGTGCCTGATTGTGAATACATTTACGCGGGTGATCTGCGCTGGTGGGATGCAAACATCGATGTTCTGCCGTCCTCCGCCTCTCGCTGGACCTGTAATTACCGGGCTCATAAACGCTATGGGCTAAATCTGTTTGATACAGATACCCGGTGGGCCTTCAACTCCGGGCAGCGCTCGATTCTGTTTGCTGCCAGCCAAGGGGCGAAAAACATCATCCTGTTAGGATTTGACTGCTCCATTAATGGCGGTAGTCACTGGCATGGTGATCACGTCGGGCTGGATAATCCTACAGCAGAGAGTGTTACGCGATGGCGCGGGGAGTTTGCCAATACCGCCAGAGCGCTGGCCGGTAAGGTGAATATCATCAACAGTAGCCGCCAGACAGCGCTTAAGTGCTTCCGGCGTCTCGGCCTCAATGAGGCTTTACGCGAGGTAGCATGATAAACGTTCCTCTATTCATTGAAGGCATGCTGGGCATGGGTGACAACATCTACCAGCGCGCTTTCGTTAAGCAGTTGCCAGCCGGTACTTATATCCGGACCGCCTGGCCCGAACTGTATGAAGATTTGCCCGTTCTGCCCGTTCGCAGTTTTACAACGCTCCGCACGCAGCGCAAAAACGAGTACCGGACGCAGGCTGCTTTTCACCTGCCGCCAGATATGCGCCAGACAAAACGGATTTTCTACGGTCCGGATCATCTACGGCGCGGTTCAATATTTGACGCGATGCGCCAGCAGTTTGGCACCGAGCCGTCAGAACTCGACTTGCCCTCTTACGGACCCGCTGAATTTACGTCTGAAAAGCCGCTCGCGGTAATTCGTCCGGCAACTGTTCGCAGCGAATGGCGCAGCGACTCCCGTAATCCTGATCCGGATTACCTGCTGCAGGCATCCCGGCTACTAAGAAAGCATTTCTGCGTAATCAGCGTGGCTGACCTGCAGGAGGGGGAGGAGTGGGCCGTTGGTGAACTTCCCGAAGCAGATCTGCGCATGCACTCCGGCCAGCTCAACTTCAAATCGCTGATGCGCTTGATTGAACATGCCGCCGTGGTGGTTACTCCGGTGGGCTGGGCGCTTCCTGCTGCTATTGCCTATAAAACGCCGGTGTACGTTGTCGCTGGTGGGCGAGGTGGTCACAACGCACCGGAAATCGTAACCGATCCGGCGATGGACCTCTCCCGGGTTGGCTGGGCAATTCCCGACAATTACTGCCGCTGTGAAGCATGGGATCACCACTGCGACAAGCGGATTTCAAATTTCTCCGATAAATTCGAGGCCTGGCTCCATGAAGTCGTTTTATCAGGAACTGGAAAGCGGGCTGGTATTTTTACCGGAGCTGGGGATCGGACGTTATCCCGTTCCGGCATCACGCCCGTATGACGAGCAGTATTTCGCAAAGTATCAGCAACTGGCCGACACCGAAACGGGCAGAGCTTTAACGCAATCCCGTATTGAGCTGGTGGAGCGCCATTTTCACGGCCCTGTTCTCGACGTTGGTATCGGTGCCGGTCAGTTCGTCTCTACCCGACCGGGAACGCTTGGGTATGACGTTAATCCGGCTGGTATTGCCTGGCTGAATGAGCGGGGCGCATTCGCAGATCTCTACGCCAATAAGTGGCGAGCATTGACGATGTGGGATGTACTTGAACACATCGACGAGCCGGAGCTGGCGGTACAGCAGGCCAGTGAATACGTGTTCGTGTCGATCCCGATTTTCACTGATGCCGGAGACATTCTCCGCTCCCATCATTTCAGAAAGAACGAGCACATCTGGTATTTCACTGATGAAGGTATCAGGCGCTGGTTTGCAGAGCAGGGCTTCGAATGCGTGGAACACAACAATATCGAGTGTGAGCTCGGGCGCAAAGATGTTGGTACTTACGCTTTCAGGCGTACTTGAGTTAACCCTCATTTTGCCCGCTTCGGCGGGCTTCTTTTTCAGGCTACGGGAATCATCCTCGACGTGCTTTGTGTTAAATCCAGCCCGATAGCCTGAACCCTACACACGGAAATCATATGTCTGATCCATTAACTGTAGCTGGTGGGTTTGCTGCCGGGACTGTGGGGGTGACGCTTGCTACCCTTTTCCCCGAAGCCACTCCCGGCGTAATGCTTTTCTCTCTCGGAGGTGCTGCGCTCTATGTGTTGACGTCTGAGCCGCACCAGATATGGAAACAGGCGATATTCGCGATTATTTCGTTTCTTGGTGGCGTCTCGTTCGCGGTGCCTATGGCGACAATTATGGCAGGCGTTATTAACTCAGCACTTAGTTTGCTGACGCCACCAGTGACCATCGAAGTTTCACCAAATATCGGCGCGCTGGTGGCCGCGTCCATTTCGGTCGCTATCCTTCTTCGCATTTTGTCCAAATCCAAAAACGGGAGCCTTCCCGGACTGGATGGGGGTGATGAATGATATGGGATTCGCTGATTCCTCACGCAAACGCGGTGGTTTGCCTGCTGATAATGTTCCGTCTGATGTTCTTCAATAAGACGGGAAAATCGTACCGGCGTGGCGTCTCATTGTTTGCGTATCTGATAATTCTGTCCGCCGGGTATACCGCATTCCGGATCATCCACGGCGATTACATGCAGGTTGACCCTGGTGAATTCATGCTGAATGCGACGGTTTGCGTTGCGGTATGGCTGGCCGGTGGGAATCTGGCAAAATTTGTGAGGGCATCGTAATGCAAACCAGTGATAAAGGGATTTCCCTGATTAAAGAGTTTGAAGGATGCAAACTTGCCGCTTACCAGGACAGCGTAGGCGTCTGGACGATTGGTTATGGGTGGACCCAGCCTGTCGATGGAAAGCCAATTCGCGCCGGGATGCTCATTAAACAGGAGACTGCAGAGCGCCTTCTGAAAACAGGGCTGGTCAGCTACGAAAATGACGTCTCGCGCCTGGTCAAAGTCGGACTGACTCAGGGCCAGTTCGATGCGCTGGTGTCGTTCACGTATAACCTCGGCGCTCGCTCCCTGTCGACATCGACCCTCCTGCGCAAACTCAACGCCGGTGATTACGCTGGCGCTGCCGACGAGTTCCTGCGCTGGAATAAAGCCGGTGGCAAAGTTCTGAATGGGCTGACCCGTCGGCGTGAGGCGGAGCGTGCTCTGTTCCTGTCGTGATTACCCTTGCTGATATTAAAGCCTCATGGCGTCTGATACTGCTGGTGGTCGTCATTGCGGTAGTCGCCGTACTGTGTGTCCTGTTGGCAAACAGCCGATCTGACGTTGCTACGCTAAAGAGTGATAATGACGTTCTGCGCAGTGACAACACCCTGCAGGGGACGGTTATCGCTGCTCAGGCTTTCAACTTCAACCGGTTTAACCAGGTGGCCGAAAACGCCAGCCGACTAAATTCACTGATTGATGCCAGCTCCGATAATACGGTTATCGAATACCGGGAGATCCTCCGCCGTGAAAAAACCTGTGATCTGCCTGTTCCTGCTGATGTCGCTGGTGGGCTGCTCAGCTACGCGAACAGTTTACGTGCCAGCGCAATGCACACCAATTCCGGGAACGCTGACGCAGCCAGTGATAGCGCCACTACCCCCAGCACGCTGACGTATTGCCAGGCTGTTCTCTGGATCAAGCCGCTGCTGGCCGCTATCGAAAAAGCGAATAACCAGCTGGCTGGGATACGTGAAATTGAGAAGGGCAGGCAATGACTATTGCCAGCATGACATTACAAAAGTCATTCACTGAGTGGCTTTGATAATGTTTTTTGAGTGAGGATTGTTCAGTATGGCTTCAATAAAAGAATCCACTGATGCCAATGGACAATCAAAATATTACGTCCACTGGAAGGATGAAAAATCCGGTCATGGACGCCGCCGCATTTTTAAGAATATTGATGATGCCGCACATCTTTTCTGGCAAAAACAGAATATCGAACTGGATTGTCGAACCGCCAGCTGGACCGGAATAGACCATTCCTGGACTTTCCGAAAGTTAATTCTGTTTTATCTGGGGTATCAGGCCGGCAAGCTGGAAAAAAATATCATACGGCTGTCGTCATATACGAAATGCCGTCACGATCTTCTCGCTGTAGACGGGCCGATACTGGGAAAAAACATTCTCCATATCAGCCATCGCGATATCGTTGATTCGGTTCGCACCGGCTGCCATCGCTGGATTCGTTCGGCTTTCTTCCTGCTGGTGGAAAAACGGCTCATCACTTTTAACCCTGTTGACCGTCCCGCGCGCCGGAAGCGTCGACCCATCACCATACCGCCATCATCATCGGTCAGGGAGCTACTGAATAACGCGCCAGTTCGTGAGCGTATCGCGTGCTGGCTCGGGATTTGTGGCCTGCGAATCGGTGAGGCTCTGGCGGTTACGTATAACGACGTTTCAGCCGACTGGATCGACATCCGGGGGCATGTTGTTGACGGCGTTATACATGAGGGGCTGAAAAGAGGAGTGGAGCGCCGGGTACGGATGCCGCGTGAGCTTTTCGCGTTGCTGGATAAAAGTAAACTCGGTACCTCTGAGCCTCTTATCTGCAACCAGTTTACCGGCGCATGCCTCGCTACCAGCTACGGCACTCAGGGCGTTCTCGTCAGAACTCTGAACGACTATGGCATTAAGCGATTCCATCATCTTCGCCACTTTGCTGTATCTCGCCTGGCAAACAAAGGCGTCGATATCCTGAAGGTTTCCCGACTTATTGGGCATTCGAACATCAAAACCACAATGGATGTTTACGGTCACCTGTTCGGTGAAGTGGTGGAGATGGATTTGGACTGAGTTATCCACATAGTGGAAATATTAGGGCGATCCACTATCTCCCCATTCTGCGCGGCCTCCGGGCATCAAATCGCAGTTTTCCCGAAAAAAAGGATATGCCGCATTTTTACCCCCTCTGATATGCCGAACTTGGCACCAGAGAGGACGCGGCCTGCACGCCAGAATTTACCGCGTGATACGCCGCACCCGGATCGGAGAAATTGGATTTTGAACAAAAAATAATCACATTGACTTAGGCGGAAGTATGGCTCCTAAAAAAAGCTTCAGAAAAGCCTACGTCGGTATCGTTATGGACATGGCATTAGCCCGTAGCAAAATCAGCAATCGGATGGTTGCTCAGCGCTTAGGTGTGGACGAGACGACGATCCGTCGCTGGCGTAAAGAGAATATCGAGTTTGAGCGCGCTTTCACTGAGGCTCGCGAAGCTCTCAGAGAAAAAATAAACCGCGTCGCCGGTAAGAGCCTGGACGTTCGTAAACGGAAGGTTGTCACCACATCGCCGGATGGTGTGAAAACCACGATTGAAGATGTGCTGCCCACGCACAACGATATTGCTGTTTTCTCAAAGGTGCTCGGTCTTGGTACCAGCGTCTATAGCGAGGAAGAACGTCAGCGTGATGTGCTTCGCGAGGTGATGAAACATAAGGTAGCCGGGAAATACTCCGCGCTGGAGGCGGCGCAGCTGCTTGAGGCTGAGGGAGTGAAAGTTCCGGCAACCCTGCTTATGGAGTTGGGGGCACCGAAAATTTTCGAACCGTTCAACAATATGGACGAGGCAGCCAAAGCCGACGCGGCGAACCTGACCCCGCAGGAAGCAGCCGATATCTACAAAAAATACCTGGGCTGAAAATTGCAAAAACAGGCGTTTCGAACCGTAAAAACGCTATGCACTTTTTGACCCGTTTTATGCACGTTTTATTCATCCCGATTTGATCACTTTTCTGTTCAAAACAGAGGCTTCACGCCATTTGCGTGATGGGTGCTGTTGCGCCAGTGCGGGTAACGACCATTATGTTAAATCGGGGCGTTTTTGAGGAATTTTTCTGTGCCGATCCCGTTCCCCTTTGACTTCCGCAAACCGGACTATACCGCCGTGTTTGAGTGGAGAATGGAGAGGCTGGAGCGGATCAGGAAAGCGCCTGAAATGCTTCCGGCACTCCGTGAGTTTTACCGCACTAACCCGGCTCAGTTCATCATCGACTGGGGTATGACGACGGACCCGCGTAACCTCGATTATGGCCTGCCTGCCACCATCCCGTTTTTGCTGTTCCCACGCCAGGAGGAATGGATTCACTGGATCATGGACAGGCGCGGAAATCGTGAAAATGGGCTCACAGAGAAAAGCCGTGAAATGGGGCTGAGCTGGACTTCTGTCGGCCTTGCCTGTTCCCTGTGTCTGTTTAACAAAGATATGGTGATTGGTTTTGGTAGCCGTAAAGAGATGTACGTCGATTCAACGAGCGACCCAAAATCACTTTTCTGGAAAGCAAGAAAATTTATCGAACTGCTCCCGGTAGAGTTTCGCGGTGGCTGGAATGAAAAAAAACACTCCAGATTCATGGAGGTGGAATTTCCAGAATCAGGGGCGATCATCAAGGGAGAGGCTGGCGATAACATTGGCCGTGGTGACCGTACCACGCTTTATTTTGTGGATGAGTCGGCATTCCTCAAACGGCCATATCTCATCGATGCTGCGCTATCACAGACCACCCGCTGCCGTATAGACCTCTCTTCGGTCAACGGCATGAATAACCCGTTTGCTAAAAAGCGCCACAGCGGAAACATCCCGGTGTTTACGTTCCACTGGCGCAGCGACCCGCGCAAGGATGACGAGTGGTACCGCAACGAATGTCTGAAAATTGATGATCCGATTATCGTTGCTCAGGAACTGGACCTGAACTACAGCGCATCAACAGAGGGGATTCTCATTCCTTCTGAATGGGTGCAGGCTGCCGTCGACGCGCATATCAAACTGGGTATTCAGCCCAGCGGCCAGCGCCTCGGCGCAATGGATATCGCGGACGAAGGGAAAGACAAAAACGGCTTTTCTTGCCGCTATGGCTTCCTTCTGCAGAACGTTCACGAATGGTCTGGCATTGGGAGCGACATCTACGCTTCTGTCGTTAAATCGTTTGGGTATTGTGACGATTACGGTCTGGATGAGTTCCGTTTCGATGAGGACGGTCTGGGTGCTGGTGCGCGTGGCGATGCTCGCGTGATAAACGAGCTCAGGCAGGCTGAAGGCCGGGGAACAATCACAGCTACACCTTTCCGTGGTAGCGGTAGCGTATTCGATCCGGAAGATGAAGCCGTTCCTGGTGATAACGGTAAAGCGGCGCGCCTGAATAAAGACTTCTTCGCGAACGCGAAAGCACAGAGCTGGTGGCATCTTCGCAAGCTGTTTCGTAACACCTTCCGCGCGCTGAACGGGATGGACTACAACCCCGACGAAATCATTTCGATAAGCAGCGAGATAGAAAATATTGACCGCCTGCTGATGGAGCTTTCACAGCCTACATGGTCGAAAAACGCCGTCGGTAAAATCCTCGTGGATAAACAGCCGGAAGGCACAAAATCGCCGAACCTTGCAGACGCCGTAATGATTAATTACGCGCCGATGGATTCCTCTCTTGATACTTGGGCCAAACTGGCCGGAGCGTGACATGTCCCGAAAGAAACGCCAGAACGGCGCACAGCAGCCCGTTAGGACATCTGACGGGTACAACAATTTCACGGCCAAACTTGGCAGCGACACCAGAAACATCCAGACGGGCGGAATGTACATGCCGGGGTACATCAGCCGTAACAGGGTGATGCTGGAGTTTGCGTATCGTTCATCGTTCCTCGTGGGGGCCGGTGTGGATGCGATGGCCGATGATATGACCCGCAAGGGCATTAACATCAGCTCAAAGCTGAAACCCGGCCAAAAAGGCAAGCTCGAAACCTTCTGGGATGAGCTCGCTATATGGGATGGGCTTAACGATAACCTCAAATGGTCCCGACTGTATGGTGGCGCGGTGCTGGTGGTCCTGCTTGAAGGGCAGGATATGTCCTCCCCACTGAAACTGGATCGTATTAAAGAGGGGCAGTTTAAGGGCGTGATGAGCCTTGACCGCTGGATGGTTAACCCGAGTTATTACGATCTCGTTACTGATTACGGTCCCGATTTTGGGAAACCGAAATATTACAAGGTAATCACGAACCAGCAGGGGATCCCCCCCTGGAAGATCCACCATAGCCGCGTTATCCGCATGGAGGGTGATACGCTACCTTTCCAGCAGGCCCAGACGGAAAACGGCTGGGGGATGTCTGTTGTGGAGCGTATTTTCGAGCGTATCGAGGCGTTCGATACTGCAACGGTCGGCACCACACAGCTGATCCACAAAGCACATCTGCGAACCTACAGCATTGAAAAGCTTCGTGACATCCTTGCCAAAGGCGGTGATCTGGAAAAGTCGCTGATGAAGCACATGGACATGATTCGTGAGTTTCAGACCATCGAAGGCATGACCATGATGGACTCAAGGGATAAATTCGAGACTCACAGCTATACGTTCGCCGGTATCGCGGATGTCCTCCTGCGCTTCGCTGAGCAGGTTTCTGGCGCGACGGGAATTCCTCTTGTCCGTCTGTTCGGGCAGTCCCCTGCAGGTTTCAATACCGGCGACGGCGATCTGGAAAACTACTACAGCCGGGTTAACTCGCTGCAGGAGAGACGCTTACGCCGCCATATCCGCTGGCTGCTCGATATCTCCTGGCGTTCTCTGTTCGGTGAGCCACTGCCTGACGATTTTACTTTCGAGTTTAACAAGCTCTGGGAGATGTCAGACGTGGACCGTGCAACGATGGCGAACAATGTGGTTACTGCACTCGGTACCGCCGTTCGTGACCTCGGAATGCCTCCGGCAGCCGCGCTTAACGACCTCAGGAACATTTCTGATGTGATTGGGATCGGTGGTTCTATCACTGACGAGGACATAGAAGATGCGAAGGCCCAGTGGGAGGAGGATGAACCTGAAACCATCCCTCCGCCGCCGTTCGGAGATCCAGTATCGAAAAAGCATGTTGGCGATAGCAAACCAGATAGGGCAGATCGTCGATGGTACCTACGATGGTTCACAGGCCAGCGCTGACAGCATTTCGAAAACGCTGGTGGACTATTCCGAGGTAATCAGCGACTGGGCAGAGCAGGTCGGGCGAAGGATGTTTGCCCAGGTCGAGCAGGAGGAATGGAACCTGTGGAAATCGGTATCAGAGGAAATTGGCGCTGGCCTGCGCGATGTGGTGGGTAATACCCCTGTCGGGCAGGTGGCGCAGGATATCGTATACCGCCAGATTCAGCTGATGAAGTCCCTGCCGCTGGAAGCCGCCGATCGCGTGATGGACATACAACAGCGCGCAATGCAGGCGGTTATCAGTGGCGAACGTCCGGACGAGCTCTACGAGATGATCATGGCCTCCGGTGACGTGGCCGCCAGCAGGGCGCAGCTGATTGCCCGTACAGAGATTGGACGTGCTACCGGCGCGCTGACGCAGGCCAGAGCCCTTTCGGTTGGCTCAGAGGGCTACTGGTGGCGTATTGAGGGGGCCGGAACGCGGGATTCTCACCGCAAGATGAAAGATAAATTTGTGCGCTGGGATAACCCGCCGACGCTGGACGGTATGACCGGACACGCCGGATGTTTGCCGAACTGCAAATGCTGGCCTGAAGTACAGATTCCAGCACCGAGAAAATGAAAAATACGGCTTTGAGCATTCATTTCATGCGAACTGCAATACCTGCGAAATGTTATGAAAATGTTGTATTCGAAAAGGCCGATTTTCAGCCCAGTTAATCGCTACTTTTACGGCTTTAAGGGGACATTTTAATCCAGTCCATTTTCGTCGGTGCGGGTAAGAACCCTTATGTTAAATAGCCCGTTATTTCGAACATTTTTCCCATCTCACAAGGTCGCCTCCGGGCGGCCTTTTTGTTGCCCGTAATCGAGCAGGTAACCCATGAAATATTTCTTCACTACACGCCTGGGAGAAACGCGCTATCTGCAGGCGGACGGCTCTCTGCTGTGTAAAGACGTGCCGATCGCACGCACAGGGACGCAGGTCTATTTACCTGAGGAAATCGACCTCGAACCGGACGGCACCGGCACGGTGACGGTCTGGCGAACGGAAGACGAGGTGTTTTCCCCGGAGACGATGGCGAGCTTTGAGGGCGTAGCCGTCACGCTGGGGCATCCAGAGGACAGTCTGGGCAACATCGTTTTCGTAAACCCCTCTAACTTCGCAGAGCTGGCACACGGACACATTCAGAACGTCCGGCGCGGCACCGGCGATAAATCGGATCTGCTCATTGCTGACGTACTGATTAAACGGCAGGAAGCAATCGACGCGGTGAATTCTGGCCTGACCGATGTCAGCTGTGGCTATGACGCGCAGTACAAGCAGCTGGCCCCCGGTAAGGGCAAGCAATACCAAATCACAGGTAACCACCTCGCTGTCGGCATCGACCGGGGGCGTGCTGGTGGCCGCTGTGCAATCGGGGATTCCATCCCATCAACAACAAAGGAGAAGCCTGTAATGTCATGGCTTAAAAAACTGGCTCAGGCCATTAAAACGAAAGATGAGGATGCACTGGCAAAACTCATCGACGAAGCGCCGGATATGCCGTCTGATGGCATGCCTTCAATCCCCGGTTCCTCTATCACCATCAACATTCCTTCACAGGCCACCGCGTTGCCTGAAGGCAATCGCACCACCACCACGGACGAAGGCGATCCGAACAAAGACAAAACCGGCACGGGTGATGAAGAAATTCCAGCCTGGGCGAAAGCGTTGCTGGCTCGTCTGGAAAAGCTGGAGGGTAAAACCACCGATAACGATCCGGACCCCGGCAACATGACCACCGACGAAGACGAAGAAGAAAACCGGAAAGTGACGGGCGACGCAGCCTTTAAGCGCAACCTGATCGCCGACGCGGAAATTATTTGCCCTGGCTTCCAGCCTGCTGGCGATAAGAGCCTGAAACGTCAGGTGCTGAATCACGCAATGCGCACCGGTGACAGCCTGAAATCGTTCGGTGTGGATGATTTCTACAAAGCGCCTAAGGCAACGGTCGACGCGGTGTTTACTGCCGCTGTGGCGCTGCATAAGGCGAAAAATCAGCTGGTCCCGCTGAATAACATCACCCGCACCACGGACAGCGGAATCAGCACTAAACACCTTTCCCCGGCAGAACTGAACAAAGTCAATGCCGAATTCTGGGCAAAAAACAAATAAGGTAAATCATCATGGCAGGTACTGCATATTTAACGCGCATGCCCCTGGGCATTGCCGGGGGCGTTACCCGTCCTCGTGATCTCACCATTGAGCCGGTCAACCTGGACCACTCGAAGCAATTCGCCTCCTACGGGCTGCCGGGTAAATACGTGAACGATAAATTCGTTCCGCTGGAGTCCGGCGACACCATCAACAAAGTGAAAGGGATTCTGGTTCGTCCGTTCCCGATTACCTCTGCTCTGGACCTTGCTTACATCGGTGTGACGGCTAATCAGGTTGGTGACAACCTTAAACGCGGTTACATCTGCGTAACTGCTACCGCAGGCAACGCGGCGACCGCGAAAAAAGGCGATCCGGTTTACGTTCGCGTGGCTGGTGGTACCACTCAAAGCCCGGTTGGCTCCTTTGTGCTGTCGCCGGACTCTACCGCATCAAATACACCTCAGCTGCCAAATGCAGAGGTCATGGGGCCGGGTGAAGCCGATGGCCGTATTGAAATCGCTTATAACATCTGAGGGAATAAGTAATGTTTACATTTGACAGAGCGACCATCGACTCCACCGGCGCGTTTCTCATCGGCGAGCTGGAGCGTATGGATCAGGCACTAAACATGCCTTTGGTGTCCTACAAATGGTCACGCGACATGCCGCTGCGCAGCGACATTTCTATCGCCGATGAAGTGTCATCCTTCACTAATACCAGTTTCGTCGGTGTAGGTGGTCCAAACCCTAACGGTAAAAACTGGATCGGTAAAAAAGCCACAGCCATTCCTGGTATCGAGATCGATATTCAGCCTACCCGTAATAACCTCACCCTGTGGGGCCAGGAAATCAGCTGGACGGTACCGGAGCTTATTTCTGCCCAGAAGCTGGGCCGACCGGTTGATGTCCAGAAATACGAAGGCATGAAGCTGAAATGGAACATGGACACCGATGAACAGGTTTATATTGGTGATAGCGAACTCGGCGTTGCTGGCCTTCTAAACCTGCCGGATGTTACTCCTGTTGCTGCAGCTGCAGCGTGGACCGCAACCACCGATCCGGATGTGATTGTCCAGGATATCAACCTGGTGCTGTCTGATGGCTGGGTTCGTTCTGGTTATGCAGTTTGCCCGGCGAAAATCGGCCTGGCTCCGGAACTGTTCGGCCTGCTGGCGAGCAAAAAGGTTTCCTCTGCAGGGAATATCTCCGTGCTCGAATACGTGAAGATTAACACCATCGCGTTTCAGGAAAACGGCACACCACTGGAGATCGTCTCCATGAAGTGGGCCTCCAAGCGTGGCGCTGGTGGCGCGCATCGTATCGTTGCTTACACCCAGGACGAAAAATACGTTCGCTTCCCAATGGTCCCTCTGCTGAACACGCCGCTGGAATATCGCGGCCTGCAGCAGTTGACCACTTACTACGGCAAGCTGGGCCAGGTGGAAACCCCGTATTCCAATACGATCTCTTACCTGGACGTTCCGGCGTCTTAACCTGAAACAGGCGGGGAAACCCGCCTTTTTTTATGGAGCAAAAACATGAAATACGTTGTTTCCGGTGGCGCTACTCTCAGCTTTGCCGACGGTTCTAAATTTGAGCTGTCTCAGGGCATCCACGACAGTTCCTCTTTCCCGAAAGAAGTTAAGGACCACTGGGCCTTTAAAGCCTATGCGCGCCCGATTGACGAAGCCGACCTGGCGAACGAGCAGAGCAATGAAGACCTTTCCGCGAGCCTTGTTCTCCTGGCAGAAGAAAATAACACCCTGAAAGCGCAGCTGGCTGAGCATGAAAAAACCATCACAGCGCTGGGGAATGAAAACACAGACCTGAAAGCGCAGCTGGCAGCCGCTCAGGCACCAGCAGGCGGTAAACCTGCCGACAGCGCGGACAAAACCGATAACACCGGCGGGGACGCGAAAAATGCCAAAAAACAGCAGGCTTCCGACTAACGAGCAGTTCCGCACCGACTTTCCCGAGTTCGCCGATACAACCCGCTACCCTGACCCCTCAGTGAATTTCTATCTGGGGCAGGCCGATTCGATTCTGAATCAGGACGTACAGGGCGATCAGTTCGTCTACCTGGCCGAACTATTCACGGCTCACTATACGGAGCTGCGCGGCCGCACGCTGGCCGCCGCTGCCGCTGGTGGTGTGAACAGCAACGGCGCAGCAGGTGTCGTGTCCTCTAAATCAGTGGATAAGGTTTCAGTGAGCTATGACGTGTCCGGAGTAATCAATCCGGATGCCGGTTTCTGGAACAGCACCGCCTACGGGCGCGAGTTCTACTGGTGGTGGTCGATGTTCGGTGCTGGTGGCAGGCAGCTGCTATGAAAAGCGGGTTAACGGTTCGTGCTGATAACGCCGTGGCTGTTCTGGAATCCCTCCGCCAGCTATCCGGAATGGACGTGCTGGTGGGAATACCTGAGGACAAGGCAGGGCGTGAGGATGGCTCTCCGATTAATAACGCGGAACTGGGCTACCTCCACTCGACTGGCGCAACGGTGGAAATCGACGGTACAACGGTCACGCTCCCCCCGCGTCCTTTTCTGGATATGGGGATCGAGGATTCAAAACCCCGAACCACTGCACACCTCAAGGCAGCGGCAACCGCCGCGCTGGAGGGGCAGACTGAAGCAGCAGTGCGTGAGCTGGAAAGCGCCGGACAGATTGCCCGTGACGCTGCAAAAGCCGTTATTGGTGCTGGTGACCGGCTGCACCCACTTTCTGAGAAAACCCTCGAACGCAGACGGGCCGAGGGCATTCCCGGCGACAAGCCGCTGTATGCCCACGGTTACCTGCTGCGCTCAATTAACTACGTTGTGAGGAAAAAATAATGCCTCTTCTCGATGTGAGCGATGTTCTTCTCGATCCCGACTTCATGGACACCAGTCTGGTTTGTCACCGACAGGTTCAGACGGTGGATGAGGACAATTTCACGAAAAACACAGCTCAAGATATCCCGTTCTCTGGCGTGGTGACGGTCGACCGTTCTCTGGAAGCCAGGCGAATGGCGGCAGGCCAGAACATTAGCGGCGCTATCCTCATCGTGACGCAGTTCAGATTAACCCAGGGCCAGCCCGGTACAGACAGCGCCCCGCGACTTGATGCCGATATCGTGAGCTATAACGGGCGTGCTTACCGGGTGACATTTGTCGATCCGTACACCAGTTACGGAGCCGGATTCGTCCAGGCGCATTGTGAGCTGGTGGACTTTAACGGAGGGACGCCAGTTGAGTAACGACAGCACCGCGCGCGGTTATCTGACGCCTGTCGGGGATAGCCCCCAGTATGACGAGGCGCTGGAGCGTGAAATCAGCCGGTGGATTCGTGGCGTTTCTGGCTTGCCGGCCGCGCTTGTTTTCCCCCGATGGACTGACCCGCAGCCGCAGATCCCAAACAACGGGGTGACGTGGTGCGCCTTCGGTATCACTACCGTTCCCCAGCCGTTAAGCCAGTCCGATGTTCAGGTTTCGGAAGAACAGTCCGAGCAATGGACATGGGAACAGGTAACGGTGATTTGCTGCTTCTATGGCCCTCTGGGGGCCAACACTGCATCAACTTTCCGCGCGGGGATATTCGTTGAGCAAAACAACGCCGAACTGAATCGCTCGGGGCTTTCGCTGGTGGAGGCCGGGACTATCTACAACCTGCCAGAACTTATTAACAACCAGTGGGTGAGACGCTACGACCTCACCATCACGCTGTCCCGCAAAAACATTCGTACCTACAACGTCCGGACGCTGCAAGATGCGCCCGTCTCATTTTTCGGAGACTAAATTATGCCGCAGGGATTACCTGTATCGAACGTCGTTAATGTCGACGTGATCATTGGGCCGCGTGCGGCTACTGGTCGAAACTTTGGTTCGCTGCTAATTCTCGGGAGCTCTACAGTTATCCCGGTTTCTGAGCGCATTCGCCTCTACTCATCCCCGGAAGATATCGGCACAGATTTCGGCGTGGATAGCCCGGAATATGAAGCCGCTACGGTGTATTTCTCGCAATCACCGAAACCTCAGCAGGTGTATGTCGGTCGCTGGGCTAAAACGCTGGTATCGGCTGAAAGTGGTTCGACGGAAACGCTGCTGCAGGCCGTTAACGCCGTTCTGAATTACACGAACTGGTACGGTCTGGCCGTTGCTGACGATGAAGATATCGACGATGCCGACTGGCTGAGCGTGGCCGCTGCGATCGAGGCCTCCAGTCTCAGCCGAATTCTGGCAATTACCACTGCAGATCCTGAGACAGTAAACGCGACCTCCACTACCGATCTGGCTTATAAGCTGAAGGCGGCAAAATACGCTCGCACGTTTGTGCAGTATTCCACCAGCAGCAAGTACGCCGCACTGTCTGCATTTGGCCGCGCGTTTACGGTGAATTTCAACGGCAGTAACACCACCATTACCCTGAAGTTCAAACAGGAGCCGGGGATCACGTATGAAACCCTGACCACCAATCAGGCGGCGGCGCTGGATGCCAAGAACTGCAACGTATTTGTGTACTACCAGAACGATACAGCCATCCTGCAGCAGGGCGTCATGTCCAGCGGTGATTTCTTCGACGAACGCCACGGGCTCGACTGGCTGCAGAACTACGTTCAGACCAACCTGTACAACCTGCTCTACACCAGCACAACCAAAGTCCCACAGACCGATGCTGGCGTTACGCGTCTGCTTTCCAATGTTGAACAGTCGATGGATCAGTCAGTCACGAACGGGCTGGTGGCTGCTGGCGTATGGAACGGTGGCCCGATTGGGCAGCTGGATTCCGGCGACACGCTGACAAAAGGCTATTACGTCTACGCGCAGCCGATTTCAGAGCAGGCGCAGGCAGACCGTGAAGCACGTAAGGCACCGGTTATTCAGGTGGCCTGTAAGCTGGCTGGCGCGGTTCATTTCGCTGATGTTCAGATCAACGTCGTTCGCTAAGGAGAACATGAATGGCTACTTATTCTTTTATGGACGTCACGGCGTCCCTCTCCGGCCCGACCGGCGAGATTGATCTGGGCTACGGTTCCGCCAGTTCAGAGGAGGGGATTATCGTTGCAATGGGCGGCCCCAAAAATACCATGACCATCGGCGCTGACGGCGAAGTGATGCACAGCCTGCACGCGGATAAAAGCGGCACGGTAACCGTCAATTTGCTGAAGACCTCGCCGACAAACAAAAAGCTGTCGCTGGCGTACAACGCGCAGAGTCAGTCCTCAGGCACCTGGGGAAACAACGTCATTGTGATCCGAAACAAGGTGAGCGGTGACATCATCACGGCGCGCAGCGTGGCGTTCCAGAAACAGCCGGATAACGCCAACGCTAAAGCCGGTAATACGATGCCCTGGGTGTTTGACTGCGGCAAAATCGACCAGGTTCTCGGAGAGTTTTAACAGATGGAATGCTCAATCAAAGGCCACGATTACCGCGTGGCAAAACTCAGCGTTTTTGACCAGCTGAAAGTGACCCGCAAACTGCTGCCGGTGCTGGCGGGGATGATGTCAGATTTCGGGAGCATTCGCTCCCTTCTGCCTGCTGATGGCAAAATCGACAACGTGAAATTCGATAAACTACAACCGGTGTTTGAAACCCTGCTGCCGTGTATCGCTGAAAAACTGTCTTCCCTGACCGAAGAAGACACCAACGCGATTATTCATCCGTGCCTGGCTGTGGTATCACGCAAGCACATGGACGGATGGACGCCGGTATTTAACAGCGGTCAGCTGATGTTCGATGATATCGACCTGCTGACCATGCTGCAGCTGGTGGCGCGGGTGGTCGCCGATTCACTGGGAAATTTTTTGCCCGTGAGCCCTACCAGCGCGACGCCGGGCCAGCCTCAGGGTTAACCCTCAACAGCCTGCCTGACGGGCTGTCTTATCTCCTTGACCCGGTTGACGCCGGGTTAATCCCTTATTACGCGCTGAAGGATGGATCTGTCGATCTGTGCGATATCGCGCTGATGAATGACCACCTTGCCGTTAAAGCTGACAACCAGCGCCGTATTGAGAAATGGAGAGAGGATAATGAACGCTGAGACTATTAAAGATTTTCTCGTCTCGCTCGGCTTCGATATCGATGAAGCGGGCGCGTCAAAGTTCGATTCTGTTCTCGCCGGTACGACCGCAAACGCCATCAAAATGGGGCTGGCCGTCGAAGGTGCCGCGCTTACCGTGGTGGCCTTCACGGCTAAGATCGCCTCCGGTCTGGATAATCTCTACTGGGCGTCACAGCGCACCGGCGCGACGGTTCAGGGGATTCAGTCTATTGGCTATGCGGTTTCGCAGGTAGGCGGCAGCGTTGACGCGGCGCGATCCTCTCTGGAAAACCTCTCCCGGTTTGTTCGTAACAATCCCGGTGCGGAAGGCTTTCTGAATCGCCTGGGCGTACAGACCCGTGACGCCAGCGGCAACATGCGCGACATGGCCGCTATCTTTACGGGCGTCGGCCAGAAGCTCAGCAGCATGCCGTACTACCGGGCTAACCAGTATGCGCAGATGCTGGGCATTGACGAAAATACCCTCATGGCGATGCGTCGGGGTGTGGGCGGTTTCTCCGGGCAGTACAGCGCAATGGCGAAAGCTATCGGCTTCAATGCTGACGAGGCGGCCAGAAGCTCCAACAAATTCATGACCTCCCTGCGCGAGTTCGGCGCGATGGCAGGCATGGCCCGTGACAAAATCGGCTCTAATCTTGCTGGTGGTCTGGCGGGTTCGCTGGACACGCTGCGCCGCCACATCCTGGATAACTTTCCGCGCATCGAGCAGACCCTGACGAAAGCCATAAAAGGCATTCTGGCGCTCGGGGACATTATTGGGCGGCTGTTCTTCCGGCTTATTGAGGGGACATCCAGCCTTATCACCTGGTGGCAATCGCTGGATAAGCAAACGCGGGAGCTAATCTCGTTGTTCGGCGCGCTGACGATTGCGCTGCGCATTCTGAACAGTACGTTCTGGATGTCGCCGATTGGCCTCATTACCGCGCTGGCGGCGGGGATTGCCCTTCTGTGGGAGGACTATCAGACCTGGAAGGAAGGCGGGGACAGCCTGATTGACTGGGGCAAGTGGAAGCCGGAAGTCGATGCCGCGCTGAAGATGGTTCGTGACCTTAAAACGACCGTTAACGAACTGGCGAAAGCGCTGGCGAAACTGCTCAACATTGACCCTAAATCATGGTCCCTGAAGTGGGATTTCAGCAACTTCATCGACCAGATGGGCGAGTTCAGCAGGATGCTGAATATGATCGCCGACCTGCTGAACGCCATTAAAGACGGGCGCTGGGCTGATGCGGCCAGTGTTGGTAAGCAGCTCCTGAATCAGGGGAGCGATAAACCGTCAGCAATGCCTGAAGTGACGGATAGCGCTAACCAGACGGCGGAATGGTTTAACGACAATCTGGGGTTCGATCCGCGAAATGTGGGTAAAACCGTCAAAGGCTGGCTGTTTGGTAGCGAGGCTGGAGAGGCTCGCGGGATTCATGAGGACAAGCGTGATCCGCAAATTGATGAGTTGAACGGCACACAGGAAAAATCACGGAA
Source organism: Enterobacter sp. MGH 4 (assembly GCF_000534735.1). NCBI lineage: Bacteria > Pseudomonadati > Pseudomonadota > Gammaproteobacteria > Enterobacterales > Enterobacteriaceae > Enterobacter > Enterobacter sp. MGH 4. The sequence continues at coordinate 52,072 of NZ_KI973294.1, read as the reverse complement.
AGAGGCTGCTGAATATCACGGCCGTAGTACCGGCGTGCTCGGCAAAATTGCAGAGGGTATAAAACAAATTGCTGATGGTATGTTCCCGACTGCAGAGGCGGCAGCATTCACCCCCACAGATGCGAGTGGCTTACCTCTTTCAGGGGTTAAGCAGCCGCAGCCTACAAAAGCAGGCTCTGAGCTGCTGGGATGGATGCAACCGATGCTCACCAGCCTGGAACAGCTCTACCGGCTTCCGGAAGGTTTGCTGCGTAGTGTGGCCATAACAGAATCGGGCGGTAATCAGTTTGCTGTTTCAGGGGCTGGCGCTAAAGGGCTGTTTCAGTTTATGGACGGTACCGCGCGTGACATGGGACTGCGCGGGAACGACGTATTCAATCCTGAAAAGGCCGCGCAGGCAGCCGCTAAATATCTCTCACAATTGCTGAAGGCGAATGGCGGTGACCTGAGCAAGGCGCTGGCCTCATACAACTGGGGGATCGGGAACGTGCAGAAACATGGGATGGCCCTGATGCCGCAGGAAACCCGCAACTACATTCCTAAGGTGTTGAGTAACATGCCCGGAAAGGGTGCGCAGGTACAGCAGCAGAACACCTATCACATTTACGGTGGTGGTGATCCGCGTTCTGTTGGTACCGAGGTCGAGCGTCGACAGCAGTCGGCAAACGCCCAGGTTATGCGCGGTAATCAAACGAAGGTGGGCTAATGGATATTCTCTCAACTCTCTTTCAACAGCAGACCCGGAAAATAGGGATGATTGTCCCCAGCGTGGTTGTTTCTGAGAAACATACCGACACGCTGGAGATAACCGAGCACCCTGTCGAGGTCGGGGCCGCCATCGCCGACCATGCCTACAAAAAACCGTCTGAAGTGGTGATGGAGGTCGGTTTCGCTGGTGGCGGATCGTTGCTGGACTTTGCCAGTAACCTGACGGCCACCAGTCTTCTCGGGCTGAGTCCCCAGCAGACGTATCAGGAGATACTTGACCTGCAGGCGAGCCGTATTCCTTTCGACGTGGTGACCGGCAAACGGCTGTATAGCAACATGCTGATCCGCGCGCTGGAAGTGACGACAGACAAGACAACCGAAAACGTCCTGTCCGCCGTCCTCACCCTGAGGGAGGTTCTTATCTCGCAGACTCAGCAGATCACCGTCGCGGATAAAACCAACATGAAGGACGGGGCCAGCACGTCGGCGGTACTGAATACCGGCAACAAAACCACAAAGCCGCCAAATACCTCGCTGCTGAAAAGCATCACGGGTAACGCGGCGTCATTACTGGGACTCGGCTAATGGCAATTCAGGAAATCCCGCTTACAGCGGATAACCAGCAATTCAGCATCATCCTGGCGGGGACCACTTGGCGGATTAGTATCACCTGGCGCGATATGTACTGGATTATGGACCTGCAGAACGACAGAGGGGAGCCGGTAATCTCCGGTATTCCTCTCGTCACGGGCGCTGACCTGCTGGCGCAGTACGCCTATATGGGGCTTGGCTTTAAGCTGGTGGTGGTCTGTGACGACAGCACACAGGATTATCCGACAAAAACCGACCTGGGCGGCCGCAGTCATTTACTGGTATCAATGGAGTAAGCATGTCACAGAACTGGATGAGACATTTCGAGCTGCAGCTCGTGGACGAGAACGGGCAGGGTATTGAGCTCAGCGATTTTAAAGTGACCTTTACGATCGACTGGTTCAACATCAGCAGCGCGTCCCGGGTGGGAACGTTCAAGATTTACAACCTGTCAGCCGATACGGTGAACCGCATCACCGGGCAGGAATTTTCGAAAGTGCGGCTGATTGCAGGTTACGACGGTATCGCGCCGGAGGTATCGGCAAGCGACGTCGGGACCGTGCGTGAAGTCGACGCGGCGGACGTGGGCCAGAGTGATGGCCGCAACTACGGGCTGATTTTCTGCGGCGAAATTCGCTACTCGGTCACTGGTAAAGACAGCCCTATTGATTCCTACGTCCTGATTCAGGCAGCCGATACGGATCTGGCTTTTGCCACCAGCATAACCTCGCAGACGCTGGCGGCCGGTTATACGGTCGCTGACGTGAACCGCGCGCTAATGAAAGACTTCGAGGCCAAAGGTGCTACCGAAGGTCTGACGCCTGAAATGCCTGCTACCGTCTTCCCCCGGGGCCGGGTGCTGTTCGGCATGACACGGCATCTTATGGATAACGTGGCCGGACAATGTGGGGCAACATGGCAATTCGTGGACGGTCAGCGCCAAATGGTGGCGAATAACGAGTATGTTCACGACGCGATTGTGCTCAACAGCGCCACCGGGCTGATCGGCATGCCGCAGCAGACCATCGGCAACGGCGTAAACGTCCGCGCGCTGATTAACCCGAACATCCGGGTTAACGGGCTCATTCAGCTGGATCAGGCTTCCGTGTATCGCACCGCACTGTCGAACAACGATATCGCTATGGCCGGTGGGCAGATCACCGACCAGAACACGGACGGAAATATCACGCTCAGCGGCACCACGGCGCAGCCTGCCAGCATCGCAACGGATGGCGTTTATATTGTGCGCGGGATTATGTACACTGGCGACACAAGGGGCCAGGCGTGGTACATGGATATGATGTGCGAAGCGCGTGGCGCGGCGGACCTCCGTTCGTCGTCGTCTTTACAGCGGGAAGGATAAGAATGAAAAAGTTGATTGTTATCGGACTCTGTTTCCTGCCTGGGTTAGCTTTTGCTGCAAATCCCGGCGGCATCACATTGCAATGTGGTGGTTACAAATTGGAGTTGGTTCCTGACTCATTGTTCAGGATTAATGGTGAGACTGTTACCTCCCAGAAAATCAAAACTCTCGGTAATGGAAACGGTATGAAGGCAGACATGGGGCTTATGCCTGCTAAAGATGGCAACAATTATGGCTTTGAATACATTCGCCGTCCGGGTACCGAAACGCGATTCCTGAATGTCCAACTGCTGCAGAATAGTATGGACGCGCCGAAAGTTATCGGCTCTTTCCCATGCAAAAAAGTTTCTGATTAAAGTAATTAATGGACTTTGTTTATGGCGGTCAGCAGGTCAAAGAAAATAGTTTTATTAGTTGTCATTGTTGTAGGTTATTTAATTGGAAACCATAAAAACAATGAAACTGACAAAGTGTCTGGTAATACCGAAGCCCCTGAAAAGGCTGCAGCGCAACAATCAAGTAATACTCCTACTTTGTCAGAGGATGTTCTTTTAAAGAATGAAGTGATATTTACCTGTAAGGATATCGCCCGATCTTCTTTATCGTTGCCGGACACATTCGAAACCGAACAGACTGAAAGCGGGATCGACGAGAAAAATGGAAAGCAAGTTTATTACTTTACCCTGCATTTTTCTGGAATGAACGCCTTCAATAGTCGAATCACTCATACAATAGAGTGCTACGGGACGGTAGGAGACAAAAACCGAACTGTTACCTATAAAACATTCAACTAACCCGCCACCCGGCGGGTTTTTGCTTTCTGGAGCCTACCAAATGGCAGTATCTGACCAGACCCGCAGCGGCGACCTTGCCGAAACATTCAAATCTGAGCGGGACACGACAAAAAACCAGATCCGCGTCGCTTTGCCTGGAATCGTTCAGTCATTCGACCCTGACGCGGTGACGGCGGTTGTGCAGCCTGCTATCCGCTCTGTTGAAACCGATAACGACGGCAACCGCGTTACCAAAAATTACCCGCTGCTGGTGGATGTGCCGGTGGTATTTCCGCGCGGGGGCGGCTGCACGCTAACGTTCCCGGTTAAAGCTGGTGATGAATGCCTGGTGATTTTCGCCGATCGCTGCATCGATTTCTGGTGGCAGAACGGCGGGGTGCAGGAGCCTGTCGACGACCGGGTGCATGATTTATCGGATGCGTTCTGTATCGTCGGGCCCCAGTCACAGGCACAGAAAATCAGCGGAATCAGCACCAGTGGCGCGCAGCTGCGCACTGATGATGGCGCTGCGTTTGTTGAAGTGGCCGCAGGTCATAACATCACGGTTAAAACCCCCGGCGCGCTGACGGCGACAGCAGAAGGAGGAACCACGATCACATCACCCACTATCACGCTTAACGGGAACGTGACAATAAACGGGAATCTCTCTCAGGGTATGGGCGCAAGTGGCGGTACCGCGACGATGCTCGGCCCTGTCACGGTGACTAACGATGTAAAAGCCGGTGGTAAGAGTCTGATGACGCATACGCACGGCGGAGTACAGACCGGCGGCGGTAATACAGGAGCGCCAAACTGATGCGATACAGACGTGAAGACGCCGACGGTGATTACACCTTTGGCAGCGGCGATGATACCTGGCTGATTAACTCACCCGAGGCCGTGGCCCAGGCGGTAAAAACGCGATTCGAATTATGGTATGGGCAATGGTTCCTCGACACTACCGAGGGCACACCGTGGATTCAGTCCGTACTCGGTAAACAGAAGCCAGAAACCTACAACCTGGCGATCCGTAAGCGTATCCTCGAAACGCGGGGCGTTAAATCCATTCTCTCTTTCAATACGACAGTGAACACTACGACGCGCCGCGTCCAGTTCTTCGCTGAAATCGACACTATCTACGGAACAACGACAGTAACCAGCGAGGCATAAATGGCCCTCAATTTGGACACACTCGGCTTATCGGCAACGGTAACCGCTGAGGGGATCAGTGCGCCTGATTATTTTAATATCTATGAATCAATACGTTAACGTTCAATAAAGCGCGGTGTTGCTGGGTTTAGTCCCTGCTTATGGTGTTTGAATCCATTCGATTGCATTCGTCTATCTGGGGTTCAATTCGCCATAAGTGGGACTACGAAAGAAACCACAGCGGAAGCAGTGAAAGGGGCTGATGATGCTTGTTAAACCACTTACCAACGCAGAAGTTAAGAACGCGAAGCCACAGCTTAAAGATTACAGTCTTCATGATGGCTTTGGACTCCTTCTGTATGTAACTAAGTCCGGTGGGAAATCATGGCGATTCCGCTATGCGCACCCCATAACCGGAAAAAGGCAGACCTTAACTATTGGGCGATATCCTGAATTTAGTCTCGCAGAAGCGAGAGAGGCGAGAGAAGAAGCCAGAAGGAAAGTTGCCAGAGGGATAGATCCGAATGAGGTTAAAAAAGAAGAACTCAGCGACAAGCGGAAAAAACATGCACAGCAGTTTTCTGTTATCGCTGATAACTGGCTGAAAATAAAAATCACGGAGGGAATCCGCAGCAATACAATTCGAGGCTACGAGGGGGCTTTAAAAACGCTGAATAGTGTTCTTGGTGACGAGCCGGTACATAAAATGAATGCCGCCTCAACAATTCAGGCAATGAGAGAGTTTGCAGATCGTCCCGCCTCTGTGGAAAAGATGATAGTTGTGCTCAATTCGGTAATGGATTATGCGGTAAACACCGGAGTCATTGACCATAATTGCCTGCTAAAAATCGGCAAGGCTTTCCCAGCCAAAAGAAGCGTACCAATGCCCGTGATGGATAAAGGCAGATTGCCTGTGTTCCTTTCTGAATGGCTGGGGCTGAGTATGTGGGAGCCGATAAGGCTGTGTGTTTACTTCCAGCTTTTAACGATGGTAAGGCCCTCTGAGGCTCGCCTGGCTGTTTGGGACGAAATTGATTTAGACAGTGCTGTTTGGAAAATTCCGTCTGAAAGAATGAAGGGGAAAAGGCCACACGCTGTACCGCTGTCCGCGCAAGCAATAGCTGTTTTACGCAATGCTGAAAAATGGCGGCGCGGGGCGTTTATTTTTCCTTCCGGCAAAAAGGGAGATAAGCCGATTGGGAAATGTACCGGGCAGATCGCTATTCATAAAACATCGCTAAGCGGAGAGGTAGTTACTCACGGGCTTAGGTCGCTTGCATCTACTGTGCTGAATGAAGAAGGGTTTAACCCTGATGTTATTGAGGCGGCACTTGCTCACAGAAGCAGGAACGCGATCCGCAATATCTACAATCGTACTGATTACTTTGAACAGCGGCGTATGCTCATGCAGTGGTGGGGGGATTATGTCGATAGCGCAGAGCGCGGAGAACTGCTTGAGACAAAGGGCGATAAAGGATTAAGGCTGATAGGTTAGTCCTCAAAACTCGACGTTTATTGCTGGCTAGATGCCAGTTTTTTTTTATTCCATTCAAACGCCGAAATGTATCTTTTTTATTCAAATTTGTTATAATTGATTCATATATATACGGAGGTTTTTATGTCTGAATCGAATAGTGAAATACTACTTAAAGGCGAGGTTAAAGCGCGTCTTCGCTACCGTTCTGATTCTGCGTTCTATGATTTCCTCAAAGATGAGGGAAACGGTTTTCCGATGCCTTTTAAAGTGGGAGGCCGTAACTGCTGGTATCGTGACGAGGTTGAAGCGTGGATCGGGAAACAAAGTGAAAAGCGCGGGATCTGTACCGCATGAAAGCGGAGCAAATAGACGGGGCTTGTTACCGAAAGGGGCAAGCCTTTTTTATTGTCTGTTGCCAGCAACGGTAACTTACACCAGCCAGAGAAAGGCATTTCATCGGGCGGCGGTGGAATGTTTGCAGAAAAATGCACAAAGGTATTCATAGTGTTCATGATTTGAATATAGGTATTAAAAATCAGATAGATAGGCTATGAACACCTTTATCTAAGGTATTCATAGGGTATTCATAGTGTTCATAAAGCGAGGTTCTTTCCCCGGAAAAATTCGCCGGATGTTATAAAGCGCTTGCGTCAACATGGCGGGCATGGTTATGATTATTTCGCACCTCACAAAACGGGTGCCGGGTTTAGCAGCCTGACTGACATAGCGGGTAGCCGCTGATTTCCGTATAGCGGTATTTTTACGCCCGTAATTCACCTATACCCCCGATTTATGGCGGGGCGTGGTGGGGAGGCTTCGGCCTGCTGGTTTCTATGTCACCAGTCTGCTAACCCCGTCACGTCTCGCCACCCATGTTTAGCAGCATCTGGCGAGACTCCTTCATTCGACATAGGAGCCGCTAAAATGGCTAAACCAACCTGCCCCAAATATACCTGGCTGTTTCTGGCCACACCGAAAAAACACGACTGCACACCAATCGTATTGCGCACAATGGCTGATACCGAAGAAGAAGCCCGCGATACCTTTCCATGCTGGAATCTGACCTTTGCCGCAAAAATCCGCACTGAAAGCAGCCTGCGTGATTCTGGCTGTGGATCTTATGGCCTGAACCTCCTGACTCCGGAAATGCTGGAGGTGCACAATGTTTAACCTCCAGACACTGACAGCCAAAGCCCGTGAACTGCGCGGCAATGTCGTTAAAGCGGCAAGCACAAAGGGCAGTCGCACAATGACGCCAGTTTATGACCGTGACGAACAGCGCAAGCTACGCGAACGCATACAGCAGACACAACCGGATTGGGTGCTGCTCTGGTGGGACATTGCGACCGTAACCGGCTGGCGTACCAGCGACGTTTGCAACCTGCGCTATTCCTGCATCAATTGGGAAACGGGGCAGGCGACAATTATCGTTGCCAAACAGACCAAAGCTGCCGAAGCGCGGGCGACCCGCAAAGGCATTGAAATCGTGCGCCAGCAGCGCAAGGACGCCGCGAGGCTTGCCGCTGACCATATCGCCTACATGAAGTGGGACAGCATCAACTGTGATGCGCTGGCAGCGGATATGACCGACGAAGAACAGGCGATAGTATTCGGGCTGGTGGCTAAAGCAGACGTTAAGCACGACACCAAACAGTTACCGCCGGGCATCATCAAACGGCTTCGCGAACGTCAGGATCGGAATCTGGTAGAGGACGACCTGATATTTTCCCGCTCTCAAATCGAAAGTAACCGTTGCCAGTGTCTGGAAGGTAGCGTTACCCGCCAGACCATCTGGCGAAAACTCCAAAGCGTGATGGCGTGGTTTACCCGCTTTATCAATACAAAATTGCGCCTAAGTGCCTATTCAAGCCGGAAGATCGCAGCATTTAACCTCATGTCAGCCGGTGGCGAGCAGGGGCTTTTAATTGCCTCTGAAATGCTTGGGCATAGCAACCCAGCGATAACTCGTACCTATCTGCAGTTAGGCAGCAAAGCCGCAGCGATTCAGTCTCGCCTGGCAATGGAGGTATCTAATGCGTGAGTCAATCAGTTTGATCCAGGCCGAATATAAATCTGCACTGGCCGCATCGCTCTACGAAACTATTCTGGAGAAAGCCACAGATGAATGCTCTGTCACGCTTCTAAACCTGATTTCCATTGCGTGTGACTTCAATCATGAAATACACCGCGCATTAATTGCCGAATTGGGTAAGGGAGATAAGAAATGAAACAGATTCCTTTTGAAGTCCTGCTTCATGCAGAAAGTGCGCTTAATTCCAGTGAAGAAGCTATGGCGGTTCTGAGTATGTGGATCGACAGCATTCCTAATGACGCTGAACGCCACGCAGAGGCATGCAAAGTGAGTGCAGTCATGTCGCTACTGCATGACGGCATTATTGAGCTGGTGAAAGTTCGGGACGCTTACAAGCCGAATACAGGGGTGTAACCAATGAAAAAGAAAAAATCTGGCTTAATTGCCAGCGGGTTAACTCAGCCTGAAATCAGACACGGCGATAAATGGCGTGATGGATGGGGAGATATTGTGACGGTCGAAAGTTACCGATTCAACAGAGTGACATTTATTCGTGATGGTTATTTATCTCCATGCACTCTGAATGAATCACGATTTATCAAAGAATTTAATCTGGTAGGCGAGGTGATGCCGTGAAAGATAATTTCATTAATGAAATTCGTAGCAGGGCTAATAATAACTGGCCTGCAATTATGGAGCGCCTTGCCATTCCTACAAACAGCGCAGAAGGGCCATGTCCGGCGTGTGGTGGCAACACTCGCTACCGGTTCGACAATAAAGATAACCGGGGAACTTATTTCTGTTCGCACTGTGGTGCGGGTACTGGGCTGGATCTGGTGATGAAGGTCAACCAGTGCGGCCCGAGAGAAGCGGCTGAGCTGGTGGCCGAAGCTATGTCGCTGCCTATGCCGGAACCGAAGCAAGCCAGAGAGAAGCCTCAAACGGATATCGCCGGGAAAGTTGCGGCGCTGGCCGCGAAAGCCTCTCCGGGGCAGTCTGCTTACCTTACATCAAAGGGGCTTCAATGCCCCTTCCCGATGCTGTCCGACGGATCGCTGCTGCTGGTGCTGAAAAACGGTGCTGGTGCGGCGACTGGCGCACAGGTGATTAAACCTGATGGCAGTAAGCGGCTGGTGGCCGGAACGGTGAAGAAAGGCTCTTTTTGCGTGGTTAATTCCGGCGCAACGTCGGAAACGGTGATTATCGCCGAAGGGCTGGCAACGGCGCTTTCGGTTCAGCAGTTCCGCACTGAGGCGACAATTATCGCAGCTATTGACGCCGGGAACCTGCTGCCCGTTGCTCAGGTGATGCGCAAAAAATACCAGAACGCGTGGATCATCATTGCTGCAGATAATGACCAGTGCGCCGAAAGTGACAGAAGCGGAGAAGTGAAAGTTAACACAGGTAAGGAGTGTGCAGAGAAAGCCGCTAAAGCCGTTGCTGGCTGGGTTTCTTTGCCCCCTGTGGACTGCAAGGCGGACTGGAACGACTACCACCGACAAAACGGACTGGAAGCCGCTATAGCAGCATTTAACGATTCGATGTATCAGCCGGAGGGGGAAAGTGTGGGCGCAAAACTTAAAGTAGTCGATGGCGGTAAAAAGCGCGGGCGCGGAGAACTCAACCTGATCCAGATGGCGGATAATGAAAAAGCGCTGATGCTGGCAGACCGCTACGAGGGCATAGCCATTCACGCAGAGAGCGAGGCTGTGTATCTGTACCGCGAAGGAGTATGGATAAAAGCGGCACCATTAGAACTAAGCCGCGAAATGGTAGCTATCTACAACGAAAATCAGACTAATTTCAGCAAACGTTCAGTAAACAACGTTATTGAAGCGTTGAAGATTGTTATTCCGGTTATGGGCCAACCTCGCCGCAGCCTGATCCCGTTCAAAAATGGCGTGTACGACATGGAAACCGGGACTTTCTCGCAGCATTCATTACACAACTGGCTCACTAACGATAACGGCGTGATCTATACGCCGCCGGAGCCTGGTGAAAACCTTCATGACCATGCGCCAAACTTCCATAAATGGCTAAGTTACACAGCAGGAAGAGACGCACTTAAAATGAAGCGGATCGCCGCTGGGCTTTTTATGGTGCTGGCGAACCGCTACGACTGGCAGCTTTTTCTTGAGATAACCGGGGAGGGAGGTAGCGGCAAAAGCGTTTTCACTCACATTGCTACTATGCTGGCTGGCGAACACAACACGGCCAGCGGAAATATGGCCGCACTGGATAGCGCCAGAGGTCGGGCGCAGTTCGTAGGCAAAAGTATGATAACCCTACCAGACCAGCCAAAATATTCAGGCGAGGGAACGGGTATAAAAGCGATTACGGGCGGCGATGCCGTAGAGATTGACCCGAAGCATGAACACCAGTACACCGCCGTTCTGAGGGCCGTTGTAGTCGCTACAAACAACACTCCGATGATTTTCACTGAACGAGCCGGAGGCGTTGCCCGCCGTAGGGTTATTTTTCAGTTTAATAACCGGGTTCGAGAGGAAGACAAAGACCCCGATTTGTCGGAAAAGATATCCGCAGAAATCCCGGTTATTGTCCGCCGGCTCCTGGCTAACTTTTCTGATCCAGAGAAAGCAAGGGCGCTTTTGTTGGAACAGAGGAACAGTGAGGAAGCGCTGGAGGTTAAACAGAAAACAGACCCGCTTTATGCTTTCTGCGCATACCTTGAAAAGCTGTCAGAGTGTACGGGAATGCTGGTAGGGAACCGCAATCCGCCACTATACCCGCGCGTGTATCTCTATCATGCGTATCTGGCCTTTCTGGAGGCTAACGGATTCGATAAGCCGCTAACCCTTAATAAATTCGCTGAGGGCATGGAGAGCGCAATGCGCGAGTTTAATCACGAATACCGGAAAGAGAGAAAGACGCGAGGAGTTGTAACCAACGTGGAACTTTCAGGAAGTGCTGAGGACTGGCTGCCACAGCCTTATCCCAACCCGACGAAGAAGTAAGCAAATAAAAAGCCCGCGAAGGAAGGCGCGGGCTTTGCTTAGTATCACGATTGTGCAATCGGTGGGGGATTCCGTACCCACGAATACAGAATAGCAGAACTCTACACCTATTTACCACTTTTTGTGGTTGATGTTATGTTTTGTATCTGATTTTATGGTTTGCGTGTATAATATTCATACCGACAATCCCGTCGAGGTTACAGGACAATTTGACCATGCCAAACATGACTCGCTTTAATGCGACCCCTTCCGGATCTGGCGTAATCATTACTGCAAATTTTGATAATGATACGGAGATTCAATTCCCTACAGACCCCGCATCTGCTGATTTCATGACATCCATCGTGAGAGCATTGGCTGCGGCTAACGATCGGATTATCGCCGCTGAAAATCGTGCAGCAGCTGCTAACCGAACAGCAGACCGGCTAAAGAAAAGAACTGGCGATCAGCAGCCTGCAGGCTCAGGCCAGCCGCCTCAATCCCATGCTGAGTTTCTCAAGTCAGTATGGAAAGCCGTGCCAGATTTCACGGTTGGCGTTGAACGCAACCCGGAAAACATCGCCATTGAGGCACTTCGCTTTGTGCCCATTGCTGTTCTGAAAGCCATTTCCGGCTATACGTTGCCTGACAATATTCCACGGAGTGAGGCTGTCTCGTTACTGGAAATTGCCGGGGAATACATGGAGGCGAACAACATCAAATCGAAACCATATATCCCTAGTATCAATGCTAAAGAAGCAGCTCAAAAGCGCCGGGATTTCGATGCTGATGTGAATAAAAACATTCAGCTTCAACGTCAGCTTGATCAGCACTGGGAGCAGCAGAAAGTCGATGAGAAGGAAAGACAAAAAACCATCGATAAGCACATGCGCCCATATGCTCATTATTAACTCTCACGCCCGGCGATTAGGCCGGGTTTTTTCTTTTTGAATATAGAGAACCAATTATGTCAAAAAACTGGATGAGGCATTTCGAACTACAACTTGTGGGAGAGAACGGGCAAGGGGTCAGCCTGAGTGACTTCAAAGTTACTTTTCAAATAGAGCGTAACGATAACAAATGGCCTGCTGTAGCCACTGTTAAGATTTACAACCTTTCCTCGCACACGCAAAATCGGATTATGCAACGTGAGTTTGCAAAAATCGTCATGATTACGGGGTATGACGGTCTTGCACCGGATGTAAGGGCGAGTGATGTGGGTATCGCGCGTGAAATATCAGCAAGCGAAGTGGGACAGGTTAACGGTGTAAACCACGGCGTCATTTTCAGCGGTGATATACGTTTTACTTGGACAGGTAAAGATAATGGCGTTGATTCGTGGATTCAGGTGCAAGCCTGTGATTCTTTGGAGGCATTTACCAGCGCATTTATAAACACAAATATTAGTAAGGGGTATACCACGAAAGATATTTATGAGGCGCTAATGATCAATCTGGAGCCTTACGGTATTTCTCGCGGTATTGTTCCTGAATTTCCACCAACGGTATTTCCTCGCGGTCGAGCACTTTTTGGCTATGTTCACAACTATCTCGATGAAGTGGCCGCGCAGTGCAAAGCCACCTGGAAATTCAACTATGGAAAAGTCGATATTGTTTCCAGAGACAAGGCGACTCATGAAGCGGTGGTTCTTAACGCTAATACTGGGCTTATCGGCATGCCACAACAGACAATCGGCGCAGGTGTTAATGTCAAATGTCTGATTAATCCACAGATACACCTGAACGGGCTCATTCAGCTGGATCAGGCTTCTGTATATCGTACCGCGCTATCCCGTCAGGATATTTACAGTGGGCGGTTTTCTGAGAAAGAAACAAACGGCAACCTTATCCCCATTGGAAATATCAAGGATGATAAAGGCCAATATATTGAAGCGCCGCCAACTTCTCAGCCTGCCAGTGTAGCAACTGATGGTGTGTATAAGGTCAGGTATATCAGTTACACAGGCGACACGCGAGGCCAAGCATGGTATATGGATTTGGCGTGCGAGGCGAGAGGCAATACGGATCTATATTCACAATCAACAAATGATAGATGGGGAGCGGAATGAAAAAACTACTTTTCCTACTGGCTGTTGTCATTTCATATAACGGTATGGCAGAAGCGAATAGCGTCGTAACTACTCAATGTGGAAATTTTACACTGGTTGCCAGAGTAGGGGAAATGACTGAGATAAACGGTGAAATGGTCACATCGCAAAAGATTACTGAGCTTGGACAAAATGGAATGAAAGTCGAGATGACGCTCATGCCTGCTAGTGATGGGAATCTGTATGGGTTTGAATATATTCATCCTGACGGCAGCAAAAAGCATTGGTTAAACGTCGAGCTTATCCGCACAAACCTGAATCAGGGGCGGATAATTGGCACATTTGATTGTAAGCGCGTGAAGGAGTGAGGGGAGACTATGCCATTCATTCGACCTGCAGACGAGCAGGATGTAGCACAGCTTGTACAGGATAACGCCAAAGCAGCTGTGACCAATGCGTTACCCGGAGTTATTCGTTCATTCGACCCGGAAACTGTCACCTGCGACGTTGATATAGCCATTACGGCAAGAATGACAAAGGCCGGCACAATGGTTGAGGATTTCCAGTATGAATCCGTTCGCCATCCGATCCTTGAGGATTTGCCCGTGGTTTTCCCGCGCGGTGGCGGCGTTACGCTGACTTTCCCGGTTAAAGAAGGTGATGAATGCCTGATTGTGTTTTCGTCGCGTAGTATTGATTTCTGGTGGCAGAACGGCGGTGTACAGGAGAGGGCTGACGGGAGAGTTTTGGATCTGTCTGATGCGTTCGTTATACCGGGTCCGCAGTCGCAGGCGCGAAAAATCAGCGGTATCAGCACCAGCGCTGCACAACTTCGCACTGATGATGGTTCGGCATTCGTTGAAGTGGCCGCTGGTGGGGCTATCACTATTACCAGCCCACAGATCACCCTTAACGGGCCAGTACAGGTAAACGGCTCGATAACTTCCACTGGCGACCAGACTGCTAACGGTATTAGCCAGGTTAATCATACTCACGGCGGCGTACAGTCCGGCGGAAGCAATACAGGAAAACCACAATGAGTAACATCGAAAAGATTAAGCCTCAAAAGCATGAGGCAGAAGAAAAAGAGAATGTTCGTACATGGCAGGATGATTTAAACAGCCAGCCACACCTCGACAGCAACAGCACCATTGTAGAAAGACAATTGCAGAGAAGTTCATACGGATTTACTGTTAATAAAATGTTATGTAAATAACGGCGGGCATGAACACCTATGTACACTTATGAAGGGTTATGAATACTGGTGTTCATGCTTTATCTATATGAATATTATGATTAATATCGCGAATATGAATACCATGAACACCTTGAGAGCAAGTTCTCTAAAACACGTCCTAAATGCAATGGGAAAGACATAAAAATCATTTTTATAGTCCCAAAAAGAATATGCGTTAACAATTTAGTATCATTTTAATTTGGGTGATTCATGGCGTTTTACGAGCAAAAAATAACCATCGAGTTAGCCGTATTAAATGTCAGACCGAGAGAACGGTAACTTAAAATGAAAAATAGTGTTACTAATGCAAACACCAGCTCTGATACGCAGGAAATTGAAAGTTTACCTGCATACAGGCAGGTGCTGGCCGATGAAGCGGTAAGTAATAATGTGTCTGCTGTAGAACGTATACGGGCAAGGTTAGCGCTTCTGGAGAGCTATATTCCTGATTCGCCTGTACCACAGGACGAGGTGTCCGCATTTCGTGGCCGCATCGCCGGATTACTCGGGGAACTGAAGGAGGGCGGTAAACGAGGCACTGTACTGATGCATGCGCACCGAAAATTACGCGATTTAGAGGATCGGATTTACATACCTATCCGCCGGACGGCCGCTGCAGAGTTTGACCAGATGCGGCGGGAAAATCCGGACATGGAGGGCGATGTATTGCTGAAAACTCTTGTGGGCGCTGAAATTGGCGAATATCAGGCGAGAAACCCGGAGGCGTCAAAAATAGCCACGCTGGCCGCGATTATGAGGTCATCACCCCGTGCGGATATTCTCATCAACATGATCCGCCAGCGAAACGATGAGCATCCGGTAGCAGTGTTTAGCTGGTGTCCTCTGGAATTACCTTTGCAGGGTGTGTAGGGGGAAACATGGCATCTATCCGTGAGATTGGCGCCGGAAAGCGCCTGCGTTATGTCGTTAACTGGCTGGATAAAGAAACCCGCACCGGGCGACGCAATACCTTTCACAGCATCGACGATGCGGCGGCGCTGCTGTATCAACTGGAAGTGGCAGCCCTCGACTGGCGAACGGCAGACAATGCGGAGGCGGTAAAACGCTGGACGCTGCAGAAACTTTCCTGGTTCTGGCTGGGATATCAGCGTGACAGGCTGAACCGGAACAGGATCAGGGCAACCAGTTACGACCGCTACCGCTATTGCCTGTTAAACCTTCCGTCTGACCTGCTGAATAAAAACCTGAATAAAATCACTTCACGCCAGCTTAGCGAGCGGCTTAACCGACAGTCGCTTGTGTACATCGGCGCGGCTTTTGCTTATCTCATGCGGTCCGGGATGATTGCGCATAATCCGGTTCGTCAGAGCCGTTCGCCGGCAGACAGGCCGTGGCAAATCCCGGATGAAGATACCGTGTTAGCCATGCTGGATCGCGCAGAGCGGCGCGAAAGGATTGCTATCTGGCTGGGCGCGGCTTGCGGCCTGCGTATCAGCGAAGTGTTGGCGTTAACCTATCGGGATGTGAGCGCTGACGAAATACAGGTTCGCTGCCATCTGACTTCACGCGGGATTATCCGGGGCAGAAAGCGCGGCAGGGGCCGTTCCGTCGATATGCCGGTTGGCCTGTATGAGTGCCTCGATAAAACGCTGCTGGGAACGGATACACCGCTGATTGCCGGGAGCAACGGACAGAGGCTGAGCCTGAACTACAGCACATCCGGCGTGATGAAACGCCTGCTCTCTGAATTCGGGATAGCGCGCTTTCATGACCTGAGGCATTTTGCGGTGTCCAGCCTGGTAAAAAACGGCGTTGATATTCTGGACGTGTCGGACATGGTGGGCCACTCCCGGCCGTCGGTGACGTTGAATATTTACGGGCATCTTTTCCGCGAAAAACCGTCACTCAAGAACGCTCTGAGAGGAGGGGTAAGGAGAATATAGTAAACTCCTTACTTTCCCGGTGTGATGCGGGTTCATCGACTGAAAGCGACGATCTAGCCATTTTTGGATAATACCGCACTTTTTCACGCTTTCCGGACGGGTGAGCAACAAAATGCGGAGAAATGAGTAATGACGCGGCCTGTAGCCCGACAAAGTGCGGCATATCACATGAGCGCAGGCCGCATTCTACCGTTATCGATACGCCGCGGACTTTTTGAGGGTTCGTGAGCACGTCCCGTTTTTTGCCAATGGTGGACAGAGTGAGGAAAAATGAACGTTTTAGCAGCCGCTGAAAATGGCTTCCGGTTTAAGGGGATCTGGTGGACGGAGGAGACCTTTACTGACGTATTACGCACGGTACTGAACCTGCACCGTGCTATGAGTAATCACCGGGTGGCTTTTCACTTTGGAGTTTCTGAAAAAGCCGTCAGGAAATTGAGAGCACGCAGCGATACCGCCAATGGGGTGATACTGCGCCTGATGGAAGAAGCGAAACTCAGCAGGAGCAGGCCAGCACAGTATCGCGAACGCAACTGGTACAACAATTACCCGGAAGACATCGAGGCCAGAAAAATACTGATAGCCGCAGAGGAGGAAAGGGAAAGGCAGCGGGTAGTTCGACATGAGCAGCGAAAGCAGAGAACGCGCCGGGTTACTGATGGTGCTCTACGTCTTGAGCGGATTAGTGCGCAGCGGCGTGAGGCGGTACAATGCTGTAAACGGTCAGGATTAACTCAGGTGCTGGCAGCAGAAAGCCTGTCATGTTCGCTAAGTACTGTCCGGCGGTACTGGTGAATGTTGAGCGACCGTAGCCGTTAAGTTTCACTTCTGGTAATGAGTAACTTACATGCTGAAATCTGATGTAATCGAATCTGCAATAGCAGAGATGGTAACAAAGCAAGGGCGAGATTTAGACGCTACTGACATGCTGGAGATACGCCGCAGGGTGGCAGGAGCGCTCGCCGCAAAGGAAAGGCACCGCCAGCGCATGACAGCCCCGGAATATCGTTGGAGTAAGCCTGCACCTCGCAGATAGCAATTCGCACACCTAAGAACAGTTAACGGACTAGATTCTCACTACCTTTAAAATAAAAGCTATATATATCAATAACATTATCATTGTTATTGAATCAGCGCGCCTGATTACCAGACGATACTCGATACCCTGACAAGCTATTTCCAGCAGATTTACGGCAGTGACGCTTATCTGGAGCCGGACAGCAAAGACGGTCAGATGGTGGCGCTGGTGGCTCTGGCTATTCACGATGCCAACAACACGGCCATCTCCGTTTATAACTGCTTCTCACCTGCTACGGGTTACGGTGCAGCACTGACGAGTAACGTAAAAATTAACGGTATCGCGCGCCGGGGAGCGACGAACTCTACCGTGGATCTGCTTCTGACCGGTACCGCCGGGACATCCATCACAAACGGGACCGTGAAAGACACGAATAACGTGATCTGGCGGCTTCCTGCCTCGGTGACAATCGGTGTCGGCGGTACCGTGACGGTAACTGCAACCTGTTCAAACAGCGGAGCGGTTGCGGCGCTGGCCGGGACAATTACCACTATCAACACGCCGACCCGTGGCTGGGCTTCAGTAACCAACCCGGCGGCGGCCACCGTAGGCGCACCGGCTGAAACGGACGCAGAGCTGCGCATCAGGCAGGGGCAAAGCGTAGCGCTACCATCCCTCACACCGTTTGAAGGTGTCGACGGTGCGATCGCCAACGTTGCAGGCGTGACGCGTCACAAGCTCTACGAGAATGATACTGGTGCAACCGACAGCAACGGGCTGCCGCCTCATTCCATTTCTGCCATCGTCGATGGAGGGGATGTTACCGAAATAACCCAGACAATCCGGGGAAACAAAGGGCAGGGAACGGCAACTTACGGGACAACTTCTGTCACGGTACCGGACACCTACGGCAATCCACACGTGATCAGCTTTTCTCGGTCTATTGATGTGCCAATTTATGGACATATCACCCTGAAAGCATTCAACGGCTACACGTCGCAAATTGGCGTACAGATTCAGCAGGCTGTCGCGGATTACATCAACGGGCTGACGATCGGTGACGATGTGCTGCTGAGCAGGATTTATTCTCCGGCGAACCTCGGCGTAGTGAGTGGCGGCAATGCGCGCTACTACGACATACAGGAGCTGCTGATTGGCAAATCAGCCGGTAGCGTAGCGGCGGCAAACATCATCATCGCCTACAACGAATCCGCGTCGTGTAAACCCGAAAACATTGTTCTAACGGTGACGTCATGAGCAAGTACACGGACCTAATCACCAACTATCACGCCACGAAGCCGAAATTTTTTGATCACGTTGACCTGAGCACGCGGCCACTGATTGATATCACCGGCGCCACCCGGGGGCTGGTAAGCGCTTTCGATATTGATACCGCTGTCGGCGTCCAGCTCGATACGCTTGGCCTCTGGATTGGTCGCAGTCGCATCGTCAGCCAGCCGATAAGCGGGGTGTATTTTAGCTGGGACACTGACGGGCTCGGATATGACCAGGGCGTATGGCAAGGCCCGTATGATCCTGATGCGGGCTACACCACTCTGAGTGATGAGACATACCGCATCGTTCTTAAAGCAAAAATCGCCATCAACAACTGGGACGGCCGCAATGATTCGCTGCCACCCATCCTTGACGCTGCGACCGCAGGTTCTGGCCTGAAGATGCAAATCGTCGACAACCAGGACATGACGATCTCGGTCTGGGTTTTTCCCGAGACTGATATTTCTGATGTGTCTCTCGAACTGATCGCCGCTATCAAACAGGGCTATCTCACCGTTAAAGCAGCTGGCGTATGGGCCGGTGACGTTGAAACGCCCTCGGTAGAAGCACCATCCGAGGGTTCTAAATTCTTTGGGTTTGATATGGATAACGAATACATCGGCGGGTTCGATGTTGGAGCATGGGGGACAATACTCTAATGGCAACAAATAACTTTAAAGCGTTCGCACTTGATCCTAACGCTAACGTCACATCACAGGCTGACTGGGAGGCCCTTCCCGCTCTGCTCTCTGGGTTCACGGCGGGCAAAGCATCCAGTGCACAGGTAAACAAAGCAATTCGTCAGGCTAGTTTTATCGCTGCCGCGATTGCTCAGTATGTGGTAAACAAAACGAATCAGGATGTCCTGGATAACGGGAATATTAACGGTTTTATTAATCAATTCATCGCTGCGCTTGCAGAAAGCCCCAATTTTACCGGCGTGCCAACAGTACCAGATACTCATACAGGTAATTATGGTGAGCAAGCTGCAAACACAAAATTTGTTCGTGATGTAGTGAATGAACTTATTGATAATGCTCCTGACGGACTGAATACATTAAGAGAACTGGCAGCAGCAATTAATAATGACCCTTCATTTTATTCATCTGTTAATAATGCCCTCTCAGGGAAATTAGCCAAAAGCCAGAACGGTGCTGATATACCTGATGCAGCAACATTCAGAGCGAATATCGGTGTGAAGTCTGCGGGTGTGCGCGATGTAGGAACCGGGGCGAATCAGATACCTGATATGTCATCGTTTGGGCTATCCACATCCGTAAACGGATGGTGCAAGCTACCCAACGGTCTAATTATTCAATGGGGAAAGGCGGGACCACTTACACCATCAATGCCGGATAACTCCGTCAACTTCAATATTACATTTCCAAATGCATGTCTGTTTATTACGGAGCATGACCAGGGCACAGCCCCTATAATGAGCATGATCCAATTGGGATATATAACCACAACAGGTTTTTCGGCATACAACCTTGGGCAACTAAACCGGAATATCCCTTCTGGTTTGCAACCAGTCTCATCAATCTACGTACAATGGTTCGCAATAGGATATTGAAATGGG
This sequence comes from Enterobacter sp. MGH 4, assembly GCF_000534735.1. Taxonomy (NCBI): domain Bacteria; kingdom Pseudomonadati; phylum Pseudomonadota; class Gammaproteobacteria; order Enterobacterales; family Enterobacteriaceae; genus Enterobacter; species Enterobacter sp. MGH 4. The sequence continues at coordinate 31,965 of NZ_KI973294.1, read as the reverse complement.
AAATTACTTTTATAGTGCAAAGAAAAACGCGTTTTACCCTGTGTCTCTGGAGGATGCCTATCGCGATGCAAACTCCTGGCCTGAGGATGGCGTAGAGGTTGATGATTCCGTTTATCTTGAATACTCAGCAACGCCGCCTGAGGGTAAGGTCAGGGTGGCAAAAAACGGAATGCCGTCGTGGGCTGATATTCCACCGCCAACTCATGAAGAACTTGTTGCCTCTGCCAATACTGAAAAACAAAAGAGGATTGACCAAGCTAACGACTATATGAACAGTAAGCAGTGGCCCGGGAAGGTTGCAATGGGGCGACTGAAAGATTCAGAGAAGGAACAGTATAACGTGTGGCTTGATTATCTGGATGCACTGGAGGCGGTTGATACATCTACCGCACCTGATATCACATGGCCTGATAAACCTTAAAAAGATAGCTTAAGAATGGCGAAACGATTAATTTCGCCATTCTTATAAGTTAATAATAAGTTATCGACCCATTCTTTAAAGATGAATAACGGCGACAAAATTCTCTTGCTTCCGGCGCATGAATTAACCACGGCGAAAGCTTAACATATGGGGCTAATACAGGGGCCCACATTGTTCGATGCTCATAGTGCCAAGAGAATTCTGTTTTGTTTTTAGTTATGCGTGGGTCAAGTTTTGATATAAGAGAATCATACGGTATTGGGTCATCAGTGTAGGCGACTGGGCCGTCATAAATTATTTGTGCATATTTATTTATTACTTTGCTTATAGCAGATGTGAAGGCTAATGGATCATGTATGACATAGCAAGAGTCCTTATTGCTATCTTCTTTATTCCATCTTAAGAAAAGCTCCTCTGTATATTTATTACTTGTGCAAAATAAAAACGAATCAGAGGCGCGTCTAGAAAGAGTTAATTTTGTGCCAGTATTTAATATTGTTCGCCCGCCTGATTTAACAATAAACATTTCAGATGCAATTGGTTCATTGCTACCCTCAGTAATAATCACTGGTTCATCAATGACTCGTCTTATCCTATGCAGCCCTTCATTATCATCCCCTCTAGAACCGACATGGCGAACAACATCTTTAAAATCATGAACTGTTCCCAATAGAAGACATCCGGTTTCGAAAAAACTTTCCATATAAACGGTTGGTAAAAATTTATAGAGATGCATTGTTAAATTTCCTTATTTCTGTTTAGACATTTTTTGTTCAACCCTTGGAGTAATGGTTAACTTTAGCTATTAGAGTAAGAAAAAGATTTTGAATGTTTACTTTATCAAGTTTCTACATTTTTGAAAGAATCGCTGTCGCGAGAATGGCAAAATCACTGTCGAGTAACAAGGAGCAGCATTCAGGTAGTTTTGGTTGAAAGCAGTTAGACATGATGTAGGCCGCCAGTGGAGGTTGAGACTGGCAGCCTGCAAATTTTAGAGCCCAACCTGGCGAACTGTCGGGAACTCGGAAACCAGCCACATATCGGCCTCTTCAAACATATCCTCCAGCATGCGGTTCAGTTTTTCCCGATCGCTTTTGCTGGCATCGCTATTCAAGCCGTTCGCCTGCATCGGCTTCACCCTCACTTCGGCATCAGGGAAGATCTGGTGCACTCGCTTCGTCAGCTCTGCCAGGATAATCTCTCTGGCCCCTTCAAGTCCCTCTACATTTCGCTTGTCATAAACCAGTTCAACGAACATAAAAGCCTCCGGAAAACCACTGTGGTTGTATACAGTATTTTTACTGTAAAAATAAACAGTGTCAAGGCGAGCGCAGCGCGAGAAAGGGAAGTGTTTTTGTTACCCTTAGTTACAAATAGAAAAACCCCAGACCGTGAGATCTGGGGTTCTTTTAAAGTGCACGTGCATTTCACGTGCATATTTTTGTCTTTTCTCGGTCTGCGCACTGTCTGGTCAGTGTCCGTAAGTGGCTGTTTTTATTGCCGCTGTCCGGTTGCAGTCCTATCAAAAGTGGTGGAGCTGGCGGGAGTTGAACCCGCGTCCGAAATTTCTACATCCTCGGTACTACATGCTTAGTTTGTCTTTACATTCGCACGCCAGCTGCGGACAGACACGCCACTAACGAACTAGCCTGATTAGTTTTAACGCTTCAACCCCAGGCAGGGTTTCCACGCGATCTCTTTTGGGTTTGACCTCTCTTTGATCCCCGTCTTAAGAGCGGAAGCTAGGGAGAGAGGGCTCTTAGCAGGTTATTAAGCTGCTAAAGCGTAGTTTTCGTCGTTTGCGACTATTTTTTTGCGGCTTTTAACGAGGCAAACCGCCCCTCGGCATGCACCTTGGGTTTCGCAAATCCCGTCGAATCCAGAATCAGCCCCAATAGTGTTGAACTCAGTATACCAGATTTCTCGTCCTCGATACCAGCCCGAAACGCTAACTTATTGAATAGTACAATAAGCGCGCAGAATCAACGTCCTGCGTTTTTCATGATACGTGCTTTGTCGAGCTGCCACTCGCGTGCTTTCAGGTCAGTACGTTTGTCGTGCTGTTTCTTACCTTTCGCCACGCCGATTTTCACTTTGCACCAGGCATTTTTCCAGTACAAAGAGAGCGCAACTACGGTGAAGCCTTCGCGGTTGATGCGTCCGTAGAGGGATTCCAGCTCGCGCTTGTTCAGCAGCAGCTTACGGGTGCGGGTAGGATCGCAAACGTAATGTGAAGAGGCGACGGTCAGCGGCGTAAAGTTCGCGCCGAACAGGAAGGCCTCACCGTCTTTCAGGATCACGTAGCTGTCGCCGATATTGGCTTTCCCGGCACGCAGCGATTTTACTTCCCAGCCCTGCAACGCAAGGCCAGCCTCGAATTCTTCTTCGATGAAATACTCGTGGCGAGCACGCTTGTTGAGCGCAATGGTCGCCGAACCAGGTTTATGTGCTTTTTTCTTCGTCATAAGTGTCGTAAAGCCGTCGGTAATCTGATTTTAAAAAGTCACCTCATTGCGTCCTGTGAGGTCTAACGCGCTATCTTAGCACGAGATAAGGCTTAGCGTTTTTTTAACAGGTGATAAATGTTATTATTTGTCTGTTGTGTGACCATGGAAAATGCTATGCCTCATATTAGCCGTACTGCGCTTGTTCCCTACAGCGCGGAACAAATGTATCAGTTAGTGAACGACGTTCAGTCCTATCCGGAATTTATTCCAGGATGCACCGGTAGCCGGGTGCTGGAATCCGGCCCGACGCAGATGACTGCGGCCGTGGATGTCTCCAAAGCGGGGATCAGCAAAACGTTCACCACGCGCAATACCCTGACGAGCAATCAGAGTATTTTGATGCATCTGGTGGATGGTCCGTTTAAAAAACTGATGGGAGGGTGGAAGTTTACGCCACTGAGCGCTGACGCCTGCCGCATTGAGTTTCATCTGGATTTTGAATTTACCAATAAGCTGATCGAACTGGCGTTTGGCCGAATATTTAAAGAGCTGGCCTCGAATATGGTTCAGGCGTTCACCACGCGCGCCAAAGAGGTTTACAGTGTCGCATAAGATTGCTGTTGAGGTGGTGTATGCGCTGCCGGAGAAGCAGTATTTGCAGCGCGTGACGCTTGAAGAGGGCGCCACCGTTGAGGCGGCTATCCGGGCCTCCGGCATCCTTGAACTTCGCCGTGATATTGACCTGGCGAAGAATAAAGTCGGCATTTATAGCCGTCCGGTTAAGCTCGGTGATGTGCTGAAAGAGGGCGACAGGGTTGAAATCTATCGTCCGCTGATTGCCGACCCGAAAGAGTTGCGCCGTCAGCGAGCAGAGAAATCCGGTAAGTAGCCAAATAAACATACACAAAAAAGGTGCTCATTGAGCACCTTTTTGCGTTGCTGACGCCTGATTATTTGGTCAGGGCAGGCTTGTTGTCGATGTTGGTCAGCACACCGGCACTGCTGAAGGTCAGCGTCAGGGTTTGCTGGGTCACATCTTCATGACCAGGCTGCTGGCGGAATACATAGAACCAGGTGTTTGTGCCGAACGGATCGGACATCATCGGGGTTCCCAGGGCATAAGCGACCTGCTGTTGTGTCATACCCACGCGGATTTTGGACACATCGTTAGGGGTAAGGTAGTTCCCCTGGTTGATATCAGGACGGTAAACCACTTTCTCCAGAGTGGAACAGCCTGCGGTCAACATCAGAAGAACCGCTGCGGCAGCGGTCAGCGTTTTACAGCGCATAGTGATTTGATTCCTTTTCGGGCCCGAGCAGTACGCGGCTCATATGTAATATGCCGATGATAATAGACCTTGCCCCACTTTGAAACCGGTCTGGCGGCGTTTTTGTTGTTCTGTATGACCCTGAGATCCCGAAAAAGTTTATGCCGCCAGCAGTTCTTTCGCATTCGCGAGCGTATTACGGGTGACTTCACTGCCCCCCAGCAGGCGTGCCAGCTCCTGCAAGCGTGAGCGTTTATCCAGCGGCTTCATGTGCGTTTCCGTCATTTCGCCATCGGTTTCCTTGCTAACGATAAAGTGGTGATGACCACAGCCGGCGACCTGCGGCAGGTGAGTCACACACATAACCTGCGTCGATTCACCCAACTGACGCAGCAGTTTGCCGACAACGGCCGCGGTCGGGCCGCTGATACCCACATCCACTTCATCGAAAATCAACGCCGGGGTTTCCATTTTACGGGCGGTAATCACCTGAATGGCCAGGGCGATACGCGACAGTTCACCGCCAGAAGCCACTTTCGAAATCGCCTGTAAAGGCTGGCCTGGGTTGGTGGTGACGCGGAATTCAACGCGGTCTGCGCCTTCCGCCGTCAGGTGATGCTCTTCAAAGCGAACATCAATAGTGAACACCCCATGCGGCATCGCCAGCGTATGCATGCTGTCGGTAATATGCTGGCTAAGCTCCAGAGCATAGTGCTGTCGCACGTCGTGCAGCCGTTTCGCCGTTTCCAGCGCCTGCTGATGATGCAGATTAACCGCCAGAGACAAGGTTTCGAGGGAATCGGCCTGATCGTCCAGCTGCTGCTGTTCCTCCAGCAGAGACTGATAGTAATTCGGCAGCTCTTCCGGGGTAACGTGATGCTTACGCGCCAGTGAAATCTGACGGGAGATGCGTTGCTCAAGCTCGAACAGACGGTTCGGGTCGAGATCCAGACGTTCACAGTAGTGGCGCAGCTCATCCCCGGCTTCTGAAATCTGAATTGCGGCCTCTTCCAGCATTTCCAGTACGCCAGAAAGCTTATTGTCCATGCCGGTCAGTTCGGTCACAAGCTGACGCACGGTATATAGTTGGCTCTGCAAATTCACGTCTTCGCCATCCGCCAGCATGTTCAGGGCATTCTGACTGATGGAAAGCAGCTGACCGCTGTTGGCCAGACGCTTGTACTCCTCGTCGATTTGCTCAAATTCACCCGCCTGAGGGTTAAATTCGTTCAGCTCTTTCAACTGATATTCCAGCAGCTCGGCGCGCGCGGTACGCTCCTGGCTTTGCTGTTGATGCTGCGCAAGTTCGCGGCAGCTTTGATGCCACTGACGATAGTGCTCAGCCATGAGTTGAGTAAGCGCGTACTCACCCGCGTAGCCATCGAGCAAGGCTTTCTGCTGCTCGGGTTTGATTAGCTGCTGGTGCGCGTGCTGACCATGGATCTGGATGAGCAGCTGGCCCAGCTCGCGAAGCTGGGAAAGGGGAACCGCTGTACCATTGATAAAACCGCGGGAGCGGCCATCACTGCTGATGACGCGACGAAGTAAACACTCACGTCCATCTTCCAGCTGGTTCGCTTCCAGCCAGCGCAGGGCGGCAGGCGTGTCTTTTAACGAGAAGCGGGCGCAGAGATCGGCACGGGCCGCACCTGTGCGCACCATATCACCCTCTGCACGACCGCCGAGGCACAAGCCGAGGGCATCAATGGCAATGGATTTACCTGCACCGGTTTCACCGGTAATCGCCGTCATTCCGCTATGGAAGTCGATCTCAAGCTCACGAACAATGGCAAAGTTGCTGATGGTCAGTTGTGCCAGCATAATTGTTTTCCTGTATGAAAAACCATAACTGTGTTTGTATACAGTATAAACTGGTTTTATATACAGTAAAGCGCTGGATGTAAAATCAGAACAATTTTTTTGACCAGCCGAGTTTTGAGCTTAATGTATTGAAATAACTGTAATCTTTTGGATGGATAAGGTTCAGGTGATAATCGCAGCGGCGAATGAGGACATCTTCTCCTTCCTGAATGGGAAGCGCAATCTGGCTGTCGCAGCTGATCTCCAGGTCGCTGCGGCGATGTGAAAAACGCAGGCGGATGGTGCTGTCGCCGTTTATCACCAGCGGACGCGCCGAGAGCGTATGCGGGAACATCGGCACCAGGGTGATCGCATCCAGCGAGGGCGTCAGGATTGGGCCTCCGGCTGAAAGCGAGTAGGCAGTTGACCCCGTCGGGGTTGAAATAATCAGCCCGTCAGAGCGCTGCGAGAAAGCGAAGATTTCGTCGATATAGACTTCGAACTCGATCATGTGCGCCACTTTACCAGGGTGGAGAACCACCTCGTTAATAGCGGTGCTGATGCGCTTCTGGCAGTCCTGCTGGCAGACCTGGGCTTCAAGTAAAAACCGTTTTTCACTGATATAGTGACCTTCCAGCACGTCCGCCAGCTGCTGTTGCGCATTGTCCGGGTCGAGGTCGGTCAGGAAACCAAGATTGCCACGGTTAATACCAATAACCTTAATATCATAGCGAGCCAGCGTTCGCGCCGCGCCCAGCATATTGCCGTCGCCGCCGACCACCACGGCGAGATCCGCCTGCTGGCCAATTTCCGCCAGCGTGCCGGTTCTGACGCTTTTAAGCTGCAACTCCTGGGCGATCTGCTGCTCGACCATCACTTCATAGCCTTTACCACACAGCCAGCGATACAACATTTCATGTGTCGTCAATGCGGTAGGGTGACGCGGATGGCCGACGATCCCAATACACCTGAAATGATTATTCATTTTCTGGAGGTCCTTGTGCCTGATGAATGATGACAATCTGCCTTGTTCCCTTGAATCCAGGAAACTGATCCCCATAATAAGCGAAGTTAGCGAGATGAATGCAGAAAAACGCGGAGAAATTCATGAGTAGTAAAGAACAGAAAACGCCTGAGGGGCAAGCCCCTGAAGAAATTATCACGGAACAGCACGATGAAGTTGAGGCAGTAGAGCCAGACACGTCTGCTGAGCAGGTGGACCCGCGCGATGAAAAAATTGCCAATCTGGAAGCTCAGTTGGTAGAAGCGCAGAATCGCGAACGCGATGGCGTACTGCGTATCAAAGCGGAAATGGAAAACCTGCGCCGTCGTACCGAGCTGGACGTTGAAAAGGCGCACAAATTTGCGCTGGAGAAATTCGTCAACGAACTGCTTCCGGTGATCGACAGCCTGGATCGCGCGCTGGAAGTGGCGGATAAAGCTAATCCGGATAACGCGGCGATGATTGAAGGCATCGAGCTGACGCTGAAATCCATGCTGGATGTGGTGCGTAAGTTCGGTGTTGAAGTGATTGCCGATACGGATGTACCGCTGGATCCAAACGTTCACCAGGCCATTGCGATGGTGGAATCCGAAGACGTTGCCGCGGGTAACGTGCTGGGCGTGATGCAGAAAGGCTATACCCTGAACGGTCGTACTATTCGCGCTGCGATGGTGACCGTGGCGAAAGCGAAAGCGTAATTTGCCGACCCGTAGTGCCGGGTGGCGGCTTCGCCTTACCCGGCCTACAACATTACTCGGCGATACTTTCGCGTAAAGGTTTAACGGGCAGGACCTTCACCTGCTTAATCATGTTGTCCTGAACGTCCAGAATATCAATATCATACTGCTCAATGCGCACGCGCGTGCCTGCCGCCGGGATCTCTTCCAGCGCTTCCAGGATCATTCCGTTCATCGTCCGCGCTTCGTCTTCCGGCAAATGCCAGTTAAACGCTTTATTGATTTCACGAATGTTGGCGCTGCCGTCGATAAGCACTGACCCGTCGTTTTGCGGGGTGACTTCTTCTGCAAGGGAAGGCGACATTGACGTGGTAAAGTCCCCGACAATCTCTTCCAGAATATCTTCGACCGTCACCAGTCCCTGTATGTCGCCGTATTCATCCACTACCAGACCGACTTTCTTCTTGTTTCGCTGGAACTTCACCAGCTGCGTGCTCAGCGGGGTGCCTTCCGGCACGTAGTAAATTTCGTCGGCGGCGCGCAGCATCACCTCTTTGGTGAACTCGTTTTTCTCAGTCATCAGACGATAGGCCTCGCGCACGCGCAGCATGCTGATGGCATCGTCGAGAGAATCGCGATAGAGGACGATACGCCCGTGCGGGGAGTGCGTCAGCTGGCGGACAATGGCCTTCCAGTCGTCGTTAATATCAATCCCGACGATTTCATTGCGCGGCACCATGATGTCGTCAACGCTGACCTTTTCCAGATCCAGCACCGACAGGAGCATGTCCTGATTGCGACGGGAGATCTGCGAGCGGGATTCGTTCACGATGGTACGCAGTTCGTCTTTGCTGAGCGCGCTACTGATGGTGACGTCTGCCTTTATACCAACCATGCGCATCAGCACCCGTGTCACCATATTCAGCAGCCAGACCAGCGGCATCATCAGAATAAGCAGCGGTGCTAACAGGAAGCTGCTCGGGTAGGCGACTTTTTCCGGGTAAAGCGCCGCGATGGTTTTGGGCAGCACTTCCGCAAACACCAGTACCACAAACGTGAGCACACCTGTGGCAATCGCCACGCCTGCATTGCCGTACAGACGCATCCCGACGATAGTGCCCAGTGCAGAGGCGAGAATATTGACCAGGTTGTTACCGATAAGCACCAGGCTAATCAGCCGGTCCGGCTTACGCAGAAGCTTTTCGACACGACGCGCGGCACGGTTACCCTGCTTGGCGCGATGACGTAACCGGTAGCGGTTCAGCGTCATCATGCCGGTTTCAGAGCCAGAGAAATAAGCGGAGATGACCACCATGATGACCAGAATGACGATCAGCGTGGTGGTAGAGATGTGTTCCAGGGGGAACTCCTTTTGTTACTTAGCCAGCAAATTGCTGTATGAAGCGGCTACCAAAATAGGCAAGCGTGAGAATGCCCGCACCCGCAACGTTGAACCAGACCACGCGACGTCCGCGCCAGCCTTCATGATAATGGCCCCATAACAGGACAATATAGACAAACCACGCGATGATGGAGAGGACCGCTTTATCGATATTCTCCACGCTGAACAGGTTCTTCATATAAAACAAGCCCGTGCACAGCGTCAGCGTCAGCAAAACCACGCCGACCTGGGTGATATGGAACATCTTACGCTCAATCACCATCAGCGGCGGCATTTCATGGTTAAACGCCAGCTTTTTATTTTTCAGCTGGTAGTCGATCCAGGCGAGCTGCATGGCGTAAAGGGCGGCGATGATCAGCGTCGCGTAGGAGAATAGAGACAGGCCGATATGCACCAGCATCCCCGGCGTGGCTTCCAGATGGGTAATAAACTCATTGGGCATGAACGTGGCTAACGCCAGGTTGATCAGCGCAAAGGCGTAGACTATCGGCAGCAGCAGCCAGCCACGATTTTTAGACGCGACAATGGTCATGACCGTACAGATCATCAGGCTGACCAGCGAGCCGACGTTCAGCACGCTCAGATTTTGCACGCTGCCGTCGCCGGGAATGATGCGTGATTCCAGCGCAAACGCATGGCTAATCAGTGCGATCACTGCCGAAAGAATAGCCATGCGCCGCCAGCCGCTGTTTTTTTGCAGCAGGCCAGGAATGATCAGCGCGAGGCTGACAGAGTAGGCAACAAGGGCGATCAGTGCGAAAACAGGCATATAGGCGTCGACAGTTGTCTTAATAAGAAAGAGAAGCAGTATAACGTTACGTGACGCCTGCTCCAACCGTTGCATAACAACAAAGGCGCCTTCATGTTATACTCCGGCAAAATTCTGTGTATGTGTCGCCCAGGCGACCTAACGTTTCTACCCCAGGCGAGAGACAATGTTTGATAATTTAACCGATCGTTTGTCGCGCACGCTGCGCAACATCAGCGGCCGTGGACGCCTCACCGAAGAGAACATCAAGGAAACGCTGCGCGAAGTGCGCATGGCGCTGCTGGAAGCAGACGTTGCGTTGCCGGTCGTGCGTGATTTTATCAACCGCGTGAAAGAGAAAGCGGTTGGTCATGAAGTTAACAAGAGCCTGACTCCGGGTCAGGAGTTCGTCAAAATCGTCCGTAACGAGCTGGTTTCGGCGATGGGCGAAGAGAACCAGGTGCTTAACCTGGCGGCTCAGCCACCGGCCGTCGTGCTGATGGCGGGTCTGCAAGGTGCGGGTAAAACCACCAGCGTCGGTAAGCTGGGGAAATTCCTGCGCGAAAAGCACAAGAAAAAAGTGCTGGTGGTTTCGGCGGACGTGTATCGCCCGGCGGCGATCAAACAGCTGGAAACGCTGGCCGAGCAGGTTGGCGTAGACTTCTTCCCGTCCGACGTGGCGCAGAAGCCTGTTGACATCGTTAACGCGGCGCTGAAAGAGGCGAAGCTGAAATTCTACGACGTGCTGCTGGTGGATACCGCCGGTCGACTGCACGTTGACGAAGCGATGATGGACGAAATCAAGCAGGTTCATGCTTCTATCAATCCGGTAGAGACCTTGTTTGTTGTCGACGCCATGACCGGTCAGGATGCGGCGAACACCGCGAAAGCGTTTAACGAAGCCCTGCCGTTAACCGGCGTGGTGCTGACCAAAGTCGACGGCGACGCTCGCGGCGGTGCGGCGCTGTCTATTCGTCATATCACCGGTAAGCCAATTAAGTTCCTCGGCGTGGGCGAGAAAACCGAAGCGCTGGAGCCGTTCCACCCGGATCGTATTGCCTCCCGTATCCTCGGCATGGGCGACGTGCTATCGCTGATCGAAGATATCGAAAGCAGGGTTGACCGCGCGCAGGCTGAAAAACTCGCCAGCAAGCTGAAAAAAGGTGACGGTTTCGATCTGACCGACTTCCTTGAGCAACTGCGTCAGATGAAAAACATGGGCGGTATGGCAAGCCTGATGGGTAAACTGCCGGGTATGGGGCAGATCCCGGACAACGTCAAATCCCAGATGGATGACAAAGTGCTGGTGCGTATGGAGGCAATCATCAACTCGATGACGCTGAAAGAGCGCGCGAAGCCAGAAATCATCAAAGGTTCCCGCAAGCGCCGTATCGCAGCCGGTTGCGGCATGCAGGTCCAGGACGTTAACCGCCTTCTGAAACAGTTCGACGACATGCAGCGCATGATGAAGAAAATGAAGAAAGGCGGCATGGCGAAGATGATGCGCGGCATGAAAGGCATGATGCCGCCCGGTTTTCCTGGGCGATAATCGCTTTTGAGATTGCTTTTTGCCCGAAAATGAGTAAAATTTTCGGGCTTTTAATATGACACCCGGGCTCCGTTCCTCGATGGGGCCCGGTTGTTTTATTCACACAAGAGGATGTTATGGTAACTATTCGTTTAGCACGTCACGGCGCTAAAAAGCGTCCGTTCTACCAGGTTGTTGTGACTGACAGCCGTAATGCACGCAACGGTCGCTTCATTGAGCGCGTTGGTTTCTTCAACCCACTGGCCTCTGGCGCAGAAGAAGAAACTCGTCTGGATCTGGATCGTATCGCTCACTGGGTTGGCCAGGGCGCTACTGTTTCCGATCGCGTTGCTACGCTGATCAAAGCAGCAAACAAAGCAGCTTAATCTGTCACGGTGGTCATGATGAGCAATAAAGCACCTGTTGAACCGATCGTATTGGGAAAAATGGGTTCTTGCTACGGTATCCGTGGTTGGCTCAGAGTGTTTTCCTCCACTGAAGACGCTGATAGCATTTTTGATTACCAGCCCTGGTTTATCCAGAAAGCCGGTAAGTGGGAAGAGGTCGAGCTGGAAAGCTGGCGTCACCACAATCAGGACATCATCATCAAGCTGAAAGGCATTGACGATCGAGATGCCGCGAATGCGCTGACTAATTGTGAAATTGTCGTGGATTCGTCGCAGTTGCCGCAACTGGAAGAGGGTGACTACTACTGGAAAGACCTTATGGGTTGCCAGGTAGTGACCACTGAAGGCTACAGCCTGGGGAAAGTCATCGACATGATGGAAACCGGGTCAAATGACGTTCTCGTCATTAAGGCAAACCTGAAAGATGCATTTGGCATCAAGGAGCGGTTGGTCCCGTTCCTCGATGGACAGGTTATCAAGAAAGTCGATCTCACTACTCAAACCATTGAAGTAGATTGGGATCCTGGTTTTTAAATTCTCCGGATAAACGGTAAAAGACGGCGCTATGTGGATTGGCATAATTAGCCTGTTTCCTGAAATGTTCCGCGCGATTACCGATTACGGGGTAACTGGCCGGGCAGTAAAGAATGGCCTGCTGAGCATCCAGAGCTGGAGTCCTCGTGACTTCACGCATGACCGGCACCGTACCGTGGACGATCGTCCTTACGGCGGCGGACCGGGGATGTTGATGATGGTGCAACCCTTACGGGACGCCATTCACACAGCAAAAGCCGCGGCAGGTGAAGGCGCGAAGGTGATTTATCTGTCACCTCAGGGACGCAAGCTTGATCAAGCGGGCGTGAGCGAACTGGCGACGAATCAAAAGCTGATTCTGGTCTGTGGTCGCTACGAAGGGATAGATGAGCGCGTAATTCAAACCGAGATTGACGAAGAATGGTCTATCGGCGATTACGTTCTCAGCGGTGGTGAGTTACCAGCAATGACGCTGATTGACTCCGTCGCCCGGTTTATTCCGGGGGTTCTGGGCCATGAAGCTTCGGCAACGGAAGATTCCTTTGCCGATGGATTGCTGGACTGTCCACACTATACTCGTCCTGAAGTGTTAGAAGGGATGGAAGTCCCGGCAGTGTTACTGTCTGGAAACCATGCCGAGATACGTCGCTGGCGTTTGAAGCAGTCGCTGGGCCGGACCTGGCTTAGAAGACCTGAACTTCTGGAAAACCTGGCTCTGACTGAAGAGCAAGCAAAGTTGCTGGCCGAGTTCAAAACCGAACAAGCGCACCAGCAGCATGAACATGATGGGAAAGCGTAATACGCTCCCGAATATCAGTTTACCCAGGATAAGAGATTAAATTATGAGCAACATTATTAAGCAACTTGAACAAGAGCAGATGAAGCAGGACGTACCTTCCTTCCGTCCAGGTGACACCGTGGAAGTGAAAGTATGGGTTGTTGAAGGTTCCAAAAAACGTCTGCAGGCATTCGAGGGCGTGGTTATCGCTATTCGTAACCGCGGTCTGCACTCTGCATTCACTGTTCGTAAAATTTCCAACGGCGAAGGCGTTGAGCGTGTCTTCCAGACTCACTCTCCGGTAGTTGACAGCATTGCTGTTAAACGTCGTGGTGCTGTACGTAAAGCTAAACTGTACTACCTGCGTGAGCGTACTGGTAAGTCTGCTCGTATTAAAGAGCGTCTGAACTAAGATTCGCTTAAGCGACATCCTGTCAGAAAGGGCTGGCCGAAAGGCTGGCCTTTTTTTATCTCATAGCAACTCTCGCGTTAACCCTTCCGTCATAAATCATTTACAATGTTCGCCTCTTGGGTGGAGGGTAAGTGGATAACGTACTGCATCAGCATAGCTGGAAACGCGCAGCGGCATTGACCGCGCTGTTTGCGATCCTGCTGATCGTCGTGGCGCCGCTGATCTCCGTCTCGCTGCAAAAAGATCCCATGAGCGCCATGCCGGGCATGCACCATGACATGAGCATGATGTCGATGGACGAGCATCATGGGGATATGCCGCATTCCATGCCAGTTGACCATGCGGAAGCCTGCGGCTACTGCGTGCTGTTAGCGCATGTGCCGGGCGTGATGCTGGCGCTTATCGTTCTGCTCAGCGTGGTGTTGCAGCGGTTGCGCATGAAGCCGCCTCGTCAGGCGGTCAGCCACTGGCACTTTTTCCCCTGGCTTTACCCCGATACCCGCGCGCCGCCGCGTCGGTCTGCTTTCTCCCTTTAAAACAAAATCACTCACTTTTTGCCTTAAAAAGGAAAAGTATGACTACCTGCACTCCGCGCGCGGCATGGGGAAACCTGCTGCGTCGCCTCCATTTCTATATCGGGCTGTTTGTTGGTCCGTTTATTTTCTTCGCAGCGCTGACCGGTACGCTGTATGTCGCCACGCCGCAGCTTGAAAATGCGCTGTACCATCATGCACTCCACACGGATGCCGTGGGTGAGGTGCAGCCTCTTGCTGCACAAATTGCCGCGGCCGAAAAGGCTGTAGAATCAGACCTGCGTCTGCATGCCGTTCGTCCGGGGCTGGAAGAGGGCGAAACGACCCGCGTGATGTTTGCCGACCCGGCGCTGGGTCCCTCCGAGCATCGGGCTATTTTTATTGATCCCGCCAGCCTTGAGGTTCGAGGGGATATGACCGTCTACGGCACCAGCGGGATTTTACCGCTGCGTCAGACTATCGATTACCTGCATACCTCGCTGATGCTGGGCAACCTCGGACGCCTCTATAGCGAGTTAGCCGCCTCGTGGATGTGGGTTGCTGCCCTGGGCGGGATCGCGCTGTGGTTCTATACCCGACCGAAGCGCCGTATTAACAATCGTTTCCAGAATCGTCGTCGCCTGCATGTGATCTTAGGCTGGACCTTACTGGCGGGAATGCTGCTGTTCTCAGTCACCGGGTTAACCTGGTCACAATGGGCCGGTGGCAACGTCGATAAGCTGCGTGCAGAGATGAACTGGCTGACGCCGCAGGTAAACACCACCCTTTCCGGTGCGCCGGAAATGATGGATGAACACGCCGAACATCGTGGTCATCACGGCGGAATGTCGATGCCTGAAATGCCTGTTGAACTGTCGCTTTTTGACAGCGTATTGCAGGCCGCCCGCCAGTCAGGAATTGATGCTAACAACGTTGAGATCCGTCCGGCAAGCAGGGTCGACCAGGCCTGGACGGTGACGGAAATCGATCGCCGCTGGCCGACGCAGGTTGATGCCGTTGCCGTGGACCCCCACTCTCTGAAGGTGCTGGACAGGACTCGCTTTGGGGATTTCCCGCTGATGGCTAAACTCACCCGCTGGGGCGTGGATTTCCATATGGGGATCCTGTTTGGTCTGGCAAATCAGCTGCTGCTCATCGCGTTTGGCGTTGCGCTGTGCGTGCTGATTATCTGGGGATACCGGATGTGGTGGATGCGTCGTCCTGCGACGTCAGCCGCGAACCCGGTACAGACGCTCTGTCAAAGCTGGCTGGCATTGCCGCTGTGGGGAAGAGGAGTGACGTTCATGATAAGCCTCCTGCTGGGGCTGGCGTTGCCGGTAATGGGCGTCAGTCTGGCGGTATTTATCGTGATTGACTGGCTGCGCTGGCGAGCGGCTTCAGGCGTGTCGCTCGCCGGCACATCCGCTAAATAGCCTTAAGGCGTGCTGATAACTACCGCAACACGGCGGTTTTCAGCGCGCCCTTGCGCAGTACGGTTGCTGCAGAGAGGGTATTTTTTGCCTAAACCCCGCGTAGTGAGGTTGCTGCGCGGGATGTTCGCGCCCTTCGCCCAGGCATCCGCTACAACATTGGCACGTTTTAACGAAAGCGCTTCGTTGTAGCTCTCTTCGCCATAGTTATCCGTATGGCCGTCCATCCGGGCGTGATTCAGACCGGTTGCCGCCAGACGTGAGGCCATAGTCTGGATCTGCGTTTCACTTTCCGGACGCAGTCTGGCGTCATTTTTATCAAACAGGATCTTATCCGACAGGCCCAGGGACCAGTCGCCATTCAGTTCGTTAAAGCCGTAGGACTTCATGGCCGCGATTTGCTCTGGTGTGAATTTACCCTCCGGCGTCTGGCACCCGGACATAACCAGAGATGCCAGTAACAACGGCGCGAAGTATCGCTTCAACATATCGTCTTCCTTTCAGGGTGTTGTTTTCGAACGCTGGTTTTTGACCAGGTACATATTGCGATCGGCTTGCTCCAGTAATGCCTCGACGGAGGCATTTTCCCACGCCAGAGCAAAGCCAATGCTGAGTGACATTGATGCTGTGTGTCCGTTATGCAGATCAAACGGACGGATAAATTGCTGCGACAGCGCAGCGCAAATATATTCGACCTCACGCGCGGTGTGGACGCCATAAAGGATCATGGCAAACTCGTCGCCGCCAAGACGGTAAGACTGATGACGTTTTTCGCCAAATTCGACCATCCTTTTTGCGGCTTCGATCAGTACGCAGTCGCCCGCGGCATGGCCCCAGGTGTCGTTAATAAACTTGAAGTTATCACCATCCAGGAAGAGCAGGGCAGAATTGGTCTTTGCCGAAGCGTCATTCATTAAGGCCGCAATGTTGTTGCGAAACGCGGCGCGGTTTGCAAGCCCCGTGAGCGGATCGTGCATGGCGGTACGCAACAGTTGAGCGTTTTTCGCCTGTAGCTTGAGCTGCCACTCTTCCATTTCATCCAGCAGGCTGTTGAAGTCTTCACCAAACTGGTGGAACTCTTCGATGCGGCCTTCCGTTACCCGGCGAGAGAAGTTGCGGTTGGTACGGACGTCATGCACAACGTCAGTGATGTTTTGCATTTCAACAACCATGCCATGATGTAGCGAGCGGGTGATGGTCAATGCGACGGCAGAGGCAAAAAGAATGCAGCCGGTGAGGACCGCAAATGAGAGCCAGATAAAGTGGCTAATCAGGCTGTCTCGTGCGGTCAGACGAATTTCGCCAATCACATTACCGTTATGTATGATGGGCTGTGCGACAGGAACAGGGAACAACCACCGGTTGACCAGCGCGCCCAGCGTGTCGGTATTATCCGCCGGGTTCCACGACCACCAGGCAAACCGTTTATGATGTGCATTAAGCACTTCCGCCACAGCAAATTGCCCCTGCTTGCCGAGGGTCGCCAGCGTTTCATTTGCCGCCACGGCATCGTTGAACACCAGAGAAGCCTCAAGGCTGTGGCTCATGGTGGCGCCGGTGAGTTCGAGGTTTTTTTGCGCGTATTGCTTTAATGTCACCACGGAAGCGAAACACAGCAGCAACCATATAAACGTCATCGTTATAATGACGCTTATCATGCTGATTCGCCGCAACGTTCTTTTAAACGTCGGACGCGGTGTTGGTGTGACTTCCTTATTCATGCTTCTTATTCCGTGCGAGCATTAATACATCCGGATTGACTCTTACGCCACTGCGCGTCAGCGCATCCAGATTTACGGAAAACCTGACCTTGTTGTGCTCTATTATCAGACAAAATGCGCTGCCAATAACGCATTCAGGATTTTGCTCTGACATTAATAGCAACGCCTGGCCCTGATATTGATTTATTATTTCCTGTTGTTTTGTCGGCGACTCGCTCCCGAAATAGAGGGCATCACACCTTGCTGCGAGTGCTTCCCGATCGCTATGCACAATGACAGGACTATAGGGCAACGGGTTGTGTTCATCTTCACTGCTGAGCGCCTGTCTGTAATGGGAAGAGGCATAAATACAGAGCTTAGGCTGGCCGGACAGTGCTGGCCATCGGGTGTAGCTCACAATGCCAGAAACAATCGAACGTACTGATTTATCCGTTTCCGTGAACGAGCCTGCCCTTGCAGGGCTCACCAAAATGAACAGCATTAGCGCCAGGGGGAGGTGAAGCAAAGCGATCAAGAATGTATTTCTCATCAGAATCCGCCAAACCGCCCCGGAAATAGATGTCCTTATGAATTTCCGGCAGAATACCATTCTTTCTCAAAGCCGTCATTATGTCAGAAATATCCCTGTCTTGACCTAAGCTAAATCTTACAGAGCACGATATTCAAAGTAATTTAGGCAGGCTCAATTAAGTCTGCTGGAATTCATACTTTTATTCATTTTTGTTGCCAGAATTTATGTAGCCACGCAACTTTCCCTCAATTCACCCGAGGATAATTAAGCTAACGGCCAGCGCCGGGATAGCGTGCCTGGTGTGAGCGTAGACTGGCGTTAAAAGCGTATGTGTAATTTTATGTTTACGATTTTAACCTGTGATTTGGCATTTAAATGGCTGCTGTAAAATAATCTGTACGCATTTTGGATTGAAATCTTTACTTGATGTGTTATCGTTGTGTCACCTCTTCGAGGAAAACCACTATCGCAAACGAGTTTTACAGGATCGCAATCATGCAAAAAGACGCGCTGAACAACGTACATATCACTGACGAACAGGTGTTAATCACCCCGGATCAACTGAAGGCGGAATTCCCGCTGAGCGTCGCGCAGGAAGCTCAGATTGAGCACTCTCGCCAGACCATTTCTGACATTATCGCAGGCCGCGATCCGCGCCTGCTGGTGGTATGTGGTCCTTGCTCCATTCACGATCCTGAAACCGCCATTGAGTACGCTCGTCGATTTAAAGCATTAGCGGAGGAGGTCAGCGATAGCCTCTATCTGGTGATGCGCGTCTATTTTGAAAAGCCACGTACAACGGTTGGCTGGAAAGGGTTGATTAACGATCCGCACATGGATGGCTCGTTTGATGTGGAAGCGGGCCTGAAGATTGCGCGTCGCCTGCTGGTGGAGCTGGTCAGCATGGGGCTGCCGCTGGCAACCGAAGCGCTGGATCCGAACAGCCCGCAGTACCTCGGCGATCTGTTTAGCTGGTCTGCGATTGGGGCGCGCACCACCGAGTCACAAACCCACCGCGAGATGGCGTCTGGCCTGTCTATGCCGGTTGGTTTTAAAAACGGTACCGACGGCAGCCTGGCCACGGCGATTAACGCCATGCGCGCCGCCGCTATGCCCCATCGTTTTGTCGGGATCAACCAGGCGGGCCAGGTATGCCTGCTGCAAACGCAGGGCAATCCGGACGGGCATGTGATCCTGCGCGGTGGTAAAGCGCCAAACTACAGCCCGGCGGATGTCGCGCAGTGTGAAAAAGAGATGGAACAGGCGGGACTGCGTCCGGCGCTGATGGTAGATTGCAGTCATGGTAATTCGAATAAAGATTACCGTCGCCAGCCTGCGGTTGCAGAATCTGTTATTGCTCAGATTAAAGATGGCAACCGTTCCATTATCGGCCTGATGATTGAAAGTAATATTCATGAAGGCAATCAGTCATCGGAACAGCCGCGTAGCGCGATGAAGCCCGGCGTCTCGGTCACCGATGCCTGCATTAGCTGGGAAACCACCGATGCGCTGCTGCGTGAGATCCACAAAGATTTGAACGGCCAGCTGGCGACGCGTCTGGCATAAGAGGGTAGTTATGGTTGCTGAATTGACCGCATTACGCGATCAAATTGATGAAGTGGATAAGGCGTTGCTGGACCTGCTGGCGCGCCGCATGGCACTGGTTGCTGAGGTCGGCGAAGTTAAAAGCAAATACGGCCTGCCAATTTACGTTCCGGAGCGTGAGGCCTCTATGCTCGCCTCCCGCCGTAAAGAGGCACAGGCGCTGGGCGTTTCACCGGACTTAATTGAAGATGTCCTGCGTCGTGTGATGCGGGAATCCTATTCCAGCGAAAACGACAAGGGCTTCAAAACTCTCTGTCCGTCGCTGCGTCCGGTGGTGATTGTCGGTGGCGGCGGCCAGATGGGGCGTCTGTTTGAAAAAATGCTGACGCTTTCTGGCTATCAGGTGCGCATCCTGGAAAAAGAGGACTGGCCGCATGCGCCGGAGCTCATTAAGGATGCCGGAATGGTTATCGTCAGCGTACCGATTCATGTGACGGAGCAGATTATCGCGAAACTTCCTCCGCTGCCGGAAGATTGCATTCTGGTGGATCTGGCGTCCGTTAAAAATGGCCCTCTACAGGCAATGCTGGCGGCGCACACCGGGCCCGTGCTTGGGTTACACCCGATGTTTGGCCCGGACAGCGGCAGCCTGGCGAAGCAGGTAGTGGTTTACTGCGACGGTCGTCAGCCGGAAGCGTATCAGTGGTTCCTGGAACAGATTCAGGTCTGGGGGGCACGTTTGCACCGTATCAGTGCGGTTGAGCACGATCAGAACATGGCGTTTATTCAGGCGCTGCGCCACTTTGCAACCTTCGCCTATGGTCTGCACCTGGCGGAAGAGAACGTTCAGCTTGAACAATTGCTGGCGCTTTCCTCGCCAATTTATCGTCTGGAGCTGGCGATGGTCGGGCGACTGTTTGCCCAGGATCCACAGCTTTACGCCGACATCATCATGTCGTCTGAAAATAACCTGGCGCTGATCAAGCGCTACTATCAGCGTTTTGGCGAAGCGATCACCTTGCTGGAACACGGCGATAAACAAGCGTTTATCGACAGTTTCCGTAAAGTGGAGCACTGGTTCGGTGATTACGCCACGCGATTCCAGAATGAAAGCCGCACGCTGTTGCGCCAGGCAAATGACAGTCGCCAGTAATCTGATGATGTATATACTGAAAGCCAGCAATGCTGGCTTTTTTCATTTTGGGGAACTGTCATGGCTGAACCACAGCTGCTGTTGAACTATACCGGGCATCTGCCCGAATGCCCGACGTGGAGTGCTGAAGAGAAGGCGCTCTACTGGGCGGATATTCTGGAAGGGGAGATTCATCGGTACCATCTGCCCACCGCGGAACACTCGGTGCTCTCATTCCATGAAGAAGTTGGGTGTTTTGCCCTGCGTGAACGCGGCGGATTTATCGTCGCGATGCGAAACGCCATCTGGCTGACCGATAAACACGGCCTGCTCCAGCGTAAGGTTTGCGATAACCCGTCCAACCCGCAGCTTGCACGCTTTAACGATGGAGGCACCGACCATCAGGGACGGTTTTATGCGGGCACGTTCTGGGGGCCGGGAGATTATAACGGCGCCATGTTGATGCGTATCGACAACGACCTGACACCGAAAGTGATCCAGTGCGATATTCAGGGGCATAACGGTTTAGCGTTTAGTCCTGACAAACGGTGGATGTTTACTTCTGATACGCCGAACGGTGTGATTTACCGTACGCCGCTTGATGAGCAGGGGGAACCCGGTAAGCGCGAAGAGTTTCGCCGTTTTAGTGAGGGAGACGGTATACCCGACGGAGCGGCAATGGATGAGGAAGGCTGCTACTGGAGCGCACTGTTTGACGGCTGGCGTATCGCACGGTTTTCACCGCAAGGCGAACAGCTGGAAGAATACCGGCTGCCGGTACGCTGCCCGACAATGGTCTGCTTTGGCGGCGACGATATGAAAACGCTGTTTATCACCACCACGCGGGAAAATATGGAGGCGGAGGAGCTGGCGAAATACCCGCTTTCCGGTGCCATCTTCACCCTGCCTGTAAATGTGGCAGGGATGAAGAAAAGCCGCTTTATCGAACATTAAGCCGGATCGACCGGGACCACGTTTTCGCTCGGATAGCAGCCCAGTACTTTCATGGAGCGTGTGATCTCGCCCAGTTCGCGCAGGGCTTTCTGCATGGATGCAGACTCCAGGTTGGCCTGAACGTCGAGATAGAACATCTCTTCCCACGGGTTGCCATGTATTGGGCGGGATTCCAGCTTCGTCATGATCAGGTTGTGATTACGCAGCACCAGCAGCGCTTCAACCAGCGCACCCGCCTGCTGGCCGGTCGCCATCAGTAGGGTGGTTTTCGCCGGAACCTGGTCGGACACGTTGATGGCCTTGCGGGCAAGAACCACGAAACGGGTGATATTTTGCGTCTGGTTGGCCAGATTGCGTTCCAGCACCTGTAAGCCATACAGCGCGCCGCCCGCTTCGCTACCGAGTGCCGCGACGGCAGGAGAGTTTGCCTGCGCCACTTTTTCCATCGCCGCCGAGGTGCTTTCGGTGTACTCAATTTTCCAGTGCGGATAACGGTTCAGGAACTGGCTGCACTGCTGGAACGGCTGCGGGTGGCTGTACACCGTTTCGATCTGACTCAGATCGGTTGAGCCAGAGACCAGCACGCAGTGATCGATAGGAATAGTCAGCTCACCGACCAGCGACAGGCTGGTGTGCTGGAGCAGATCGTAAACATCGTTGATGGCGCCGGAACTGGTGTTCTCAATAGGCACCACGGCGTAATCTGCCTGGCCGGTTTCGACCTGGTTGAAGATGTCTGCAAATTTTGCACAACCGCTCTCAATGAACTCTTCGAAATGACGGGCTGCGTACTGGCGAGCCGCCAGATGAGAATAAGAACCTTTCGGGCCGAGGAAAGCGATCCGAGCAGAGTGCGGGTTGGTTTTGTTCAGATGCTGCTGGAGCAGGGCCTGTTGCGTCAGAACGGAATCTTCAATGATGAGCTGGAACAGGCGGGTGATGTAGTGGGCATCAAGATGATGCGCTTTGCCGAGCTGTATCAACCGTTCCAGTAAATCACGCTCGCGATCGATATCGCGCACCGGCCGATGAGAATCCAGCTTGGCTTTGCCCACTTCAATGGCGAGCGCGCGGCGTTCTGCCAGCAGGGCCAGTAACTTTTCGTCGAGTGCACTGATTTTTACGCGTAAATCCAGGAGCGGGTTTTCCGGTGTCATAGTGTTGTCTGTCTCATTTTATCGTTATCAATAAAAAAGGCCTCCCGGTGTGGGAGGCCTTGTTGTTCGTCTTCGCATTCTTTATCACACGACGAAACGCCTCCCGGTCAGGGGAAGGTAAAAAAGAATGCGAAGAAAAACGGCGTCTGTTTCATTAGGTCATCCTGAAATTGATAGGGTTAAAGTACCTGTACTGTTTTGATCCTGTCAATAAAAAACGCGCCCGAAGGCGCGTTGTCGGTACACTCAATTTAAAGGATTACTCTTCTTCAACTTCTTCCGCGAAGCTGGCGTCTTTCACCGATGTTGTGGCGCGACGGGCTTCACCTTTGTGTTGCACTTTATTGAGCTGCCGTTCCAGCTTGTTGATCAAATCGTTAATTGCAGTGTACATATCCTCGTGTTTAGCGCTGGCGACCAGATGGCCGTTTGGAGTATTGATAGTTGCATCAGCGACGAAACCCTGCGGCTCCTTGGACAGGATGATATGTGGATTAATCAAATGTGTTTGCCATTTATCCAGTTTGGCGAGACGGTCTGCGACGTGCTGGCGGATTGCCGGAGTAATTTCCATTTGTTTACTGGTAATGTTCATTGTCATAAATTTTACCTCTTGTCTTTCCGTCTTGGTGATTCCAGCATACCCGACCTAATGTCAAAATGTGTGATTTAGATCACGTTATTTTGTCGGTTTTTGTCAGGGAATCTTTTTTGTGAGGCAGGGCAGGAAGAGGTGAGATTTACCTTGTCGAAGCCAGCAATTGCGGTCATAGTTGACTGGATGTGTTGAAGCTAAACCGCTTCAGCTTAAGTCTGAAAGAATAAAAAAACGGCAGCCTGCGGGCTGCCGTTATGCGTTGTAGCGGTATCAGGTATTGCTGCTGTTCGCGGCAATGATTTTCGCCACTTTGTCAGCCTGAGCCGTCATCTGCATCTGGCGATACGCATTCTCCATCAGCTTCAGGCCATCACGCGTGGCCTGGGTATCCGGATAATCACGCAGCATGCCTTCTACACGGTTAACCACGGCAACCCATGCGCCACGGCGGGTGTAGTATTCCGCAACGGAGTACTCGTATTTCGCCAGACGATCTTTCAGGAACACCAGACGCTTAGTGGCATCGGTAATGTACTGGCTGTTCGGGTAGCTACGCACCAGTTTGGAGAAGTCATTGAAAGCATCACGCGCATGTTGCGGGTCACGGTCAGAACGATCCACCCCGAAGAAGCCCTGCAATGCACTGTCATCCAGCGCCATGTTAGTCAGGCCGCGCATGTACATCACGTAATCGATGTTAGGATGGGTAGGGTTCAGACGCATGAAACGATCGATCGTTGCCTGAGCCAGCGGCAGATCGGCATTTTTATAGTAGGCGTAGATCAGATCTAACTGTACCTGCTGTGAATACGGACCAAACGGATAGCGATTATCCAACGCTTCCAGTTGCGTTATCGCCTGTTTCCAGTTACCGTCCTGCAACTTTTGTTGTGCAGTCGCATAGATTTCATTCGGCGGATTGTCAGGGACCTGTTCATTCGAACCGGAGCAGCCCACCAAAGCCAGGCTCAACGTGGCCGCTGCCACCAGATATTTCATGCGCGTCATGACGTTTTGACTTTCCTCAAATGTTTGTCCGGGAGAAACTCAGTTCCTGCTCCCGATTAAGACCAGCTACAATAGCACACTATATTAAACGGCAAAGCCGTAAAACCCAACGTTAAACGAAGAAGCAGTTTATGGCACAACGAGTAGAACTCACCGCAACAGTCTCCGAAAATCAGCTCGGTCAACGCTTAGATCAGGCTTTGGCCGAATTGTTCCCTGATTATTCGCGTTCACGTATAAAAGAATGGATCCTTGACCAGCGCGTGCTGGTAAACGGCAAGATCTGGGACAAACCAAAAGAGAAAGTGTTTGGTGGGGAAGCTGTCGCCATCAATGCTGAAATCGAAGAGGAAGTCCGCTTCGAGCCGCAGGATATCCCGCTGGATATCGTCTACGAAGATGACGATATTCTGGTCATCAACAAACCGCGTGACTTTGTCGTCCATCCGGGCGCGGGTAATCCTGACGGTACGGTACTTAACGCACTCCTTCATTATTACCCGCCGATAGCTGACGTACCGCGTGCCGGTATCGTTCACCGTCTGGATAAAGACACCACGGGTCTGATGGTGGTGGCGAAGACGATCCCCGCCCAGACTCGACTGGTGGAATCTTTGCAGCTGCGCGAAATCACCCGTGAGTATGAAGCGGTGGCCATTGGTCATATGACCTCTGGCGGCACGGTGGAAGAGCCGATTAGTCGTCATCCAACCAAGCGTACGCATATGTCCGTGCACCCGATGGGTAAACCGGCGGTGACCCACTACCGCATCATGGAACATTTCCGTATTCATACGCGCCTGCGTCTGCGTCTGGAAACCGGGCGTACTCACCAGATCCGCGTGCACATGGCGCATATTACCCATCCGCTGGTGGGTGACCCTGTTTACGGCGGTCGTCCGCGTCCACCAAAGGGCGCATCGGATGAATTCATCTCCGTGCTGCGTAAATTCGATCGCCAGGCGCTGCATGCGACGATGCTACGTCTTTACCACCCAATCACCGGAATTCAGATGGAATGGCATGCGCCTATCCCACAGGATATGGTGGAACTTATCGACGCGATGCGCGCAGATTTCGAAGAACATAAGGATCACGTGGACTGGTTATGACCAAACTGATTGTCCCGGAGTGGCCACTGCCTGAAGGCGTGGCCGCCTGTAGTTCAACCCGTATCGGTGGCGTGAGCCAGGGTGCGTGGGCGTCTTTGAACCTCGGTGCGCACTGTGGCGATAACCTGGAGCACGTCGAAGAGAACCGTAAACGTCTGTTTGCTGCGGGAAACCTTCCTTCAAAACCGGTCTGGCTTGAGCAGGTGCACGGTAAAGCGGTGCTGAAGCTTACGGGTGAGCCCTATGCGTCTAAACGCGCCGATGCTTCGTACAGCAATACGCCGGGAACGGTTTGCGCGGTGATGACCGCTGATTGCCTGCCGGTGTTGTTTTGTAACCGTGCCGGTACGGAGATTGCAGCAGCGCATGCGGGCTGGCGTGGCCTGTGTGAAGGCGTGCTGGAAGAGACCGTTGCCTGCTTCCAGGACGATTCTGCAAATCTCATCGCCTGGCTTGGCCCGGCGATTGGCCCGCAGGCATTTGAAGTGGGGCCTGAGGTTCGGCAAGCTTTTATGGAAAAAGATCCTCAGGCGGTTAATGCGTTTGTGGCGTCCGGCGATAAATATCTGGCCGATATTTATCAGCTTGCCCGCCAGCGCCTTAATAATGTCGGCGTGACCCAGATCTTTGGCGGAGATCGCTGTACATTCACCGAAAAGGGTGATTTTTTCTCCTGGCGCCGTGACAAGACGACAGGCCGTATGGCAAGTTTCATTTGGCTGATATAACCTAAAGAATCAAGACGATCCGGTACGCGCCGTTTTCTTTTCACATAATTCAGGTTATTAACCTTGAATAATTGAGGGATGACCTCATTTAATCTCCAGTAGCAAATTTGACCTGTTATGGGAGGAGTTATGCGTCTGGATCGTCTTACTAATAAATTCCAGCTTGCTCTCGCCGATGCCCAGTCCCTCGCACTGGGGCACGACAACCAATTTATCGAACCTCTTCATTTAATGAGCGCCTTGCTGAATCAAGAAGGGGGATCGATACGTCCTTTGTTAACGTCCGCTGGCATTAATGCCGGCCAGTTACGCACCGCCATCGATCAGGCGCTGAGTCGTTTACCGCAGGTAGAAGGTACCGGTGGCGACGTACAGCCGTCACAGGATCTGGTGCGTGTACTGAACCTTTGCGACAAGCTGGCGCAAAAACGTGGGGACAACTTTATTTCGTCAGAGCTGTTTGTTCTGGCGGCGCTTGAATCACGCGGTACCTTAACCGACCTGCTGAAATCCGCCGGTGCAACCACCGCTAATGTGACCCAGGCGATTGAGAAAATGCGCGGAGGTGAAAGCGTGAACGACCAGGGAGCCGAAGACCAACGTCAGGCTTTGAAAAAATTTACGGTCGATCTGACCGAACGTGCCGAGCAGGGCAAACTTGACCCGGTAATCGGTCGCGACGAAGAAATTCGCCGGACTATTCAGGTACTGCAACGTCGTACCAAAAACAACCCGGTGCTGATTGGTGAGCCTGGCGTCGGTAAAACCGCCATCGTTGAAGGGCTGGCGCAGCGTATCGTTAATGGCGAAGTGCCCGAAGGGCTGAAAGGCCGTCGCGTACTGGCGCTGGATATGGGCGCGCTGGTGGCCGGGGCGAAATACCGCGGTGAATTTGAAGAGCGTCTGAAAGGCGTGCTGAACGATCTGGCGAAACAGGAAGGCAACGTCATCCTGTTTATTGACGAACTGCACACTATGGTGGGGGCAGGTAAAGCTGACGGCGCAATGGATGCCGGGAACATGCTGAAACCTGCGCTGGCACGTGGTGAACTTCACTGCGTCGGTGCCACTACGCTGGACGAGTATCGTCAGTACATTGAAAAAGATGCCGCGCTGGAGCGACGCTTCCAGAAGGTGTTTGTCGCAGAACCAAGCGTTGAAGATACCATCGCGATTTTGCGTGGTCTGAAAGAGCGTTATGAGCTGCACCATCATGTGCAGATCACTGACCCGGCCATCGTTGCGGCGGCGACGCTTTCGCATCGTTACATTGCCGACCGTCAGTTGCCGGATAAAGCCATCGACCTTATCGATGAAGCGGCGTCCAGCATCCGTATGCAGATTGACTCGAAACCGGAAGAGCTGGACCGACTCGATCGCCGCATTATTCAGCTCAAGCTGGAACAGCAGGCATTGAACAAAGAGTCTGATGAAGCGAGTAAGAAACGCCTCGATATGCTCAACGAAGAACTGGATGAGAAAGAGCGTCAGTATTCTGAGCTGGAAGAAGAGTGGAAAGCTGAGAAAGCCTCCCTCTCTGGCACCCAGACAATCAAGGCGGAGCTGGAGCAGGCGAAAATTGCCATTGAGCAGGCGCGTCGCGTAGGGGACCTGGCGCGGATGTCCGAGCTACAGTACGGCAAGATCCCTGAGCTGGAAAAACAGCTTGAGATCGCCACGCAGTCGGAAGGCAAAACCATGCGTCTGTTGCGTAATAAAGTGACGGACGCCGAGATTGCCGAAGTGCTGGCGCGCTGGACGGGGATTCCTGTAGCTCGCATGATGGAAAGTGAACGCGAAAAACTGCTGCGTATGGAGCAGGATCTGCATCAGCGCGTCATTGGCCAGAACGAAGCGGTCGAAGCGGTATCTAACGCCATTCGTCGTAGCCGTGCGGGGCTGTCCGATCCGAATCGTCCCATCGGCTCGTTCCTGTTCCTGGGGCCAACCGGTGTCGGTAAAACCGAGCTGTGTAAAGCGCTGGCTAACTTTATGTTCGACAGCGATGACGCGATGGTGCGTATCGATATGTCCGAGTTTATGGAGAAACACTCTGTCTCGCGTCTGGTCGGTGCGCCTCCGGGATATGTCGGTTATGAAGAGGGCGGTTACCTGACGGAAGCGGTTCGTCGTCGTCCTTATTCCGTCATCCTGCTGGATGAAGTGGAAAAGGCACACCCTGATGTGTTTAACATCCTGTTGCAGGTGCTGGATGATGGACGCCTGACGGACGGGCAGGGGAGAACGGTCGACTTCCGTAACACGGTGGTGATCATGACCTCGAACCTGGGTTCCGATTTGATTCAGGAACGCTTCGGTGAGCTGGATTACAGCCATATGAAAGATCTGGTGCTGGGTGTGGTCAGCCAAAACTTCCGTCCGGAGTTCATCAACCGTATTGATGAAGTGGTCGTGTTCCATCCGCTGGGTGAGAAACACATTGCGTCGATTGCGCAGATCCAGTTGCAGCGTCTGTACAAGCGTCTGGAAGAGCGTGGGTATGAAATCCACATCTCGGATGATGCGCTGAAACTGCTGAGCGAGAATGGTTACGATCCTGTTTATGGCGCGCGTCCGTTAAAACGTGCAATCCAGCAGCAGATCGAAAACCCGCTGGCGCAGCAAATCCTCTCCGGGGAGCTGGTTCCGGGCAAAGTTATCCGTCTGGAAGCCAACGAAGACCGAATTGTGGCAGTGCAGTAAGTCACAAAACGCAAAAACGGGCCGCTTGCGGCTCGTTTTTGTTTAAAAACCAGGCAAGAATTAATGTCTGAGATGTGTTTTGCCTGGAAAGTGAGCAGTCAGTAAATAATTTTCACTTTGCACTTGCAGCCTCAGAAGAACTCCCTATAATGCGCCTCCACTGACACGGAACAACGGCACACACGCCGCCGGGTCAGCAGAGAAAAGCAAAATAAACGCTTGACTCTGAAGCGGGAAAGCGTAATATGCACACCCCGCGCCGCAGCGAAAACGTAGCGGCACTGCTCTTTAACAATTTATCAGACAATCTGTGTGGGCACTCAAAGTGACATGGATTCTTAACGTCCTCGGACGAAAAATGAATACCAAGTCTCTGAGTGAACATACGTAATTCATTACGAAGTTTAATTCACGAGCATCAAACTTAAATTGAAGAGTTTGATCATGGCTCAGATTGAACGCTGGCGGCAGGCCTAACACATGCAAGTCGAACGGTAACAGGAAGCAGCTTGCTGCTTCGCTGACGAGTGGCGGACGGGTGAGTAATGTCTGGGAAACTGCCTGATGGAGGGGGATAACTACTGGAAACGGTAGCTAATACCGCATAACGTCGCAAGACCAAAGAGGGGGACCTTCGGGCCTCTTGCCATCGGATGTGCCCAGATGGGATTAGCTAGTAGGTGGGGTAACGGCTCACCTAGGCGACGATCCCTAGCTGGTCTGAGAGGATGACCAGCCACACTGGAACTGAGACACGGTCCAGACTCCTACGGGAGGCAGCAGTGGGGAATATTGCACAATGGGCGCAAGCCTGATGCAGCCATGCCGCGTGTATGAAGAAGGCCTTCGGGTTGTAAAGTACTTTCAGCGGGGAGGAAGGCGACAGGGTTAATAACCCTGTCGATTGACGTTACCCGCAGAAGAAGCACCGGCTAACTCCGTGCCAGCAGCCGCGGTAATACGGAGGGTGCAAGCGTTAATCGGAATTACTGGGCGTAAAGCGCACGCAGGCGGTCTGTCAAGTCGGATGTGAAATCCCCGGGCTCAACCTGGGAACTGCATTCGAAACTGGCAGGCTAGAGTCTTGTAGAGGGGGGTAGAATTCCAGGTGTAGCGGTGAAATGCGTAGAGATCTGGAGGAATACCGGTGGCGAAGGCGGCCCCCTGGACAAAGACTGACGCTCAGGTGCGAAAGCGTGGGGAGCAAACAGGATTAGATACCCTGGTAGTCCACGCCGTAAACGATGTCGACTTGGAGGTTGTGCCCTTGAGGCGTGGCTTCCGGAGCTAACGCGTTAAGTCGACCGCCTGGGGAGTACGGCCGCAAGGTTAAAACTCAAATGAATTGACGGGGGCCCGCACAAGCGGTGGAGCATGTGGTTTAATTCGATGCAACGCGAAGAACCTTACCTACTCTTGACATCCAGAGAACTTTCCAGAGATGGATTGGTGCCTTCGGGAACTCTGAGACAGGTGCTGCATGGCTGTCGTCAGCTCGTGTTGTGAAATGTTGGGTTAAGTCCCGCAACGAGCGCAACCCTTATCCTTTGTTGCCAGCGGTTAGGCCGGGAACTCAAAGGAGACTGCCAGTGATAAACTGGAGGAAGGTGGGGATGACGTCAAGTCATCATGGCCCTTACGAGTAGGGCTACACACGTGCTACAATGGCGCATACAAAGAGAAGCGACCTCGCGAGAGCAAGCGGACCTCATAAAGTGCGTCGTAGTCCGGATTGGAGTCTGCAACTCGACTCCATGAAGTCGGAATCGCTAGTAATCGTGGATCAGAATGCCACGGTGAATACGTTCCCGGGCCTTGTACACACCGCCCGTCACACCATGGGAGTGGGTTGCAAAAGAAGTAGGTAGCTTAACCTTCGGGAGGGCGCTTACCACTTTGTGATTCATGACTGGGGTGAAGTCGTAACAAGGTAACCGTAGGGGAACCTGCGGTTGGATCACCTCCTTACCTTAAAGAACCTGCCTTTGCAGTGTCCACACAGATTGTCTGATGAAAAGTAAATAGCAAGGCGTCTTGCGATTGAGACTGTACGTCCCCTTCGTCTAGAGGCCCAGGACACCGCCCTTTCACGGCGGTAACAGGGGTTCGAATCCCCTAGGGGACGCCACTTGCTGGTTCGTGAGTGAAAGTCACCTGCCGTCATATCTCAAAACTGACTTGCGAGTCATGTTTGAGATATTTGCTCTTTAAAAATCTGGATCAAGCTGAAAATTGAAACGACACACAGCTCATGTGTGTTCGAGTCTCTCAAATTTTCGCAATCATGAAGTGAAACATCTTCGGGTTGTGAGGTTAAGCGACTAAGCGTACACGGTGGATGCCCTGGCAGTCAGAGGCGATGAAGGACGTGCTAATCTGCGAAAAGCGCCGGCGAGGTGATATGAACCTTTGACCCGGCGATGTCCGAATGGGGAAACCCAGTGCAATCCGTTGCACTATCGTTAACTGAATACATAGGTTAACGAGGCGAACCGGGGGAACTGAAACATCTAAGTACCCCGAGGAAAAGAAATCAACCGAGATTCCCCCAGTAGCGGCGAGCGAACGGGGAGCAGCCCGGAGTCTGAATCAGCTTGTGTGTTAGTGGAACGGTCTGGAAAGTCCGACGGTACAGGGTGATAGTCCCGTACACGAAAATGCACAGGTTGTGAACTCGAAGAGTAGGGCGGGACACGTGGTATCCTGTCTGAATATGGGGGGACCATCCTCCAAGGCTAAATACTCCTGACTGACCGATAGTGAACCAGTACCGTGAGGGAAAGGCGAAAAGAACCCCGGCGAGGGGAGTGAAAAAGAACCTGAAACCGTGTACGTACAAGCAGTGGGAGCCTCTTTATGGGGTGACTGCGTACCTTTTGTATAATGGGTCAGCGACTTATATTCTGTAGCAAGGTTAACCGTATAGGGGAGCCGAAGGGAAACCGAGTCTTAACTGGGCGTTAAGTTGCAGGGTATAGACCCGAAACCCGGTGATCTAGCCATGGGCAGGTTGAAGGTTGGGTAACACTAACTGGAGGACCGAACCGACTAATGTTGAAAAATTAGCGGATGACCTGTGGCTGGGGGTGAAAGGCCAATCAAACCGGGAGATAGCTGGTTCTCCCCGAAAGCTATTTAGGTAGCGCCTCGTGAACTCATCTTCGGGGGTAGAGCACTGTTTCGGCTAGGGGGCCATCCCGGCTTACCAACCCGATGCAAACTACGAATACCGAAGAATGTTATCACGGGAGACACACGGCGGGTGCTAACGTCCGTCGTGAAGAGGGAAACAACCCAGACCGCCAGCTAAGGTCCCAAAGTCATGGTTAAGTGGGAAACGATGTGGGAAGGCACAGACAGCCAGGATGTTGGCTTAGAAGCAGCCATCATTTAAAGAAAGCGTAATAGCTCACTGGTCGAGTCGGCCTG
>NZ_KI973293.1:151021-506340 GCF_000534735.1 Enterobacter sp. MGH 4 | reverse complement strand
AATTTAAAAGTTTGATGCTCAATGAATTAAACTTCGTAATGAATTACGTGTTCACTCGTTGAGACTTGGTATTCATTTAGTGTCCGAGGACATTAAGAATCCATGTCACTTTGAGTGCCCACACAGATTGTCTGATAAATTGTTAAAGAGCAGTTGCGACGCGCTTCAGCGCTCTGTCGCGAGGTGGCGTATATTACGCTTTCCTCTTTCAGAGTCAACCCGTTATTTCAGGATTTTTCTCTTCAACCGACCGGGTTGTCTGTGAAGTGATTCACATCCGCCGTGTCGATGGAGGCGCATTATAGGGAGCCGCCGAGGAATGACAAGCGGAAAAATGCATTTTTATTTCAACCGCTCACCTTTTCACCAAAACGTCTATTTTTGGTGCTTTTTAATCTCTTTTGGCAGATCTGCCAGACTAGTTATCACCCAGTCAGCTGCATTTTCTGCTTCTGGGGTGACTGGTTTACCGGTCCGCACTAATACTTTGGTTCCCACACCCGCCGCCGCCGCTGCCTGCATATCCTCCAGTTTATCGCCCACCATAAAAGACGCGGCCATATCAATGTGCAGGAATTCCTGTGCAGAGATAAACATGCCCGGGTGTGGCTTACGGCAATCACATGTCTGACGATACGCTTCTACTGTTCCCTGTGGATGATGCGGACAATAATAGATGCCATCAAGATCGACGCCACGATCGGCCAGAGACCAGTCCATCCATTCCGTCAGCGTCTCGAACTGCGCTTCGGTGAATTTACCCCGGGCGATACCGGACTGATTAGTTACCACCACCAGCGCATAGCCCATCTCTTTCAGCTGGCGCATGGCATCTATTACGCCCTCAATAAATTCGAACTCATCAATCTCATGGACGTAACCGTGATCCACATTAATTGTGCCGTCACGATCGAGAAAAATTGCGGGTACAGATTTTGCCACCGGTTTGCTCCTGAAAAAGGCTTGTTCAGCTAGTATCTCATGAATCGCAGCGCAATAAAGTGCTCATCGCACAGAGGTGGATTGATTTAGACGTCTGGATGCCTTAACATCCATTTTGTTTACGGTCATTCCCCGTATCTGGCAGAAGAAAATGCCACGGCTAACTTACATACGATAAAAATAATCTAATGATTAAACTTTCCAATATCACCAAAGTGTTCCAGCAGGGGAACCGAACCATTCAGGCGCTGAACAACGTCAGCCTGCATGTGCCTGCTGGTCAGATTTATGGCGTCATTGGCGCATCGGGTGCGGGTAAAAGTACGCTGATCCGGTGTGTTAACCTGCTTGAGCGCCCGACCCAGGGCAGCGTAGAAGTTGGCGGCCAGGAGCTTACCGCTCTCTCAGAGAAAGAACTCACCAAAGCGCGTCGCCAGATTGGCATGATTTTCCAGCACTTTAACCTGCTGGCCTCACGCACGGTTTTTGGAAACGTGGCGTTACCGCTGGAGCTGGATAGCACACCAAAAGAAGAGGTTACGCGACGCGTCACCGAACTGCTGGATCTGGTTGGGCTGGGTGATAAGCATGACAGCTACCCGGCCAACCTCTCCGGCGGGCAAAAGCAGCGTGTAGCAATCGCTCGCGCGCTGGCAAGCAACCCAAAAGTGCTGCTGTGTGATGAAGCCACCAGCGCGTTAGATCCGGCCACCACGCGTTCTATCCTGGAACTGCTGAAAGACATTAACCGTCGTCTGGGCCTGACTATCCTCCTTATTACGCACGAAATGGACGTGGTGAAGCGTATCTGTGACTGCGTCGCCGTCATCAGCAACGGTGAGCTGATTGAGCAGGACACGGTCAGCGAAGTCTTCTCGCACCCGAAAACGCCTCTGGCTCAGCAGTTCATTCAGTCCACACTGCATCTGGATATTCCGGAAGATTATCTGGAACGTTTAAAAGCAGACGCAACGCCTGACAGCGTCCCGATGCTGCGCATGGAGTTCACGGGCCAGTCCGTTGACGCACCGCTGCTGTCCGAAACCGCGCGTCGCTTTAACGTGAATAACAACATTATTAGCGCGCAGATGGACTACGCCGGTGGCGTGAAGTTCGGCATTATGCTGACGGAAATGCACGGCACACAGGAAGAAACCCAGGCGGCAATTGCCTGGCTGCAAGAACATCACGTAAAAGTAGAGGTGCTGGGTTATGTCTGAGCCGATGATGTGGCTACTGGTTCGCGGCGTTTGGGAAACGCTGGCAATGACCTTCGTATCGGGCTTTTTTGGTTTTGTGATTGGGCTGCCGGTCGGCGTACTGCTGTACGTCACGCGCCCGGGTCAAATTATTGAAAACGCGAAGCTGTATCGCACGCTCTCTGCGCTGGTGAACATTTTCCGTTCTATACCGTTTATTATCCTGCTGGTGTGGATGATTCCGTTTACACGCGTTATTGTCGGGACGTCGATTGGTTTGCAGGCGGCAATTGTCCCGCTAACCGTAGGCGCCGCGCCGTTTATCGCCCGTATGGTGGAAAACGCCCTGCTGGAAATCCCAACAGGCCTGATTGAAGCTTCCCGCGCTATGGGTGCGACGCCAATGCAGATCGTTCGCAAAGTTCTGCTGCCTGAGGCGCTGCCTGGGCTGGTGAATGCAGCAACCATCACGCTTATCACCCTGGTCGGTTATTCCGCGATGGGCGGCGCCGTGGGTGCTGGCGGTTTAGGACAGATTGGATATCAGTACGGCTATATTGGCTATAACGCTACCGTAATGAATACCGTTCTGGTATTGCTGGTTGTGCTGGTTTACTTAATCCAATTCTCTGGCGATCGTATCGTCCGGGCTGTTACGCATAAATAACGTTACAAACAACACAAACTCGACGAGTTAAGGATATAACATGGCGTTTAAATTTAAGACCTTTGCAGCAGTAGGCGCACTGATTGGTTCGCTGGCACTGGTGGGTTGCGGTCAGGACGAAAAAGATCCGAACCACATCAAAGTAGGCGTTATCGTCGGTGCAGAGCAGCAGGTTGCTGAGGCCGCGCAGAAAATCGCGAAAGAAAAATATGGCCTGGACGTTGAGCTGGTGACCTTCAACGATTACGTTCTGCCGAACGAAGCGCTGAGCAAAGGCGACATTGACGCTAACGCCTTCCAGCATAAACCGTACCTGGATCAACAGATCAAAGATCGCGGCTACAAGCTGGTTGCTGTCGGTAACACCTTCGTTTACCCGATTGCCGGTTATTCCAAGAAAATTAAATCTCTGGATGAACTCCAGCCGGGTTCACAGGTTGCCGTCCCTAACGACCCAACCAACCTTGGCCGTTCGCTGCTTCTGCTCCAGAAAGTGGGCCTGATTAAACTGAAAGAAGGTGTTGGCCTGTTGCCGACCGTTCTGGACGTGACCGAAAACCCGAAAAATCTGAAAATTGTTGAGCTGGAAGCCCCTCAGCTGCCAGGTTCTCTGGACGATGCACAGATCGCGCTGGCCGTTATCAACACCACTTACGCCAGCCAGATCGGTTTGACCCCTGCGAAAGATGGCATCTTTGTTGAAGACAAAGATTCCCCGTACGTCAACCTGATCGTGACTCGCGAAGACAACAAGGACGCGGAAAACGTGAAGAAATTCCTGCAGGCATATCAGTCTGAAGAAGTTTACCAGGAAGCCAATAAGGTGTTTAACGGCGGCGCGGTTAAAGGCTGGTAATCTCACCTCAGTGTAATATCATCAAGACGGGCATTTGCCCGTCTTGTCATTTGTGCGGTCAACTGCTTCAATATCTGACGTTTTGATTATCCACTGAGGAACTATTATGCGTGCTTTACCGATCTGTCTTTTAGCACTGATGCTGAGCGGCTGTTCTATGCTAAGCAGATCTCCTGTTGAACCCGTTCAAAGCACTGCAACCCCGCCAAAAGCGGAGCCAGCAAAACCGAAAGCGCCTCGCGCTGCGCCGGTACGTATTATTACTAAAGCCGACGAGCTGGTCGGTAAGCCATTCCGTGAACTGGGCGAAGTGAGCGGCGAATCCTGCCAGGCAACGAATCAGGACTCCCCTCCAAATATCCCAACAGCCCGCAAGCGTATGCAAATCAACGCGTCGAAAATGAAAGCCAACGCGGTGCTGCTGCACAGTTGCGAGGTCACCAGTGGTACGCCGGGCTGCTACCGTCAGGCGGTATGTATCGGTTCTGCGCTTAACATCACGGCGAAATGAGTTCATTTCAGTTCGAGCCGATAGGCGTTATCCGCTCCCCTTATAAAGAAAAGTTCGCCGTGCCGCGTCAGCCGGGACTGGTCCTTAACGGCGGCGGCGAGCTGCATCTTGTCGCGCCGTATAATCAGGCCGACGCAGTGCGCGGGCTTGAGGCATTCAGCCATTTATGGGTGGTGTTTGTGTTTCACCAGACCATGGAAGGCGGCTGGCGTCCTACCGTGCGTCCTCCTCGTCTGGGCGGAAATGCCAGAATGGGAGTTTTTGCCACCCGCTCAACGTTCCGACCGAATCCAGTCGGGATGTCGCTGGTCGAACTGAAAGGGATACGCTGTCAGAAAGATCGGGTGATCCTGGAGTTAGGTAGCCTTGACCTGGTTGATGGTACGCCGGTCATCGATATTAAACCTTACCTGCCCTTCGCCGAAGCGCTGCCGGATGCCCGTGCAAGCTATGCTCAGGACGCCCCACAGGCAGAGATGCCGGTTTACTTCACATCTGAAATAACGACGCAAATCAGCCAGCTGGAAAAGCGCTATCCTCGTCTGCGTGACTTTATCGTCGAAGTCCTGGCGCAGGACCCTCGTCCCGCCTACCGCAAAGAGGAAGACGCAGGAAAAACGTACGCCGTCTGGCTGCTGGACTTTAACGTGCGCTGGCGCGTAACTGATGCAGGTTTTGAAGTGTTTGCCCTGGAACCCAGGTAATTTTGTTCTCCTCTCTTTTGGCATCTTTGCCACACTGGTAAACTAAACCACTTTTTTTGTGTCAGGCTGGTGTTTCAGCCTGTTCCAATCGTCGAAATGGAACCGTAACAACATGCGTACTAGCCAATATCTGCTCTCCACTCTGAAGGAGACACCTGCCGACGCCGAGGTGATCAGCCACCAGCTGATGCTGCGCGCCGGGATGATCCGCAAGCTGGCCTCCGGGTTATACACCTGGCTGCCGACCGGCGTGCGCGTCCTGAAAAAAGTCGAAAACATCGTGCGTGAAGAGATGAACAACGCCGGTGCTATCGAGGTGTTAATGCCGGTCGTTCAGCCTTCTGAACTGTGGCAGGAGAGCGGTCGCTGGGAGCAGTACGGTCCTGAACTGCTGCGTATTGCCGATCGTGGCGATCGTCCATTCGTTCTCGGCCCAACGCATGAAGAAGTGATCACCGATCTGATCCGTAACGAGCTGAGCTCTTACAAACAGCTGCCGCTGAACTTCTTCCAGATCCAAACCAAGTTCCGTGACGAAGTGCGCCCACGCTTTGGCGTGATGCGCTCTCGCGAATTCCTGATGAAAGATGCCTACTCTTTCCATACTTCTCAGGAATCACTGCAAGAGACCTACGACAAAATGTACGTGGCCTACAGCAAAATCTTCTCCCGCATGGGGCTGGATTTCCGTGCTGTACAGGCTGATACCGGTTCAATCGGCGGTAGCGCCTCTCATGAATTCCAGGTTCTGGCGCAGAGCGGCGAAGACGATGTAATTTTCTCTGACTCCTCTGATTACGCCGCCAACATTGAGTTCGCAGAAGCGCTGGCACCAAAAGAACCACGCGGCGCGGCAACGCAAGAGATGACGCTGGTTGATACGCCAAACGCGAAAACCATCGCCGAGCTGGTTGAACAGTTTAATCTGCCGATCGAAAAAACCGTGAAAACCCTGCTGGTGAAATCGGCTGAAGGCAGCGCTTACCCGCTGGTAGCCCTGCTGGTCCGTGGCGATCACGAGCTGAACGAAGTGAAAGCCGAGAAGCTGCCGCAGGTTGCCAGCCCGCTGACCTTCGCGACGGAAGCCGAAATCCGCGCCGTGGTGAACGCAGGCCCAGGTTCTCTGGGTCCGGTGAATATGCCTGTTCCTGTAGTGATTGACCGCACCGTTGCGGCGATGAGCGACTTCGCTGCAGGGGCAAACATCGACGGTAAACACTACTTCGGCATCAACTGGGATCGTGACGTGGCGACGCCGGAAGTGGCTGACATCCGTAACGTGGTCGCAGGCGATCCAAGCCCGGACGGCAAGGGTACCCTGATGATTAAACGCGGTATCGAAGTAGGCCACATCTTCCAGCTGGGCGATAAGTACTCGCGCGCAATGAACGCTGCCGTTCAGGGCGAAGATGGTCGTAACCAGGTTCTGACCATGGGCTGCTACGGCATTGGGGTAACGCGCGTTGTTGCGGCCGCTATCGAGCAGAACTATGACGAACGCGGAATCGTCTGGCCGGATAACATCGCGCCGTTCCAGGTGGCGATCCTGCCAATGAACATGCACAAGTCTTACCGCGTGCAGGAGCTGGCAGAGAAACTCTACGCTGAGCTGAGCGCGAAAGGTATCGACGTGCTGATGGATGACCGTAAAGAGCGTCCTGGCGTGATGTTTGCTGATATGGAACTGATCGGTATTCCACACACCATCGTCATCGGCGACCGTAACCTCGACAGCGACGAGATTGAATACAAGTACCGTCGCAACGGCGAAAAACAGATGCTCAAGACGGGCGACATTCTTGATTACCTGGTGAAAGCCATCAAAGGCTAAGAAACAAAAAAACCCCGCCAGTGCGGGGTTTTTTAATGGCTATAACTTATTTGCTTTCGCAGTCTTTACCCGCAGCAAACTTCGCGTCTTTATCTGCCACCAGCGTTTTCACCAGCTCACCGCTATCGGGGTTTGGCTCCAGCGTAAAATGCCCTTCAACCGTCAGCAACACTGGTTTGCTGTCGTTACCGCGCGCGACGGCATAGTCACGCTCCAGCTGGGCATTGTTCGCCACGCTGACTTTCTTCCCGGTTGCACAGTCCGTGAAGATTGCCGCATCCGCCATGTAGAAATACATCCCTCGCATCGCCATTGGGGTTGCAGGCAGGGTCGCTTTTACCGGGGCCAGCGTGTAGTTGAACTGGGATTCAATCGGATTGCCTTCGCGATCGAGCATCTCCATCCCCTCGCCTTTGGCGCGGAAATACGTTTTATCGCCCGTGGTATCAGTCAATACCAGCTTTTCAGCCGTACGCGCCCATGTTCCGTATGTTGCAAAAGAAGACGGCTCTTTCGCCCCCTGATAGCGCTGGTTCATCACCCAGGTGCCATCTTTTTGCAGGAACAGAGAGGTTTCGATGCCTTCACAATCTGCACATGGCAATACGCCGCGCCAGCTCTGCTGCATCGGCTTCAATTCTTCGTTTTGCGTTGGCTGTAGTACCTGTGTTTCTGAACGGTTGTTACAGCCAAAAAGCGCGAACAGGCTTGTCACGGCCAGCGCTGATAATAATGCTTTTTTCACAATACATTCCTTATGAAAAAGTGTGTCCCTTTCGTCACATTACGGGTGACGGACTTTGCCACGCAGTGACTTTACGGTGGATTTCTGCGCCTTCGATGACAACCGACGTTCTTTCGATGCCCGCGTTGGACGTGTTGCCCGGCGACTTTTTTGTACAGCCGTCAGCTCTTTTATGACCGCCGCCAGTCTGGAAAGTGCCGCTTCCCGGTTCATTTCCTGGCTGCGATATTCCTGCGCTTTAATCACAATCACACCTTCACTGGTGATCAGATGATGGCTGGCGGCAAGCAGACTTTCTTTATAATACTCTGGCAGGCTGGAGGCCCGGATGTCAAAGCGCAAATGGATAGCCGTTGAGGCCTTGTTAACGTGCTGCCCCCCTGCGCCCTGAGCACGGATGGCGGTGATCTCCAGCTCGTGATCAGGGATGCTGACGTTTCGGGACAACTCAATCATGATACGGGCTGCCAGGCCGTGAGATGAATTTCCAGATTATTCTGAGAATCGGAAAGCCAGATAGCGCCGTCCTGAATCGTTGCCTGAAGCGCCATTGTCCGGCTGGCGAATGCGCTCAGCTGTGCCAGTTGTTCATCATCCAGATACCAGACGGTAAGATTTTTGAACTGCGCACATTTATTTTTGTTTTGCTGCCGCCAGATCTCCGCCGCGCGCTGGTTATAGGCAAACAACGCCACTTCAGCTGACTGGGTGCACGCCTTTTTGATCCGGCGTTCATCCGGCAGGCCAAGCTCAATCCATAAATCGATACCCAGATGATCGTTGCGCAGCCAGGCTTCCGGTTCATCTTCCGCGCTTAAACCACGGGTAAATTGCAGACGCTCGTCGGCATACTTAATCCACGCCAGCAGGCGCAGCATCATGCGCTCCTGGGTTTCAGAAGGGTGACGCGCCAGCGTCAATGACGCATCCAGAAACTGGTTACGGTCAAGATCCGCCACATTGACCACAGCTTTATAAATTGTCGCTTTCAGCGCCATGAGAGAACTCCTTTCGAATCAGGCGTACATTGTAGCGAAAACCGCAGCAAAAGGCTGTTACGAGGTGGTGGCACCCCGTTATCAAGGCGCTGATATTGCTTAAATGAGTATGGTATAGTCACCTTGCTAAACCGAGTTTAACTTCGTAGGCTTAATGATATCTCACAGTAAGTCAGTACGCTGGCAGGAGGTGATGTGAATAATTATTGTGAGTTGATTCGCAGACGGTATGCGGAAATTGCCAGCGGAGATCTGGGGTACATCCCGGATGCGTTGGGCTGTGTATTGAACGTGCTGAATGAAGTGGCCTCTGATGAGAGCCTTTCTGAATCGGTCAGGGAAAAAGCAGCGTATGCTGCGGCGAATTTACTGGTGAGCGATTATGTCGATGAATGATATCTATCAACCCATCAATTGTGATGACTATGACAACCTCGAACTCGCCTGCCAGCATCATTTAATACTGACGCTGGAGCTAAAAGATGGCGAAGTGCTAAAGGCAAAGGCCAGCGATCTGGTTTCCCGTAAAAATGTGGAATACCTGGTTGTGGAAGATGCAGGTGCAACGCGTGAGCTACGCCTCGACAAAATTGCCAGTTTCAGCCATCCGGAAATCGGCACCGTCGTGGTGAGCGAATCCTGATAACCAACGGGCAGCCAGGCTGCCCGTTACGCTTTCCATTCAAAATTGACACCCGCTTCAGCCCACCCTTCCTGGGTAATAAACACACCTGCCGCCGCGATGAGCGTGTCGCCGTAAAACAGAAGCGGCGTGGTATCACGTCGCCAGGGCGGAACGTTCTGTTCCTGCCAGATTTTCTTCAGTTTACGCCCGCCGTTACGCCCAACGATATGCAGCATGCCGCTGGCCCTGAAGCGTATGGTGACGTTCTCGTCCGGCTCAGGTAGACGCACATTGCCCGAATGGCTTAACGCAACGACACCGGCATTCAACGGTAGCGTTAATGCTTTTTCCGGCGACGGCCAGTCAAGCACAACGTCAGCCAGCGACGGCACAGATTTCACCCACCAGAGTTGCTCTTTATAGCGCCTGACGTCATAACCATTCAGGTGTATACACGGTGCGGCATCTTCCCGCGCCTGTGCAACTTCTTCCCAGATACGGTTGAGCATCGCCCGGGACGGCATAACCGCACGGTGGGAAGCCAGCCAGCGACGAATCAGAGCAGCCCGACGCACGGGGTTCATCACTTTCAACGGCGCAATGTTCAGGGCACCGTCAGCGGTAATCAGCGTATTCAGCTCCCCGCTCAGCAACTCATCCAGCAAGCTTTCCTGTTCAGCACAAAGCATGGCACTTCTGGCCACCGCTTCGGAAAAATGGGCCCAGCGCTCACTCAGCAGCGGTAAGACGCGCAGGCGCAGGAAGTTACGGTCGTAACTGTCGTCCTGATTGCTTTCGTCTTCAATCCAGCGCAGATGATGTTGCTGCGCCCAGGCTTCCAGTGATGCGCGCGTCTCACCCAGTAGCGGGCGGATGAGCTCTGTTTCAGCAAAACCAGCACGCTCAGGCATGGCGGATAAACCCGCAGGCCCGCTGCCCCGCTTGAGCGCCAGTAAAAACGTCTCGCACTGGTCGTCCAGATGCTGCGCGGTGACCAACGCTTCTCCAGGCTGTAACGCGCCGGAAAACGCGGCGTAGCGGGCTTTGCGCGCCTGCGCCTCAATACCCAGCCCTTCATCCTCAAGCGTGACGCGTTCAACGATTAGCGGGATCGCCCACCCTGAGCACACCGCTTCGCAGTGCGCCACCCACTCGTCGGCATGGGGGCTTAAGCCGTGATGGATATGCATCGCCCGCAGCTGGACGTCAGGCTCACGGTCGCGCCAGAGCTTAAGACGGTGCAGCAAAACGGTGGAATCCAGGCCACCGCTGAACCCCACCAGCAGCTGGCGGTAGGGTGAAACGGCGTGCGCGATAGCGGGTAAGGTCATAGGAAATTACACATAAAAAATGCCCGAACTGAACGGGCATTATCACACATGACGGCGATTACTGCTGATAAAGCTCCAGCGGCAGACCGTCCGGATCGTTGAAAAAAGTGAAACGTTTATCGGTGAAGGGATCGATGCGAATTGCTTCACAGGCCACGCCGTGGGCTTCCAGATGCTTTACCGCGCTGGCCAGGTTATCGACGCTGAAGGCCAGGTGGCGCAGGCCGCAGGCTTCCGGGCGCGAAGGACGCGCTGGCGGGAAAGGAAAAGAGAACAGTTCAATCACATATTGTCCGTTTAACGCCAGATCGCCTTTCCAGGAATCGCGCTCCTCGCGGTAGGCCTCGCTCAACAGCGTAAAGCCGAGAATGTCGCAGTAAAAGGCCTTACTTTTCGCGTAATCGGTGGCAATGATCGCAATATGATGAACAGCTTTTAAACCCAGCATAGTTTCTCCTTTTTATGGTGCCCTGAACGTTACAACCGACAACCCGGCCCTGGCAAGCGGCCCCTTTTATTTTAGGACTCTCACCCAGTACACACCGTTATCATCGCGTTTCGCACCGTGAATATCCGTCTCAAAGCCCGGATAGTGGCGCCCTATCGAACAGAGCATCAGCAGGAAATCGAGCACCGCCCGGCTCTCCTCGGTGATCATCTCGCCCGGCATCAGCAGCGGTACGCCCGGCGGATAAGGCAGGATCATGTTGGCTGATACCCGCCCGACCAGGTTCTCCAGTTCAATGGTTTCAACCTCCCCTTTCACCTGGCGTTGCCACGCCCTGTGCGGCGTGAGCTTCATTTCAGGCAGAACATCAAATGCCTGCAGCATCAGGCGCGGCAGATCGTGCTGGCGGATCAGCCTGTGGATCCCCTGGGCCAGATCCTGAATACGCATATTGCGGTAGAAGTCAGGATCTTCCGCGTAGAGATCCGGCAGCATGTTCTTCACCCGCAGGTTAAGATCGTATGCGCGCTTAAACTCCATCAGTCCGCGCAGCAGCCCCATCGCGCGGGTTTTATCGATCCCGATACTGAACAGGAACAGCAAATTATAGGGGCCGGTTTTCTCCACCACCACGCCGCGTTCATCAAGGAACTTCGCCACCAGCGCAGCCGGGATCCCTTCCTCACCCATCACACCCTGCTCATCCATACCCGGCGTCAGGATCGTCACCTTAACCGGATCGAGGAACATGTGGTCCGCATCAGCATCACGAAAACCGTGCCAGCTCTCCCCCGGCGCGACGGGCCAGCATTCTGCTTCATCAATCTCTTCCGGCTGCC
The DNA here is from genome assembly GCF_000534735.1 of Enterobacter sp. MGH 4. Classification (NCBI taxonomy): domain Bacteria; kingdom Pseudomonadati; phylum Pseudomonadota; class Gammaproteobacteria; order Enterobacterales; family Enterobacteriaceae; genus Enterobacter; species Enterobacter sp. MGH 4. The sequence goes on along the minus strand of NZ_KI973293.1, from coordinate 494,644 downwards.
AGATATCAAAGAACCAGCCGTCCGCTTCATCTTTAAGTCGCTGAACCTCTTTTCGGAAATGCAGCGCCCGCTCCACCGATCGGTTGATCAGGCGTTTACCCGGATTACCGCGCAGCATCGCCGCCGCCGTTTCGATGGACGCCACCAGCGGGTAGCTGGGCGACGTGGTCGTGTGCATCATGAAGGCTTCGTTGAAGGTGTCCTCGTCGTATTCGCCCTTGATGTGAATGAGAGACGCCTGGGAAAACGCGGCCAGCATTTTGTGCGTCGACTGCGTCTCGAAGAACACCTTGCCCGGCACCCGCTCGCCGCTCATCCCACTTTTACCCGAGTAAATCGGGTGGAAATTGGTGTAAGGCACCCACGCGGAGTCAAAGTGAATCGACGGCACGTCCAGCGTCTGCTTGATCCAGTTCGTGTTGTAAAGCAGCCCGTCATAGGTGGAGTTGGTGATCACCGCATGCACAGGCCAGCTTGCCTCGGGGATCGCCGCGATCTTATTTTCAATGGCTTCATGCGCGAACTCACGGCGAGGAATGCCGCCGAGGATCCCCAGCGCATTACGCGTGGGAGACAGCCAGAGCGGCACGACGTCACTCATCATCAGCAAATGCGCCAGTGATTTATGGCAGTTTCGGTCAATCAGCAACGTGCTACCGGCAGGCGCGGCATACATCCCGACGATCTTGTTCGACGTCGAGGTTCCGTTGGTCACCATGTAGCTCTGCTCGGCACCAAAGGTCCGGGCGATGTACTCTTCGGCTTCCAGATGCGGGCCGGTATGATCCAGCAGCGAGCCCAGCTCGGTCACTGAAATCGACACGTCCGCCTTCAGCGTATTGCCGCCAAAGAAATCGTAGAACAGGCACCCTACCGGGCTTTTTTGATAGGCCGTTCCCGCCATGTGGCCTGGCGTACAGAAGGTGTACTTCCCTTCATTCACATAGGTGAACAGCGCACGCGTAAACGGCGGGGTGATGTTATCCAGATATTCACCGGTGTACTGCTGAATGCGGGTCGCAATGTCCTCAGCCACGCCGAGCGCGTATTCGAAGAACCACAGCGCCATACGCATATCATGGGCGCTGACGTCCATGGTCGAGTGAGTGTTGATAAAGGCGTACAGCGGAAGATATTCGTTGAGCTTATTGATCTCGCTGCACAACTCCATGTCGTATTCGTCCCAGTCGAATATCACGCCACAGATGCGCGGATTGTGTTCGATGAATTTCAGCAGGTCGGCGCTGTTTTGCGGCCAGATTAGCTGATATCCGCGTGCTTTAAGGGCTTGCTCCAGCTCCTTGATGGGTTCGTCTTTATAAAAGACGCCGTGTGGCCCCATGATGGCAATGATGTTCATGGTTTACCTCCTTGAAAAACATCAGATAAGCATAGTTAAGGTAAACGGCAGGTATAAAAAAAGCCGCAACAATGTGCGGCTTTTAGGATAATTGTGAGGCTTACGCGTAACCGTAGGTCATCAGACGCTGATAACGACGGTTGAGCAGATCTTCTGTGCTCAGCACGTCCAGATCCGCCAGATCTGCCAGCAGCTGCGCTTTCAGGGAAGCAGCCATCACTTCCGGCTTACGGTGCGCGCCACCCAGCGGTTCAGGGATAACGGTGTCGATCAGCTTCAGCTCTTTCAGACGTGGGGCAATGATGCCCATCGCTTCCGCAGCCAGCGGCGCTTTATCGGCACTTTTCCACAGAATGGAGGCACAGCCTTCCGGAGAGATAACGGAATAGGTGCTGTACTGCAGCATATTCACTTTATCGCCCACGCCAATTGCCAGCGCACCGCCGGAACCACCTTCACCGATAACGGTACAGATGACCGGCACTTTCAGGCGAGACATCTCACGCAGGTTGCGTGCGATGGCTTCAGACTGACCGCGCTCTTCTGCGCCAACACCCGGGTAAGCACCCGGTGTGTCGATGAAGGTGATGATTGGCATATTGAAACGCTCAGCCATCTCCATCAGACGCAGGGCCTTACGGTAGCCTTCTGGTGCTGGCATACCGAAGTTACGACGGATCTTCTCTTTGGTTTCACGGCCTTTCTGGTGACCAATGATCATCACCGGACGTCCATCCAGACGCGCGATACCGCCGACGATAGCTTTATCGTCAGCGTATGCGCGGTCGCCTGCCAGTTCGTCAAATTCGTCAAACGCCAGGCGGACATAATCCAGGGTGTACGGACGCTGTGGATGACGCGCCAGCTGGGCGATCTGCCATGCGCCGAGATCGGCAAAGATTTTGCGCGTCAGTTCTACGCTTTTTTCACGCAGACGATGCACTTCTTCGTCGATGTTAATATCCAGTTTTTCATCCTGACGGCTTACGGCTGTCAGAGAATCGATTTTCGCTTCCAGCTCTGCAATCGGCTGTTCGAAATCAAGGAAATTCAGACTCATAGTATTCCTGTATTAGTCAAACTCCAGTTCCACCTGCTCCGAACCAATGAGGCCACGGAGATCGTTCAGTAAACGATCGCTCGGAGAGACACGCCACGTTGCACCAAAGCGCAACCGCGCACGTGCATCCGCCCTCTGATAGTAGAGATGTACTGGAATGGTCCCCGAGCGGTGGGGTTCCAGAGACTGACGGAGTCGGTTTAAAAGCTGGTCATCAATTTGCCTGTCCGTCAGCGAGATAGCAAGCCCGCGAGCATATTTTTCCCGGGCTTCGTCAATGTCCATCACTTCGCGGGCGGTCATTTTAAGCCCCCCGCTGAAGTCATCAAAGCTGACCTGTCCGCTGACGATAAGTATGCGGTCTTTTTCCAGCAATTGCTGGTATTTATCCAGCGCGTCGGTGAACAACATCACCTCCAGACGCCCGGAACGGTCATCCAGGGTACAGATGCCGATACGATTGCCGCGCTTGGTGACCATTACCCTTGCAGCAATCACGAGCCCCGCAGCCGTGGTGATTTTACCACGTTCTGTCGGATGCATGTCTTTAAGCCTGTGGCCGCCGACATAGCGCTCAATTTCTTTCAGATACTGGTTGATCGGGTGTCCCGTCAGGTACAGGCCTAACGTCTCACGCTCCCCATCCAGCACCACCTGTTCTGGCCACGGCTGGCAGTTGGAATAGGACTGCTCGATCTGCTCTGGCTCTTCCGCCAGCACGCCGAACATATCCGCCTGGCCAATGGCTTCCGCTTTAGCATGCTGATCGGCCGCTTTCAGCGCATCGCCGAGCGAGTTCATCAGCGCGGCGCGGTGTGGCCCCAGCCGGTCAAACGCACCGGACATGATCAGTTTTTCCAGCACGCGGCGGTTCAGTTTTTTGGTATCGGTGCGGGCGCACAGGTCGAACAGCTCGCGGAAATAGCCGCCGTTGTTACGCGCTTCGATGATCGCCTCGATCGGCCCCTCACCCACGCCCTTGATCGCGCCGATCCCATAGACGATTTCCCCGTCATCGTTGACGTGGAAATGGTACAGGCCAGAGTTAATATCCGGCGGCAGGATCTTCAGCCCCATGCGCCAGCACTCGTCCACCAGGCCAACCACCTTTTCGGTGTTGTCCATATCGGCGGTCATTACCGCCGCCATAAACTCAGCGGGATAGTGGGCCTTGAGCCACAGCGTTTGATACGACACCAAAGCATAAGCGGCGGAGTGGGATTTGTTAAATCCGTACCCGGCGAATTTCTCCACCAGGTCGAAGATTTTCATCGCCAGTTCGCCATCGACGCCGTTTTTCTTCGCCCCATCTTCAAAGATAGAACGCTGCTTGGCCATCTCTTCCGGCTTTTTCTTACCCATCGCACGACGCAACATATCTGCGCCGCCAAGGGTGTAACCAGAAAGCACCTGGGCGATCTGCATGACCTGTTCCTGATACAGGATGATGCCGTAGGTTGGCTCCAGTACCGGCTTCAGGCTTTCATGCTGCCACTGCACATCCGGATAGGAAATCTCTTCGCGCCCGTGCTTACGGTCGATAAAGTTATCTACCATCCCCGACTGCAACGGGCCCGGACGGAACAGGGCCACCAGCGCGATCATATCTTCGAAGCAGTCTGGTTGCAGACGCTTTATCAAATCTTTCATGCCGCGGGATTCAAGCTGGAAGACGGCTGTCGTCTCGGAGCGTTGCAGCATGTCGAAACTTTTCTTGTCATCAAGCGGGATAGCCGCAATATCCAGCGGCGGCTCGCCGTTCTTCTCACGGCGGGCGTTGATCATCTCCAGCGCCCAGTTGATGATGGTCAGCGTACGCAAACCAAGGAAGTCGAACTTCACAAGCCCGGCGTATTCAACGTCGTTCTTGTCGAACTGGGTGACCGGATGCTGGCCCGCTTCATCGCAGTACAGCGGCGCGAAGTCGGTGATTTTGGTCGGGGCAATAACCACGCCCCCCGCATGCTTACCGGCGTTACGCGTGACGCCCTCCAGCTTGCGCGCCATGTCGATCAGCGCTTTCACCTCTTCGTCGGCTTCGTAGATTTCCGGCAGCTGAGGTTCAGCTTCAAAGGCTTTCGCCAGAGTCATGCCCGGATCGGGCGGCACCAGCTTAGAGATTCGATCGACAAAACCGTAGGGGTGGCCCAGAACGCGGCCCACGTCGCGGATAACCGCTTTCGCCGCCATCGTACCGAAGGTAATGATCTGTGAAACCGCATCACGACCGTACATATCGGCCACGTGCTCAATCACCTGGTCGCGTTTTTCCATGCAGAAGTCGACGTCGAAGTCGGGCATGGAGACACGTTCCGGGTTAAGGAAACGTTCGAACAGCAGGTCGAATTCCAGCGGATCGAGGTCGGTGATTTTCAGCGCATACGCCACCAGCGAGCCGGCACCTGAACCACGGCCCGGGCCAACCGGTACGCCGTTATCCTTCGACCACTGGATGAACTCCATTACGATCAGGAAGTAGCCAGGGAACCCCATCTGGTTGATCACCTGGAGTTCAATATCCAGACGCTCGTCATATTCAGGACGCTTCTCTTTACGGACCGCTTCATCCGGGAAGAGGAATTCCAGACGCTCTTCAAGGCCCTCTTTCGATTTCATGACCAGGAAATCTTCCGTGGTCATGTCGCCCGTCGGGAACTGCGGCAGGAAATATTCGCCGAGACGCACGGTGACGTTGCAGCGCTTGGCAATCTCTACGCTATTTTCCAGCGCTTCCGGGATGTCGGAGAAGAGCTCACACATTTCCTCTTCGCTGCGCATGTACTGCTGCGATGAGTAGTTGCGAGGACGTTTCGGATCGTCGAGGGTGAAGCCGTCGTGGATAGCGACGCGAATTTCATGCGCGTCAAAATCGCCCGGCTCAAGAAAGCGCACATCGTTGGTGGCCACTACAGGCAGGCCACGCGCTTCCGCCAGGGCGACGGCCGCATGCAGATAGCTCTCTTCATCCGCACGCCCGGTACGGATTAGCTCCAGGTAATAGCGATCCGGGAAATGCTCTTCGTAGAACGAGACGCACTGATCCACCAGCGCGTTGTTCCCGCGCAGCAGACATTTGCCGACATCCCCCATACGACCACCGGAGATCAGCAGCAGACCTTCGTTCAGCTCCGCCAGCCAGTCGCGGTCAATCCATGGACCCAGCGCGCCGTAGCCGCGCTGGTAGGCTTTTGAGATCAGCAGAGTGAGGTTCTGATAGCCCGTGTTATTCATGGCTAACACGGAAATTTGCGTCATCTCATCGCCGAGCAGGTCGCTCTGCACGTGGAAATCCGCGCCGACGATGGGCTTTAATCCTGCGCCATGCGCCGTTCCGTAGAACTTCACCAGGCCACACAGGTTGGTAAAATCGGTGATCGCCAGCGCAGGCATGCCAAGCGAGGCCGCCTTCTTTACCAGCGGCCCGGTCTTTGCCAGCCCATCGATCATGGAGTAGTCGCTATGCACCCGCAGGTGTACGAAACGTGGTTCAGCCATCTTCAGATCCCGCGTTACTTAATTGCTTGCGTCTTGATTCAGGACACCAGTCCCAGCGCGCGTTTCACCGGGCCAAAGCTGCGCCGATGATGTTCAGTTGCGCCATGTTCAGCCAGCTTTTCCAGATGGAAAGCCGTTGGATATCCCTTGTGCTGGGCGAAACCATACGCGGGATAAGTGAGGTCCAGCGCGGCCATTTCGGCATCGCGCGTCACTTTGGCAATGATTGACGCCGCACTGATTTCTGCGACGCGGCTATCGCCTTTAACAACAGCCATTGATGGCATCGGCAGCGTCGGGCAACGGTTACCGTCGATCAGCACATACTCAGGCACAATCTTCAGGCCCGCAACGGCACGCTGCATCGCCAGCATGGTGGCGTGCAGAATGTTCAGATTGTCGATCTCATCCGGCTCTGCGCGCCCGAGACTCCAGGCCAGCGCCTTCTCTTTAATTTCATCGAACAGCGCCAGGCGGCGCTTTTCGCTCAGTTTTTTCGAGTCGTTCAGGCCAGGGATCGGGCGGGCTGGATCGAGGATCACTGCCGCGGTCACAACGGCACCCACTAACGGACCACGACCGACTTCATCCACACCGGCAACGAGGTGGGTATGGGGATAAATAAATTCCATCATTGTGCTAACTCCAGCACCGCATCGGCCGCCTGCTCATCAGCATTACAGCGGATCAGTTGATGCAGTTCACGGAAAGTATCATGCATCTGGTGGCTGGTTTTACCGTTGGCCAGCAGCGGCAGTAATGCATCAGCCAGTGCCTGCGGCTGGCATTCATCCTGCAAGAGTTCTTTCACCAGCTCGCGACCTGCAAGCAGGTTTGGCAGGGATACGTAGTCTGTTTTTACCAGACGTTTTGCCAGCCAGAAGGTAAACGGTTTCATGCGATAACCGACCACCATTGGGCATTTTGCCAGCATACACTCCAGCGCAGCCGTGCCGGAAGCCAGCAGTGCGGCATCGCTCGCAAACATAGCTTGCCGCCCTTTCCCGTCCAGCAGGCGGACGTGAAGATCCGGGGCAACCTCGGCTTTGATACGCTCAAACTGCTCGCGGCGTTTGGCATTCACCAGCGGCACGACCACTTCAAGGTCTGGGTACGTCTTGCGGAGAATTTGCGCCGTTTTCAGGAAATCGGCACTTAGCATTTCAACTTCCGCACCCCGGCTCCCTGGCAGCAGCGCCAGACAGTGCACATCATGCGGGATGCCCAGTTCGTCACGCGCCGCATTTTTATCAGGGTCCAGCGGCATGGCATCCGCCATGGTATGACCGATAAAACGGCACGGGACATTAAACCTGTCGTAAAACGCTTTTTCGAAAGGCAGAAAAGCCAGCACCAGATTGGTCGACCGTCCGATTTTGAAAACGCGTTTCTGTCGCCACGCCCACACGGACGGGCTGACGTAATGGATAGTTTTGATCCCCTGCTTTTTCAGGTTCCCTTCAAGGGTAATATTGAAATCAGGTGCATCAATGCCGACAAAGACATCGGGCTTGAGGTCGGTAAAGCGGCGGGTAAGATCGGCGCGAATATGCAGCAGGCGACGCAGGCGGCCCAGCACCTCGACGATGCCCATCACAGCCAGCTCTTCCATTTCATACCAGGCTTCACAGCCTTCGGCCTGCATCAGCGGCCCAGCCACGCCCACAAAGCGGGCATTGGGTACACGGGCTTTAAGCGCGCGGATAAGACCTGCACCAAGAATATCGCCGGAGGTTTCTCCGGCGACCAGGGCGATAGTAAGCGGACGACTGTCGACCATTAACGAATCAGACCACGGGTTGAACGTTCAAAGAATTCCATGAACGTTTTCACTTCAGGGTGCTTATTCGCCAGCTCGGCAATTTCCGGCTTCGCCTCTTCCAGCGTTTTACCGCTACGGTACAGCAATTTGTACGCATTGCGGATCGCGGTAATCGCTTCGCGGCTAAAGCCACGACGCTTAAGGCCTTCAATGTTCACGCCAAACGGCGTGGCATGGTTGCCCTGCGCAATCACAAACGGTGGGACGTCCTGCGCCACACCGGAGCACCCGCCGACCATCACGTGTGCACCGATGATGCAGAACTGATGGACTGCGGTCATGCCGCCAATAATTGCGAAATCATCGACCGATACGTGCCCCGCCAGCGTTGCGTTGTTGGCGAGAATACAGCGGCTACCCACGGTACAGTCGTGCGCAATATGCGCATTAACCATAAACAGGTTGTCGCTGCCCACCTTCGTCAATCCACCGCCTTGCGTTGTACCACGATGAATGGTGACGCTTTCGCGAATGCGGTTACGATCGCCGATTTCCACGCGGGTCGGTTCGCCAGCATACTTAAGATCCTGGTTAACTTCGCCGATGGAGGCGAACTGATAGATCTCATTGTTGCAGCCAATGGTGGTATGACCATTCACGACAACGTGAGATTTCAGTACTGTACCCTCACCAATTTCGACATGGGGTCCAACAATACAAAACGGGCCAATGTGGACGTTTGCGCCAATGATGGCACCCGTTTCCACAATGGCGGTAGGATGAATAAAGGCGGATTTATCAATCACGTATCAGGCCTCCCGGCTACGCGCACACATCATTGTCGCTTCGCAAACAACTTTGCCGTCAACCATAGCTACGCCTTTGAAGCGAGTCAGGCCGCGACGCGTTTTTTCAAAAGTGACTTCCATGATCATTTGATCACCAGGCACGACCGGACGCTTGAAGCGCGCTTCATCGATACCCGCGAAGTAATAGAGTTCACCCGGCTCCAGTTTACCTACGCTTTTAAACGCCAGAATACCGGTAGCCTGTGCCATCGCTTCCAGGATCAACACACCCGGGAAGATAGGTTTACCAGGGAAGTGCCCCTGGAAGAATGGCTCGTTAACGGAGACATTTTTCACTGCGCGCAGAAAACGACCTTCTTCAAAATCCAGCACACGGTCTACCAGTAAAAACGGGTAGCGGTGCGGCAGAAGTTCTAAAATCTCTTCAATATGCAGAGTATGAGTGTCAGTAGTCAAAATACTCTTCCTGTCAAATGTACTAAGTAGCAATAATAACACGGCCTGCCGGTTTATAAACAAAGCCGACAGGCCGGGAAATTTAGCGTTAAACGGATGAACGCTTAGTCTTGTTGATCGATTTTGCGCTCAATCGCTTTGAGTCGCTTGCTCATATCATCAATATTCATCACCAGTGCAGCTGTTTTACGCCATACCTTGTTCGGTTGCAGCGGGATACCGGAGGAATAAACGCCGGGCTCAGTGATGGGACGCATCACCATACCCATCCCCGTCACCGTGACTTTGTCGCATATTTCCATATGGCCATTGATCACGCTGGCACCGCCTATCATGCAGTAACGGCCTATTTTCAGGCTGCCTGCCATGATAACACCACCCGCAACTGCGGTATTGTCGCCAATCACAACGTTATGTGCAATCTGGCACTGGTTGTCTATGATAACACCGTTACCAATAATGGTGTCGTCAAGTGCACCACGGTCAATGGTTGTGCAAGCGCCGATCTCAACGCGATCGCCGATAATCACGCGACCCAGCTGCGGGATCTTAACCCAGTTACCCCGATCGTTGGCGTAACCGAATCCGTCAGAACCAATCACCGTGCTGGACTGTACGAGGCAATTCTCGCCAATCTCAACCTCATGGTAGACAGAAACATTGGCCCACAGACGAGTCCCTGCGCCAATTTTCGTATTTTTTCCAACAAAGCAGCCTGGCCCAATCACCACGTTATCACCCAGCACAACGCCGGATTCGATAACGGCGTTTGCGCCGACTGCCACGTTGTTACCCAGCTGAGCCGTTGGATCAATCGCAGCGCTGGCTGCAATGTTCTGCGCCGGCTGCGGCGTGGTATCAAGAATTTGGGCCATGCGTGCATAGGTCAGGTAGGGATTTTTCACTACCAGTGCAGCGTTAGTGGCAAACGGAAGATCGTCCTGCGTCAGAACAACGGCAGACGCCTGGCACTGAGCCAGGTGTTCACGGTACTTAGGGCTTACCATGAAGGTAATAGTGCCTGCTTTAGCAGATTGCATGGACGCAACAGCGGTGATGACGATATCGCCATCACCGTGTAATTCTGCATCCAACTGCTGAGCTAAATCAGCCAGTCGAATTGAAGGCATTACTTATTTAACCTGTTTCAGAACATCAGCGGTGATGTCTTTAACATCGCTGCTGTTGAATGCAACGGCGTTCGCATCAACAACCAGATCGATGCTCTGATCGGCTGCTACTGCTTTAACGGCAGACTGAATACGCGTCACCAGCTTGCCACGCTCTTCGTTAGAACGACGCTGACGATCCTGCTCGAAAGCCTGCGCTTTCTGAGAGAAGGTCTGGCGCTGAGACATGACGTCTTTTTCCAGTTTGCTGCGCTCGCTCGCTTTCATGGTAGAACCATCACGCTGTAAACGCTGCATCTTGGACTGAAGATCACCTTCCATACGTTGCAGTTCGCTCGCACGGCCTTTGAATTCGTTTTCCAGCGTTGCAGAAACGCCCGTTTTCTGTGCAACCTGCTGGAACAAATTACCCATGTTGACGATTGCAATTTTGTCCGCTGCCTGAGCAGAAGTTGCCATCGCTAAACCGAGACCTGCAGCTAATAACCACTTTTTCACAATTAACTCCTTACCATCCCATTGGCACCCGAGGGGTGCCGTTCTTTGCGTGGCAAGGCGACCGTTTTACCGATCGCCGGTTGTCAGCGCTACACTGCCAACGCATTCCATTGCAGCGGATTATTACCAGGTTTTACCAATGTTAAACTGGAACTGCTCCGCTTTGTCTCCATCGTATTTCTTGAACGGCTGGGCGTAGGAGAAGACCAACGGCCCCAGCGGTGACATCCATTGTAATGCGATACCTGCGGACATGCGAATGTTGCCCGGATCGCTGTAGTCCGGAACGCCCGCTGCACGCATCTGGGCGGTATTCTCCCAGTTGGTATCCCACACCGTACCTGCATCCATAAAGAAGGAGGTACGGACAGAGTTCGCGTACTTATCACTGATAAACGGCGTCGGCGTGATGAACTCGAGGCTCGCCACGGCCATGGCGTTACCGCCTACCGCATCATCAGAGCTACAGACTTGTTTTGAATCGCGGCTTGCGCAGTTATCTTCGTCATTACCGCCGTAGTAAACCGCTTTCGGACCAATGTTATTGGACTGGAAGCCACGAACGGTGCTTGAACCACCGGCGTAGAAGTTCTCATAGAACGGCAGCTCTTTGCTTCCGATACCGTCACCATAGCCCCAGCGGGTACGACCCAGTACGACCCACTTGTGGTCGTCATCAATTGGGAAGTAGGACGCCGTATCCAGCGTGACCTTGTAGAACTCGTTATCCGATCCCGGGATCGTCACCTTACCGTTCAGGTTAACGCGTGAACCTTCCGTCGGGAAGTAGCCACGGTCAAGACGGTTGTAGGTCCAACCGTAGTTGAAGGTGAAGTCATCCGCGGCGAAACCGTTGTCATCGCTGGACGTACTTGCAGACTGACCGATGGAGTCCAGGTAACGCCACATCGCCACCTGCGGTTGCATGTTAGACAGGTCGTTATGCACGTACCCTAAACCTGCACGCAGGGTGTTGTATTCGTTAACCGGGAAGCCGAGCGTACCATCCAGACCGTAACTCTTGTTGGTATACGAGGAGAGGTCCGCGTCGTCCGCTTTAAAGTCGTTATAGAAGATACGACCACCCAGGCTTACACCGTCCACGGTGAAGTATGGGTTGGTAACGGAGAACTCAGAGTAGGTCTGGTAGTCGTTTTTCGTCCCGTTGATACCGACAGAGTAACCCGTACCCAGCCAGTTATCCTGCTGAACGCCGACCTGGAAGCTCACGCCACTTTCAGTACCGTAACCAATACCGAAGTTGAAACTACCGGTATTACGTTCTTTAACTTTATAAACAACATCCACCTGATCTGGACGACCTGGTACACGCTGAGTATCGGTATCGACCGTTTCGAAGTAGCCCAGACGGTTCAGACGCTCTTTACCCTGGTCGACCAGATCGCTTCCCAGCCATGCCCCTTCCATCTGGCGCATTTCACGGCGCAGAACGGAGTCTTTAGAGGTATCGTTACCCTCGAAGCGGATTTTACGCACGTAGAAACGGTTGCCCGCATCAACGTTAACGTGAAGCTTAACAGTCTTATCCGCGTCGTTAATTTCCGGCTGCGTTTGCACACGCGGATACGCATAACCATAACGGCCGAGCAGCTTCTTAATGCTGTCTTCCATTTTGGTGACTTTAGATCCGCTATACAGATCGCCCGGCTGAATTTTGGTCAGAGATTCAATTTCAGCAGAATGTCCTGCCAGGTTGCCGCTGACTTCAACACCTGAAAGCGTGTATTTATCGCCTTCTGTGATGTTAACGGTAATGTAGATACCTTTCTTGTCCGGAGTCAGACTCACCTGAGTTGAATCGATGTTGAAACGGGCGTAACCGCGATCCAGATAGTAGCTGCGCAGGGTTTCAAGGTCACCCGCCAGTTTCTGTTTCTGGTATTTACGATCGCCTACCACGTTCCACCACGGCACTTCGTCACGCAGCTGGAAGTTGGAGATCAATTCGTCGGTGCTGAACGCGTGGTTACCCACGATGTTGATCTGCTGGATCTTCGCAGAAACACCTTCCTGGAAGACCAGTTTCAGGTCAACACGGTTACGTGGCAGCGGTGTAACAACCGCTTTAACGCTCGCGCTGTATTTACCGACGCTGTAATAGAAATCTTCCAGACCTTTTTCAATGTCTGCAAGGGTTGTGCGGTCCAGAGATTCCCCCACACGAACACCCGATGCCTCAAGGTTCTGCTTGAGCATGTCATCTTTCACCGACTTGTTGCCGGAGAAAGTGATGCTGGCAATCGTTGGACGTTCTTTTACCTGAACCACCAGCGTATCACCATCGCGCAGGACGCGGACGTCCTCAAAGTTGCCAGTGGCAAACAGAGCACGGATGGTGTTACTGATATCTTCATCATTAACCGTATCGCCGGGGCGCACAGGCATACTGAGGAGGGCCGCACCAACGGCGACACGCTGAAGGCCTTCGAAATGAATATCTTTCACTACGAACCCGTCAGCACCGTATACGGTCGCGCTGCTAAACAGCAGCGACGCTATGAGCAACTTTTTCATCGCCATCGTTATTATGCGTTCTTCCTAACTAACTCTCTTACAACCGAGAGAAATCATTGAAAAGTGCAAGCCCCATTAACAGCACCAGCAAAATCGAGCCAATGCGATAACTAAAGTCTTGAACTCGCTCGGATACCGGTCCGCCTTTTAGCTTTTCAATCGCTAAAAACAGCAGATGGCCCCCATCTAATACGGGAAGCGGGAACAGGTTGATTATCCCCAGGTTCACGCTAATCAGCGCAAGGAACATGAGATAGTAAATCACCCCGAACTCCGCTGACATCCCAGCCCCCTGAGCAATCGAAATTGGCCCACTGAGGTTGTTCAGTTTCACATCACCGGTTATCAATTTCCCCAACATGTTGACCGTAAGCTTCATCAGCTGCCATGTTTTATCCGTGGCCTCAACGATGGCGCTAAACGGCCCATACTGGCGTATTGTCTTGTACTCATCTGGCAGTGGGATCACTTTCGGCACAACGCCGGCAAACCCTTCCGCCTTACCGCCGCCCGATTTGGTATCCGGGGTGAGGGTCAGTGAGAGCGAACTCCCCTGCCTTTCCACTTCCAGCGCGAGCGGCTTGCCTGGATTATCGCGCACCAGAGTAACAAAGGTCATCCATTGTGTTAATGGCTGACCATCGACTTTAACGATCCTGTCACCCGCTTGTAAACCTGCTTTACTCGCTGCCGAATTAGACTGTACTTCGGCTAACACCGGCTCGATCTGCGCGCTGCGCGGGCGAATCCCCAATGTAGCGACTGGATCCTCTTTGTCTGGCTCAAAGCGCCAGGGGCGTAAATCCAGCACTTTTTCCTGCCGCTGGTCGGAACCAAAAGGCGATACGCTGACGGTTGTCTGCTCATCACCGATTTTCGCAACCAGTTGTAACCTCACGGCATCCCAATCAGGGGTTTCGATACCATCAATCGCTTTAAGTTCCATTCCCGGTGTAATTTGCGCCGTTGCCGCAATGGAACCCGTGGTGATTTCACCCACAACCGGGCGTACGCCAGGCACGCCGATAATAAACACCAGCCAGTAGGCGAAGATAGCGAAGATGAAATTGGCTACCGGTCCGGCAGCGATGATGGCAGCACGTTGGCCAACAGTTTTATTGTTGAACGCGCTATGTCGAAGTTCCGGGGCGACAGGCTCAACGCGTTCGTCGAGCATTTTGACATAGCCGCCCAGGGGGATCAGAGCAATGACAAACTCGGTGCCATGCTTATCGGTGCGCTTCCAGAGCGATTTGCCAAAGCCAATCGAGAATCGCTCTACCCGCACACCACAGCGCCGGGCAACCCAGAAATGGCCAAATTCATGCACGGTAATCAGTACACCCAATGCAACAATGAACGCCGCCAGATTCCAGAGAATGCTCAGCATAAAACCTTCCGTTATATCGTCCCAAACACCAGTAAAAGCAGGCAAGCAAATACGGGAACAGCCGCGGTAAGGCTGTCAATGCGATCCAGTATTCCGCCATGTCCTGGAATCAGGTGACCACTGTCCTTAATCCCTGCTTCACGCTTAAACATGCTCTCGGTTAAATCACCCAGTACCGATGCCAGCGCCGCGAAAATCGAACATATCAGCAGCGTGGAGGGGGCAACCTCAAGATTCGCCCAGACGCCATAGCCCCAGGAGATAATCGCTGCCGTAAACAGGCCGCCGATGAAACCTTGCCAGGTTTTGCCCGGAGAAACCTTTGGCGCCAGTTTATGTTTGCCAAACAGTTTACCAAACATATAGGCTCCGGAGTCAGCCCCCCAGACGAGAATCATCACATAAAGCAGCCATATTGCGCCGCTGTAGTGGTTTTCGTCATAGTGCCAGGCGCGCAGCGCAACCATACCCCAGAAGAACGGAACAATCGTGAGCAGACCAAAAATAAGGCGCAACACTTTAGAGTTACGCCAGATCGCCGCAGAGCCCGGGTAGAAAAGCACTAAAACAAGCGCAGCAATCCACCAGGCCAGCGATATCCATAAGGATCCGGCAACCAGCGGCTGGTGAACATCGTGATGATATTCAGGCAAGGTATACAGCATCAGGGCCAGTAAAAAACCACAGAGTACCGCCAGCCATACCCGCTGAGTGCGCGAGGTAAAGCCGCTAAGCTGCCCCCATTCCCACGCGGCGAGCATACACACCACCAACGTAACAATAGCGAATCCCACCGGAGGCAGTAAAAACAGCGCTGCGATAACGACGGGTATTAATACAAAAGCGGAAATCAGGCGATACTTCAGCAAAAGCTACCCCCATCAGGCGTTATCGCCACCAGGCTCGGTGCCGCCGAAACGACGCTCTCGATTGGCAAAGGCATGCAGCGCACCTTCAAAGTCTTGTTCATCAAAATCTGGCCAAAGAACATCCGTAAAGTAAAGTTCAGCGTAGGCAATTTGCCACAGCAAAAAGTTACTTATGCGATGCTCCCCCCCTGTCCTTATAACCAAATCCACGGGAGCCAGTTCATTCATGCAGATTTGCTGACTCAGCGCCTCTTCATCAATCTGGTCGGGTCTTAACAGCCCTTCCTGAACCTGCTCAGCCAAATGCCGAACCCCCTGGATAATATCCCAGCGTCCGCCGTAATTCGCCGCGATATTGAGCGTCAGGCCGGTATTATTTTCCGTCAGCGCTTCAGCTTTGCGAATCCGTTCCTGCAAACGTGAGTTAAAACGACTGGTTTCGCCAATAATACGCAAGCGGACGTTGTGGCGGTGCAGGCTTTTTACTTCACTATCGAGCGCCCACACGAACAGTTCCATCAACGCAGTCACTTCTTGCGCAGGTCGATTCCAGTTTTCACTGCTAAAAGCATAGAGCGTTAACGCATCAATGCCGTTATTGGCGGCAAAAGAAACGGCGCGGCGAACAGATTTCGCCCCGGCTTTATGCCCAAAGGCTCGTATCTTCCCTTGTCTTTTCGCCCAGCGGCCATTGCCATCCATGATGATTGCAACATGGCGACAGCCATGTGCTGGCAAGTTTTCGCTTATTGGTTGATTCGCAGACAACATAACGCGTTTTTAGTCCCTGAAAGGATTTAACGGTACACAGGAATACTGAAGCCTATACATAAAAAAGCCGTGTCATACCACGGCTTACCTGACCACTTAAAGCCAAATACCTGCGATCAGGTGGCGCAGACTATATCACTGAAGCCCAACGCTAACAAATAGCACGACGACTAGTGCTTGCTTTATCACCAGCTTGCGAGACGTGTCACCTGTTTACGCGCAACAATACGTGCCTGTTCATCCACGGCCAGCACCTCTTCCACACTCTGCGGCTCACGCAAATCCATCATCTCCAGCACGGATAAATTCAACGCGGCGATATCAGTAAAGCGGATCTGCTGATTCAGGAATGCTTCAACGGTCACTTCATTGGCGGCATTAAGCGCCGTTGTCGCCGCCTGCCCCTGATCGAAGGCCGTCATCGCCAGTTTCAGGCAGGGATAACGGTCGTAATCAGGCTCGCTAAACGTCAGTGAACTCAGCTTGCAAAAATCGAGAGGCTTAACGCCCGATTTTACGCGGTTTGGCCACGCCATCGTATGAGCAATAGGCGTACGCATATCCGGCTCGCCCAACTGGGCCAGCACGCTGCCGTCCTGATAGCGCACCATAGAGTGAATCACCGACTGCGGGTGGATCAGCACTTCCATCTGTTTCGCCGACGCATTGAACAGCCAGCGAGCTTCAATGTATTCCAGACCTTTATTCATCATGGTGGCCGAATCGACGGAGATCTTACGCCCCATTGACCAATTCGGATGACGACACGCCTGATCCGGCGTCATTGCGCTCAATTCAGACAGTGGCGTTTCACGGAACGGGCCACCAGACCCGGTAAGCAGAATCGACACAACGCCATTCTGCTCCAGGTCAGCGTACCCCAGGTTTTGTTGAAAAGGTTGGGGTAAACTCTGAAAAATCGCGTTGTGCTCGCTATCGACCGGCAAAAGACGCGCCCCACGCTGTTTTACCGCCTCCATAAAGAGGCGTCCGCAGGTGACCAGCGACTCTTTATTTGCAAGCAGAACATCTTTTCCCGCATCAATAGCGGCAAGCGTCGGCAGAAGACCCGCCGCCCCGACGATTGCCGCCATTACCTGATCAACTTCATCAAGCGAGGCTATATCGCAAGCCGCCTGTTGCCCGCTGAGCACTTCGGTACGACAGCCCTTCTCCTGCAACAGCGCTTTCACCTGGCGGGCGCTCTCTTCATCATCCATCACCGCAAAACGAGGGGTAAACTCCATGCACTGTTCGACCATTCGCTGCACGTTTTTTCCGGCCACAAGTGCGGTCACGGTGTAGCTGTCGGGATTATGACGTACGACGTCGAGAGTGCTGCAACCGATAGAGCCGGTCGAGCCGAGGAGAGTGAGATGCTTCATGAGATGCCCAAAAGTTAGACCAGATAAAAGCAAAACGCCGCCAGCAAGACTCAATGTCCTTCTGAACGGCGTTTATCAGTGTATAGCGAAAATCAGAACTGCATCAGTTCCGCTTCTTTTTCTGCCAGCGCCGCATCAATTTTCTTGATCGCCGCGTCGGTCATTTTCTGAATATCGTCCTGAGAACGACGATCGTCGTCTTCGCTGATCTCTTTTTCTTTCAGCAGGGCTTTCACTTTATCGTTCGCATCGCGACGCACGTTACGCACGGAAACGCGACCCTGCTCTGCTTCACCGCGAACGACTTTGATCAGGTCTTTACGACGCTCTTCCGTCAGCGGAGGCAGTGGAACACGAATATCCGCGCCCGCTGAGCTTGGGTTCAGGCCCAGGTCAGAAGCCATGATCGCTTTTTCAACGGCCGGGCTCATTGAGCGATCGAACACGTTGATTTTCAGGGTACGGGTATCTTCTACCGTCACGCTCGCCAGTTGACGCAGTGGCGTAGGCGTACCGTAGTATTCTACGATGATGCCATCCAGCAGGCTTGGGGAAGCACGGCCAGTACGGATTTTGCTGATTTGGTTTTTGAACGCTTCTACGCATTTGTCCATGCGTACTTCAGCATCTTTTCTGATGTCGTTAATCACGATACGAATCCTTGAAAACTTGTCTCAGGCAGACTATCCGCCAGCACAGCGCTACAGGTGTGCTAAGTATAGTCGCGTTTAATTCATGACAGCGCCAAAGGCGCGTCCAGGTAAGATACCACTACAAAGTAAAGCGGAATCTTACCTGTATTTATCGCCGACGGAAATTATTCCGTGATCAAAGTGCCTTCTTTTTCGCCCATCACGACGCGACGCAGCGCGCCAGGCTTGTTCATGTTGAAAACACGGATCGGCAGTTTATGGTCGCGAGCCAGCGTGAAGGCGGCAAGATCCATCACTTTCAGCTCTTTATCCAGCACTTCGCTGTAGCTCAGCTGATCGTACATGGTCGCGGAAGGATCTTTTGCCGGGTCGGCAGTAAACACGCCATCTACTTTGGTCGCTTTCAGCACCACATCGGCTTCGATTTCGATACCGCGCAGGCAGGCTGCGGAATCGGTGGTAAAGAACGGGTTACCCGTACCGGCGGAGAGGATCACCACGCGGTTGTTGCGCAGCAGGCTGATAGCCTCTGCCCAGCTGTAGTTATCGCATACGCCATTCAAAGGAATAGCGGACATCAGGCGAGCGTTCACATAGGCGCGATGAAGCGCATCACGCATCGCCAGGCCATTCATCACGGTTGCCAGCATCCCCATGTGGTCGCCCACTACGCGGTTCATCCCCGCTTTCGCCAGACCAGCACCACGGAAAAGGTTGCCACCGCCAATGACCACGCCAACCTGAATACCCAGTTCGACCAGTTCTTTGATTTCCTGTGCCATGCGATCAAGGATGCTTGCGTCAATACCGAAGCCTTCCGATCCTTGCAGCGCTTCGCCACTCAGCTTAAGCAGAATGCGTTTGTACACGGGTTTTGCATTGGTAGCCATGTTTCTTTCCTGAGACTGTCAACGATTAAGATGGGGTTAATTCTGGCGACATGATATGTCGCAAATCAGCACAGCGATACTGGAGCCTGTCTGATTTCGTGAGACGGGTGACAAAAAGAAGCCGCCCTCAGGCGGCTCCTTTTCAATCATTAAGACTGCTTGGACATGGCAGCAACTTCTGCTGCGAAGTCAGTCTCAACTTTCTCGATGCCTTCACCCACTTCGAAGCGGATGAAGCCAGTCACGTCAGCGTTGTGCTCTTTCAGCAGCTGAGCAACAGACTTGCTTGGATCCATTACGAAAGGCTGGCCAGTCAGAGAAACTTCGCCGGTGAATTTCTTCATGCGGCCTTCAACCATTTTCTCTGCGATTTCTTTTGGCTTACCAGACTGCATCGCGATGTCCAGCTGAACCTGGTACTCTTTCTCTACCACTTCAGCAGACACGTCTTCTGGCTTAACGAATTCTGGTTTGCTTGCAGCGATGTGCATTGCCAGCTGTTTAACCAGCTCTTCGTCAGCGCCTTTAGCCGCAACCAGAACACCGATACGCGCGCCGTGCTGGTAAGAGCCCAGAACATCGCCTTCCAGGGAAGAAACGCGACGGATGTTGATGTTCTCACCGATTTTAGCAACCAGCGCAACACGCTCTTCTTCGAACTGTGCTTTCAGCACTTCAACGTCAGTGATTTTGCCTGCAACCGCTGCGTCCAGAACTTTGTTAGCAAATGCCTGGAAACCAGCATCTTTAGCAACGAAGTCAGTCTGGCAGTTAACTTCCAGAATGATGCCGTAGTTGCCGTCGATTTTGGTGATGATCACGCCGTCAGCAGCAACGTTGCCTGCTTTCTTAGCTGCTTTGATCGCACCGGATTTACGCATGTTTTCGATTGCCAGCTCGATGTCGCCGTTCGCTTCGGTCAGCGCTTTTTTGCAATCCATCATGCCTGCGCCAGTACGCTCACGCAGCTCTTTTACCAGGGATGCGGTAATTTCAGCCATTCTTAAATCCTCGGGAGATGTGAACTGCCCGGCCGGGAGCCAAACAGTATAAATTGAAAAAAGGGGCCGATAATGGGCCCCTATTCATACACGGTACTAATAAGGGGTAAAACCTTATTATTCAGCTTCTACGAAGCTTTCTTCCGCCTGAGAAGCCAGATCCTGGGAACGGCCTTCACGAACGGTAGCAGCTACAGCGCTCAGGTACAGGCTAACAGCACGGATTGCGTCGTCGTTACCCGGGATAACGAAGTCAACACCGTCCGGATCGGAGTTGGTATCAACGATAGCGAATACCGGGATACCCAGGTTGTTAGCTTCTTTGATTGCGATGTGCTCGTGGTCTGCATCGATTACGAACAGCGCGTCTGGCAGGCCGCCCATATCTTTGATACCGCCCAGGCTGTTTTCCAGCTTGTCCAGTTCACGAGTGCGCATCAGCGCTTCTTTTTTAGTCAGCTTATCGAAAGTACCGTCCTGAGACTGGGTTTCCAGATCTTTCAGGCGCTTGATGGACTGACGAACAGTTTTCCAGTTGGTCAGCATGCCGCCCAACCAGCGATGGTTCACGAAGAACTGGTCGCAGCTGTTAGCAGCATCTTTCACAGCTTCGCTTGCAGCGCGCTTAGTACCAACGAACAGAATCTTACCTTTACGGGAAGAGATCTTGCTCAGCTCAGCCAGGGCTTCGTTGAACATTGGTACAGTCTTCTCAAGGTTGATGATGTGAACTTTGTTACGTGCGCCGAAGATGAAAGGCTTCATTTTCGGGTTCCAGTAACGGGTCTGGTGACCGAAGTGAACACCAGCCTTGAGCATGTCGCGCATGGAAACAGTTGCCATGTTTAAAACCTCTATATTGAAAGTTGGGGTTATGCCTCCACGTATCCCATATTACCGACCCCGAAGGGCACCCCGGAATATGTGCCGATACGTGTGTGTTGTTACACAAAGTGAGATTTGTCGCTCCCGTCCAGCCTGTGTATCTGAGATGGATCGGAAGTCCGGCGCGCTTTATATCACAAAACACGGCCAGAAACCAATAATTGTTGGCGGAGTGTGCTGTTAATGATTCTCAATTTGGCACGGGGTGCGCCTGACTGATACCATTGACAACACTTACACTAGTATTGTCGAAAAAATCGACACCGATGGACAGATTACATGGCTATCTCTATTAAGACACCTGAAGAAATTGAAAAGATGCGCGTCGCCGGTCGTCTGGCCGCTGACGTGCTGGAAATGATCGAACCGTTTGTGAAACCGGGCGTCAGCACTGGCGAACTGGATCGCATCTGTAACGACTATATCGTCAACGAGCAGCACGCGGTCTCCGCCTGCCTTGGCTATCACGGTTTTCCAAAATCCGTCTGCATCTCTATTAATGAAGTGGTTTGCCACGGCATTCCGGATGACGAGAAGCTGCTGAAAGATGGCGACATCGTCAACATCGACGTGACCGTCATTAAAGACGACTACCACGGTGACACCTCTAAGATGTTCATCGTTGGCAAGCCAACGATTCTGGGCGAGCGCCTGTGTAAAGTCACCCAGGACAGCCTCTACCTGGCGCTGAAAATGGTGAAGCCAGGCATCCGCCTGCGCACCATCGGCGCCGCAATCCAGAAGTTTGTGGAAGCGGAAGGTTTCTCCGTGGTGCGTGAATATTGCGGTCACGGTATTGGTCGTGTGTTCCATGAAGAACCGCAAGTTCTGCACTATGATGCAGACGACGGTGGCGTAGTGCTGCAAAAGGGCATGACCTTCACTATTGAGCCAATGGTCAACGCGGGCGATTACCGCATCCGTACCATGAAAGATGGCTGGACGGTAAAAACCAAAGACAGAAGCTTGTCTGCCCAGTACGAGCATACTATTGTGGTTACAGACAACGGCTGCGAAATTATGACGTTGCGCAAGGATGACACCATCCCGGCGATACTGACGAACATTGAGTGATAAGAAGCCGGCGAATGCCGGCTTTTTTAATGGCGATAGCTTTTTCTTATGGGTGGCGCACGATGAGTAATCTCTTACCCGAACAGTATGCTAACACAGCACTTCCCACCCTCCCCGACCAGCCTGATAACCCGGGCGTCTGGCCACCGCATGAGCTGACCTGCGCACATATCAAATCCCATATGGCGGTTTTCCATCGCTGGCTGGGTAGCGCATTTGATGCAGGCGTCTCAGCCGAACAGCTCATTGAAGCGCGCACCGAATTTATCGACCAGCTCCTGCAACGTCTGTGGATCGACTACGGTTTCGGGCAGGTGAGCGACGTCGCGCTGGTTGCTGTCGGCGGATATGGCCGGGGTGAACTGCATCCGCTCTCTGATATCGACCTGCTAATCTTAAGCCGTAAAAAACTGCCGGACGATCGGGCGCAGAAAATCGGTGAGCTGTTGACCCTGCTCTGGGACGTGAAGCTGGAAGTGGGTCACAGCGTGCGCACGCTGGAAGAGTGTCTGCTGGAAGGGTTATCTGACCTGACCGTCGCTACCAATTTAATTGAAACCCGCCTGCTGATTGGCGACGTGGCGCTGTTCCTCGAACTGCAAAAGCACATCTTTAGCGACGGCTTCTGGCCTTCAGAAAAATTCTTCGCCGCGAAAGTCGAAGAACAAAACCAGCGCCACCAGCGCTATCACGGCACCAGCTATAATCTCGAACCGGATATTAAAAGCAGCCCCGGTGGCCTGCGCGATATCCACACGCTGCAATGGGTCGCCCGTCGCCATTTTGGGGCCACCTCGCTGGACGAAATGGTCGGTTTTGGTTTTCTGACCGAAGCCGAACGTAACGAACTCAACGAGTGCCTGCATCTGCTCTGGCGCATCCGTTTTGCGCTGCACCTGGAGGTCACCCGCTACGATAACCGCCTGCTGTTTGACCGGCAGCTTAGCGTGGCGCAGCGCCTGAATTACCAGGGCGAGGGCAACGAGCCGGTCGAGCAAATGATGAAGGATTTCTTCCGCGTCACTCGCCGCGTCTCTGAGCTGAACCAGATGCTGTTACAGCTGTTCGATGAGGCGATCCTCGCGCTGCCGGCAGACGAAAAACCGCGTCCGATTGATGACGAATTTCAGCTGCGCGGCACGCTGATCGATCTTCGCGACGAAACGCTGTTCATCCGCGAGCCGGAAGCGATCCTGCGAATGTTCTATACCATGGTGCGCAACAGCACGATCACCGGGATCTACTCCACTACCCTTCGCCATTTACGCCATGCGCGGCGTCATCTGAAGCAGCCGCTGTGTTACATCCCGGAGGCGCGCTCGCTATTCCTGAGCATGCTTCGTCATCCGGGCGCCGTCAGCCGCGGTCTGCTGCCGATGCACCGACACAGCGTATTGTGGGCCTATATGCCACAGTGGTCGCATATTGTCGGGCAGATGCAGTTCGACCTGTTTCACGCCTATACGGTGGATGAGCACACGATCCGCGTCATGCTCAAGCTGGAAAGTTTTGCCAGAGAAGAGACGCGATCCCGCCATCCGCTGTGCGTTGATTTGTGGCCGCGCCTCTCTCACCCGGAACTGATCCTGATCGCCGCCCTGTTCCATGATATCGCCAAAGGTCGCGGCGGCGACCACTCCGTACTCGGTGCCCAGGACGTGCTGAAATTTGCCGAGCTGCACGGCCTGAACTCACGTGAGACGCAGCTTATTGCCTGGCTGGTTCGCCATCATCTGCTGATGTCGGTTACCGCTCAGCGTCGTGATATTCAGGACCCGGAAGTGATCAAGCAGTTCGCCGAGGAAGTGCAAACGGAGAACCGCCTGCGCTACCTGGTCTGCCTGACGGTAGCCGATATCTGCGCTACCAACGAAACCCTGTGGAACAGCTGGAAGCAGAGCCTGCTGCGCGAACTGTACTTCGCCACCGAAAAACAGCTGCGTCGCGGGATGCAGAACACCCCGGATATGCGCGAGCGCGTGCGCCACCACCAGTTGCAGGCGCTTGCCCTGTTGCGCATGGATAACATTAACGAAGAGGCACTACATCAGATTTGGGCGCGCTGTCGCGCCAACTACTTTGTGCGCCACAGCCCAAACCAGCTTGCCTGGCACGCCCGGCATCTGCTGAAGCACGACCTGACGAAACCAATGATTCTGCTCAGCCCGCAGGCCACGCGTGGCGGAACGGAGATCTTTATCTGGAGCCCGGACCGGCCTTATTTGTTTGCGGCGGTCTGCGCCGAACTGGACAGGCGTAACCTGAGCGTTCACGACGCGCAGATTTTTACCACCCGCGACGGCATGGCGATGGACACCTTTATTGTACTGGAGCCGGATGGCAGCCCGCTGTCGTCGGACAGGCATGAGGGGATACGCTTTGGCCTCGAGCAGGCGATTACGCAGCGCAGCTGGCAACCTCCGCAGCCGCGACGTCAGCCAGCAAAACTGCGCCACTTTACCGTCGATACCGAGGTCAATTTCCTGCCGACCCATACCGACCGTAAATCGTTCCTTGAGCTGATTGCGCTCGACCAGCCAGGGCTGCTCGCCCGCGTCGGCCAGGTATTTGCCGATCTGGGAATTTCGCTTCACGGCGCCCGAATTACAACCATTGGCGAACGAGTAGAAGATTTATTTATAATCGCGACGGCCGACCGGCGTGCCCTTAATAATGACCTGCAACTTGAAGTGCAACAACGGTTGACAGCAGCCCTCAATCCAAACGATAAAGGGTGACGTGTTTTTTAGTGAAATGGAAAGAGTAAACAATGCAGCAGTTACAGAACGTTATTGAGTCCGCTTTTGAGCGTCGCGCCGACATCACTCCGGCAAATGTGGATACCGTGACCCGTGAAGCGGTAAACCAGGTTATTTCCCTGCTGGATTCCGGCGCGCTGCGCGTGGCAGAAAAAATCGACGGTCAGTGGGTTACTCATCAATGGCTGAAGAAAGCTGTGCTGCTCTCTTTCCGTATCAACGATAACCAGGTTATCGACGGAGCAGAAAGCCGCTACTTCGATAAAGTGCCAATGAAATTTGCGGATTACGACGAAGCGCGCTTCCAGAAAGAGGGCTTCCGCGTAGTACCACCGGCAGCCGTTCGTCAGGGGGCATTCATCGCACGCAACACCGTGCTGATGCCATCCTACGTGAACATCGGCGCCTACGTTGACGAAGGCACCATGGTGGACACCTGGGCTACCGTCGGCTCCTGCGCGCAGATCGGTAAAAATGTTCACCTGTCCGGCGGCGTCGGCATTGGTGGCGTTCTGGAGCCACTTCAGGCTAACCCAACCATCATCGAAGACAACTGCTTCATCGGCGCACGTTCCGAAGTGGTTGAAGGCGTGATCGTCGAAGAAGGTTCTGTGATCTCCATGGGCGTGTACATTGGCCAGAGCACCCGTATTTACGATCGCGAAACCGGTGAAATTCACTACGGCCGCGTTCCAGCCGGTTCCGTTGTGGTTTCCGGCAACCTGCCGTCTAAAGATGGCAAATACAGCCTGTACTGCGCGGTCATCGTGAAAAAAGTGGATGCGAAAACGCGCGGTAAAGTGGGCATCAATGAACTGCTGCGCACCATCGATTAATCGGGTATAACAAAAAGCGGGGGCAACCCCGCTTTTTTTATATCCGAAGGTGGCGAAAATAGATTTTTTCGTTAATTATTCATAGGTTATGTTGAGATCAAGGGTACCGCTATGTACGATAATCTGAAAAGTCTGGGCATTACCAATCCTGATGAAATTGATCGTTATAGTCTCCGCCAGGAAGCCAATAACGATATTTTGAAAATCTATTTTCACAAGGACAAAGGAGAGTTCTTCGCCAAAAGCGTGAAATTTAAATACCCACGCCAGCGTAAGACCGTTGTCGCTGACGGTATCGGTCAGGGATATAAAGAAGTACAGGAAATCAGCCCTAACCTGCGCTACGTTATCGACGAACTCGATCAAATCTGCCAGCGCGATCGCAGCGAAGTCGATCTGAAACGTAAGATCCTTGACGACCTGCGTCACCTGGAAAGTGTTGTTACCCATAAGATCAGCGAAATTGAAGCTGATCTTGAGAAATTGACGCGTAACAAATGAGCCGTTTTATTGCCCGGTGGCGCTTCGCTTCCCGGGCCTACGAACGCATGTAGTCAGGGTAAAGCGAAGCCGCCACCCGGCAAACAGCATCATCTTTGTTCATCCAGCTGCAACGCCACATACAGCAGTAGCCGGTCGTCAAAATTCCCTAAATCCAGCCCCGTCAGTTCCGAGATCCGGTTTAACCTATACTCCAGCGTATTACGGTGAATAAACAGCGCTTTTGACGTTGCCAGCGGCTGCACGTTATGCCGGAACCACGCCTGCAACGTGCGGCGCAGCAGCCCGTTGTTGTCCATCGCTTTCAGACGCACAAGCGGGCGCGCCAGCTCGTTGGCCTGCCAGCCACCGCGCAAACTGTCGAGCAGGACCGGCAGCATCAGATCCTGATAGAAATAACTGCGGCTCTCCGGCATGCGCTGTTTACCCACCATCATGGTGGTGCGCGCCGTTCGCCATGAACGGGCGATACTTCCCGGCCCGGTAAAGTAATTTCCCAGCGCGACGCGAAAACGGAGCTGTCCGTTCTCCTTCATGCGCTCGATGAGCAGCTCAACGCGGCGACGATGATCTTCCGCGTCCCAGCGACCAAACTGATTAAGCGCAGGCTTGAGCACCACCATTTCCGTCAAAGAGACGATTGCCACCAGGTTGTTACGCTCCGGCGTCGCCAGCATATTTTGCAGCTGCTGTAGCTCCACCATGGCGCTGTCCACGCCAAGCTGGCCGCTATCCACCTCAATAACGGCGACCACGCGCGGCTGATTCAGGTCGATACCCAGACGCTGCGCCCACTCACCCAGGGCAGGCGTGTGCTCCTCCGCCTGGATCAAATTCATCACCAGCTCTTCACGCAGGCGGCTGTCCTGGGCGAGCAGATGCATCAGACGCGACTGCTCCAGCATCATCTCCGCCGTCATGCAGACCAGCTCGCCGTATTTACGCAGCGATTCAGGATCGCCGGTCAGACCGATAACGCCAACAATCTCTCCTTCCAGACGCAGCGGCAGGTTGATCCCCTGACGGACCCCGTGCAGATGTTTCGCCACGGCGTCATCAATGTCGACCACGCGCCCCTGAGAGAGCACCAGCAACGCCCCTTCGTGCAATTCACCAATACGCTCACGATCGCCGCTGCCGATAATGCGCCCTCGGGCGTCCATTACGTTGATATTGGTATCGATGATTCGCATGGTGCGCGCCACGATATCCTGCGCCATTTTGGTATCAAGATGCCAGCCAGCCATATAACCCTCCCGTGAGCAGAGCTCAAGCATAGGGAAGTTCAGCTAAGGCTGCATTGTGCAGATGCCCAAAGGCAGAGAGAGATGTATGGAGTTGTGGGAAAGGTCACAGAAAAGAGAAAGCCCCTGCGTACAGGGGCTTAAGAAGATTACTGCATCAGGAGATAAATAGAGGTATCACCACGCTGAATATTCAGTGCCAGCACGGACGGCTTGCTGTCGAGAATTTTGCGCAGTTCAGCGATGTTTTTCACCGGCTGCTGGTTAGCGCCCATGATCACATCACCTTTTTTCAGGCCGATACGGGCAGCAGGTGAGTTCGCTTTCACGTTGTTCACCACCACGCCTTTATCTGCCCCTTTGTTGCTCATCTCAGCACCTTCAATACCGCTGAAGATGGTGCTGGAATCCACCTGATTCTGACTGCTCTGTTGCAGTTCCAGGCTCACGTTAACTGGCTTACCTTCACGCAGCAGGCCGAGGGTCACTTTACTGCCGATTGGCATAGAACCCACTTCCGCACGCAGGGCGGCAAAGCTGCTGATCGGTTTACCGTTCAGAGAGGTGATCACGTCACCCGCTTTAATGCCGGCTTTCGCCGCTGAAGAGTTCGGCATGACCTGGCTTACGAATGCGCCGCGCTGAGCGTCCACTTTCATTGCTTTCGCCAGCTCGGAGTTCAGCTCGGTCCCCATGATACCCAGCTCACCACGTTTCACCTGTCCATATTGCACCATCTGCGCAGTCAGGTTTTTCACCATGTTGCTCGGGATAGCAAAGCCGATACCGATGTTGCCACCGTCCGGTGCCAGGATAGCGGTGTTGATACCGATCAGTTCACCGTTCAGGTTAACCAGCGCACCGCCGGAGTTACCGCGGTTAATGGCCGCATCCGTCTGGATGAAGTTTTCATAGTTTTCCGCATTCAGGCCGCTACGTCCCAGCGCGGAGACGATACCCGAGGTCACGGTTTCGCCCAGACCAAACGGGTTACCGATGGCGACAGTGTAGTCACCCACGCGCAGCGCGTCAGAGTCGGCAAGCTTAATCGCCGTCAGGTTCTTCGGATCCTGAATTTGAATCAGTGCGATATCGGAGCGCGGGTCTTTACCGACCACTTTGGCATCGAATTTACGGCCATCGCTCATCTGAACCTTAATGGTGTTAGCATTATCTACCACGTGGTTATTGGTCACCACGTAGCCTTTCGCTGCATCAATAATAACGCCCGAGCCGAGTGCCATGAATTTCTGCTGCTGGCCGCCGCCCTGACCGTCATCCCCTGCGCCGCCCTGACAGAACGGGGAGCTCTGGAATGGCGAACCGTCCTGGCAGAATGGCGAATTGTCACCGAAGAACTGCTGGAAATTACGCGGCATACGCGGCGTATTGACGGTTGTGCTGCCCTCAACGTTAATACTCACCACCGATGGCATCACTTTTTCGAGCATCGGGGCCAGGCTTGGCATCTGCTGCGCAGTTGCTGCCGAGGAAGCTGTCTCGGCCGCCGTCGCCAGAGGGGACAACGCTAAACCTAAACTCAGAGCCAGTGCACTCATTGCTAATGTGGTTTTTTTCATGTTTCTCAATCTCGATTTACCAGATAACGCAAAATTGCTGTGTAACTCAGATTCGTTTTATACCGCTTAGTTCCGGGATTAAGTTTATGGAAAAAGTAAAAATTTATTGGTCGTCTTTACAAAACTCATGGCTTATTCAACGGCCATAAGCTTGCGGTATTCATCCCAGGCATACAAATCTGTCATCCCGCTGATATAGTCCTGGATAAGACGACAGCGATAATAATATTCCATGACTGGCCATTGGGAAGAATGACGATCTATTTTACTGACGGCCTCAATGTATGCCAGCCGGTGACGGGTTGAAAGCTTCTGATAGAGACGAGATTCAATCGGCAGGCGGCGAACACGTTCATTTTCGACCAGCTCGCAAAACTCATCGACCATCAGCTGGAGCAGCGGGCCATAAATTTCCAGCAAACCGCTGATAACCCGGTATCCTTGCAGCTCCAGCTGTTCGACATCCGGGTGGCTGAAAACATGGCGAACAGCCACGTTTTTATATAATTCAAGCAGCTGACTAAAACTGCTCTCATCTTCCAGCAGGGCGTGATTAAATTCCCCGCTAAATATCATCGGCAAATTATCAATGAAACGGGCGGCCGCATACGGCACCAGTTTATTCAGCGTATTGACCCGCAAATACATAAAGAACTGATCTTCGGTACTGCGGCTCAGCGAATTTGAACGCGATTTATCCCAGGCATTCTCGACGACCTGTGCAAACAGAGAACCTTTTTCATGCTCTCCCCAGGCATCGTGAAGATGCTGATACAGCTCCTCGACGCTGAATATTCTTTTTTCCACTGCGTCTTCCAGATCGGCCACGCAATAAGAAATGTCATCAGCCGCTTCCATAATCCACGTCAATGGAAAACGGCCATTCGGCGTTAGCGAAAGTTCTTTACGCAACCGTTCAATGTACGCTTCTTCCGACAGGTAATAGCCCGGTTTTTTCATCAGGTAGCTATGGGTGGCAGGCGTTTCCCCCATCCACCACGCGGGACGCGTGTATTTGAGAATACAGCCCACCTGCGCCCAGGTCAGATTCATGCGCATCAGGGAGTGCACCAGACGGATCCCCTGCGCGTTACCTTCGAAATGACACAGATCCTGACGCACCTTGCGGCGCAGATCGTTCAGGCTATCTTCGCCCTCACGCAGGCGTAAATCGCGTACCACACAGCGGTCATCGCTGAGCGGCTGGCTTATGGCGTCAGAGGGAAAAAGCCGCTGTTTAAACCAGTCATTGATGGCGGCCTCGCCGAAATGACCAAAGGGAGGATTGCCGATATCGTGCATCAGGCAGGCCATCTCAACGATGCTTTCGAACGGCCCGGTCAGTTCATCCAGCCCGTAGGTTTCCAGCAGACGTTGCTCTTTAAGACGGCTGAGGATCTCTTTTGCAATGTAGCGCCCCACCTGCTGCACTTCCATGGAGTGCGTTAACCGCGTACGCACCGCGGCGTTACGCTCCAGCGGGAACACCTGGGTTTTTTGCTGTAACCGGCGGATGGCGGGCGAATTGATGATGCGTCCGCGATCGCTTTCAAAAATGCGCAGGATCTCATGTTCGCTCTTATCGCCCTGTGGCGAACGGAAACGTCGGTGCCAGTTAATTTTGGTGCGAAAATCGATTGGTGCCATGTGCTCCCCCGCGTGAGAATGCGTTTCCCCTTAACCGCATGATAGACTATGCATCTTAACAAGGCACATCGCGAGTAAATCTATGAAAATCGGCATTATTGGTGCAATGGAAGAAGAAGTTACGCTGCTGCGTGACAAAATTGAGAACCGTCAGACCCTCTCCCTTGGTGGCTGTGAGATCTACACCGGCCAGCTGAACGGCGTTGACGTGGCTCTGCTGAAATCAGGCATCGGTAAAGTTGCAGCGGCACTGGGCGCGACCCTGCTGCTTGAGCGCTGCAAGCCTGACGTTATCATTAATACAGGTTCGGCGGGCGGTCTGGCGCCGACGCTGAAAGTGGGCGATATCGTGGTTTCCGACGAAGCGCGTTACCACGATGCAGATGTCACCGCATTCGGCTACGAATATGGTCAGCTTCCGGGCTGCCCGGCCGGGTTTAAAGCGGATGATAAGCTGATTGCCGCCGCTGAAAGCTGCATTAACGAGCTGAACCTCAATGCGGTGCGTGGCCTGATCGTCAGCGGCGATGCCTTTATCAACGGCTCTGTTGGTCTGGCGAAAATCCGTCATAACTTCCCGCAGGCTGTGGCCGTTGAGATGGAAGCCACGGCCATTGCGCACGTGTGTCATAACTTCAGCGTGCCGTTCGTGGTCGTTCGCGCGATCTCTGACGTGGCGGACCAGCAGTCCCACATCAGCTTCGACGAGTTCCTGGCCGTTGCGGCCAAACAGTCCACCGTGATGGTGGAAACCCTGGTGCAGAAACTGGCGCGTGGGTAAGGTGTCATTCAGGGCGCTGGTCGCCCTGCTTCTGCTCGCCCCGGCCTGGCTCATCGCCGCGCCGCGGGTGATCACACTCTCCCCTGCCAATACGGAACTGGCGTTTGCCGCCGGGATTACGCCCGTTGCGGTGAGCAGCTTTTCCGATTATCCACCCCAGGCCGCCCAAATCGAACAGGTTGCCACCTGGCAGGGAATGAACCTGGAACGCATCGTGGCGCTGAAGCCCGATCTGGTTCTTGCCTGGCGCGGTGGTAATGCCGAACGACAGGTGAACCAGCTCTCTTCGCTGGGAATAACGGTAAAATGGGTAGATGCGGTGAGCATCGAACAGGTGGCGCAAACCCTCCGTGACCTCGCGCCCTTCAGCCCTACCCCCCAACGCGCCGAGCACGCTGCACAGCAGATGCTCAACGACTATGCTGCGCTAAAAACCCGATACGGCACGCAACCGAAACAACGCGTTTTTCTGCAATTTGGCAGCCAGCCGCTGTTCACTACCGGGAAAGGTTCGATCCAGAACCAGGTGCTTGAGATCTGTGGAGGTGAAAATATCTTTGCCGAAAGCCGGGTCCCCTGGCCGCAGGTCAGTCGTGAGCAGGTTCTGGCGCGGCAACCGCAGGCCATTGTGGTGGTCGGAAATGCGAGCCAGATTCCTAAAATAGAACAATTCTGGCATCGGCAGCTTAAAATTCCGGTCCTCGCACTCAACAGCGACTGGTTTGAACGCGCCAGCCCGCGTATTATCCTCGCCGCAAAACAACTCTGCGCCGAACTGGCAGAGAGTCACTCAAACAGATAAATACCCTATTCGAGGATTTAACGATGCTCGTGTATTGGCTGGATATTCTTGGCACAGCCGTTTTTGCTATCTCCGGCGTTTTGCTTGCCGGAAAACTACGCATGGATCCTTTTGGCGTACTGGTGCTCGGCGTCGTTACGGCGGTAGGCGGCGGAACGATTCGCGATATGGCGCTAGCAAACGGCCCGGTATTCTGGGTAAAAGATCCAACGGATCTGGTGGTGGCGATGGTCACCTGCCTGTTAACCATCGTGCTGGTTCGTCAGCCTCGCAGACTACCAAAATGGATATTGCCAGTGCTGGATGCCGTCGGTCTGGCGGTCTTTGTGGGAATAGGCGTGAATAAAGCCTTTATTGCCGGGACTGGCCCGCTGGTGGCGATCTGTATGGGCGTGTTGACCGGCGTGGGCGGAGGGATTATTCGCGACATTCTGGCGCGAGAAGTCCCGATGATCCTGCGAACGGAAATCTACGCGACGGCCTGTATCATCGGGGGGATTGTTCACGCCACGGCGTATTACACCTTTGCTGTCCCGCTGGAAAACGCGGCGATGCTGGGGATGGTGGTAACGCTGGTGATCCGTTTAGCGGCGATACGCTGGCACCTGAAGCTGCCGACGTTTGCACTGGATGAAAATTCAAGATAGGTATCGTTTATAAGCCCGGTGGCGCTTCGCTTACCGGGCCTACAATTTGCATTCAGGTTAAATACTGAATGAAGAACCACACCCGCAGGTGCTGGTCGCATTCGGGTTAGTCACCACAAAGCGCGAACCTTCCAGACCTTCAGTGTAGTCCACTGAACCGCCCACCAGATATTGCAGGCTCATCGGATCAACCACCAGCGCGACGCCCTGTTTCTCGATAGTCATATCACCATCGTTAACCTGGTCGTCAAAGGTAAAACCATACTGGAAGCCACTACAGCCGCCGCCGGTAATATAAACACGCAGTTTCAGATCCGGATTGTCCTCGTCGGCAATCAGGGTTTTCACTTTTTTCGCTGCTGCTTCGGTAAATTCCAGCGGCAACGCTACGTCATCACTCATCTTATGCTCCCATGAATACTGCGACTGCTATTGGGTAAAAATCACCCAATTCTTTTTGTCATTATCTAATACCCTGGTAATTCATTCAAGTATTCTGCTTCAGGGCCTGTTCAGCTTCCTGTTTCGCCAGGGTACGGGCAAGAATGGTGGAGTATAGCGGTTTTCCACCCAGGAATTGGGCTAATAGTGTCGCGCCGAGGCAGGTAATGATCATTGGCAAAATGAGCTGGTAATTGTCGGTCATTTCCAGCACCAGCACGATCCCGGTCAGCGGCGCACGCAGGGAGGCCGCCAGCAGCGCCCCCATTCCCGCAACCGCAAACGTTCCCGCATCCAGATGGTAGGCCGGGAAGCCTGCCGCCGCCGCCATCCCGAACGCCGTACCCAGCAGCGTCCCCAGCGCCAGCATCGGGGCGAAAATGCCGCCCGGGGCACCAGAGGAGAAGCACAATACCGTGGTGATGACGCGTGAAATAAACATAAACAGCAGCAGGCCTACGCTGAAATTCCCCGCCGCGGCAATGGGAATCAGACCGAAACCGCCGCCCGCCGCATTCGGTTCGATAAAACCGAGGATCCCGCACACGCCACCAAGCAGGCCCCCCACCAGCACCCATTTCGTGGTATTTCCGCCATGGATGCGCTGAAACATATCCTGCGCCCGTAAAATCAGGGTGTTAAAAAGCGGGCCAACGACGCCAAAAATCATCCCAAGAATCAGATACAGCCACAAAGTATTGACCGGCGCATTAGTTAGCTTGCCAACTTCAATCACCGCCCCTTCGCCGTTAAAGACGCGAAAGACAATGCTCGACATAATCACGCCGGTAAACACCGCTTTAATGGAGATCAGGTTGTAGCGGAACTGGGCGCGCATCTCTTCAATGATAAACAGGATACCTGCCAGCGGCGCGTTAAACGCGGCAGACAGCCCGGCCGCCGCCCCCGTTGCCAGCAGCGTATGGCGCGCTTCGGCGCTGCGCATACGGAACAGATCGCCGACCATGCGCCCGACGTTACCGCCCAGCTGTACCGTTGGTCCTTCCCGACCGAGCACCATGCCCGCTCCGAGCGTTCCCATCCCGCCGATAAATTTCACAGGAAGCACGCGCCACCAGCGAACCGGGCGTAGCTCTTCCAGCGCCCCCTCAATTTCAGGGATCCCCGAGCCACCTGCTTCAGGTGCGAATTTACGCACCAGAAAATAGCCCACCATGGCAAACAGCGCCGAAAGGCCAAAGGCCCACACCCAGACCAGCCATTCACGATCCGCGAAGCTGGCGACGGTACCTATGCGCCAGTTGAGCACCGCATTGACGGCTTTCTCAAACGCGACGCCTACCAGCCCGGCCAGCGTGCCCACAACGGCGGCTGCCACCAGAATGGCTAACGGGGTTTTGTCACGGTTGAGCAGCCGCCGGATACTGACCCGGTGCTTCGCGCGCGTAAACTGTTGTTGTTCAAAAGAAGGCGTGTTCTCGTTCATTACCTGTTCTGTTTCGTCATACAAAAGGCCGCAGGGATTCTACCAGAGACAATCCCCTCGTCCCCTGAAAAATACTTAACAATTGTTAAGCCTTCTATGGGGCAAAAATTTTATAACCTCTTCCGAATCACTTAGAATAGTTGCCTTAACTCATTTCTACGAACCAGGAACGACGCCATGAGCAAGTCTGAAAACCTCTACAGCGCAGCCCGCGAGCTAATCCCAGGCGGCGTGAACTCACCCGTGCGCGCCTTTACCGGCGTGGGTGGCACCCCGCTGTTTATCGAACGTGCGGATGGCGCATATCTGTATGATGTGGATGGTAAAGCCTATGTCGATTACGTCGGCTCCTGGGGCCCGATGGTACTGGGCCACAACCACCCGGCGATCCGCAATGCGGTGATTGAAGCCGCTCAGCGCGGCCTGAGCTTCGGTGCGCCAACCGAGATGGAAGTCAAAATGGCGGAGCTGGTCACCGAACTGGTGCCAACGATGGACATGGTGCGTATGGTGAACTCCGGTACCGAAGCGACCATGAGCGCTATCCGTCTGGCGCGCGGTTTTACCGGCCGTGACAAGATCATCAAGTTCGAAGGTTGTTATCACGGCCATGCCGACTGTCTGCTGGTGAAAGCTGGTTCCGGCGCGCTGACCCTCGGCCAGCCGAACTCTCCGGGGGTGCCGGCTGATTTCGCGAAACACACGTTGACCTGCACCTATAACGACCTGAGCACCGTTCGCGCCGCGTTCGAGCAGTATCCGCAGGAGATCGCCTGCATCATCGTTGAGCCAGTTGCGGGCAACATGAACTGTATCCCACCGCAGCCTGACTTCCTGCCGGGCCTGCGCGCCCTGTGCGATGAGTTCGGCGCGCTGCTGATCATCGACGAAGTGATGACCGGCTTCCGCGTCGCGCTGGCGGGGGCGCAGTCATACTACGGCGTGGAGCCGGATCTGACCTGCCTCGGCAAAATCATTGGCGGCGGCATGCCTGTCGGCGCGTTCGGTGGACGTAAGGACGTCATGGACGCGCTGGCGCCAACCGGTCCGGTTTACCAGGCGGGTACGCTCTCCGGTAACCCGATTGCGATGGCGGCGGGCTTTGCCTGTCTGACCGAAGTGGCGCAGCCGGGTATCCACGAAACCTTGACGGACCGGACGACGCAACTGGCAAACGGTTTGCTGGAAGCCGCAGAAGATGCGGGTATTCCACTGGTGGTGAACCACGTGGGCGGGATGTTCGGGATTTTCTTCACCGATGCGAAAACCGTGACCTGCTATCAGGACGTGGTGAAATGCGACGTGGAACGCTTCAAACGCTTCTTCCACCTGATGCTGGAAGAAGGCGTGTATCTTGCCCCGTCAGCGTTTGAAGCGGGCTTTATGTCCGTGGCGCACAGCGAAGAAGATATCAATAACACCATCGACGCAGCGCGTAAGGTATTTGCGAAGCTGTAAAATGTGCGGCTTGATGCCCTCACCCCAACCCTCAGCCCACAGGGAGAGGGAGCAAACACTAAAACGGCAATCTAAGGATTGCCGTTTACTTTTATTACCGACTCTGCTTTCTCAACAGATAAATAAAGTAAGGCGCGCCGATAAAGGTCGACAGGAGGCCCGCCGGGATCTGATACGGGAACAGCACCATCCTTCCGCACCAGTCAGCAAAGACCAGGATCGCCCCGCCCGTCAGCGCAGAGATCACGATATGCGGCAAAGTCCTGCGGAAACCCATCATACGGGCGATATGCGGCGCCATTAATCCGACAAAACTGAGCGGGCCGATAGTCATGGTGGCCGTCGCCGTCAGGCACGCGGCCAGCAGCAACAGCGCAATGCGCGTTGGCGTCAGCGCCACCCCGACCGCGCGGGCGGTATCCCCACCCAGCGGCAGAATGGTCATCCAGCGGCGGCACAGCGGCACAATCGCCAGCAGCACGATCATCACAATCCCGGTATGCACCACCTGACTGCCGGTGGCGTTGTATGTTGAACCGGAAATCCATGTCAGGATCTGCGCCATGCGCGGATCGCCGCTCGCCTGCAACATCATCAGCAGCATAGTAAACGCGGTGCTGAGCGCCATCCCGGCCAGCAGCATGCGGTGAGGTGAGAAACCACCTCGCCCGGAGGCGATCAGGATAATCATCAGCGTGACTGCCGCACCGATACTCCCGGCAGGCATCAGCCAGCCGAACGCATTTCCCGGTACGAGGAACAACATCAACACTACGCCAAACGCGGCCCCGGAGCTGATCCCTAATACTTCCGGGCTTGCCATCGGGTTGCCGGTGAGACGCTGGATAATACAGCCCGCCACCGCCAGCATGACGCCCGCAATCAGCGCGGAGAAAATCCGCGGCCAGCGCCACTGCATGAGTTCATGCAGCAAATCCCCCGTTGCCCAGTGCCAGCCCGTGGCGTCGCGTCCCAGCGAGAGTGCGGCAAACGAGGCGATAACCAGCACTGCCAGCCCGGCAAGGCTGAACCACACCACCGACTGACGCTCGGCATGCACTTTATCGCCGGCATCCATCGCCGGAGCGCTAATGCTGCGCAGGCGCGGCAGCAGCCACAGCAGCAGCGGCGCGCCGATCAGGGCCGTCACCGAGCCCGTGGAAACTTCCATCCAGACGCGCGCCAGCCAGAGAATGAGCTGATCGGAAAGCCAGAGTATCAGCGCACCAATCAGCGGCGCCAGCATCAGACGCGCCAGCAGACGGCGCGCGCCGAGCATTTTTGCCAGCAATGGCGCAAACAGGCCGATAAACCCGATGATGCCGACGGCGTTAACCAGTAACGCGCTCAGCACAATCGCCAGGGTCAGGGCCGCCAGACGGGCCAGCGACAGCGCCAGCCCGAGATTGCGCGCCACGCCGTCATCGAGGCCCATCAGCGTGAGCGGACGCAGCAGCAGCAGCGTCAGCACCACGCCGCCAAACAGCTGCGGCCACAGGCGCTGGACGATACTCCAGTCGGTCTGGGTGAGCGTGCCGGTACTCCACATAAACATGCTTTGCAGCTGGTCGTGGTGAAACAGCACCAGCAGCTGGTTGATCGCCCCACAGTAGAGGCTGACGACCAGCCCCGCGAGGATCAGCGTGACCGGTGAGAGACGTTTTCCCCAGGCTACGCCAAAGACCAGCGCACCGACCACGCATGCGCCTGCCAGCGCGGCAAACTGCGAGGTTAACGCTCCCGGCAGGGTCCAGAGCGTGGTGATGGTGATCCCCAGCTGAGCCCCCGTCGCCACGCCCAGCGTGGTTGGCTCCGCCAGCGGGTTACGTAGCACCTGCTGAAACAGTACACCCACCAGTCCCAGTCCCGCCCCGACCAGCAGGGAGATAGCCAGACGCGGCAGCAGGCTGTAGTGAAACAGCATTTGCTGAATATTGTCGATATCCGGTGCGGCAAACGCGGCTGCCCACTGATCGCGCGGTAATGCCGTGGTCAGGTTAAAGCCGGTTAATGCCAGGGCAGCCAGAAAAATGAGCGCTAACAGTAACATCGGGAAACGGGCCATACGCGTGCTCATGCCTTGCCTCCCAGTGCATTGTCCAGCACGCGGGCAAAATGCATGGCCGACAGCGTCGCGCCGTAGAACCATACCGCTGGCGCGCGCAGGAAGCGCTGCTCGCGGACGAACGGCATTGCCTGCCAGAGCGGAGTCGCCATCAGGGTTTGCATTTCGCGCTCATTGCCGTGGTCAAAGCACAGCACGTCCACATCACGAAACGCCGCCAGACGGTCAATACCCACGGCGGTACTGCCCCAGAATGTCATCTCGCCTTCCCAGGCATTGCGAATGCCAAAGCTGTCGAGTACTTCCTGGAACAGACAGTTATTTCCAAAGACCAGCATATGGCGGGCATCCAGCAGGGTCACCATCAGCAAAGGCCGATCGCCACGGTGGGCAAAGCGCGGCTTGAGGGAATCAATCAGCGCATCAAATTCATCGAGATGTTTTTTCGCCTCAGCCTCACGGTTGAGGAACTGCGCCATCTCGTGGATGGAATTTTTTGCCATGGTCAGCGGCTTTTTACCGTCGCTAAAGGAAAAGCCCCGTCCGGGCGCAATCTTCGCCATGATCTCTTCCGACGGGCCATACCCCGCAGACCAGAATAAATAAGACGGTTTCATCTGGGTGAGAAGCTCAAGGTTCGGCTCCGTACGCAGACCGATGTCGATGACGGAGTCCGGCAGTTTTGGCTCATTCACCCACAGGGTGTAGTTGGGAATATCGGCCACGCCGTAAGGCGTCACGCCCAGCGCCATCATCAGTTCGACGGGCAACCACTCCAGCGCCACGATGCGGTGCGGATCGACTGCGGCAGCGCGGGCCGGGCCCATCTTTAACAGCAGCGTTGAGAGTGCCATGGCCGTCAGCAGGCGACGGCGGCTAATTAATGTTGGATCCAGCATCAGTAGACAAAGCTCACGGGTGCAGCCCCGGCCGGGTGAGGCAGAATGCCCATAGGAATACCGTAGATATGTTCCAGCGTTTCGCTGCGCATCAGTTCGGCAGGCGTACCCTGAGCGATCATTTCACCGCCGCGCAGCGCTACCAGATAGTCGCAGTAGCGTGCCGCCATGTTGATATCATGCAGAACGGCAATCACAGTCAGGCCGCGCTGCTGGCTTAAGCGATGCACCAGCGCCAGGACGTCAACCTGATGAGCAATATCCAGCGCTGAAGTGGGTTCGTCGAGCAGCAGGCAGCGGCTGTCCTGCGCTACCAGCATCGCGATCCATGCGCGCTGACGCTCGCCACCGGACAGGCTATCCACCAGACGGTGCGCCAGCGGTTTTAACCCAACCAGCGCGATCGCCTCTTCCACTTTCTCTCTGTCAGCAACGCCAAAACGCCCGAGCGCACCGTGCCACGGATAACGTCCAATCGCCACCAGCTCGCGCACCGTCATCCCCTCCGCCTGCGGCAACTGCTGCGGCAGATAGGCCACCTTGCGGGCAAAGGCCTTACTGCTCCAGCTCGCCAGCGGCTGGTCATCCAGCAGAATGTCGCCCTCGGACGGCGGCTGATGACGGCCCAGCATCTTCAGCAGCGTCGATTTACCGGAACCATTGTGCCCGATTAAACCGGTCACTTTACCTGCGGGAAACGTCAAAGAGAGCGGATGCAGCAAGGTGCGCCCGGGTACGCGAAAGGAGAGATTGTTGAGCGTGAAGGTGGAGTCGGATTGCGTTTTAGTATCCTGCATGTCAGCCAACTTAAATAAAAAGGGCACGGCGAACCGTGCCCATAAAGAGGTTAGAAGCGGAAGGTCGCCGTGGCAACAACCTGGCGTTCAGCACCCCAGAAGCAACCGTAGGTGTTGAAGCAGCTTGCAACGTACTCACGATCGAACAGGTTGTTCACGTGAAGCGCGACGTTTGAGCCGGCCATGCCTACACGCGCCAGATCGTATCTGACCAGTGCATCAACCAGCGTATAGCTTCCAACAGTGAAGCTATTCGCCGGGTCACCTTTGCTGGAGCTGGTGTAACGCACACCAGTACCCAGCGTCAGGCCAGACAGCGGGCCATCAAACATCGTGTAATCACCCCACACGGATGCCATATGTTTTGGCACCTGCGCCGGTGTGTTGCCTTTGTAGTTAGTGTCGGTGGTGTATTCAGCATCGGTATAGGTATAAGAACCTACAACGTTAACGCTTGCAGAGAGCGCCGCTTTCGCTTCCAGCTCTACGCCACGGGCGCGGATCTCACCGCCTTCAACGGAGAAGAATGAGCCCGCCGGGTCAGCCATCAGGTTGTTGGTTTTGGTCAGCTGATACACTGCACCGGTGATCACGATCGGACGATCGTTCGGCACGTATTTCACGCCCGCTTCGTACTGCTTGCCTTTAGACGGTGAGAACAGTTTACCCTGAGCATCGGTCTGTGAAGCCGGTTCAAAGGATTCGCTGTAGCTGAAGTAAGGGGTTACGCCGTTATCGAACAGATAGTTAACGCCGCCACGCCAGGTAAACTGGGTATCATCACGTTTGGAGGTGGTATTCAATACACGGTTGTAGGACTCCTGATCGGCCCAGTCGTAACGGCCGCCTAGAGTAACCAGTACTTTATCCCACTGCGCCTGATCCTGAACATACAAACCGGTCTGTTTCTGACGGTTGAGGATCTGATATGCACCGGAGGTTGCAGGATCTTTTGAGCCAAAATCGAAATCGCTGCTTACCGGATTGTAGAGATCCAGCAACGGTACCGAGTCGTCATAGCCAAACCAGGAGTTGATATCATTGCGCATACGCATAAAGTCAACACCAGTCAGCAGGATATGGTCTACCTGCCCGGTCGCAAATTTGCTCTGCAACTGAGTATCAACGGTGAAGTTTTGCAGTTTTTCATTATCAACAACATATTTACGTGCCAGATAATGACCTTTATCGGCAGGAGCTAACGCAGCACACTGTTTGCTGCCGCTATTTGCCGGATCGGTACATACACCGTAGCCGTAAACGCTGTTTTGCGAGGTTTTATTCTCGGCAAAACGCAGGTTCTGACGCACGGTATAGGTGTCGTTAAATTCGTGGTCGAAGCTATACCCAACCATTTTCTGGTTACGGGAATAGGTATTGTTCTTCGCACCTTCGTTGAAGTCCGTCGACAGACGATCACCGTTTGGCAGCGGATCGACCGTTCCCTCTTTTGGCAGCCAGCCGTAATAGCCTGTTTCAGGCTCGTTCTGGAAGTAGGAAAGGAAAGTGAAAGTCGTTTTATCATCCGGACGCCAGGAGAAAGATGGCGCGATGGCATAACGCTGCTCGCCTTTATTTTCCTGCTGTGCGTTGTTAGAACGCGCAACCCCCGTCAGGCGGTAGGAGTAAACGCCGTCATCGTCGATGGCATCGCTGAAGTCAAAGCCGGTCTGGAACAGGCTGTCAGTACCAGC
The DNA here is from genome assembly GCF_000534735.1 of Enterobacter sp. MGH 4. NCBI lineage: Bacteria > Pseudomonadati > Pseudomonadota > Gammaproteobacteria > Enterobacterales > Enterobacteriaceae > Enterobacter > Enterobacter sp. MGH 4. The sequence goes on along the minus strand of NZ_KI973293.1, from coordinate 453,023 downwards.
TTTAAACTGGATCTCTTTCAGCGGCTCTGTTGTTGGACGCTTACTCACCATGTTCAGCAGGCCACCAGGGCTGCTTTTTCCGTACAGAACGGAAACCGGACCGCGCATGATTTCAGCGCGCTCCAGCATATAAGGATCAATCACCGCGTCGTTATAGAAGTTGCCCTGCATCTTCATACCGTCGAGGTAGTTGTTCTGGCTCTGACCATCGGCCGCGAAACCGCGAATAACCAGGTAGTCGTAAGTATTAGAAGCACCACGGGTGCCTACCGCAACGCCCGGGGTATAGCTCAGAGCTTCTTTAACGGAACGTGGCTGATGCAACGCCATCTCTTCGGAAGTTACCACAGAAATAGACTGTGGAACCTTTTGAATTGGCGTGTCTGTTTTGGTTCCAGTCGCAGAATGGCGAGCAGCGATAGTCGCAGCAGGACCCCAGGCACTTTCCTGTGCAGCCGGTGCGGCAGTCACGGTGATGGTTTCTTCTTTCTTGGGGGTTTCAGCGGCTTGTGCATAAGCAGACATGCCGGCAACCGCTGTGGCTACGACGGCTGCGATTTTACGCAGCGACGTGTTAATTGGCTGAGCAGTATTGGAAAGCGCCATGATGGATCTCTGATGAAAAAGGTGAATGATAACGTAAACGAGAATTATTATTATGACCGCAGAATAATATGCGAAACGCTGACGGCATAGCAAGCGATATGCGGCCCTACAAGAATTGAGGGTTTAAGAAATAATCAACGGAAAACGGGTCGTTAATAAGGATTGAAAACAGGGTTAAGGAAATGAGTTGCTGAGGTGAAAAAATACCCCCTTCCAGGGAAGGGGGTGTCATAAGGGCTAGTTGCCGCCGAACATATCCTTGATCCAGCCGGCGACGCCGTCGCTGTCTTTCTTCTCTTCTTGCTGCTGCGGCTGTTGCTGCTGCGGCTGCTGAGGTTGAGAAGACTGATCGAACGGGTTACCTGTCGGTTCTTCTGGCTGGCTTTGCTGGCACAGCGCATCCGGGTTGGTCGTCCAGACCGGCAGCGAACGCACGCCGCCGCCACAGATGAAGTTACCCGAGCTGTCCACGCCCATATCGACGATATCTTCCGGGGCAACGAGGTTCAGCGGCACCGGAGACTGATTTGCCAGATAACGCTGGTAAATCGACATCGCGCCGCTCGCACCATACAGTTTGGTCGGCTGGTTGTTATCGCGACCCACCCAGGTGATCACCACTTCACGACCATCAATACCGGCGAACCAGGTATCGACGTTGTTGTTGGTAGTCCCGGTTTTACCCGCCAGATGCAGACCAGGATACTTCGCCCCCAGCTGACGCCCGGTACCGCGCTGGACCACCTGCTGCATGGTCCACAGCGTCATATAGGCCGCCTGCGCCGGAACAGCGCGCTCCGCCTGCGGGAAGCTCTGATACAGCACGGAGCCATCTTCGGCAATCACCGAACGCAGGGCGGAGAGCGGAGCACGGTTACCGCCGCTGGCGATGGTCTGGAACGCCTGGGCCACTTCGATTGGCGTCAGGTTAAGCGCCCCCAGGATCATCGCTGGCACAGGGTGCAGCTGATCTTTCGGTACGCCCAGCTTCTGCCAGGTGTCGGTGATGGCGGGGAGGCCCAGCGCCATGCCGAGGTTAACAGTCGGCACGTTCATCGAGCGGGTTAACGCATCCACCAGCATCACCTGGCCGCTGAACTGCTTATCATCGTTCTGCGGAGACCACACCTGGCCGTTAGGCTGGCGCAGGGAGATTGGCGCATCGGCAATCCAGGTGTTCAGTCGATAGAGATTCGGCTGGCTCAGCGCGGTCAGGTAGGTTGCCGGTTTTGCCAGAGAACCAATCGAACGACGCGCCTGCATCGCGCGGTTATAGCCCGCATACTGCGGCTCGGCGCCGCCCACCATGGCGCGAACTTCGCCGGTGTTGCGATCAACTACCACCATCGCGGTTTCCAGATCGCTCAGCTTACGCTGCTTCTTCAGAACCGGAATACCTTCAACCGCCGCTTTTTCTGCCGCATCCTGCGCCACGGAGTCAAAGGTGGTGAAGATCTTCACCCCGGAGAGATCTTTCACTTTATCTCCGAGCTTAGACTGCAACTCCTGACGTACCATCTGCATAAAGGCAGGCTGCGGAGAGATCACCCCACCGCGCGGCTGAACGCCCAGCGGACGCGCGCTCAGCATGTCGTACAGCTCCTGGTCAATCACCTGCTGTTGTTGCAGCAGACGCAGCACCAGGTTACGACGCTCCAGCGCCAGTTTCGGGTTACGCCACGGGTTGTAGATCGACGCGCCTTTTACCATGCCCACCAGCAGCGCCTGCTGGTCAAGGCTCAGCTCTTCTACCGGACGGCCAAAGTAGTACAGGCTCGCCAGCGGGAAGCCGCGGATCTCGTTATCGCCGCTCTGACCGAGGTACACCTCGTTCATGTACAGCTCAAGAATACGATCCTTGCTGTAGCGCGCATCCATCAGCACGGCCATGTACGCTTCGTTGGCTTTACGCCAGTAAGAGCGCTCGCTGGAGAGGAACAGGTTTTTCACCAGCTGCTGGGTCAGGGTACTCGCCCCCTGCACCGTACGCCCCGCGGTCAGGTTCGCCAGTACCGCACGACCAATGGAGTAAAGGCTAATACCGTCGTGCTCGTAGAAGTGGCGGTCTTCGGTTGCCAGCAGGGTATCCACCAGCAGATCCGGGAAGCCGTTACGCGCCACGAACAGGCGCTGTTCGCCGTTTGCGGACGACAGCATGGTGATGAGACGTGGATCGAGACGGAAGAAACCGAACTGGCGATCGTTATCCATGTTCTCAATGGTTTCCAGGCGATCGCCGTCAAAGGTCAGACGCGCGCGCACCTGCCCCTCTTTACTGTCCGGGAAGTCGAACGGACGGCGGATCATCTCAATGCTTTTCGCCTGGACGGTAAATTCACCCGGACGGGTCATTTTCGTGACCTGACGATACTGCGTGGCTTGCAGCAGCTTCACCATCTCATTCTTGCTGATGGACATGTCCGGCTCAAGGTTCACCATGCGGCCGTACACTGCCGCAGGCAATTGCCAGACTTTCCCGTCGATACGGCTGCGGATCTTCTGATCCAGATAAACGCCGTAAATCGCGATCAGGACAACAAAAACAATAAACAGCTTCAGCAGCAGCCAGAACCAGCCGCGCTTACCACGAGGCTTACGCCCTTTGCCTTTCCCTTTACGCGGCATCGGTTCTTCATCCTCATAATCGTCTTCATAGTCATCGTCATACTCCTCATCTCTGAGGCGACGACGGCTTACCTTTTCTTTCGCCGGACGCGTCGGCTTTCCCTTACGTCCTATTGGCTCGCGGTCATTCCCCGCCATGCTTTTTCTCCGCAACATTCAGGCGCAAAGGCCAGATTTTCTTATCTTGCACAGGTCAGTGAAAGAAGAAATCTCTCAAAATAAACAGCAAGACTTTCCTGACAGGAAAGTCTTTAGTGTTTTCTCCCTCTCCCTGTGGGAGAGGGCCGGGGTGAGGGCATCAGGCCGCACTTTCCCTTTCAGGCCGCACTCCCCCATTACGAATATTTCTTCGTGCGCCGTGTCGGCGCGGTATTCGCCGGATCGTCCGGCCAGACGTGTTTGGGATATCGCCCCTTCATCTCTTTCTGCACTTCACGATAGCTCCCCGCCCAGAACGCCCTCAGATCGCGGGTGATCTGCAAGGGACGATGCGCAGGCGAAAGCAGCTCAAGCACTAACGGCACGCGCCCTTCAGCGATGGACGGCGTGGTGGCCTCACCAAACATCTCCTGCATCCGAACCGCCAGCGCTGGCGGATTATCCTCATGATAACGAATGGCAATCCGACTCCCGGTTGGCACAGTGTAATGCCCAGGCAGTTCACTATCCAGACGTTGACGTAACGACCAGTCCAGTAAATTCTGTAACGCTGCCTTAACATCAAGCGCCTTAAGGGCGCGCAGGGAGTGTACGCCGCTCATCTGCGGCAACAACCACTGTTCAAGCGTCGCGAGCAGCGTCTCATCATCCACCGCTGGCCACCCCTGTTCCGGCAGCCACTTCGCGGCGCAGTGCAGACGTATACGATATTGTTCAGCCTCAGGCGTCCAGTTCAATCCGCTCAGCCCTTTTTCCCGAATGCCGTTCAGCATCGCCTGGTGTAACTCTTCCTCCGACGGCTTAGCCAGCGGTTTTGTCCCGAGCGTCAGTTTGCCAATCTGGCTACGACGGAACGCCTTCAGCGTGCCCTGGGCATCATCCCATTCGACGATGTCAGATTGCTGAAGCAGCTGCGGGCAGGCACGCGTCAGGGCGTCAATATCTACGGCAACCGCCTGCAAGATGCGCGCATCCGGGGAGTGACTGCCCTGGAGTAAGAGCGGCGCGATCAGCCATTCATGACGCGTCAGAGCATCATCGCTGTCCAGCATCGCGCCCATCCCATTTGCCAGTTGATAACGACCATCAAGCCCGCGACGGCGCGCGATTCTGTCCGGGAAGGCCTGGGCCAGAAGAGGGATAACTTTATCGCTGTCAGGCGATCCTCCCCGGCTCTTCAGACGGTGACACAACTGCTGCGCGCGCTGTTGCCAGTTTCCCTGCTGGCGTGAAAAGGCCTGTCCCAGATCGCTGCTGCCACCGCGCGGCGGCTCCTCAAGAATAGCCGCCAGTTTTGCCGCCGTGGCAATTTCATCGTCGCCCTGTGCTGCCACCAGCATCGTAGCCAGACGCGGATCATTGCCCAGCGCCGCCATTTTCTGGCCGCGCGCCGTCAGTCGCTCGCCTTCCAGCGCGCCAAGCTGGGTCAGCAGGCTGCGCGCGGCGGAAAGGTTCACAACAGGCGGAGGATTAAGCCATGTGAGCTGGTCAGGGTCCGGGCAGCCCCACTGCATCAGATCCATTACCAGCCCGGAGAGATCGCTTTGTAAAATCTCAGGCGTACTCTGCAATGCCGCACGCTCCGCCTGCTCGGCGCTGGTTAAATGCAGGCAAATACCCGGCTCAAGACGCCCTGCTCGGCCTGCGCGCTGCACCATTGAGGCCTGGCTGATGCGCTGCGTCAGTAGCCTGGTCAGCCCGGTACGCGGATCAAAACTGGCCACCCTCTCCTGCGTACTGTCCACCACCAGGCGAATGCCTTCGATGGTCAAACTGGTTTCGGCGATATTGGTCGCCAGTACCACTTTGCGCTGCCCCGCCGGTGCGGGAAGGATCGCCTTACGCTGGTCAGCCAAATGCAGCGCGCCGTAGAGCGGGCACAGCATAACGTCACTGCTCACCCTGGATGCCAGTTGCTCCTGTACGCGCTGGATTTCGCCTACGCCGGGTAAAAACAGCAGCAGCGAGCCGGGTTCCTGACGGAGCAATTCGGCGGTGGCGATGGCAACGGCTTCGTCAAAACGCTGATGGGCAGGCAGCGGCTGATAGCGGCGCTCGACCGGGAACGCACGCCCTTCAGAGGAGATCATCGGCGCGTCAGGGAGCGTCTGCCGGAGCCGCTCGTTATCCAGCGTCGCCGACATAATCAGCAGCCGAAGGTCGTCGCGCAGCCCCTGCTGAACGTCGAGCAGCAGCGCAAGGGCCAGATCGGCCTGGAGGCTGCGCTCGTGAAATTCATCAAGGATCACCAGCCCGACGCCGCTCAGCTCCGGATCGTTTTGCAGCATACGGGTGAGAATGCCTTCAGTGACCACCTCCAGCCGCGTAGACGGGCCAATGCAGGTTTCGGCGCGCATCCGGTACCCTACCGTCTCGCCCGGTTTTTCATTCAGCAGTTCCGCCAGGCGCTGCGCCACATTGCGCGCCGCCAGCCTGCGCGGTTCCAGCAGGATAATTTTCCCGCTGATGCTCCCCTCGCGCAGAATTTGCAGGGGCAGCCAGGTGGATTTACCCGCTCCGGTGGGCGCGCTGAGCAAAACCTGTGGCGCATGTTCTAAGGCTGCGAGAAGCTCAGGAAGGACGACGGCGACGGGCAAAGAGGACACTTACGGCTCCAGAGGGTTAACATTAATCGGCGTACATTGTAGCATCGGCGCATATCATTACCGAGTCTTGCGCATGTCTGAGTCAAAACGGCTATTCTTCGCCATTGAATTACCCACCACGCTTCAACGGCAAATTGTTCGCTGGCGCGCCAGCCACTTCCCCGCGGAAGCGGGCCGCCCTGTCGTCGCCGCCAATATGCACCTGACGTTAGCTTTTCTTGGCGAGGTGAGCGCAGAAAAGCAGCGCGCGTTAAGCGCAATGGCCGGACGCATTTCTCAGCCGGGTTTTACGCTGCATCTTGACGATGCCGGGCAATGGCTGCGCTCTCGGGTGGTCTGGCTGGGGACGCGGCAGCCCCCCCGCGGACTGCTCCAGCTCGCCAACATGCTGCGGGCGCAGGCCGCGCGCAGCGGCTGTTATCAGAGCCCGCAGCCGTTTCATCCCCACATTACCCTGCTGCGCGATGCGGGTCAGGCTGTTGCCATCCCGCCACCGGGCTTTCACTGGTCCTTTCAGGTGAATGAATTTGCCCTATACGAATCTGCCTTTGTACAAGGACGCACCCGCTACACTCCGCTCCAGCGCTGGTCGCTGGGCGACACGTTAAGGAATCCTGATGAAGTTTAGCCCTGCACTCCAGCCCGCCACGCTGATCCAGCGTTACAAACGCTTTCTCGCTGACGTGATCACGCCTGAGGGCGAAACGCTCACGCTGCATTGTCCTAACACCGGCGCCATGACCGGTTGCGCCACGCCGGGTGACACGGTCTGGTATTCCACATCAGAAAATACTAAACGCAAATATCCTCATACCTGGGAAATGACCGAGACGCAAAGCGGGGCATTTATTTGCGTTAATACCCTGCGCGCAAATCAGCTGGTTAAGGAAGCCCTGACAAATGGAATCCTTCCTGAACTGGTGGGTTACGGCACGCAAAAAAGCGAAGTGAAATATGGCGATGAAGGCAGCAGAATTGATTTTATGTTACAGGCGGAAGACCGCCCTGAGTGCTATATTGAAGTGAAATCAGTGACGTTAGCGGAAGAGGAAAACGGCTTCTTTCCGGATGCGGTAACGCTACGTGGCCAGAAGCATCTGCGGGAGCTAATGAGTGTAGCGGCGGCGGGCAAGCGCGCCGTGTTGCTGTTTGCGGTTCTGCATTCAGCCATTGAACGGTTTTCCCCGGCCCGTCATATTGATCCTAAATACGCGCAATTGTTGAATGAGGCACAAAAGCAGGGGGTAGAGATTTTCGCTTATAAAGCGGAACTTTCTGCCGATAATATGACTCTGAGATCCTCTCTTCCCATTGTCCTATAAGGGATTAGACGATTGACTAATAAGTGTTCTGGCCGCGTGCGCAAATACGCTTTTCCTCACAGGGTTGTCAAGTGTTACGTTTAGATAATTGCCATACGGAAAAGCATCTGCTATTTATAGCGACCTGATTTTTCCCCCAACACGGGGATCGATAGTGCGTGTTAAGGAGAAGCAACATGCAAGAAGGGCAAAACCGTAAAACATCGTCCCTGAGTATTCTCGCCATCGCTGGGGTGGAGCCGTATCAAGAGAAGCCGGGCGAAGAGTATATGAACGAAGCCCAGCTGTCGCACTTCAAGCGTATTCTTGAAGCATGGCGTAATCAACTCAGGGATGAAGTCGATCGCACCGTTACACATATGCAGGATGAAGCTGCTAACTTCCCGGATCCGGTCGACCGTGCCGCTCAGGAAGAAGAGTTCAGCCTCGAACTGCGTAACCGTGACCGCGAGCGCAAACTGATCAAAAAGATCGAGAAAACGCTGAAAAAGGTCGAGGACGAAGATTTTGGCTACTGCGAATCCTGCGGTGTTGAAATCGGTATTCGTCGTCTGGAAGCGCGTCCAACAGCCGATCTGTGCATCGACTGTAAAACGCTGGCAGAAATCCGCGAAAAACAGATGGCTGGCTAACGCCTTCCCTCTCACTACTCTGCTAAGGCGGGAGTTTCTCCCGCCTTGTTACCGTTGCTATGTCTGAATCTCACTATATCGGGCGCTTTGCGCCATCTCCCTCCGGTGAATTACACTTCGGCTCATTAATTGCCGCGCTCGGCAGCTACCTACAGGCTCGCGCCCGTCAGGGTAAATGGCTGGTTCGCATTGAAGATATCGATCCTCCGCGTGAAGTTCCCGGTGCGGCAGAAACTATTCTGCGTCAGCTGGAACATTACGGTCTTCACTGGGACGGCGACGTACTCTGGCAGTCTCAACGCCATGATGCCTACCGTGAACGTCTGGCGTGGCTTGCTGAACAGGGCCTTTCCTATAACTGCACCTGCACGCGTGCGCGAATTCAGAGCGTGGGTGGCGTTTACGACGGCCACTGCCGTACGCGGCACAACGGCCCTGAGAATGCCGCCGTACGGCTGATACAGCGCGCTCCGGTGACGCAGTTTACCGATGCCCTCTCAGGAACCATTCAGGCGGATGATCGTCTGGCGCGTGAAGATTTTATTATTCACCGTCGCGATGGCTTGTTTGCCTATAACCTGGCGGTGGTTGTCGATGACCATTTCCAGGGCGTCACGGAAATCGTGCGTGGGGCGGATTTGGTTGAGCCTACCGTGCGGCAAATATCGCTTTACCAGCAGTTTGGCTGGACGGTGCCGGATTACATCCATCTGCCGCTGGCGGTCAATGAACAGGGGAGTAAGCTGTCAAAACAGAATCATGCCCCGGCGCTGCCTGACGGCGATCCGCGCCCGGTATTGATCGACGCGCTGCGATTTCTCAACCAGAATGTAACGCAGGAATGGCAGGATCTGAGTCTGGATGAATTGCTGAAAACGGCCATTGCTGACTGGACGCTTATGGCCGTGCCAAAAATCCAGCATTCTCAAATGCGTTGCGCTGAGCTATGATTAGCCGCTTTTTTGATAACAAAACACACTACGAGGTGTACTATTTTTACCCGAGTCGCTAATTTTTGCCGTAAAGTGCTGAGCCGCGAAGAGAGCATGGCGAATGATGCTATTGCACAGCCACACATGTCGGTCATTCCGCGTGAGCAGCACAATATTTCCCGCAAAGATATCAGTGAAAATGCCCTCAAGGTGCTCTATCGTCTGAATAAAGCAGGCTACGAGGCCTATCTCGTCGGCGGCGGGGTGCGCGATTTACTGCTGGGCAAAAAACCAAAAGATTTCGACGTGACGACCAGCGCCACGCCTGAACAGGTGCGTAAATTATTCCGCAACTGCCGTCTGGTTGGCCGCCGTTTCCGTCTGGCGCACGTGATGTTTGGGCCGGAAATTATTGAAGTGGCGACCTTCCGCGGTCACCACGAAGCGGGCATCAACGATCGCACAACTTCCCAGCGCGGCCAAAACGGCATGCTGCTGCGCGACAACATCTTTGGCTCTATTGAAGAAGATGCTCAGCGTCGCGATTTCACCATCAACAGCCTTTACTACAGCGTGGCGGATTTTACCGTGCGCGATTACGTCGGCGGTATGCAGGATCTGAAAGACGGCCTGATTCGCCTGATCGGCACGCCGGAAACGCGCTATCGCGAAGATCCGGTCCGGATGCTGCGCGCCGTGCGTTTTGCCGCCAAGCTAAACATGCGTATCAGCCCGGAAACCGCAGAGCCGATCCCGCGCCTGGCGACGCTGATTAACGACGTCCCCCCTGCCCGTCTGTTTGAGGAGTCGTTAAAGCTGCTCCAGGCAGGCTACGGGTTTGAAACCTACAATTTGCTGCGTGAATACAACCTGTTCCAGCCGCTGTTCCCGACCATTACCCGGTACTTCACCGAAAACGGTGACAGCGCAATGGAGCGGATGATTGCACAGGTGCTGAAGAACACGGATACCCGTATTCATAACGATATGCGCGTGAATCCGGCGTTCCTGTTCGCGGCCATGTTCTGGTATCCGCTGCTGGAAACGGCGCAGCGCATTACCCAGGAGAGCGGCCTCGCCTATTATGATGCGTTCGCGCTGGCGGCAAACGACGTGCTGGACGAAGGCTGTCGCACGCTGGCGATCCCGAAACGTATTACCACGCTGGTGCGTGATATCTGGCAGCTTCAGCTGCGTATGTCCCGCCGTCAGGGTAAACGTGCCTGGAAACTGATGGAGCATCCTAAGTTCCGCGCCGCGTTCGATTTGCTCTCTCTGCGTGCTGAAGTCGAAAGAAACCAGGAGCTACAGCGCCTGGCGCAGTGGTGGGGAGAATTTCAGGTCTCTGCACCACCGGAGCAAAAAGATATGCTCACGGATCTCGATGACGAGCCGGCACCGCGCCGTCGTCACCGTCGCCCGCGCAAGCGCGCGCCGCGTCGTGAAGGCACAGCATGACCCTTGCGTATATTGCCATCGGCAGCAATCTGGCCTCTCCGCTTGAGCAGGTTAACGCTGCCGTTCAGGCGCTGGGGGAGATCCCGCAAAGCCGTATCGTGGCGGTCTCCTCCTTTTACCGTACGCCCCCGCTCGGCCCGCAGGATCAGCCTGATTATCTGAACGCCGCCGTGGTGCTGGAAACAGCCCTTGACGCAGAAACGCTGCTGGATAATACCCAGCGTATTGAGCTACAGCAGGGTCGCGTACGTAAAGCCGAACGCTGGGGACCGCGCACGCTCGACCTCGATATTATGCTTTTCGGCCACAAGGTGATTAACACCGAGCGCCTCACCGTTCCGCACTATGACATGAAAAACCGTGCGTTTATGCTCTGGCCACTGTTTGAAGTCGCCCCCGATCTCACCTTCCCTGACGGCACCTCGCTGAACGCCGTTCTGCAAAGCCTCAACGCGGAAAAACCGGTCCGCTGGTAATCCCGTGTCACCCCCGATTAGCCATGTGTCAAATATGGTTAATCGATTGCCTAAAATCATTGTTCCCTCGAATGTTACTGTTAGAATGCGCAAAGATCCGCTTTTGGGCCATCAGGAAACAGTATGAAACCAACTACCATCTCCTTATTGCAGAAATGCAAACAGGAAAAGAAACGCTTCGCCACTATCACCGCGTATGACTACAGCTTCGCAAAACTGTTTGCCGAAGAAGGGATCAACGTCATGCTGGTCGGAGACTCGTTAGGGATGACGGTACAAGGACATGATTCTACTCTGCCGGTCACGGTCGAGGATATTGCTTACCATACCCGCGCCGTGCGCCGGGGTGCGCCCGCCTGCCTGCTACTTTCCGATCTGCCGTTTATGGCGTATGCCACCCCGGAACAGGCCTTTGAAAATGCGGCAACTGTGATGCGCGCCGGCGCCAATATGGTCAAAATCGAAGGCGGCGACTGGCTGGTCGATACGGTGAAAATGCTCACCGAACGGGCCGTGCCAGTTTGCGGGCACTTAGGGCTGACGCCGCAATCCGTGAATATCTTTGGCGGTTATAAAGTTCAGGGGCGTGGCGATGCGGCGCAGACGCTGTTTGATGATGCCCTGGCGCTGGAAGCCGCTGGTGCACAGCTGCTGGTGCTGGAGTGTGTGCCGGTTGAGCTGGCTAAGCGTATCACTGAGGCGCTCTCGATTCCGGTGATCGGCATCGGCGCGGGCAACGTCACCGATGGCCAGATTCTGGTCATGCACGACGCCTTCGGGATCACCGGCGGTCACATTCCAAAATTTGCTAAAAATTTCCTGACAGAAGCAGGCGACATGCGTGCTGCTGTGCGGCAGTATATTGCCGAGGTTGAGTCCGGCGTTTATCCGGGCGAAGAACACAGTTTCCATTAAGGAGTCCAGGTGTGCTAATCATAGAAACTCTGCCGCTGCTGCGCCAGCATATCCGCCGTGCACGTCAGGAAGGTAAACGTATCGCCCTCGTCCCGACCATGGGCAATCTGCACGACGGCCATATGAAGCTGGTCGATGAAGCGAGAGCCCGTGCAGATATCGTGGTAGTCAGTATCTTCGTTAACCCGATGCAGTTCGATCGCGAAGACGATCTGGCGCGCTATCCACGTACCTTGCAGGAAGATTGCGAGAAGCTCAAAAAACGTCATGCGGATATCGTCTTCGCACCGGCCCCCGCAGATGTTTATCCTCAGGGTACCACTGAAGCGACCTACGTTGACGTACCGGGTATTTCGACCATGCTGGAGGGTGCCAGCCGTCCGGGCCATTTCCGCGGCGTTTCCACCATCGTCAGCAAGCTGTTTAACCTGGTGCAGCCGGACATCGCCTGCTTTGGCGAGAAAGATTTCCAGCAGCTGGCGCTGATCCGCAAAATGGTTGCCGATATGGGCTACGACATAGAGATTGTCGGCGTGCCGATTGTACGTGCGAAAGATGGCCTGGCGCTTAGCTCCCGTAACGGCTATCTGACTGCGGAACAGCGTAAAATTGCGCCAGGCTTAAGCAAAGTCATGAATACCATGGCAGAGCAACTGCTGGCAAAAGAATTAACCGCAGAAGAAATCATCGCTCTGGCTGAACAGGCGCTGAACGAGAAAGGTCTTCGTGCTGACGACGTTCAAATTCGGGATGCCGATACGCTTCTGGAACTCTCAGATACCAGCAAACGTGCGGTAATTCTGGTGGCGGCTTGGCTCGGCCAGGCCCGCCTTATCGACAACAAAGTGGTTGAACTGGCGTAGTTTTACTACCCGGAAGTGAAAGGTAAACGTAATGATTCGCAAAATGCTACAAGGTAAGCTTCACCGTGTGAAAGTCACCCAGGCCGACCTGCACTATGAAGGCTCCTGCGCGATCGACCAGGATTTTCTCGACGCGGCGGGTATTCTCGAAAACGAAGCTATTGATATCTGGAACGTTAATAACGGCAAACGCTTTTCAACGTACGCGATTGCCGCTGAACGCGGGTCTAAAATCATCTCCGTTAATGGGGCAGCGGCGCACTGCGCGGACGTGGGTGATATCGTCATTATTGCCAGCTTTGTGATGATGTCTGACGAAGAGGCACGTCGCTGGCAGCCAAAAGTGGCATACTTTGAAGGCGATAATGAAATGAAACGTATTGCGAAGGCAATTCCGGTTCAGATTGCCTAAGCCAATAGTACTGTTATAAATTACCCGACAAATAGGTTGGGTAATTTATACATAATTAAAATGAATAGCGTTCTTTTTATATATTTTTATTAATATATTCAAGTCACCCTGCCGAACACCTGCTCATCAAAATGATGAACAATTATTATCATTCACTATTAAATAATCATATTGACTTAAAGATCGTTTAAGTATTTCTAACGCCTAACGGCTTCTCACAACCATTACTCATCACTTAGAATCCTTTTCCCGAAGCATCTGTTCGGAACGAACATAAGCCTTGCTTATGTTCACTTTTCTAGCATTTAAATATGGATATAAAAAATGTCTTTTAATAAATTAGGTCTGGCAACTGTAGTAGCAATGGTTCTGAGTGCGGGTTCTGCAATGGCAGCTGATATTCCTTCAGATACAGGCACTATTACTTTCCACGGTATGGTTTCTAATAACACCTGTAAAGTATCCCTGGATCAGAAGATTGACCAGGATGGTAATGATTTTGACGTTAACCTGGATACCGTGTTTGTAAAAGACTTCGCTAATGCGCTGGGTACCACCAGCACCCTGGGAGAAAAGAAATTCTCCCTCACCCTGACAGGTTGTGATTCTGCTACCGTCAACCAGGCATCTGCTCAGTTTGATTCCTGGGCGGGTTCTTCTTCAACTTCCGGCGGTCTGCTGGTTCCACCATCAAATACTCAAGGCGCCGCTAAAAACGTCAATCTGGTACTGTCAAACGATGGCAACTCCGCTACCGATCAGATCAAACTGGATCAGACCAACAATACCCAGAAAGCAACGATTGATACCACAGGCGCAGGCGCACTTTACTACCGTGTAGCGTATACCCAGGGTCAGAACTGGGATGCGGCCAACAACCCAGTGTCAGCTGGTGTGGTTCAGGCACAAGCTGCATTCACCATGATCTACGAGTAATTTTAAGCGCATAAATAAAATGCTCATATTATCCCCTGACGTACGTCAGGGGACTATTGATATCATTCCAACAGGAAGTGGAAAAATGTTAAGCACATCATTTTATAAAGGATTTAAAGCTGCCTGCTTTACAGCTGCTGCTGTCGCGTCATTCCAGGCAAGCGCAGATATCGTTATTTCGGGAACACGTATTGTTTATCAGCAGTCGCAAAAAGATGTCATCGTTTCTTTAGACAACCGTGGCAAAAAGCCACTATTAGTTCAATCATGGCTCGATGACGGTCGCGATGACACCAATCCACAGGAATTAAAACTACCGTTTATTATTACTCCACCAGTATCCCGAATTGATCCGCAAAAAGGTCAATCCGTTCGGATCTCGTACCTGGGTGGTTCATTGCCGCAAGATCGCGAATCCCTATTCTGGTTCAATGTGCTCGAGATTCCACCGAAGTCAAAAGTGAAAGACGGTGAAAATCCTAACCAGCTCCAGCTGGCATTCCGCACACGTATTAAACTCTTTTTCCGACCTGACGGCCTGAAAGGTACGCCAGGAGATGCAGCAGCCAAAGTAACGTGGTCACAACAAAAACAAGGTAATACGCTAAACCTGATCGCACACAATGATTCCCCTTACAACGTTTCTATTTCAAATGTAAAGCTGAAATCAGCAAATAAAGAGTACCAGGTTGAGCATAAATCTATTTTACCGTTTAGTACTCAAATTATGCAGGTAAAAGGTTTAGGTAGTACTGCCACCGGCACTGTTGCTTACGAAACCATTAATGACAATGGCGGCTCTGATACTTTTGAAAGCAAAGTAAATTAATAACCGCACCACCGCCACATTATAAATATAACACGTATGAATGATTCATAGCATTCATACGACGACTTGTCTGGATGAAGCATGCTATTTCAACGATCAATTTTATGTCTCGCAATCTGTGCAGCATTTCCTCTGCATGCCAGCGAGACTGAAAAAAAAGCTGTAGACACCTCATCCGAAACAGAATCGGCCATTGAATTTAATGACCAGTTCCTTATCGATAATGGTGGAGGTATCAATGTCGATCGTTATGCTTATGGCAACCCAGTTCTGCCAGGTACTTACCGTGTAAAAGTGAATTTGAATGGCAATTCAAAATCCACGGTCGAGATGACATTCATTGATAACAAAACGCCACGTGCCTCAGCATGTCTGACTAAACTCACGCTGACACAGGCAGGCGTTGATACCAGCATATTAGGCGATGATGTCAAAAACGACGAAACGTCTTGCGTAGATATCAAAAAATATTATCCCGGTGCTTCTGAAAATTTTGATAGTAGCAAGCAGGAAATGGATCTTAATTTCCCGCAAATCTACGTGCTTAAGCTTCCAGCAGGGTATGTCGATCCTTCATTATGGGATAATGGTGTTCCGGCCGGATTACTCTCATACGATCTTAATACCTGGCACAGCGAGTCAAACGGCACCAATTCAGATACCGCTTATGCGGGCTTGCATTATGGCCTGAACGTGGGGCCGTGGCGTTTACGTTCTCGCGGCAGTCTGAACTGGGACAGCGATAATGGCACACATTATTCCAGCCAGGATATCTACCTCCAGCGAGACATCACACCACTTAACGCACAGATGGTAATGGGTGATTCCTACACACGCGGTGATGTCTTTGACTCGGTGAGCCTGCGTGGTGCGCGTATGTATAACGATGACCGCATGCTCCCGGAAGGCACCTCTGGCTACGCGCCAGTAATTCGTGGTGTGGCAAACAGTAACGCCAAAGTTAGCGTAACGCAAAGCGGCAATAAAATTTATGAAACCACCGTTCCACCCGGTGCTTTCGAGATCAATGACCTCAGTACAACAGGCTATGGCAATGATTTGATTGTCACTGTAGAGGAAGCCGATGGAAGTAAACGGACGTTTACCGTTCCGTTCTCCTCAGTTACACAAATGCTCCGCCCAGGCTCCAGCCGCTGGGATGTGGGTTTAGGTGAGCTGAATGATGATTCATTGCACGATAAGCCAAACGTTGGCTACGCAACTTACGCGTATGGTCTGAATAATACCTTTACCGGTTACGTGGGTGCGCAATATACGGATATGGATTTCTACGCCAGCCTGCTTGGTCTGGCTATGAATACCCGTATTGGTGCATTCGCATTAGATGTTACCGGGTCCTATGCCGATATCGACGGGCTGGACACGCTTAAAGGGCAAAGTTATCGGCTGACCTACAGCAAAATGCTTGAAGCTACTAACACATCTCTTAACGTGGCAGCTTATCGCTTCTCTACAGAAGATTATCTCAGCCTTAACGATGCCGCCTCATTGCAGGACAGTATTCATCACGAGGAATATGGCAATCGATCTTATGACAGCAATGCCGAGCTTTATGCTGATTATCAGCGTACCAAAAACCAGATACAGGTCAGCCTGAATCAGCCATTGAATGTTAACGGTGATGAATACGGCTCACTCTATATTAGCGGCACCTGGCAGGATTACTGGAATGACTCTAGCTCCACCTCCGACTACAGCGTGGGTTACAACAATAGTTTTGCTTACGGTAGCTATAGCGTTTCTGTGCAACGCACGTACAACGAAACAGGGGAAAAGGATGACAGCGTTTATTTAAACGTCAGTATTCCATTCAGCATATTCAATAAAGATAGCGCGCAGTCAGGCGGATTTAATAACGTCAACATGAGCCTGCGCACTGATTTAAAAGGCGGTACCAGTTTTAACTCTACGGCAAGCGGCAACTCCAAAAACAGTGAAGTGAGCTATTCCGTTAGCGCCTCATCAAGCGGGGGCAACTACGGCAACCTGAACCAGGTCAGTGGCTATAGCTCATGGAACAGTCCTTACGGGCCGCTCGGTGTCTCAGCGTCCTTTGGCGATGACAATAGTAAACAGTATTCCGCGAGTTATAACGGCGGAATGGTTGTTCACTCGGGTGGCGTTGTATTTACATCCGGCAGTATCGGCGAAACGGATTCACTTGCGCTGGTAAAAGCAAGTGGCGCAACGGGTGCTCGGCTGGGTTACGGCCAAAGCCGCATTAACAGCTCCGGGTACGGGATTATGCCGTATATGTCAGCCTACAGAGAAAACCGAGTATCGCTCGATATCAGCACTCTCGAAGCAGACGTTGAAATCAAAAATACCAGCGCTGTTGCCGTACCTCGCAATGGCTCCGTTGTATTAGTGAATTTTGAAACGGATGAAGGTCGTTCGCTTGTTCTGGAATTACAACGTTCTGATAACGGCTTTATTCCGCTAGGTGCAGACGTTCTGAATGAGAAAAACGAATCTATCGGAACGGTAGGCCAGGCAGGACAAGCTTATGTACGCGGTGTGGAAGACAAAGGCGCTCTCCGGGTGGTATGGGGAAGCGATGGATCCAGCTCTTGCACGGTGCATTATCAGATTCCTGAAAATGCGAAGAAAGCAGGCTTAACCACGATTCTGAGTAATCAACAGTGCCAAATGTAATGATGTTAAAACAGGGAATCACACCCATGGGAAATAATATGAAGAAAAATCATTGCGGTTATTCATTAATCGCATTAGCAATGTTAGCGATGTCAGGTTCTGCTGCGGCAGCCGATCTCAATGTTAACTTCACTGCCAATATCCGCGAAACCACCTGCGATATGAAACTGGTCGGCGGTACGGGTTCAGATACGCAGCAAACGCTGACTATCGGTAATAACGGTCAGGTACGTTTAGATGATGTCAAAGCCGGAACGGCAAATGCCAATTTCAAAATTGTGCTCGTTGAATGCCCGGCGTCGCTAACCTCGTTAAAAACAACCGTAAAAGGAACCAAATCAGGTTATTTAGCTAGCGGCCTTGTTAACCAGATTGCAAAAACTAACGGTGGCGCTGATTACTCTGCGGCTGAAATCGCCAGAGCCGATGCACCAAATACTCCTTTTATCATTAACTCAACCCTGGATTCAGAGCGCCTGGTCTGGAGTCCGACAGAAATCCAGAATAAGGAAGTTGCTCTGGTGGCCACCTTACGTGAAACAAAAGAAAACAGCATGACCATTGGTGATTTTCAGGCCGTGGCGACCTTTGAATTTAGCTACGAGTGATTAGTGCAGGAAAACGGAGCAACATTATGAAATTCAATTCTACTTTTATCGCCCTGTCCGTTTCTGCTCTTCTGTTCTCGGGAATGGCAAGCGCAGCAATTACAGGCACCCCTAGTGTCGAATTAACGATTAAATCAAAAATTGTATCAGGCACATGTACCGCAAAAGTACTTAACGACGCAGGCACAGCCTCCACTGAAATTGCGTTCGGCGACGTATACAAATCCGATCTGGTGAACAAAACCCGAGTCGAGCCGCTCAAGATTAGTTTCACCAACTGTTCTGGAGTAACCAAGGCAACGGTGTCCGCTGCGAAAGGCGCTGGTGGTGAATGCAGTGGCGTCAACAAGACGGGTGATTCTTACTCTGGCGGCTTAGCAACGGGCTTTGAGATCTGGTCGGGTGTTGTCGATACTGGCGAGCTTATGAGCTGTAACACGCCTCCGGCTGCTAAGGATGTCACCATTACTGATGGTACCGGTGAATTCCCGATGAATTCCCGTATCGTTATCGGGCAAGGCCAAACCATTGCTGATGTAGGCGCGGGGGCGGTTACTGCGCCAGTCACGTTTACTATCGCTTATCCATAAGACCAGGAACCAGTATGCAACAATCACCGTTCACTTTATACCAGCCCGGTCTTGTGTTGCTTATGGGCTTGGCTGGTGGCATCTTGCCTGGCGTAAGCCAGGCAAGCTCAGGATTAGACGTAAATATTACCGCTAACATTGTTAATAGCACCTGTAAGATGACCGTGGAAAATGACGGCGAAATTTATCTCCCCAATGCGATGCGCAGTTGGTTTTATAACCCGGATGGTAGCGATCGTTTTACTGCAACCGATGATGCAGGCGGTACGCCTTTTAAGATCCATGTAGATGATTGCTATGGAGACAGCGGTACGGCTAAAAAGCTGAGTTTTAGCTTTTCGCCGCAGTCGGGTTTCTGGCCAGGACAAAATCAGGTTTTCAAAAGTGATGATACCGCCGCAGGCGCGGCAAAAAATGTCGGCCTCGTCGTTTTCTCAGAAAAATATAAAAAGAATGTTTTAAACAACGACGGCACGTCAAAAATCACTTATGACGTAAGCGGTCAGGATACTGCATTTTTAACGGATTATCAGTTCTATGCCCGATATCAAAATATTGGCGTAGTGGCTGGTGGTGTCGTTACCAGTAAAGTATTGGTTGACGTCACTTACGAATAATAATCAGAACAGGAAAAAGGATGAGAATGTTCAACTTTATAAGACAGGGTTTCAACGTGAAAGGCACAATGGCGTTTGCCATGGCGAGCGCGTTATTAACCCTCAGCCACTCCTGCTGGGCAGATGAGTGCCGCATGAATAATGGAAAAGGCGGCACAACCACGCTGATCAATTCTGACTACTCAGGTGGCACCGTACGTCTTCCCCCTCCGGGTAATTATGCCAGTACTCTTTTTAACGTTAACCTGACACCAGGCATTCAGGCCGAATGTGGTATGGGGGACGATGGTTTTAACCTCGTGTCACAAACAAACCCGATCTTGCTGATGGGGAGCAGTTATGGCAGGGCTATGTTTGAAACAAATATTCCGGGGATTTATTATTCCGTAAGGGTGCACACCGCAGAAAGCGATGGAGGCATGGGTGGTTACTTCGCTATGAATACTACTGGCTGGACTACCGTTGCATCCTCAGGTAAGTCTGACCCCTGGGATAGAAAATGGATAAACACCTCAGTTCAAATTTATATTGATGAAGGTTACAGAGGCAACCCGAACAAAGAAACCGCAATCAGACCCAAACCCGGCACTCTGGGTAAAATGGCTATTGGTAATCCAGATGATACTAACAACCGACCATGGACATTTGTGGTCAACGAGGACTCATTCCAGATCCCGATCGTTCTTCCAACCTGCGACATGGCCATGCTATCGGATGGTACTAATAATGTTAACCTGGGAGAATATTATGTTTCAGACATTAAAAACAATCGGGTTAAGGATATCCCTTTTTCCATTAGCTTAAGCAATTGTACCGGTGTGGCAAATATCACAACCAAACTCACCACCTCAAAGCTAACCGGAAAAAATAATGATCTTCTTGGTAATACGCTTTCGTCCGGAGCTGAAGGCGCAGGCGTGAAAATCATGTATAACGGAACCTCTCAACTTCTGCCGAATAATCCTGACTCATCCTATGTCATAACGGATTACCAAACCCCTGAATCCAAGCAAATTAATTATGTTGCTCAACTGGTAGCAAACGGAAACACAGTGAAACCGGGGTCGTTTAAAGCCACCGGCGTATTCACCCTTTCATACGATTAACCGCTATCCCTGCGGCTGATTACTGATCAGCCGCGACATCGTCTCCAGTGAGTCCGTTCTTAAGATATACAAACGCTTCAACAGGAACGGATTATCCCCCGGCTTCACCTTCCCCTTCATCGTCGTCACTGCCATATGAAAACCAGCCTCATTCGCTGCCTTTATCGCTTTATTGTCATAGCCGCCAAATGGATACGACACATACAATACGCGCGGGTTGAACTGAGCCAGTGCACGACGTGAGCGTTCAAAATCAAACAGGATCACGTGATAGCTACGGCTCAACAGGATGGGGTGTTTATAGCCATCCACGCGATGCAGGAAATGAGTGTGAGACTGAATGTCGAACACATCCTGGATGCCCTTAATTTCCTGAACGCTCATAAACTGCAGCGATTTTGGATCCCACTTCTGCGGGTGGCCTTTGATTCGGGATGAAATTATAAACGCCGTCGCGTTGAAGCCATACTCTTTTAGCACCGGATACGCATAGCGGCTCACCGATTTCAGGCCATCATCAAAAGTGATCACCACCGCTTTCGCGGGCAGGTTCATCTTGTTACGTACGTACCCTTCAAGCTGGTACATCGTCAGCGTGGTATAGCCCTGATCGCGTAACCAGGCCATCTGATTATTAAACGCACGTACGCTGGTCGTCGTGGAGGTATGTCGAAAACGGGTGTTCTCTTCATCACGCAAAATATGATGGTAGGTCAGAACCGGTAGCCCGTTATCTTCCTGCGCATCCAGGCTGCTTACCCATGCCAGACGATTACCGATGCGGATCTGGAACCAGGTCTGGTTCAGGCGGTCTTTCAGCTTATTCAGAATCGGATAGCGAAGATTAGCGCTTAAGGTGCCAAAGGGCGCGCTTCCGCTGCTGGGGGCGTTATACACCGGCGTGTCTTTCCAGGTAATGAGGTTTTGATTACTGAGCGGCTTGTTCAAGTCACCCAAACTATCCTCAACGCGTTGTTTGCCCTGAACTTTTTCAAGGTGGTCTTTATCAATAAACCCCGTACCGAATCCGAAACGAAATTCATAGTAATCCGCCGCGGCCGGAAAGACAGCGAGGATCTGCCCGGCGCGGACATTCCCCACATTCACAACGGCATTTCCCACCTGCGCCCAGATGGCCGCATCTTCGGTGGTTTGCATATATTGGGCAGGAAGGCCTTGCTGACTGGTCAGGCTGGCAGACGCACCACCGGAAACCACGAGCAGAAGGATAAAGATAACGCGTTTGAGCATGGAATATAAATCGACACAGAAAATCAGCCGCCATTGTAACAAAAGCGGCATCAATACCAATGTTTAATGCTTATACAGATCGTGAAGCAGAACAAAAGGCGGGTTCTTCTGCTGCTGGTGCCACAAGCTGCTCACGCCCGGCGAGCCCTGCGCCACAATGGCGTGACGAAACTCAGCGCTGCTCAACGTTGCGCGCAGCGGATACATCGCTTCGAGTAAAGGCAGGCTGATACCGGAGATTACTTCACAGTTATCGTGCTTATGGCTCATTAGGGCAGCCGCACGGTATGGCGCCGCGCCGGATCTGTCAGTGAGAAAAATCACGCCATCGCCGGTGTCGGTTTCATGCAGCGCGTCACACATCATCCGGCTGAGCATATTGGTGCTCAGCCCTCGCCAGTAATTTACCGCACGACATTGCGCCAGGGGGCCAAATCGGGCCTCCAGCTTAAGCAGCATTTCCTGTGCCTCTTCATCGTGGCAGGTGATCACCCATCCCAGCATAACGTCTCTCCTTAGCAGGCGAGTAGTTTATCCAGGTGAAGGTTAGTTTACGGTGATAACTGTCAAAGAAAGTGCCCGGCAAACAGAACGTCGCCGGGCAGAAGGTTAGCTACGCAGCCCGCGTCCGCGCTGGATCAGATACCAGCACAGCAGATAGAATGCCACGATAAACACCACCAGCACCACAACGGTGGTGAACAGCGGGACATCGGCAATGCCGAGGAAGCCAAAGCGGAAGCCGCTGATCATGTAGACAATCGGGTTCAGGTGCGACAGCGCCTGCCAGAACGGCGGCAACAGCGTCAGGGAGTAAAACACCCCGCCCAGATAGGTCAGCGGCGTCAGCACGAAGGTCGGGATCAGGCTGATGTCATCAAACGTTTTAGCAAACACCGCGTTCAGCAGCCCGGCGAGGGAGAACAGGATCGCCGTCAGCAATAATGTGAGCGCCACGAACAGCCACGAATGCACCTGGAACGGGACGAAGAACAACGAAATCGCCGTCACCAGAATCCCCACGCACAGCCCGCGCGCTACGCCGCCGCCCACGTAACCGGCGATGATCACATGCGTTGGCACCGGGGCCACCAGCAGCTCTTCAATGTTGCGCTGGAACTTGGCGCTAAAGAACGACGACGCTACGTTCGCGTAAGCGTTGGTGATCACCGCCATCATGATCAGGCCCGGCACGATAAACTGCATATAGGTAAAACCGTGCATCTCACCAATGCGGGAGCCAATCAGGTTACCGAAAATGATGAAGTAGAGCGTCATGGTGATCACCGGCGGCACCAGGGTTTGCACCCAGATACGCATAAAGCGGTTAATCTCTTTTGCCCAGATGCTTTTCAGCGCGACCCAGTAAAGATGCGTCATGCCTTGTCTCCTTGTTTGTCGTGCACCAGAGAGACAAACAGCTCTTCCAGTCGGTTTGCTTTGTTACGCATGCTTAATACCTGAATGCCCTGCGCACTCAACTGTGAGAACACGCTGTTGATACCCTGCTCGCGCAGCACTTCTACCTCCAGCGTCGAGGTATCGACCAGGCGATAGTTGTAGCCCTCCAGTTTCGGCAGCGCGCTTTTCGCCGCCAGATCGAGGATAAAGGTCTCTGATTTGAGCTTGGAAAGCAGATTCTTCATCGAGGTGTTTTCCACCAGCTCGCCGTGCTGAATGATGCCGATATTGCGGCACAGCATTTCCGCCTCTTCCAGATAGTGCGTGGTCAGAATGATGGTGGTGCCTTTATCGTTCAGATCTTTCAGGAAGCCCCACATGGAACGACGCAGTTCAATATCCACCCCAGCAGTCGGCTCATCAAGGATAAGCAGCTTTGGCTCGTGCATCAGCGCGCGGGCAATCATCAGGCGGCGCTTCATCCCCCCGGACAACATCCGCGCGCGTTCGTTACGCTTCTCCCACAGGTCGAGCTGTTTCAGATACTTTTCGCTGCGCTCAAGCGCCTCTTTGCGCTCAACGCCATAATAACCCGCCTGGTTAACAACAATCTGCTGTACCGTCTCAAACGGGTTGAAGTTGAACTCCTGCGGCACCAGCCCCAGCTGACGCTTGGCGTTGACCACATCTTTTTGCAGATCGTAGCCAAACACGCTGACGCGGCCGGAGGTTTTATTGACCAGCGAGCTGATGATCCCGATGGTGGTGGATTTCCCCGCCCCGTTCGGCCCCAGAAGCGCGTAGAAATCTCCCGCTTCGACTTTAAGATCTATCCCGCGCAGCGCCTGAACGCCCCCCGGGTAGGTTTTTTTGAGCTGTTCAAGCTCCAGTGCAATCGCCATGAATTCAACTTACCTTAAGTTCTGACACACGTTGTGTGGTTTCATTAAAAGTCGGGTTACCCTATAGTAGCGCAACGCAATCACTTGGTTACAGGTCGCTAACCTCCATGAACGACATAGATACACTCATCAGCAACAATGCACTATGGTCAAAAATGCTGGTGGAGGAAGACCCCGGATTTTTTGGAAAACTCGCGCAAGCGCAGAACCCGCGCTTTCTCTGGATTGGATGTTCTGACAGCCGTGTCCCCGCCGAACGTCTGACGGGTCTTGAACCTGGCGAACTGTTTGTTCACCGCAATGTGGCTAACCTGGTTATTCATACCGATCTCAACTGCCTTTCGGTTGTGCAGTACGCCGTTGACGTTCTTGAGGTTGAGCACATCATTATTTGTGGCCACTACGGCTGCGGCGGCGTGCAGGCGGCGGTCGAAAACACAGAGCTGGGGTTAATCGATAACTGGCTGCTGCACATTCGTGATATCTGGTTCAAACATAGCTCACTGCTGGGCGAAATGCCGCAGGAGCGCCGTCTCGACACCCTGTGTGAGCTGAACGTAATGGAGCAGGTCTATAACCTGGGCCATTCGACGATTATGCAGTCTGCCTGGAAACGCGGGCAGAAGGTCTCCATCCACGGCTGGGCGTACGGTATTCACGACGGTCTGCTGCGCAATCTGGAAGTGACCGCCACCAACCGCGAAACGCTGGAACAGCGTTACCGCTCGGGAATTGCCAACCTCAAGCTTAAGCATGTGAACCATAAATAACAAAGCCGGGGGTTTTCACCCTCTCCCTGTGGGAGAGGGCTGGGGTGAGGGCATCAGCCCGCAATTATTCGTCCAGAATCACTACTTTCCCAACATACGGCAGATGGCGATAACGCTGCGCGTAATCAATGCCGTAACCCACCACGAATTCGTCCGGGATGGAGAAACCAACGAACTCCACCGGCACCTGCACTTCACGGCGCTCAGGCTTATCCAGCAGGGTACAAATCGCCAGTGATTTTGGTTCACGCAGGCTCAGGATCTCACGAACTTTAGAGAGCGTGTTGCCGGAGTCGATGATGTCCTCAACAATCAACACATCTTTGCCACGAATATCTTCATCCAAATCTTTCAGGATTTTCACATCACGGGTTGTGGACATGCCGCTGCCGTAACTGGAGGCGGTCATAAAATCGACCTCGTGCGGCACCTGCACTTCACGGCACAGGTCTGCCATGAACATGAAAGAACCACGCAACAGACCGACCAGCACCATTTCGCTGTCGCTGTCCTTGTAATGTTCGGTGATTTGACGACCCAGTTCGGCGATACGCGCTTTGATCTCGGCTTCCGGGATCATCACTTCAACAGTATGTTTCATATTACTAACCAAATGATTTTAGTGAAAATCTCTCAATGCGGATGACTCTCGCTCCGGCATCGATACGCAAGCCAGCCATTATACCAGTAAATGGATTGCCCTGGCGTATGAGTTATAAAAAGCAATATTTGTGATTCCGATCACAGTTGTTAATACCTATAATTAATTGCTAGCAAATAATTAACAAAACTGACGAGTACTTTTCTATGGCTGAAACAAAAACTAAACAGCCGCGTCTACTGGTGACATTAACAGCCGCGTTTGCCGCATTCTGCGCGCTGTATTTGTTAATCGGTGGCGTATGGCTGGTCGCGATTGGCGGCTCCTGGTACTACCCGATTGCGGGTCTGGTTATGGTTGGCGTAACCGTCCTGCTTTTACGCAGAAAACAATCTGCTCTGTGGCTGTACGCAGCGTTACTGCTCGCAACCATGATCTGGGGCGTCTGGGAGGTCGGATTCGACTTCTGGGCGTTGACGCCGCGCAGCGACATTCTGGTCTTCTTCGGTATCTGGCTGATCCTGCCGTTTGTCTGGCGTCGTCTGATCGTCCCTTCCAGTGGTGCTGTAGCCGGTCTGGTCGTTGCCCTGCTGATTAGTGGCGGCATCCTGACCTGGGCCGGATTCAACGACCCGCAGGAGATCCACGGTACGCTAAACACTGAATCCACACAGGCTGCGGCTATTTCGCAGGTGGCTGACGGCGACTGGCCAGCCTATGGTCGAAATCAGGAAGGTCAACGTTACTCCCCGCTGAAGCAGATCAACGCTGACAACGTGAAAAACCTGAAGGAAGCCTGGGTATTCCGTACCGGCGACCTGAAAATGCCGAACGATCCGGGTGAGCTGACCAACGAAGTGACCCCGATTAAAGTGGGCAACATGCTCTACCTGTGTACGGCGCACCAGCGTCTGTTCGCGCTCGACGCGGCCACCGGTAAAGAGAAATGGCACTTTGATCCACAGCTGAACTCCAACCCGTCGTTCCAGCACATCACCTGCCGCGGCGTCTCTTACCACGAAGCGCGCGCTGATAATGCCAGCCCGGAAGTCATTGCCGACTGTCCTCGCCGCATTATGCTGCCGGTGAACGATGGCCGCCTGTTTGCCATCAACGCTGAGACCGGTAAGCTGTGCGAAACCTTCGCTAACAAAGGCATTCTGAATCTTCAGACCAACATGCCGGACACTACGCCGGGTCTGTATGAGCCGACCTCCCCGCCAATCATTACCGATAAAACCATCGTGATTGCCGGTTCGGTAACGGATAACTTCTCTACCCGCGAAACCTCCGGCGTTATCCGTGGTTTCGACGTGAACACCGGTAAACTGCTGTGGGCCTTCGACCCGGGCGCGAAAGATCCCAACGCGATCCCATCGGATGAACACACCTTTACCTTTAACTCACCGAACTCCTGGGCACCGGCAGCGTATGACGCGAAGCTGGACCTGGTTTACCTGCCGATGGGCGTGACCACGCCGGATATCTGGGGTGGTAACCGTACGCCGGAGCAGGAACGTTACGCCAGCTCCATCGTGGCGCTGAACGCAACGACCGGTAAACTGGCATGGAGCTACCAGACCGTTCACCACGATCTGTGGGATATGGATATGCCGTCCCAGCCGACGCTGGCGGACATTACCGTTAACGGTAAAACCGTTCCGGTGATTTACGCCCCGGCCAAAACCGGCAACATCTTCGTGCTGGATCGCAGCAACGGTAAGCTGGTTGTTCCTGCGCCGGAAAAACCGGTTCCGCAGGGTGCGGCCAAAGGCGACTACGTCACCAAAACGCAGCCGTTCTCTGATCTGAGTTTCCGTCCGGAGAAAGACCTCAGCGGTGCAGACATGTGGGGTGCCACGATGTTTGACCAGCTGGTATGCCGCGTGATGTTCCACCAGCTGCGCTATGAAGGCATCTTCACGCCGCCGTCAGAGCAGGGCACGCTGGTCTTCCCGGGTAACCTGGGGATGTTCGAGTGGGGTGGGATCTCCGTTGACCCTAACCGTCAGGTCGCCATCGCTAACCCAATGGCGCTGCCGTTCGTTTCCCGTCTGATCCCACGCGGTCCGGGTAACCCAATGGAGCAGCCGAAAGATGCGAAAGGCAGCGGTACCGAAGCCGGTATCCAGCCGCAGTATGGCGTTCCTTATGGTGTGACCCTGAATCCGTTCCTTTCTCCGTTCGGTCTGCCGTGTAAACAGCCTGCCTGGGGTTACATCTCCGGTCTGGATCTGAAGACCAACAAGATCGTCTGGAAGAAACGTATTGGTACGCCACAGGACAGCATGCCGTTCCCGATGCCTGTTCCAGTGCCGTTCAATATGGGTATGCCAATGCTGGGTGGCCCAATCTCCACCGCCGGTAACGTGCTGTTCATCGCGGCAACCGCAGATAACTACCTGCGCGCGTACAACATGACCAACGGTGAAAAACTGTGGCAAGGCCGTCTGCCAGCCGGTGGACAGGCAACGCCGATGACCTATGAAGTGAATGGCAAGCAGTACGTTGTCATCTCCGCAGGTGGTCACGGTTCGTTTGGCACGAAGATGGGCGACTATATTGTCGCGTATGCACTGCCTGACGACGCTAAGTAATGAAAAAGCCCGGTGGCGCTAACGCATACCGGGCTTTCGGGTGTCCTATGTAGGCCGGGTAAGGCGAAGCCGCCACCCGGCTTTTTTTATACGGTAAAGCCCAGCATCATCCCCGTATCTTCATGCTCCAGCAGATGGCAGTGGGCCATATAGGCAAACTCTTTCGGCGCTTCGTGGTCGAACTTCACCAGCACCTCGCTGACACCGCCTTCCACCCTCACCGTATCTTTCCAGCCCCGGCGATGCGCGTCCGGCGCTTTACCGTTCTCAGAGAGAATACGGAACTGCGTGCCGTGGATATGGAACGGGTGCAGCATCATGTCGCCTTCGCCTGAAATCACCCAGCGTTCAAACTGCCCTTTCGTGGCGGCGAACATGGGCGTGTTCATATCGAACGCTTTGCCGTTGATGCGGTTGGCGTTGTGGAAATCGAAACCATGGCCGCCGTGATCCATGCCGCCCATTTTACCGTGGTCCATATTCATATGGCCCATCATCTGGCCGTGGTGCATTCCCGCCATGGCCTGATTGCCGTACTTCTTCATCAGCGCCTGCATGCCCATCATGTCGAGCATCGGGTCCATGGAGAGCTGAAGTTTACGCTGCGTAAGCCCGTCCAGCGACGGGAGTGCGGGTAGCGTGGTGAGGGCGTCCGGCAGCGTACCGGAAGCGGCGATCTGTAGCGGCTGAATGCGCAGGACCGGATGGGGTTTATCAAACGGCGCAACGGCCATCCCCATCTGGCTGACCGGCAGGGTCACCAGGTCAAACGCTTTGCCATCGCTGATATCCACCAGCACCTCGAAGCGCTCGCCCATCAGCATCGGCAGCTCGCTCACCTTCACCGGTTCCGGCAGCAGGCCGCCGTCGCTTGCCACCACATACAGCGGGCGTTTATCGCTGGTGGCGAAGTTCAGCGAGCGGGCGTTACAGCCATTTAGCAGGCGTAAACGCAGCCAGCCTTTTGGCGCGGCATGCTGCGGGTAGATTGCGCCGTTGGTCAGCAGCGTATCGCCAAACCAGCCTACCGCCGCGCTCATTACGTCCAGCTGATAGTCAATTTGCCCGTCAGCGCTGAATTTTTTGTCCTGCACAATCACCGGGACATCGTCGATCCCCCACTGTTTTGGCAGGCGCAGCAGGCGGCTTTCATCGTCTTCAATCAGCACCAGACCGGCCAGCCCCATCGCCACCTGATGGCCCGTTTTGCCATGCTGATGCGGGTGGAACCAGCAGGTCGCCGCACGCTGGTCAGGAGTAAAGGTGACGCTGCGTTTACCACCAGGCCTGATGACGCCCTGAGGCCCCCCATCCACTTCGCCCGGGACTTCCAGCCCATGCCAGTGCAGCGTGGTCTCTTGCGCTAGTGTGTTATGAATGTCTACCGTCACCGCCTTCCCTTTGCGTAACTGCAACGCAGGGCCGAGCAAATTGCCGTTATAACCCCACGTCGTGGCGGCGTGCTGACCGAACGTGGTTTTACCGGCCTGCACCACAAGCTGAATGCGGCTGCGGGCATCTGCGGCGAGTAATTCAGGTATGGGTAAAGCAGGTCTGTCGGCGGCAAAAACGGCGCGGCTCCAGAGCGGTAACGCGCTGGCAACCCCCAGCGCGGCAGAAAATTTTAAAAAATCACGACGTTGCATGTGCATTTCCTTATTTCCAGCAGGCGATCTTTTGAGCATAAACCCTCCCCTTACCGGAAGGTCAAGCACGGCGGCAATAATAAAGATCGTCGGCCTGGCATCAAGTATGCTAACGTTAATTTTCCGTGATGCAGTGGTAAAGGCAATGAAGACGTTTTTCAGAACAATTTTGTTCGCCAGCCTGATGGCGATGTGTGCGAACAGTTACGCGCTAAGTGAAAACGAAGCGGAAGATATGGCCGATCTGACGGCAGTTTTTGTTTTTCTGAAAAACGATTGTGGTTACCAGAATTTACCCAATGGGCAAATTCGTCGCGCACTGGTCTTTTTTGCCCAGCAGAACCAATGGGACCTCAGCAACTACGACAGCTTCGACATGAAGGCGCTCGGTGAAGACAGCTACCGTGATTTAAGCGGTATTGGCATTCCCACTGCTAAAAAATGCAAAGCGCTGGCTCGCGATTCACTCAGCCTGCTCGCCTACGTGAAGTAACCTTCCCGACGCCCCTTGTTGACCCGCTAACCGCTTCACGGCGGTGTTGTGTTGCGCCCATCTGCCGGATGTAATGGATGCTAACGAAGGAGGTGCTCCCCATGACCGAAAAAACGGTATGGCAAGAAACGCTGCATGACCAGTTTGGTCAGTATTTTGCCGTGGATAACGTGCTCTATCATGAGAAAACCGCTCATCAGGATCTGATAATCTTCGAAAACGCCGCCTTTGGCCGCGTAATGGCGCTGGACGGCGTGGTGCAAACCACCGAGCGCGACGAGTTTATCTATCACGAAATGATGACCCACGTCCCGCTGCTGGCCCACGGCCACGCGAAGGACGTGCTGATTATCGGCGGCGGCGACGGCGCGATGCTGCGTGAAGTCTCGCGTCATCAGAATGTCGAAACCATCACCATGGTGGAAATCGACGCCGGTGTGGTGTCGTTCTGCCGCCAGTATCTGCCCAACCACAATGCTGGCAGCTATGACGATCCGCGGTTTAATCTGGTTATCGACGATGGCGTCAATTTTGTTAACCAGACCACGCAAACGTTTGATGTCATTATCTCTGACTGTACCGACCCTATCGGCCCCGGCGCGTCGCTGTTTACCTCGTCGTTTTACGAAGGCTGCAAGCGCTGCCTGAAGCCTGGCGGGATTTTTGTGGCGCAAAACGGCGTTTGCTTCCTGCAACAGGATGAAGCGCTTGATAGCCACCGTAAGCTGAGCACCTATTTTGCTGACGTCAGCTTCTACCAGGCGGCGATCCCCACTTACTACGGCGGGATCATGACCTTTGCCTGGGCGACGGATAACGACGTCCTGCGCCATCTCTCCACCGAAATTATCCAGGCCCGCTTCCACCAGGCCGGACTCAAATGCCGATACTACAACCCGGCGATCCACACCGCAGCCTTTGCGTTGCCTCAATATCTGCAAGACGCGCTGTCCTCAAAGGAGGTGAACTAATTGAAAAAGCTTAAACTGCATGGCTTTAACAATCTGACCAAAAGCCTGAGTTTTTGTATTTACGATATCTGCTACGCCAAAACAGCAGAAGAGCGCGATGGTTATATCGCCTATATCGATGAACTCTACAACGCCAACCGTCTGACCGAGATCCTGACAGAGACCTGCTCGATTATCGGCGCCAACATCCTGAATATCGCGCGCCAGGATTACGAGCCGCAGGGAGCAAGCGTCACCATTCTGGTCAGTGAAGAGCCGGTTGACCCGCAGCTTATCGACAAAACCGAGCACCCCGGCCCACTGCCAGAAGTGGTTGTCGCCCACCTGGATAAAAGCCATATCTGCGTGCACACCTACCCGGAAAGCCACCCGGAAGGCGGACTGTGTACCTTCCGCGCGGATATCGAGGTGTCGACCTGCGGCGTGATTTCACCGCTGAATGCGTTGAATTATTTAATCCACCAGCTGGAATCCGATATCGTCACTATTGATTATCGCGTACGCGGTTTTACCCGTGATATCAACGGCATGAAGCACTTCATCGATCATGAGATCAACTCCATTCAGAACTTCATGTCCGACGACATGAAATCGCTGTACGACATGATGGATGTGAACGTCTATCAGGAGAATATCTTCCACACCAAAATGTTACTTAAGGAATTCGACCTTAAGCACTACATGTTCCACACGAAACCGGAAGATTTAAGCGAAGAAGAGCGTAAGGTCATTACCGACCTGCTCTGGAAAGAGATGCGCGAAATTTACTACGGCCGTAACATTCCGACCGTGTAATCGTGGCCCGAAGCAGGGACGCTTCGGGGAGTTACTTCTGTTTCATAAAGTCGCGGTAGGCGTTCACCACTTTCAGGAAATCTTCCACACCGCACAGCGACAGGCTCTCTTCGTCGTAGTAGCTCATCCCCTCTTCCATCTCATCACCCGAGAACTCAAGCTGGTTGGCACGCACCATCACCTCTTCGCCATCCATCCACAGGGTGTATTCGTGTCCGGCGCGTTGCCAGGAGCGTTCACTGCCTTTCACCGTTTCCGCTGCCTGTTCGACTTCATCCAGCAGCGCGAGGTTCTCTTTCACCTCTTCGTTAAACCAGTGTCCAACGGCTTCGTGCCCCATCGACATTCGCACTTTCACCACGCCGGTGATGTCGCGCAAAAATTCGTAATCCATAGCGTTTTCCTCTGCAAAGCCATTAGGGTAATTATCGCAGCAGAGAGGAAGAAAAAAAGCGGGAGAGGTGGGAGGAATGAAAATAAAAAAATACCCCTCACCCTGGCCCTCTCCCAAAGGGAGAGGGAATAAAATCCCCCTCGCCCCTTTGGGAGAGGGGTTAGGGGTGAGGGGTTGGTTTTTATACCGCGGTCTGGAAGATCACCCCGTCAGCCTTCTCGGTGTACTGAGAGAGCTGGTCGAAGTTCAGATAGCGATAGGTATCCACCGCCGTCTTATCTACCTGAGCCACAAAGGTCTGGTACTCTTCCGGCGTTGGCAGTTTGCCAATCAGCGCCGCAACCGCTGCCAGCTCCGCAGAAGCCAGGTAGACGTTCGCCCCGGTACCCAAACGGTTCGGGAAGTTACGGGTGGAGGTGGAAACCACTGTCGCACCGTCGGCCACGCGCGCCTGGTTGCCCATGCACAGGGAGCAGCCCGGAATTTCAATACGCGCCCCGCTCTTACCGAACACGCTGTAGTAGCCCTCTTCGGTCAGCTGCGCCGCATCCATACGGGTTGGCGGCGCCACCCACAGACGGGTCGGCAGCTGGCCTTTGTGAGTATCCAGCAGCTTACCGGCAGCACGGAAGTGGCCGATGTTGGTCATACAGGAGCCGATGAACACTTCGTCGATCTTATCGCCCTGTACGTCAGAGAGCAGACGCGCATCGTCCGGATCGTTTGGCGCACACAGGATTGGCTCTTTGATATCCGCCAGATCGATGTCGATCACCGCCGCGTACTCTGCGTCAGCGTCAGCTTCCAGCAGCTGCGGATCCGCCAGCCATTTTTCCATGCCCTGAATACGACGCTCCAGCGTACGGCGGTCGCCGTAGCCTTCCGCAATCATCCACTTGAGCAGCACGATGTTGGAGGTCAGATACTCAATAATCGGCTCTTTGTTCAGCTTGATGGTACAGCCCGCCGCAGAACGCTCGGCAGAGGCATCGGTCAGCTCGAACGCCTGCTCAACTTTCAGATCCGGCAGACCTTCAATTTCCAGAATGCGGCCAGAGAAGATGTTTTTCTTGCCCTTCTTCTCAACGGTCAGCAGACCCTGTTTGATGGCATACAGCGGGATTGCGTGCACCAGATCGCGCAGAGTGATGCCCGGCTGCATTTTGCCTTTGAAACGCACCAGCACGGATTCAGGCATGTCGAGAGGCATCACGCCGGTCGCTGCGGCAAACGCCACCAGACCGGAGCCCGCAGGGAAGGAGATACCAATCGGGAAACGGGTATGGGAGTCACCGCCGGTACCCACGGTATCCGGCAGCAGCATGCGGTTCAGCCAGGAGTGGATAACGCCGTCGCCCGGACGCAGGGAGACACCGCCACGGTTCATAATGAAGTCAGGCAGCGTGTGGTGCGTAGTGACGTCAACCGGCTTCGGATATGCCGCAGTGTGGCAGAAGGACTGCATCACCAGGTCAGATGAGAAGCCCAGGCACGCAAGGTCTTTCAGTTCATCACGGGTCATTGGACCGGTGGTGTCCTGAGAGCCCACGGAGGTCATTTTCGGCTCGCAGTACGCGCCAGGACGGATACCAGCGACGCCGCAGGCGCGACCGACCATTTTCTGTGCCAGCGAGAAGCCGCGATTGCTTTCCGCCACGTCTTTCGCCTGACGGAACACGTCACTGTGCGGCAGACCCAGCGCTTCACGCGCTTTGGTGGTCAGGCCACGGCCAATGATCAGCGGAATACGGCCACCGGCACGCACTTCGTCGATCAGCACGTCGGTTTTCAGCTCGAAGCTTGCCAACAGTTCGTTGGTTTCGTGGTTGCGCACTTCGCCTTTATACGGGTAAACGTCAATCACGTCACCCATGTTCAGGTTGCTCACGTCCACTTCAATTGGCAGAGCGCCCGCATCTTCCATGGTGTTGAAGAAGATTGGCGCAATTTTGCCGCCGAGGCACAGGCCGCCGCCGCGCTTGTTCGGCACGTGCGGAATGTCGTCGCCCATGAACCACAGCACGGAGTTGGTGGCGGATTTACGGGAAGAACCGGTACCAACCACATCACCGACGTAGGCCAGCGGGAAACCTTTCTCCTGAAGCGCTTCGATCTGTTTAATCGGGCCAACGCTACCCGGCTGATCCGGCTCGATGCCTTCGCGGGCGTTTTTCAGCATCGCCAGGGCGTGCAGGGGGATATCAGGACGAGACCACGCGTCCGGAGCCGGAGAGAGGTCATCGGTGTTGGTTTCACCGGTAACCTTAAAGACGGTCACGGTAATTTTTTCAGCAAGCGCAGGGCGGTTCAGGAACCATTCGGCATCGGCCCAGGACTGCATCACCTGCTTCGCGTAAACGTTGCCTGCTTTGGCTTTTTCTTCTACATCGTAGAAGTTATCGAACATCAGCAGCGTTGAAGAGAGCGCTTTGGCAGCAATCGGTGCCAGCTTTTCGTTGTCCAGCGCGTCAATCAGCGGATGAATGTTATAGCCGCCCTGCATGGTGCCGAGCAGTTCAATGGCTTTTTCAGGAGTAACCAGTGGGGAGGTGGCTTCGCCTTTGGCGATAGCAGCAAGGAATCCGGCTTTTACGTAGGCAGCTTCATCTACGCCAGGCGGTACGCGGTTGATCAGCAGATCTAACAGGAATTCTTCTTCGCCCTCAGGCGGGTTCTTCAGCAGCTCGACGAGCGCGGCCATTTGGGTTGCATCTAAAGGTTTGGGTACAATTCCCTCGGCGGCACGTTCTGCTACGTGCTTACGGTATTCTTCTAGCACGACGGTTCTCCTCGCTCTCATTGTCATATGCGGCGGGCGTTCTCTTCACGCTCCTGTGAGACAGCAGTTTGTAGGGTAAATGCCCGATACCGCGTCGGGCAGCATAGCAGGATTTCTGCACAGTGTTAATCTGTTTACAAAAAAGCAACATTAAATTATTTGCTGAATCGTTAAGCATGGTGTAGCGGGGAGACGAGGCGAATCTTGTCCTCTTTCCCGTCGCCTTTTCAGCTATCCGATATAATTGTGTAATAAATACTCACACTCTTTATCCGGACGCTCCGGTTGGTTTCCCAACAATAGTCAAAACTGTAAAACACGAGTGAATGATACTCGCGGCAACAGCAACGCCTCACGGCACTGCACTCGTCTCGTTGGAGTCAATCTATGAAGTTGCCTTTTAAGCCACATCTTCTTGTTCTGCTTTGCAGTGCGGGGCTGTTTGCCGCCTCGGGTGTCATGTACGTTAAAAGCCGCGCAACGGAACCTGCTACGCCTGCTCCGGTTACACAACAACCTGGCGCACCGGTAGCCCAGCCTGCGCCCGTCGCTGCCCCGGTCTACACTGCGGCGCAAATCGACCAATGGGTTGCCCCTGTCGCGCTTTACCCGGATGCCCTGCTGTCGCAAATCTTGATGGCGTCGACTTACCCGTCAAATGTTATTCAGGCCGCGCAGTGGTCGAAAGATAATCCTAAAATGCAGGGTGATGCCGCCCTGCAGGCGGTAGCCACCCAGCCGTGGGATCCCAGCGTAAAATCCCTGGTTGCGTTTCCTCAGCTGATGTCGTTGATGGGCGAAAATCCGCCATGGGTACAAAATCTGGGAGACGCTTTCCTTGCACAGCCGAAAGATGTGATGGATTCCGTACAGCGGCTGCGCCTGCTGGCCCAACAAACGGGTGCGCTACAATCCACACCGCAGCAGACGGTCACCACCGTCACGAAACCTGCATCGACAAAAACCACGACAACCGCAACGCCTACCAGCCCAACGGTGATCAAGATTGAATCCGCCGATCCGCAGGTGGTGTATGTTCCCACGTATAACCCGAATACGGTTTATGGTAGCTGGCCTAACACCGCTTACCCGCCGGTCTATCTTCCGCCCTCACCCGGCGAGCAATTCACGGACAGTCTGGTTAAAGGATTAGGTTTTAGCCTCGGGGTCGCTACAACCTACGCCATTTTCAGCAATATTGACTGGGATGACGACGACTGGGATCACCATCATCACGATGATGACTGGGACAATCACGGCGGTTATAACCGCAACGGTGATAACAACATCAATATCAACGTGGATAATTTCAACAGAATCAGCGGGCAGCACCTGAACGGTAATAACCACACCTGGCAGCACAATCCTGCCTATCGTGAAGGCGTGCCTTACCCGAATAACCAGCTGGCTAACCGCTTCCACTCTACACAGACAGCCACCGGGCTAAGCGCGACGCAGCAAAATCCAGTCAATCGCGACAGCCAGCGCCAGGCCGCTCTCAGCCAGATGGAAAAATCAACGGGTAAAACCCTCCCACACTCAGTACATACAGCCACGCGGGACGCACAACGTCTGGCCTCAACGCAACAGTTGAAGCAGATCTCGCAGCGAAATAACTATCGTGGATATGACACCAGGCCACAGGCCGTAAAACGGACGAGCACGCCGCAGCGTGAACATCATCAGACTGACATGCACAGACAGGAGAAGCGGGTTTCACAGACGGTACAGCAGCCAGCCAGGCTGCATCGAGCCAATGCCCTGAGCGGCAACGACAGCCGCTCCGCGAACTGGCAAGCCCAGCAGCAGCGCGGGGCGCAAAGCCGGCAGCTCGCTACTCGTCAACATCAGCCGCGCCAGCTCACTGGCGAACGCGCTGAACGCCATGAATTCCGTCATCGTTAAGGGAGCCGACATGAAACGTCAATTACTCAGTGGAATGGTGTTGTTCATGGTCTCGGCGGCCGTCATGGCACAGCAATCGTTCAGTTCGCCAGAACAGGCGACCAGTGCGCTGGCAAGCGCCATCAGCGAGCAAAATGAAAGTGCGATGAACAATTTGCTCGGTGAAAACTGGCGCGATTTCCTGCCGCCCGAAGGCGTTGATCCTGATGCGGTCGATCGCTTCCTGCGCGACTGGAACGTTCATCATAAAACCGTCATCAGTGGCAACGTGGCGCACCTGGTGGTGGGCGATAACGGCTGGCAGCTACCGATCCCGGTGGTCAAAACGGCATCTGGCTGGCAGTTTGATATGCAGGAAGCCGCAGAAGAGATCCTGACCCGCGAAATCGGGCGCAACGAACTCGCAGCCATCGAAGCGCTTCACGCCTATGTTGATGCCCAGCAGAGCTATTTTGCGATGAACCAAAAGTACGCGCAGAAGATAGTCAGTTCTGAAGGTAAAAAGGATGGACTGTACTGGCCCGTCGCTCCCGGTGAAACGCCCAGCCCACTGGGTCCGGCGTTCAGTCCTCCACAGTCGGGGGCGGGTTACCATGGTTACCGATTCCGCATCCTGCCGGATAAAAATGGCTTTGCCATGGTCGCCTGGCCGGTGAACTACGGTCAGACGGGGGTAATGAGCTTTGTAATTAACCAGGATGACGCGGTTTATCAGGCAGATCTCGGCAACGATTCGGCGCAGAAAGCGCAGGCTCTTAGTGAATACCAGCCGGATAAGACCTGGCAGCCTGTCACACCCTGAACGCAGCGCATAAAAAAAGCGGCCTGAGGCCGCTTTTTTCATCTGAAGAAACTTATTTCTTCTTCGCTTTCGCGTTTGGCAGGTCAGTAATGCTACCTTCAAACACTTCAGCCGCCAGGCCCACGGACTCATGCAGAGTCGGGTGTGCGTGGATGGTCAGCGCGATGTCTTCTGCGTCGCAGCCCATTTCGATAGCCAGACCGATTTCACCCAGCAGCTCGCCGCCGTTGGTACCGACAATCGCACCACCGATGACGCGGTGAGTCTCTTTGTCGAAGATCAGTTTGGTCATACCGTCTGCGCAATCGGACGCGATAGCACGGCCAGAAGCAGCCCACGGGAAGGTGGCAGTTTCATAGCTGATGCCTTTCTCTTTCGCTTCTTTCTCAGTCAGACCAACCCATGCAACTTCTGGCTCGGTATACGCGATAGATGGGATCACTTTCGGATCGAAGTAATGCTTCATGCCGGCGATAACTTCAGCGGCAACATGACCTTCGTGAACACCTTTGTGCGCCAGCATTGGCTGACCGACGATATCGCCGATAGCAAAGATGTGCGGCACGTTGGTACGCAGCTGTTTGTCAACGCGGATGAAGCCACGGTCGTCCACTTCCACGCCAGCTTTGCCCGCGTCGAGATTTTTACCGTTCGGCACACGGCCGATAGCCACCAGCACGGCGTCGTAACGCTGTGGTTCGGATGGGGCTTTTTTGCCTTCCATGGAAACGTAAATACCGTCTTCTTTCGCTTCAACGGCAGTCACTTTGGTTTCCAGCATCAGGTTGAATTTCTTGCTGATGCGTTTGGTGAAGACTTTAACGATATCTTTGTCGGCTGCCGGGATTACCTGGTCGAACATTTCAACCACGTCGATCTCTGAACCCAGCGCATGGTACACAGTACCCATTTCCAGACCGATGATACCGCCGCCCATAACCAGCAGACGCTTAGGAACGGTTTTCAGCTCCAGCGCATCGGTGGAATCCCACACGCGTGGATCTTCATGTGGAATGAATGGCAGTTCGATTGGGCGAGAGCCTGCCGCGATGATCGCGTTGTCGAAGTTGATCACGGTTTTGCCGTTTTCGCCTTCCACTTCCAGGGTGTTCGCACCGGTGAATTTACCCAGACCGTTTACCACTTTCACTTTACGGCCTTTGGCCATACCCGCCAGACCGCCGGTCAGCTGAGTGATAACTTTCTCTTTCCAGGTACGAATTTTGTCGATATCGGTTTTCGGCTCGCCGAAGACGATACCGTGTTCAGCCAGCGCTTTGGCTTCTTCGATAACTTTCGCTACGTGCAGCAGCGCTTTAGAAGGGATACAGCCGACGTTCAGACAAACACCGCCGAGGGTGCTGTAACGTTCTACGATGACGGTTTCCAGACCTAAATCCGCGGCGCGAAATGCTGCGGAGTAACCTGCCGGGCCTGCCCCAAGTACTACGACCTGAGTTTTGATTTCTGTGCTCATCATGACCTCTTAATGTATACCCGTCGTCCACCGGGTCGTTCTATCCGCCCGTATTTTACAAAATTGTTAACAATTTTGAAACAACAAACGGCTCACGAATTATCGCTTTCACCAATAACCTCAAAAACCCCATGAGATTATCAGAAAAAAGCCGGCCGACTGGCCGGCTTTTCGATTACATCACCAGGCGGCGAATGTCGCTCAGGGTGTTGTTGATGATGGTGATGAAACGCGCACCATCAGCCCCGTCGATTACGCGGTGGTCGAAGGAGAGAGAGATTGGCATCATCAGACGCGGCACGAACTCTTTGCCATTCCACACCGGCTCCATCGCGGACTTAGACACACCGAGGATAGCCACTTCCGGCGCGTTTACAATCGGCGCGAAGTGGGTGGTACCCAGGCCGCCGATGCTGGAGATAGTGAAGCAGCCGCCCTGCATTTCGCCGGCAGTCAGCTTACCATCACGCGCTTTTTTGGAGATGGTGGTCAGTTCACGGGACAGCTCGGTAATGCTCTTCTTGTTCACGTCTTTGAAGACCGGAACCACCAGACCATTTGGCGTATCAACCGCAACACCGATGTTGATGTATTTCTTCAGCGTCAGCTTCTGGCCGTCTTCGGACAGGGAGCTGTTGAAGCGTGGCATCTGCTCAAGAGCAGCGGCAACGGCCTTCATGATAAAGACCACTGGGGTGAACTTCACGTCCAGCTTACGCTTCTCAGCTTCGGCGTTCTGCTGTTTACGGAACGCTTCCAGATCGGTGATATCGGTCTTATCGAAGTGCGTAACGTGCGGGATCATCACCCAGTTACGGCTCAGGTTAGCACCAGAGATTTTCTGGATACGGCCCAGCTCCACTTCTTCGATTTCACCGAACTTGCTGAAGTCCACTTTCGGCCATGGCAGCATGCCCGGGATACCGCCGCCAGCGGCTGCCGCAGGTGCAGCTTCGGCGCGTTTCACCGCGTCTTTCACGTAACCCTGAACGTCTTCGCGCAGGATACGACCTTTACGGCCGGTGCCCTTCACTTTCGCCAGGTTCACACCGAATTCGCGCGCCAGGCGACGAATCAGCGGAGTCGCGTGGACGTAAGCGTCGTTTTCAGCGAACTCAGATTTTTCTGCTTTAGCAGCAGGGGCAGCAGCAGGTTTAGCAGCCTGAGCCGGTGCAGCAGCAGGTGCCGGAGCAGCCGCGGCAGCCGGAGCGGCGGCAGGCGCTGCGCCTTCCACTTCGAAGACCATGATCAGAGAGCCGGTAGACACTTTGTCGCCGGTGCTGATTTTGATCTCTTTAACGGTACCGGCGAACGGCGCAGGCACTTCCATAGAAGCTTTGTCGCCTTCAACGGTGATCAGTGACTGTTCAGCGGCAACTTTGTCGCCCACTTTCACCATCACTTCGGTCACTTCAACTTCGTCACCGCCGATATCCGGTACGTTAACGTCTTTCGCGCCGCCAGCAGCCGCTGGTGCAGCGGCCGGAGCCGGAGCAGCAGCCTGAGCAGGCGCAGCGGCAGGTGCTGCACCCGCCACTTCGAAGACCATGATCAGCGAGCCGGTAGACACTTTGTCACCGGTGTTAATCTTGATCTCTTTAACGGTACCGGCGAACGGTGCTGGCACTTCCATAGAGGCTTTGTCGCCTTCTACGGTGATCAGTGACTGCTCAGCCGCAACGGTGTCGCCCACTTTCACCAGGATTTCGGTAACTTCAACTTCGTCACCGCCGATATCAGGCACATTTACTTCTTTCGCTGCCGCGGCCGCTGCTGGAGCAGCAGCAGGAGCGGCTTCTTTCTTCTCTTCCTGCGCAGGTGCAGCAGCTGCTGCACCGTCGGCGGAATCGAAAATCATGATCAGTTTGCCAGTCTCGGTTTTATCGCCAACAGAGACTTTGATCTCTTTAACGATGCCAGCCTGAGGAGACGGGACTTCCATAGAGGCTTTGTCGCCTTCTACGGTGATCAGCGACTGTTCAGCTTCAACTTTGTCGCCTACTTTGACCAGGATCTCGGTGATTTCAACTTCATCAGCCCCGATGTCCGGTACATTGATTTCGATAGCCATTATTCTTTTACCTCTTACGCCAGACGCGGGTTAACTTTATCTGCATCGATGTTGAATTTGGTGATTGCGTCCGCAACCACTTTCTTATCGATTTCGCCACGTTTAGCCAGTTCGCCCAGTGCTGCTACAACCACGTAGGAAGCATCAACTTCGAAGTGGTGACGCAGGTTTTCGCGGCTGTCAGAACGACCGAAGCCGTCAGTACCCAGTACGCGATAATCATCAGCTGGAACGTAAGTACGAACCTGCTCAGCGAACAGTTTCATATAGTCAGTAGACGCCACCGCTGGCGCGTCGTTCATCACCTGAGCGATGTACGGAACGCGTGGGGTTTCCATTGGGTGCAGCATGTTCCAGCGCTCACAATCCTGGCCATCACGCGCCAGTTCAGTGAAGGAGGTCACAGAGTACACATCGGAACCCACACCGTAGTCTTTCGCCAGGATCTGCGCTGCTTCACGAACGTGACGCAGGATAGAACCGGAGCCCAGCAGCTGAACTTTACCTTTGCTACCTTCGATGGTTTCGAGTTTGTAGATACCTTTACGGATACCTTCCTCGGCACCTGCTGGCATTGCCGGCATGTGGTAGTTTTCGTTCAGGGTGGTGATGTAGTAGTAAACGTTCTCTTGCGCTTCACCGTACATGCGCTGCAGACCGTCATGCATGATGACTGCCACTTCGTACGCGTAAGACGGGTCGTAAGAGATACAGTTAGGGATAGTCAGAGACTGAATGTGGCTGTGACCATCTTCGTGCTGCAGACCTTCACCGTTCAGGGTCGTACGACCAGAAGTACCACCGATCAGGAAGCCGCGAGCCTGCTGGTCGCCTGCCTGCCAGCACAGATCACCGATACGCTGGAACCCGAACATGGAGTAGTAGATGTAGAACGGGATCATCGGCAGGTTGTTGGTGCTGTAAGAGGTCGCAGCAGCCAGCCAGGATGCGCCTGCGCCCAGCTCGTTGATACCTTCCTGCAGGATCTGACCTTTCTCGTCTTCTTTGTAGTATGCAACCTGCTCACGGTCCTGCGGGGTGTACTGCTGGCCGTTCGGGCTGTAGATACCGATCTGACGGAACAGACCTTCCATACCGAAAGTACGCGCTTCGTCGGCGATGATTGGAACCAGACGATCTTTGATTGACTTGTTCTTCAGCATCACGTTCAGGGCACGAACGAAAGCGATAGTGGTAGAGATCTCTTTGTTCTGCTCTTCCAGCAGCTGAGAGAAGTCTTCCAGGGCTGGCAGTTCCAGCTTCTCGGTGAAGTTAGGCTGACGAGCAGGCAGGTAGCCTTTCAGCGCCTGACGACGTTCGTGCAGGTACTTGTGCTCTTCAGACCCTTCCGGGAAGGTGATGTAAGACAGGTTTTCTACCTGCTCATCGGTCACTGGAACGTTGAAACGGTCGCGAATATAACGCACGCCGTCCATGTTCATTTTCTTAACCTGGTGAGCGATGTTTTTACCTTCTGCGGTATCACCCATGCCGTAACCTTTGATGGTGTGGGCCAGGATCACAGTCGCTTTACCTTTGGTTTCCTGCGCTTTTTTCAGTGCAGCGTAAACTTTCTTCGGATCGTGACCACCGCGGTTCAGCGCCCAGATCTGCTCGTCAGTCCAGTCTGCAACCAGGGCTGCGGTTTCAGGATATTTGCCGAAGAAGTGCTCACGAACGTAGGCACCGTCTTTGGATTTGAAGGTCTGGTAGTCGCCGTCAACGGTTTCGTTCATCAGCTGGATCAGT
Organism: Enterobacter sp. MGH 4; assembly: GCF_000534735.1. Lineage (NCBI taxonomy): Bacteria > Pseudomonadati > Pseudomonadota > Gammaproteobacteria > Enterobacterales > Enterobacteriaceae > Enterobacter > Enterobacter sp. MGH 4. The sequence continues at coordinate 410,051 of NZ_KI973293.1, read as the reverse complement.
TTACCGCTGGTGTCTTTACGCAGCAGCTCATCCCAACGACCGCCCCACATGACTTTGATCACGTTCCAGCCTGCACCCGCGAAGATGCCTTCCAGTTCGTTAATGATCTTGCCGTTACCGGTTACCGGACCATCCAGACGTTGTAGGTTACAGTTGATGATGAAGCACAGGTTGTCCAGCTTCTCACGGGTCGCGATAGTGATCGCGCCTTTAGATTCTGGCTCATCCATTTCACCGTCGCCCAGGAAGGCGTAAACGGTCTGCTCAGAGGTGTCTTTCAGACCACGGTGTTCCAGGTACTTCAGGAATTTAGCCTGATAGATTGCACCAATTGGACCCAGACCCATAGATACGGTCGGGAACTGCCAGAACTCAGGCATCAGTTTAGGGTGCGGATAAGAAGACAGACCCTTACCGTGAACTTCCTGACGGAAGTTGTTCATCTGCTCTTCAGTCAGACGACCTTCCAGGAAGGCACGTGCATAGATGCCCGGAGAGATGTGGCCCTGGAAGTACACCAGATCGCCGCCGTCTTTCTCGTTGGCTGCACGGAAGAAGTGGTTGAAGCACACTTCGTAAACGGTCGCAGAGGACTGGAAGGACGCCATGTGGCCACCCAGTTCCAGATCTTTCTTGGATGCGCGCAGAACGGTCATGATAGCGTTCCAGCGGATAGCAGAACGGATACGGCGTTCCAGATCCAGATTGCCCGGGTATTCCGGTTCGTCTTCGACGGCAATCGTGTTTACGTAGTTGCTAGCCCCTGCACCTGAAGCCACTTTCACGCCGCCTTTGCGCGCTTCTGAAAGCAGCTGATCAATCAGATACTGAGCACGCTCAACACCTTCTTCACGGATGACCGATTCGATCGCCTGTAGCCAGTCGCGAGTTTCGATCGGATCCACGTCATTTTGGAGACGTTCTGACATGGGGGTATTCCTTATCTATCTAATACGTTGATTTGTCTGGAACCTGTCCCATTGTGCTCTCGGTTAAGAGCACAATAAGACAGGTTCTGCGTTTAGTTGCCGCGCTCTAAAAGTACCTGGCGCTTAATCCTTTCGTTGCTGTATGCGGCGCAATGAACGCTCGCGACGCGATTGTTCACGGCTGCGGTCCAGCAAGATTTCCTCAATGAAAGCCAGATGGCGGTGCGACGCTTCACGCGCCTGCTCCGGTTCCCCGGCCATTATCGCCTCGAATACTCGGGTGCGATGGTTGCTTACCAGCGGGAGCATCTCCCGACGGGCATACAACAATTCAAAATTCTGACGAACGTTCTGGGCCAGCATGGGCTCCATGCAGCGTAGCAGATGGAGGAGCACCACGTTGTGCGCTGCTTCGGTGACGGCAATTTGATACTGGACAACGGCGCTGGATTCGGCGTCTAAGTCGCCGGACTGCTGTGCCCGTTCAATGGCCTGATGCAGCTCGCGAATACGTACGCGGTCTTCATCAGTGCTGCGAAGGGCGGCGTAATAGGCCGCGATACCTTCCAGCGCGTGACGGGTCTCAAGCAGATCAAACTGGGATTCTGGGTGGTCAGAGAGAAGTTCTACCAGCGGGTCGCTGAAGCTCTGCCACAGGCTGTTTTGCACAAAGGTTCCGCCACCCTGACGACGGAGCAACAGGCCCTTTGCTTCGAGACGTTGAATCGCCTCACGCAGAGAGGGGCGTGAAACGTCGAACTGTTTTGCCAGCTCGCGTTCTGGCGGGAGTTTCTCGCCCGGGCGCAGTGTCCCTTCGAGAATCAAAAACTCCAGCTGCTGCTCAATCACATCGGAAAGTTTTGGTTGGCGAATTTTGCTGTAGGCCATATTCCCTGTCTTACGCCTTTTTGCCCGGAGTCAATTGGTCTTACCAATTTCATGTTCGTATCGCTAAAGTAACAAAGTATTCACCTTCTGTCCATATTGGTTTTGATTGAAATCAGGAAACCCGGCACATTTTAACAACCTTACAGAACTAACGTTTCAGGAATGTAACTTTGCACAAATGAAATGGTTACTCCCAAAGGGGCAGTTTTAACCATATTTAAACGAGGGATTTTGCAATCTGAAGCGATTCAACAAGGCAAAATATGAAAATTCGCCCACTTATGACGCATTTCTATTCTATAGGTTGGGGTATGAGGGGTTAACGTACCGATTTACAATTGGTTTCTTTTTATTCAAGTCGTCATCAGCCCTTCATAAAGCAGGTGCATTCGCTGGCACTTACCACTATTCTGGCGCTAACGGAAGCCATCTCCGCTTTTTTCGGTATCGTTAACCGTAAAGAAATAAATACAGAATATGGACTTTCATAATTACACACGCACAGCGTGAACATAACAACCACACACGAGGTTTCAAATGGAAGCTCAACAGCATGGCGATCAGCTAAAGCGCGGTCTTAAAAACCGCCATATTCAGCTCATCGCCCTGGGCGGTGCTATTGGTACTGGCCTGTTTCTGGGCAGTGCGTCCGTTATCCAGTCGGCCGGTCCGGGCATCATTCTGGGTTACGCGATTGCAGGTTTCATTGCGTTTTTGATTATGCGCCAGTTAGGGGAAATGGTCGTCGAGGAGCCGGTTGCAGGCTCTTTTAGCCACTTTGCCTACAAATACTGGGGCAGCTTTGCGGGGTTCGCCTCCGGATGGAACTACTGGGTTCTTTACGTGCTGGTTGCTATGGCGGAACTCACCGCCGTCGGTAAATACATTCAATTCTGGTACCCGGAGATCCCCACCTGGGCGTCTGCGGCAGTCTTCTTCGTGCTGATCAACGCCATCAACCTGACCAACGTGAAAGTGTTTGGGGAAATGGAGTTCTGGTTCGCCATTATCAAAGTAATTGCCGTTGTAGCGATGATCATTTTTGGCGGCTGGCTGCTCTTCAGCGGCAACGGTGGCCCGCAGGCAACCGTGCGCAACCTCTGGGAACAGGGCGGGTTCCTGCCGCACGGCATGACCGGCCTGGTAATGATGATGGCGATCATTATGTTCTCCTTCGGCGGTCTGGAGCTGGTGGGCATCACCGCCGCGGAAGCCGACAACCCGGAGCAGAGCATCCCGAAAGCCACAAATCAGGTTATCTACCGTATTCTGATCTTCTACGTGGGCTCCCTGGCGGTCCTGCTCTCCCTGCTGCCATGGACACGCGTCACGGCGGATACCAGCCCGTTTGTGCTGATCTTCCACGAGCTGGGCGACACCTTCGTGGCGAACGCGCTCAACGTCGTAGTGCTGACCGCCGCGCTCTCTGTTTATAACAGCTGCGTTTACTGCAACAGCCGTATGCTGTTCGGCCTGGCGCAACAGGGCAACGCACCGAAAGCGCTGCTTACCATTGATAAACGTGGCGTACCGGTTAACACCATTATCGTGTCGGCGGTCGTGACGGCGCTTTGCGTTCTGATTAACTACCTGGCACCGGAATCGGCCTTCGGCCTGCTGATGGCGTTGGTGGTTTCCGCGCTGGTGATCAACTGGGCGATGATTAGCCTCGCGCACATCAAGTTCCGCCGCGCCAAGCAGCAGGGCGTAACCACGCGCTTCCCTGCCCTGCTCTATCCGCTGGGGAACTGGGTTTGCCTGCTGTTCATGGCGGCCGTGCTGGTCATCATGCTCATCACGCCAGGCATGGCGATTTCCGTCTACCTCATCCCGGTGTGGATTGCGATCCTCGGCGTGGGCTATATGGTGAAACAGAAAAACGCCAAAACGGTGAAAGCGCACTAAGTGTTTTCTCGCTGTACCCGCAGTTGCGGGTACAGCGTCTTGTTACCTTCCTCACAAATTCACGCCAACAGCAAAATCCTCCATATCACCGCCCTTATATTGCAACGCATATATCCGTTTGCCAGCGAATAATTCTCTCCATACCGAAACCCGGAGATCTGTCGATGGATAACAACAAACTGTCAGTAAAAGAAAAGATCGGCTATGGCATGGGTGACGCCGGATGCAACATTATCTTTGGCGCCATCATGTTATTTGTTAACTATTTTTATACGGATATTTTTGGTCTGGCGCCTGCGCTGGTTGGGGTACTGCTGCTGTCCGTTCGCGTGATTGACGCCGTAACGGACCCAATCATGGGCGCGATTGCCGACCGTACCCGCAGCAAATATGGCCGATTTCGTCCATGGCTACTGTGGATTGCCTTCCCCTATGCGCTGTTCAGCATCCTGATGTTCACCACCCCAGAGTGGAGCTATAACAGCAAAGTTATCTATGCATTTGTCACCTACTTCCTGCTGTCGCTGACCTATACCGCCATCAACATTCCGTACTGCTCGCTCGGCGGCGTAATCACCAACGACCCGAAAGAGCGCGTTGCCTGCCAGTCCTATCGTTTTGTTATGGTCGGTATCGCCACGCTGCTGCTGTCGCTTACGCTCCTGCCAATGGCCGACTGGTTCGGTGGGGATAACAAAGCCAAAGGCTACCAGATGGCGATGACCGTGCTGGCGCTGATTGGTACCTGCATGTTCCTGTTCTGCTTCGCCACGGTGCGCGAGCGCGTTCGCCCGGCTGTACAAACCCACGACGAACTGAAAAACGACCTGAAGGATGTGTGGAAGAATGACCAGTGGGTGCGCATTCTGCTTCTGACGCTCTGCAACGTCTGCCCGGGCTTTATCCGCATGGCGGCCACCATGTATTACGTCACCTGGGTAATGGGGCAAAGCACCCATTTCGCCACGCTGTTTATCAGCCTGGGCGTTGTCGGCATGATGTTCGGCAGTATGCTGGCGAAAGTGCTGACCGACCGCTGGTGCAAGCTGAAGGTCTTCTTCTGGACCAACATCGCGCTGGCGATTTTCTCCTGCGCCTTCTACTTCTTCGACCCGAAAGCGACGACAACCATTGTTGTGCTTTACGTCCTGCTGAATATCCTGCACCAGATCCCATCCCCTCTGCACTGGTCACTGATGGCCGACGTGGACGACTACGGTGAATGGAAAACCGGGAAACGTATCACCGGGATCAGCTTCTCCGGCAACATTTTCTTCCTGAAGCTGGGTCTGGCGATTGCCGGGGCGATGGTTGGCTTCCTGCTCTCCTGGTACGGTTATGACGCGGGCGCAAAAGCGCAGAGCGCGGATGCCATCAACGGCATTGTGCTGCTCTTTACCGTCATCCCTGGCATTGGATATTTAATTACCGCGGGCGTTGTACGTCTGCTGAAAGTGGACCGTGAGACCATGAAGCAAATCCAGTCCGATCTGGAGAAGCGTCGCACCAACTATCGTGAACTGAGCGACTATCAGGAATTTAAAGCCGCTGAGACTAAATAAGGAAAGCCGAATGCAAACCTGGCCAAACCCGTTTATTGAACAACGCGCCGACCCGTATATCCTGCGTCACGAAGGACAATATTACTTTATCGCCTCCGTGCCGGAGTATGACCGGCTGGCGATCCGCCGCGCGGACTCGCTGGAAGATTTAGGCAATGCCGAAGAGGTAGTTGTCTGGCGCAAGCCCGACACCGGCCCGATGAGCCAGCTGATCTGGGCACCGGAACTGCATCATATCGACGGCAAGTGGTACATCTACTTTGCCGCCACACATACCCAGGCGCTCGACGAACTCGGGATGTTCCAGCATCGCATGTTCGCCATTGAATGCGCAGATCGCGATCCGCTCACCGGTACATGGGTGGAAAAAGGGCAAATCAAAACCCCGTTTGACACCTTCGCGCTGGATGCCACTACCTTTGTGCATCAGGGCAAACGCTGGTATCTGTGGGCGCAAAAAGCCCCGGACATTTCCGGTAACTCCAATCTTTACCTGTGTGAAATGGAAAATCCGTGGACGCTGAAAGGCGAGCCGGTGATGCTCAGTAAACCGGAATATGACTGGGAGTGCCGCGGGTTCTGGGTCAACGAAGGTCCGGCGGTGCTGTTCCATGGCGATAAGCTGTTTATCAGCTATTCCGCCAGCGCCACCGACGAGAACTACTGCATGGGATTACTGTGGGCAGACCTGAATGCCGATCCGCAAAACCCGGCTAACTGGCATAAATCCCCGCGCCCGGTGTTCGTCACCAGCTACGAAAACCGTCAGTATGGGCCAGGCCATAACAGCTTTACGCAGACGCCGGAAGGCGAAGATGTGCTGGTCTACCACGCGCGAAACTACACTGAAATTGAAGGCGATCCGCTTTACGATCCCAATCGCCATACTCGCCTGAAACTCGTCCGCTGGAACGAAAACGGGATGCCTGATTTCGGCATCCCGCCCGCAGATACGCTATAACGGCTTCGGCACGCTGGCTTAAACCAGCGTGCCGTAAATCGTCAACAGCGCCACAATCACCACCACCACAAACGACGTTTTCTTCGCCATCGAGACGGCAGCCTTTGGCGTTACAACTTTATCCGTGTGCGGCTCACGCGCCAGCGAGAACTGTGCCAGTCGGGTTAAAACCTGATACTGCGCGGTATGGCGGTCTGCAAGGGAGGCAAACCACGCGGGCAGCGCCTTTTCACCGTGACCGATGAGGGCATAGACCACGCCGACCAGACGCACCGGAAGCCAGTCGAGCACGTGCAGGATGGCATCAATGCCGGACTGTAGACGTTCATGCGGCGTAAGATAGCGGGCAAGCCAGGTCTGCCAGGCGCGCAGGAACGCGTAACCCATCAGCAGTACCGGCCCCCAGGGTCCGCCCACCACGAACCAGAACAGCGGCGCCAGGTAGTAACGGAAGTTAATCCACAGCAGCGCGTTTTGCAGCTCCCGCAGAAACTCGCGTTCATCGCAGTCCGGCGGTACACCGTGGATCATCGTCAACTCGCTCGCCATCGCGCCGCGCGCGTGGGCATCATCCCGGGAAGCGGCTTTCAGATACGCGTGATAGTGCAAACGCACCTTGCCCGCGCCAATACACAACACACCGAGCAGGATCCACATCACCAGCAGCGGCACGTTGAAAAAGAGGCCGTAAAGCGAGCGCAGCAACAGGAACGTAATCACCATCACGCCTGCCGTCATCAGCAACGTGCGCAGCATGGAAAAATGCCTGATGCGGCGGAATAACACCTCCAGCCGATGATCCAGATGCCAGTGTTCGCCGAGCTTAAACAGGCGTTCAGCGATCATAACCAGCAGCATGGTAAACAACGTCATGTTATCTCCTTATCTGACGACGTGGTAAGCATGGCGTGAAACCGGGACCAGTCAAAAGCCGGGCCGGGGTCGGTTTTTCTTTCGGGGGCGATGTCGCTGTGCCCTGTAATATTGTCTGCAATGGCGGGATAGCGCCCGATTAACGTTTGCGTTACAGCAACCAGTTTCTCATATTGCGCATCGGTGTAAGGCGTGGTGTCCGTTCCTTCCAGTTCAATTCCAATGGAGAAATCATTGCACCGCTCGCGCCCCTGATACTTCGACACGCCGGCATGCCAGGCACGCTTATCAAAAGGAACATACTGAACCACTTCGCCATTACGACGGATCAGACAGTGCGCCGATACGCGCAGATGCGCAATCTCAGCAAAGAAGGGGTGGGCATCGGGATCTATCGTTCCAGTGAATAACGCATCGATCCACGGACCGCCAAACTCACCCGGCGGGAGACTAATATTGTGAACCACCAGCAGTGTGGGCTTTTCATCCTCCGGGCGGCAGTCGTGGTGCGGCGACGGTACATGCCGCGCGTCCACCAGCCATCCGTTTTCTAACAACATGCTGGAACTCCTTATCTATGGTGCTGTTACTCGGTTCAGAGTAGCATGTTTCAATATTATGATTCGTTACCAATTTGGAGTTTTATCATGCCGCCTCGCCGCTATAACCCCGACCACCGACGTGACGCGCTTCTGGAACGTATTAATAGTGATATCCCGGCAAGCGTTGCCCATGCCCTGAGAGAAGACCTCGGCGGTGACGTCAGCGCCGATAACGATATTACCGCCCAATTGTTGCCAAAAGAGACACGCTCGCATGCGGTGATTATCACCCGTCAAGCGGGGGTTTTCTGCGGCAAACGCTGGGTTGAGGAGGTCTTTACCCAGCTGGCGGGCGACGAGGTGCAGGTAACATGGCACGTTGAGGACGGCGATGCGGTCACGGCGAATCAGCCACTGTTCGAACTGGCCGGCCCGTCCCGCGTCTTGCTGACCGGTGAACGCACCGCCCTCAATTTTGTGCAAACGCTCTCTGGCGTTGCCAGTGAAGTACGCCGCTACGTTGACCTGCTGGCAGGCACCCGCACGCAGCTGCTGGATACCCGTAAAACCCTGCCGGGCCTGCGCATCGCGCTGAAATACGCCGTGCTCTGCGGCGGTGGCGCCAACCATCGTCTGGGGCTATCCGATGCCTTCCTGATCAAAGAGAACCACATTATTGCCTCTGGCTCGGTACGTCAGGCCGTGGAAAAAGCCTTCTGGCTGCATCCGGATGTGCCGGTTGAGGTGGAAGTGGAAACGCTGGATGAGCTGGACGAGGCCATTAAAGCGGGGGCTGACATCATCATGCTCGATAACTTCGACACGGAGCAGATGCGTGAAGCGGTCAAACGCACAAACGGCCAGGCGCAGCTTGAGGTGTCCGGCAACGTGACGTTCGACACCCTTCGCGAATTTGCTGAAACCGGCGTCGATTATATCTCCGTTGGCGCCCTGACCAAGCACGTACGTGCCCTGGACCTCTCGATGCGCTTCAAATAACTGATCTTCCCCTCTCCGCCCGGAGAGGGGAAATACGAAACCGCTCGCAATTACGCTGTCCTTCTCTGCAACACTGAATCATTTCCCTGAAAGCCCTTTCACGTTCGCGCTTTTGCCCCTCGTTTCTGCGCGCCGGTACTGCCACAGTAGCGCCACTTAACGTAAGGAGCAGATATGAACAGACAACAAGGATTTACCCTGATTGAGCTAATGGTGGTCATTGGCATTATTGCCATCCTGAGCGCGATTGGCATCCCGGCCTATCAGAACTACCTGCGAAAAGCAGCGCTCACCGATATGCTTCAAACGTTCATTCCCTACCGCACCGCTATTGAGCTTTGCGCCCTGGATCGTGGTGGTGTGGATCGCTGCGACGCAGGAACCAATGGCATCCCCTCCCCGACAACCACGCGTTACGTTTCAGCGATGAGCGTGGCGAAGGGGGTCGTATCGTTAACAGGGCAGGAAAGCCTTAACGGACTTGAAGTGCTCATGACACCGATCTGGAGCGACGGTAACGGTATGACGGGCTGGACGCGTGCCTGCAACATTGCGTCCGACACGGCGCTCAGACAAGCCTGTGAAGATGTTTTCCGCTTCGACAACAACTGACAGGAGTGGACAATGAACACCGAACAGCTTATGACGCTCTGTCAGCGCCATCACGCACTGCTACTCGCAAGCGACACCGAGATGATCAGCATTGCGGTGGTGGGTAATCCTGCCTCTGAGCTGATGGAAGCGTTACGCTTCGCCACGCAGAAACGTATTGATATTGAGTGCTGGACGGCCGAACGGATGGAAAAACGGCTTCAGTCCCTCTCATCATCACACCTGCCGGGAATAGTGCCAAACTCAGCCGCTGACGTGCTCAGTACAACGTTGCAGCAGGCAGTGAACCAGCGGGCTTCTGACATCCATATTGAACCGACGGAGCACGGCTACCAGATCCGTTTGCGAATCGACGGTGTTCTCTACCCGCAACCGCCGGTTTCCGCCGCCCTCGGTACGACGCTTGCCGCACGCCTGAAGGTGCTGGGCCAACTGGATATTGCGGAGCGCCGCCTGCCGCAGGACGGTCAGTTTACGGTGGAGCTGGCAAGCGCCACCGTCTCTTTTCGTATCGCAACCCTTCCCTGTAGCGGTGGAGAAAAAATCGTGCTTCGTCTGCTTCACCAGGTACAGCAGGCACTGGAGCTTGAACTGCTGGGGATGAGTGCAGACCAGCAGGCCCGTTTTGCCGGGGCGCTTAACAGCCCTCAGGGGTTGATTCTGGTCACCGGCCCGACCGGTAGCGGGAAAACGGTGACGCTGTACAGTGCGTTACAGGCGCGAAATACCCCTGACGTTAATATTTGCAGCGTGGAAGATCCCGTTGAAATCCCGCTTGCAGGCTTAAACCAGACGCAGATTAATCCGCGCGCGGGGCTGACCTTCCAGAGCGTGCTGCGTGCCCTGCTCAGGCAGGATCCTGACATCATTATGGTGGGTGAAATTCGTGACGGCGAAACGGCAGAAATTGCCATTAAGGCGGCGCAAACCGGGCATCTGGTGCTGTCCACCCTCCATACTAATTCGACGACTGAAACGCTGGTACGGCTGCAACAGATGGGCGTCGCGCGCTGGATGATCTCTTCGGCGCTCTCGATGGTGATTGCCCAGCGGCTGGTGCGTCGTTTATGCCCGTACTGCCGACAGGAAGCCAGCCGCCACACCGAATTACCTCGCACGCTGTGGCCCCGGCCGCTTCCTCGCTGGCAACCCACCGGTTGCGATCGCTGCTATCACGGTTTTTATGGTCGCGTAGCCATTTTTGAAGTGCTCGTCATCGACGACACGCTGCGGCAGGCCATCGCCAGCGGAGCAAGCACGGAGGTGATTGGGTCCAGCGCACGTCAGGCGGGAATGACATCTTTGTTTGAGCATGGCTGCATGGCCGTGGAGCAAGGGCTGACCACGCTCGAAGAGCTGTTGCGCGTCCTGGGAATGCCCGATGGCTGCTAATTCGCTCTGGCGCTGGCGTGCCCTGACCACCGAGGGGGAGGTGCAAACCGGCACCCTCTGGGCCATCGACCGTAACGCAGCTTACACGGCTCTGGTGCTTAAACAACTGCACCCGCTGGCGCTAAAACGCTGCCAGCAGCGCCACCGATGGCAGGTGCAGCACTGCTACGATATTTTTCGCCAGCTCGCCACGCTGCTACAGGCCGGACTCACGCTGTCCCAAAGCCTGCACATGCTGGCGGAACAGCATCCTTTGAAGCACTGGCAGGCGCTGCTGCACAGTCTTGCTGATGACCTGAGCGAAGGTTGCGCCCTGTCAGAGGCCATGAAGAAATGGCCAGAGGTGTTTAGCCCACTTTATGTCTCGATGGTGAAGACGGGTGAGCTGACGGGTAAGCTCGAAGCCTGCTGCCGTCAGCTTGCGCAGCAACAAAAATCCCAGCAGCAGCTCAGTGCAAAGGTGAAGAAAGCGCTGCGCTATCCGCTGATCATCCTGACGCTGGCCGTTTTCGTGGTGCTGGCGATGGTCACGCTGGTGTTGCCTGAGTTTGCTGCAATCTACAAAACGTTCAACACCCCGCTCCCTTTGCTCACGCAGGCAGTCATGGGGCTGGCGGCCCTGGTTCAGGCGCATATCCTCACCCTTTTGGCCCTGCTCGTGGCAATGGTTGTCATCGCCTGTAAGCTGCGGCGGCATCCGCGCTGGCAGTACGTCCTGTTACATGTACCTGTGATGGGCACGCTGATGCGTGGGCAAAAACTGGGGCAAATTTTTACAGTGCTGTCATTAACCCAGCAGGCCGGGATTGCCTTTTTACAAGGAGTGGAGAGTGTGGAGGAAACCGTTGAGAGTGGCTACTGGCAGGAGAAACTCCGTGAGATACGCAGCGATATCGAACAGGGGATGCCCGTGTGGTCCTCCTTCCAGAAGGCCTCTGTTTTTACGCCACTGTGTATTCAGCTCATTCGCACCGGAGAAGTATCGGGTTCACTGGATGTGATGCTGATGAATCTGGCCCGCCATCATACGGAACAGACATTTCAGCAGGCAGACAATCTGGCGTCGCTTCTTGAGCCTTTGCTACTGGTCGTGACAGGTCTGATTATTGGCACGCTGGTGGTGGCGATGTATCTGCCAATTTTCCATCTGGGGGATGCAATGAGCGCGGGGTAATGCTGGCGCACGGACGCGCGCCAGCCGTAGCCGTCAGAGGCTATTAAATACGCGGTTTTCCTGCTCCTGAACGCGGATAAACGTCGTGCGTTTCGTCAGCTCTTTCAGGCGGGAAGCCCCCACGTAGGTGCAGGCAGAACGCAGACCGCCGAGGATATCGCGCGCCGTGTTTTCGACCGGGCCACGCAGTGGCAGCTTAACGGTTTTGCCTTCCGCCGCACGGTATTTCGCGACACCACCCACGTGACGGGTCATCGCAGATTCAGAGCTCATTCCGTAGAACAGCATGAATTTCTCACCGTTCTCTTCCACCACGGTACCGCCGCTCTCTTCGTGGCCTGCCAGCATGCCGCCGAGCATCACGAAGTCCGCGCCGCCGCCGAAGGCTTTCGCCACATCGCCTGGCATGGTGCAGCCACCGTCGCTGATGATCTGGCCGCCCAGACCGTGCGCGGCGTCAGCGCATTCAATTACCGCAGACAGCTGCGGATAACCCACACCGGTTTTCACGCGCGTGGTGCAAACGGACCCCGGGCCAATGCCTACTTTCACAATGTCGGCCCCGGAGAGGATCAGCTCTTCACACATTTCACCGGTCACCACGTTGCCCGCGATGATGGTTTTGGTTGGCCAGGCTTCACGCGCCTTGCTGACGAACTGGACGAAATGCTCGGAATAACCATTTGCCACGTCAATGCAGACAAAATTCAGCGCCGGATTGGCGTTCAGGATCTGTTTGGTTTTCTCGAAATCTGCATCAGACGTACCGGTCGAGACCATCACATGCTTCACCACGTCAGCCGAGGCGGAGGCGACAAACGCATTCCACTCCTCAGGGCTGTAGTGTTTATGTACCGCAGTAAGGATGTCGAATTGCGCCAGCGCGGTCGCCATCTCGAAGGTCCCGACGGTGTCCATGTTGGCCGCGATAATCGGCACGCCAGACCACGTCTGACCGGAATGCTTAAAGGTGAATTGACGTTCGAGTTCAACGTCTGAGCGACTTTTCAGTGTAGAGCGTTTAGGGCGGATAAGAACGTCTTTGAAACCTAACTTCAGATCTTCTTCAATACGCATGTGCGGATTCCTGGGGTTAGAGGCAAATATATTAAAAGCACAACTCCAGTGACGCTATCATACGCACTAATACCTGCTCCGCAAGACTGCGAAATTCTCTTTTTTTACGCTACAATCCTATAAATTTACCTGGTAAAAAGCGGGTAAAGAGAGCTAAACATTGGCTGTTGTAAGTTTGAATTTTAAGCAACTGATTTTAAAACTGAATAATTCCCAGGATCTGATTTAATGGGGTATATCGTCGCATTAACCGGCGGCATCGGTAGTGGTAAAAGCACCGTTGCGCACGCGTTTGCTCGTCTCGGCATCACGATTATCGACGCCGATATCATTGCCCGTCAGGTGGTAGAACCCAATACACCCGCCTTAAACGCCATCGAAGCGCATTTTGGTCGCCGTGTGATACAGGCTGACGGCACCCTGAATCGTCGGCAGCTGCGTGAGTGCATATTTTCCGATCCGGCGGAAAAAGCCTGGCTTAATGCCCTGCTCCACCCCATTATCCACCAGGAAACTCAGCGTCAGATTGCCGCAGCCAGTTCGCCCTATGTGTTGTGGGTGATCCCGTTACTGGTGGAAAATCAGCTTCAAAATAAAGCAGACAGAACGCTGGTGATTGACGTTTCCCGCGAAACGCAAATCCAGAGAACCATGGCGCGTGACCATGTTTCACGCGAGCATGCTGAACAAATTCTTGCCGCACAGGCCACGCGCGAAGCGCGCCTCGCCGTTGCGGATGATGTTATTGATAATAACGGCGCACCAGATGCCATTGCATCGGATGTTGCTCGTCTGCACGCGAAGTATCTGACCTTCGCCGCGCAGGCCGTTGCACAGGAAAAACCATAATGTCGACTCATATCCTTTTTGAGCATCCGCTTAACGAAAAAATGCGTACCTGGCTACGCATAGAATTTCTTATTCAACAACTTTCACAACATCTGCCCGTCAACGATCACGCCACCGCGCTGCATTTTTTCCGCAACGTGGGCGATCTGCTGGATGTGATTGAACGCGGCGATGTCCGCACTGAGCTGTTGAAAGAGCTGGAGCGCCAGCAGCGTAAATTACAGGCCTGGGCCGAAGTACCGGGCGTAGATAAAAGTCGAATTGACGCTTTACGCCAGCAGCTAAAAAACAGCAGCGCGACGCTGATGGCCGCGCCGCGCGTTGGACAATTTTTACGCGAGGACCGTCTGATTGCGCTGGTGCGTCAGCGTCTGAGCATACCGGGCGGTTGCTGTAGCTTTGACCTTCCAACGCTGCATATGTGGCTGCACATGCCGCAGGAACAGCGCGATCGCCAGGTGAACAGCTGGATGGGCAGTCTGGAGCCGATGAATCAAACGTTATCCCTGATCCTCGATCTTGTGCGTAACTCTGCCCCGTTCCGCAAGCAGACCAGTCTCAACGGTTTTTATCAGGATAACGGCGACGACGCCGATCTTCTGCGTTTGAATCTCTCTCTTGGCGAGCAGCTTTACCCGCAAATTTCCGGACATAAAAGCCGTTTCGCGATCCGCTTTATGCCGCTGGACAGTGAGCATGGCACCGTGCCGGAACGCCTCGATTTTGAACTGGCCTGTTGTTAAGGAGTGCCGATGTCTGACGTAACCACCGTAAACTGCCCAACCTGTGGGAAAACTGTCGTCTGGGGAGAAGTGAGTCCATTTCGCCCATTCTGCTGCAAACGCTGTCAACTTATAGACCTGGGCGAATGGGCGGCGGAAGAGAAACGCATTCCGAGCGAAGGCGATCTCTCGGATAGCGATGACTGGAGCGAAAACCAGCAGTAACATTTAAAGCCTGCTGGCGCTTCGCTTAGCAGGCCTACGGTTGTGCGACCAGCCGGAGGATCACAGGCTCATTGGCAGGCGGGAATTTTTCCGCATCACTGGCCTGAAGCTCAATCCAGTTACCCGGCTGCCCCTCTTTTCCCCATGGCTCACCTTCCCAGTTTTCCACCAGCCAGAACCACAGCGTGATGTGCCTGTCCGGAAACTGGTACTCCAGCTTATCGAACAGCGTTGCGCCATGCGGGGTGATCCCCACCTCTTCCTGAAGCTCACGCACCAGCGCCTGCTCCGGCGTTTCACCTGATTCGATTTTTCCGCCGGGGAATTCCCATTTGTTGGCCATATGCGCATCGGCGGCACGTTGGGTAATGAAGATCTGGTTTTGCGGGTTGCGAATGATCCCGACAGCAATTTGCAGTGTTTTCATCATGTCACGTCCATAAAAAAGGCGCAGATATCTGCGCCTTTTCGTTTTGTTATGTTCTTAGCTCAGGCGGCCATGGCACGCCTTGTATTTTTTGCCGGAACCGCATGGGCACGGATCGTTACGACCGACTTTACGATCGCCCGTCTGCGCTGCGATTGCCGCTGCGGCTTCGCTCTCATCGGTCTGATGACTCAGCTGCTGCATCTGTGCCAGACGCTCAGCTTCTTCACGACGCTGCTGCTCCATCGCTTCCACTTCTTCCGGCATACGCACCTGAACTTTGCTCAGAGTGCTGATGACTTCATACTTCAGCGACTCCAGCATGGCAGCAAACATGGAGAAGGATTCACGCTTGTACTCCTGCTTCGGATCTTTCTGCGCATAACCACGCAGGTGGATACCCTGACGCAGGTAGTCCATCGCCGCCAGGTGCTCTTTCCACAGGGAGTCCAGGGTCTGCAACATTACGCCTTTCTCGAAGTGACGCATCATCTCAGCGCCAACCACTTCTTCCTTACGCTTATAGACGTCCAGGGCGGTTTCGTAGATACGCTCGCGCAGGGTCTCTTCGTGCAGCTCAGGCTCTTTGTCCAGCCACTCTTTGATTGGCAGTTCGAGGTCGAAGTCGTTTTTCAGACGTTCCTGCAGGCCTTCGATATCCCACATCTCTTCCAGAGACTGCGGTGGAATGTGCGCGTCGATAGTGGCTTTGAACACATCTTCGCGAATGCTGTTGATGGTTTCGCTCACGTCGGACACGTCCAGCAGTTCGTTACGCTGGGTATAAATCGCACGACGCTGGTCGTTGGCAACGTCATCATATTCCAGCAGCTGCTTACGAATATCGAAGTTGCGGCTTTCTACTTTACGCTGGGCGTTGGCAATCGCTTTGGTAACCCACGGGTGCTCGATCGCTTCGCCTGGTTTCATGCCCAGTTTACGCATCATGCCGGACACACGGTCAGAGGCGAAAATACGCATCAGCGCATCTTCCATAGACAGATAGAAACGGGAAGAACCGGCATCACCCTGACGGCCCGCACGACCGCGCAGCTGGTTATCGATACGACGAGATTCATGACGCTCGGTACCAATGATGTGCAGACCACCGGATGCCAGCACCGCGTCGTGACGCACCTGCCAGTCGGCTTTTATCTGCGCGATTTGCTCTGGGGTTGGGTTTTCCAGCTCGGCCACTTCGGCCTGCCAGCTACCGCCGAGCATAATATCGGTACCACGACCCGCCATGTTGGTAGCGATGGTTACGGCAGCCGGGTAACCCGCCTGCGCAACGATATCTGCTTCTTTAGCGTGGAACTTGGCGTTCAGGACGTTGTGCTTGATGCCCGCCTTGGTCAGCTCGTTAGACACCACTTCAGATTTCTCGATGGAGATGGTCCCCACCAGAACCGGCTGGCCCTTCGCGGTACGATCGCGAATATCTTCGATGATCGCCTGGATTTTTTCCGCTTCGGTCATGTATACCAGGTCCGGCATATCCTTACGGATCATTGGACGGTTGGTTGGTACTACCACGGTATCCAGCTTATAGATGGAGCTAAACTCAAACGCTTCGGTATCTGCGGTACCGGTCATCCCCGCCAGCTTCTCGTACAGACGGAAGTAGTTCTGGAAGGTGATGGAGGCCAGCGTCTGGTTTTCGTTCTGAATATCCACGCCTTCTTTCGCTTCCACGGCCTGGTGCAGACCATCGGACCAGCGACGTCCCTGCATGGTACGACCGGTGTGTTCATCGACGATGATGACTTCACCGTCTTTAACGATGTAGTCAACGTCGCGGGTGAACAGGGCGTGCGCGCGCAGTGCAGCCGTTACGTGGTGCATCAGCATGATGTTGCTTGGGGAGTACAGAGACTCGCCCTCTTCCATAATGCCTTCAGCCACCAGCAACTCTTCGATTTTTACCAGGCCGCGTTCGGTCAGGTTGACCTGACGCGCTTTTTCATCCACGGAGAAGTGACCTTCACCCTGGAAGGTATCGGAGTCTTCTTTCTCCTGACGCAGCAGGTGAGGAATGATTTTGTCGACTTTACGGTACATCTCGGAGCTGTCTTCGGCCGGGCCGGAGATGATCAGCGGGGTACGCGCTTCATCGATCAGAATGGAGTCAACCTCATCCACCAGCGCATAGTGCAGTTTACGCTGGACGCGCTCTTCAGGGCTGAACGCCATGTTGTCACGCAGGTAGTCGAAGCCGTATTCGTTGTTGGTGCCGTAGGTGATATCCGCGTTATACGCTTCACGCTTGGCAGGTGCCGGCAGGCCGGACATGTTAATGCCCACGGTCATGCCGAGGAATTCGAACAGTGGACGGTTATTTTCGGCGTCGCGCTGCGCCAGATAGTCGTTGACGGTAACAACGTGAACGCCCTTACCCGTCAGCGCATTCAGGTAAGCCGGCAGCGTTGCAGTCAGGGTTTTACCTTCACCGGTACGCATTTCCGCGATGCAGCGCTCGTTAAGCACCATCCCGCCCAGCAGCTGCACGTCGAAGTGACGCATGCCGAACACGCGTTTACTGGCCTCACGTACTACGGCAAAGGCTTCCGGGATCAGGCTTTCTAAGGTTTCGCCTTTCTCCAGACGCGCACGGAACTCCGCGGTTTTTGCTTTCAGTTCATCATCAGAGAGCTTCTCCATCGCCGGTTCCATACCGTTGATGACGTTCACAGCTTTGCGCATGCGGCGCAGGGTACGATCGTTACGACTACCAAAAACTTTGGTTAACAATTTGATTAGCATAATAAATTCTCAAACGCCCCAGTCGGGCAGATAAATTAAGGTATTGAAAAAGGGTTAATTTAGCTGAGGCGTTGAGGCCCGGCACGGATGCCGTGAACCTGGCTAATCCAGGTCGAAACAGAGAAGGATGCGGGGGAAGAAAAAGCAGTTTGCGCCGTCTGACTCACGGTCACAGGCGGCTGGTTGTCCTGCGTCAGAAGCGCATTGAGCGTATCGAGCAGAGCAAGGTGCTGAGCCTGGACCGGCAGCGTTTCTTCAGCAACAGGCATCGTCTGCGGCGCCATCGCGAACGACAGATGGCGAATAACCGTGCGAATCGCGTGTTGCTGCCAGTAATCAACGGAGAAATTGGGACGACGGCTGGCTTCAAGCCATGCGAGATTAGTGAAGTTAACCCGCGTGGTGAGATCGTGCTTGGTCGTCGTGGAACGTGCTGGGGTTGCCGCGTCTGCGCTGTTGCTGAGCACAGGCAAGCCGAGACTCGCCGCGACCATCCCCAATAAGAGATGCGGCCAGAAGTAACGTCTGCCAAATTGTCGCCAGCGCGTCAGTATTCCGCTCACTTGCTCCACCACGTTCGCCCGCCAGTGCAGGCTGAGTTCAGTTATTCTTTTTTAGCGCCCAGATATTACCACTAAAGCCAATACACGACAGCAGGAATGACACCTTGCAGCAGGTAAAAACGGTCATTAATGCAGCGAACACACCGTTATTTGGCACCCAACACAGGCCAGGGGTGAGAGAGACAAATCCAGAAAGGGCAGAAATAAAAACGACTGGCTTCCCTGGTCGGAGAGAGTACCAGGTGAACCAGTCGCTTTTCTTACGAAACGGCTTTAACCGTTACGCCAGGACCATAGTCGGGGCTTTGAACGCCAGCGGCAGTTCAGCTTCGTCTTCGAAGGTCACATATTCCCAGGCTTCCTGTTTTGCCAGGACGGCCTGCAACAGTTTGTTGTTCAGTGCATGACCGGATTTAAACGCGGTAAAGGCACCAATGATGTTGTGACCACACATGAAGAGGTCGCCGATCGCGTCCAGCATTTTGTGACGGACAAATTCATCTTCAAAACGCAGGCCATCTTCGTTCAGTACGCGATAATCGTCAACAACGATGGCACAATCGAAGCTGCCGCCCAGGCACAGGCCGCGGGATTGCAGATATTCGATATCACGCATAAAGCCGAAGGTACGTGCTCGGCTGATCTGACGCATGAACGCATCCGCAGAGAAGTTCATCGCATAGCGCTGGGTGCTGGAGTCAATCGCCGGATGGTTAAAATCGATGGTGAAGTCCAACGAGAAACCATTGTACGGTTTGAATTCAGCCCATTTGTCGCCATCTTCGACGCGAACGGTCTCTTTAATGCGAACAAATTTCTTCGCGCAGTTCAGTTCTTCGATGCCGGCATCCAGCAACAAATAAACGAACGGAGCAGCACTCCCGTCCATGATCGGGATTTCTGGCGCATCGACTTCAACCATAATGTTGTCGATACCCAGACCCGCCAGGGCGGCGTTCAGGTGCTCTACGGTAGAAATCCGCACGTCATGCTCGTTCACCAGACAAGTACAGAGCATAGTATCACGCACAGATTTGGCATCGGCCGGAAAATCTACCGGTGGATTCAAGTCGGTGCGACGATAGATGACCCCGGTATTGGCCGGCGCAGGGCGTAACGTCAGTGTGACTTTCTTGCCGGTATGTAAACCGACACCCGTCGCCTGAACGATACGTTTAAGTGTCCTTTGTTTGATCATCGTATAATCTCGCCAAATTAACTATCCAACCGAGAGTGTATATCACTAACGGTGGGCCAGTTTAGCACAAAGAGCGCAAATCCCCAAATTCCAGCCAATTCTTAGTCAGCTTGCTTACGCAGGAACGCCGGGATATCCAGATAATCTGGCTCTTTTGCCGTTTGTGGAGTCGGGTCGTTCACCACTTTCGCAGCCGGTTTTTGCTCCTGAGTCAGAGGCGACATACCGTGCTGCTGGTAACGATCCATCACCGGCTGCTGAGTCTGTTTGTTGGTCACGAGGGTGATCTCAGGACGCTTGTCCATACCGATACCGGTGGCCACAACAGTCACACGCAGTTCGTCGTTCATTTCCGGGTCAAGGGACGTACCGATAACAACGGTAGCGTTGTCAGAGGCGAATGCACGGATGGTGTTACCCACGGTTTCGAACTCATCCAGACGCAGGTCAAAGCCAGCGGTAATGTTGACCAGCACGCCGCGCGCGCCAGACAGATCGATATCTTCCAGCAGTGGAGAAGAGATCGCCATTTCAGCGGCTTCTTCCGCACGGTCTTCACCGCTCGCCACGCCAGAGCCCATCATCGCGTAGCCCATCTCGGACATCACGGTGCGAACGTCTGCAAAGTCAACGTTCATCAGGCCAGGACGGGTAATCAGTTCAGCGATACCCTGAACCGCGCCTTTCAGCACGTCGTTTGCCGCGCCAAAGGCGTCCAGCAGAGAGATACCGCGACCCAGCACTTTCAGCAGCTTGTCGTTCGGGATGGTAATCAGAGAGTCCACGTGCTTGGACAGCTCGGTGATACCCTGCTCCGCGAAAGCCATACGCTTCTTACCTTCAAAGTTGAAAGGCTTGGTCACGACAGCAACGGTCAGAATACCTAAATCTTTAGCGACTTCCGCCACAACGGGTGCTGCACCGGTACCTGTACCGCCGCCCATACCCGCTGCGATGAAGACCATGTCTGCACCGTCCAGTGCAGCGCGCAGCGCTTCACGATCTTCTTCAGCCGCGTTGCGGCCCACTTCCGGGTTAGCCCCTGCTCCCAGACCTTTGGTGATGCCACCACCGATCTGAATCGTCTGGCCAACAGCCGTTTTACGCAGCGCCTGCGCATCGGTGTTCACCGCGAAGAATTCAACACCTTCGATGCGCTCGCGCACCATGTGCTCTACGGCGTTACCGCCGCCGCCACCGACGCCGATGACTTTAATCACCGCGTCGTTGGTTAATTCCATAGGTTCAAACATAATCTCTCTCTCCGTTGTGCCTGTCGCCCGAGACCGCTAATTCTCTCCGGTCTCTTAAAAAATTAAAATTCTTTTCGCAACCAGGTGTTAAGTCGTTTGACCCACGACCCCACCGAGACGCGTTTTTCCACCTCTGCCTCACCACTTAAATGGGATTCTTTCCCGTAGTGCAGCAGGCCCACCGCCGTTGAATAGTACGGCTCCTGAGCATAATCCGTTAAACCGGTGATATTCAGCGGCGCACCAATACGCACCTGCGTATGGAACACGCGCTGAGCGCAGGCCGCAAGACCTTCAATTTGCGCTGCCCCGCCGGTTAATACAATCCCCGCTGCGAGATGATGTTTCACACCCTGCTGGCGAAGCTGTTCCTGTAACTGCAAAATCTCTTCGTTGACCAGGTTGAGCAGCTCGGTATAACGCGGCTCAATTACCTCTGCCAGCGTCTGGCGTTGCAGGCTGCGCGGCGGTCGACCGCCTACGCTCGGCACTTCAACGCTCTCGTCTTTGCCGACGATAGAGCCCAGCGCGCAACCGTGGCGCACTTTAATCGCCTCTGCATCGCTCGGTGGCGTACCAAAGGCGTAAGCGATATCGCTGGTCACCACATTCCCGGCGTACGGGATCACTTTGGTGTGGCGCAACGCACCGCCGGTATAGACAGCCATGTCCATTGTACCACCACCAATATCGACCACACAGACGCCCAGTTCACGTTCGTCTTCGGTCAGCACGGAATAGCTCGCGGCAAGTCCGGCGAAAATTAGTTGGTCAACTTTCAGGCCACAACGTTCAACGGCTTTTACAATGTTCTTCGCCATATCGTTGTGACATGTGATCAGGTGCACTTTTGCCTGCATACGTACGCCCGACAGACCGACCGGATTCTTGATACCTTCCTGGTAGTCGATCGCGTATTCTTGCGGGATCACATGCAGCACACGGTGCTCGTCGCGAACACGCACGGATTTCGCCGTGTGGACAACGTTCTCAACGTCTTCCTGCGTCACTTCTTCTTCAGAAATCGGCACCATACCGATTTCATTCTGGCAGCTGATGTGCTTACCAGAAAGGGCCAGATAGACAGAGGAAATCTGGCAATCTGCCATCAATTCAGCCTGGTCGATGGCGCGCTGAACGCATTTCACCACCGACTCAAGGTCGTTTACCCCACCTTTATCCATACCACGGGAAGGGCAGCTGCCCACGCCAATGATATTGACCATACCGTCGGGCAGAACTTCCCCTACCAAAGCGGCAACCTTCGCGGTGCCAATCTCCAGTCCTACTACCAATTTTCTGTCCGTCGACTTGATCATTGTTGTTCTGCCTGTACCTGTGCCTGATTTTGTTGCTGATTAGGTTCCTCGACCGGAGCCGGCTCCCAACCGACTGCTGCGCCTGAGTCATAGCGCAAATCAACGTAGCTTATCCGTTTGCCATCCGTCTGCGCCTGCTGCTGTAAAACCGGGTAAAGTTCTACAAAACGCGCCAGACGTTTCATTGTGTCGCCGCGGCCAAGATTGAGCTTAATGCCATTCGTTAAGGTCAGCTGCCAGGAACGGCGCGCCGTCATCGCAGCATCTTTTAACGTAAAGCGATCCTTAGCCAGCACCTGCCCCATCTCACGAAAACCCTGCAATACTTCGTTTTCGCTGCCTTCCGGGCCATACAACATCGGTAAATTCTGCTTGTTGACACGATCGCTCGGGACGCTGAACGAATTTCCGTCTACGTCAACCATATGCTGATCATTCCAACGCGCAATCGGCACATATTCAACCAGATGAATCTTCAATTCATCAGGCCATTGCTTTCTGACACTCGCCTGTTTTATCCACGGCAGACGTTCAATCTGACTCTGGATAATGTTGACGTCCTGCGTCATAAAGGTGCCAGGCGACCCCAGCGCCAGAATTGACTGGCGAATGTCATCGTTACGCGTGTAGTGACGCTCTCCGGTCACTACCAGCTTCGACAGCGGCAACCGCTGTGCGTCTTCCATCCAGCCCAGCACCATCCAGCCGCTGATAAACACGGTGCACAGCACCCCGAGCAGGAAGATAATCCCTGCAAGACGCGTTCCATTACTCCGGCGCGAAGAAGAATATTCTTCTTCGTCATCGCGGTTGCGCGTGTTCAACGCAGCCTGAGACATATCAGCCCGCCTGGTCCAAAATACGTACGACTAATTGCGAGAAGCTCATTCCCGCCTGACGCGCCGCCATCGGCACAAGGCTATGGCTGGTCATACCCGGAGACGTGTTTGCTTCCAGCAGATAAAATTGCCCATCACCGTCAAGCATCACATCAATTCGTCCCCAGCCTCGGCATCCCAAAACATTCCAGGCTTTAAGCACCAGAGACTGTAATTCCGCTTCACGTTGTGCTTCAAGGCCAGCTGGGCAGAAATATTGCGTCTCATCAGAGAGATACTTCGCCTCATAATCATAGAAGACTCCGGCGGGTTGGATGCGTATTGACGGTAAAATTTCTTCACCAAGCATCGCGACGGTAAATTCCGGCCCGCTAAGCCATTTTTCAATCAGAACTTCTTCATCATGTTGAAATGCCAGAGCTAAAGCGTCAGCCAAATCTACAGCTTTATCAACTTTGGACATTCCCACGCTCGACCCTTCACGGCTAGGCTTCACAATAACCGGTAAGCCCAGTGACGCAATGCGTGTATTAACGCTGTCCGACAAGCCCAATTCAAATTCACGGCGCGTCAGTGCAACCCATGGCGCAACGGGCAGACCCGCCCCCTGCCACAGCAGTTTGCTGCGCAGTTTATCCATGGAGATGGCGGATGCCATCACGCCGCTGCCGGTGTACGGCATACCGATCAACTCCAGCAGCCCCTGCAACGTGCCGTCTTCACCGCCGCGGCCATGCAACGCGATAAAGGCTTTATCGAAGCCCATCGCTTTCAGCTGCGTAACGTCCACCTCTTTCGGATCAACCGGATGCGCGTCCACGCCACCTTCACGCAGGCCCGCCAGCACGGCAGCGCCCGAATTCAGAGAAACCTCGCGTTCGGCGGAAGTGCCGCCAAACAGGACAGCAATCTTATCAGCCATGACGCTCGTCCTCCTGAGTTTGCGGCTTCAGTTTGATTTCAGCTAAGGTACGGGCGATTTTGCCGATATTTCCCGCACCCTGAATCAGGATCAGATCGTTACCCGTCAGGACCGGGGCAAGCATTTCAGCTACCTGCACCGGGTCGGGGACCAGGATAGGGTCCACTTTACCGCGTCCGCGGATGGTACGACATAAAGACCGACTGTCCGCGCCCGGAATCGGCGCTTCACCCGCGGCATAAACATCCAGCATCAGCAGGGTATCGACCTGCGAAAGGACGTTGGCAAAATCGTCATACAGATCGCGGGTACGTGTGTAACGGTGCGGCTGGAAGATCATGACCAGATTCTTTTCCGGCCAACCCGCGCGTGCCGCTTTGATGGTAGCGTCCACCTCCGTCGGATGGTGACCGTAGTCATCGACCAGCATCGCAGAACCTGGCTTACCGTTTACTGGCTCCAGTGGGAACTCACCCAGGAAGTCGAAGCGACGGCCCGTTCCCTGGAAGCTTTCCAGCGCGCGCAGGATCGCCTCATCATCAATGCCTTCTTCCGTTGCAACAGCCACCGCCGCCGCCGCATTCAGGGCATTGTGACGTCCCGGCGCGTTCAGGGTGACATGCAGGAGCTCTTTATCCTGGCGTGCCAGGGTGAAATGTCCCTGCGCACCAATCTGCTTATAATCTTCCACGCGTACATCAGCGTCTTCGCTGAAGCCGTAGGTGGTAATTTGACGCCCGACGCGCGGCAGCAGCTCGCGGATCACCGGGTCGTCCACGCACATCACCGCACGGCCATAGAACGGCAGGTTGTGCAGGAAGTTAATAAAGGTCTGCTTTAAGTTCTCGAAGTCGCCCTGGTAGGTATCCATATGGTCAGCTTCGATATTGGTGACGATAGCCACCATCGGCTGCAAATGCAGGAACGACGCGTCGCTTTCATCCGCTTCCGCAATCAGATAACGGCTGTGGCCCAGACGCGCATGCACGCCAGCGGCTTTCACCAGACCACCGTTAACGAACGTTGGGTCGAGACCCGCTTCCGCATAAATGCTGGAGACCATCGCTGTTGTTGTGGTTTTACCGTGCGTACCGGCCACCGCAATGCCGTGACGGAAACGCATCAGTTCAGCCAGCATTTCCGCGCGACGGATCACCGGAATGCGCGCCTCATGCGCCGCAACGATTTCCGGGTTATCCGCGGAGATCGCGCTGGACACTACAACCACGCTCGCATCGCTCACGTTTTCCGGGCGATGATTGAAATAGATAGTCGCCCCCAGCGACGCCAGCTGCTGCGTAACAGGGTTTGGCGCCAGGTCAGACCCGCTGATCTGATAGCCTTCGTTAGCTAACACTTCGGCAATACCGCCCATGCCAGCACCACCGATGCCGACAAAGTGAATGTGCCGGACGCGACGCATCTCGGGCACGATAGAACGCAGTTTTGCCAGTTGTTGTGTATTCATTCTCTAAACGCCATCGACTACTTCAAAAAAATCGTGCAGCGCAACACGCGCTGCGAGAATTATGCCTGGGCTGCCAGGCGCACTTCTTTTGCCACCCGTTCCGTTGCATCCGGGATAGCGGTCGCGCGTGCGCGTTGCGCCATCTCCAGTAATACATCCCGGTTCCAGCCCGCCAGGGTAGTGGCGACCGCATCAGCGGTAAATTGTGGCTGCTCAAAAATCTTCGCGGCACCCGCTTTCTCAAGCGGCAGCGCATTCCAGTACTGCTGTCGGTCTTTGTGCTGGAACGGCACAAACAGCGCCGGCAAACCGGCGGCGGCGATTTCGCTCACCGTCAGCGCGCCCGAGCGACAGACAACGACATCGGCCCAGGCATAGGCTGCGGCCATATCATCAATAAATTCAGTCACTTTATGCTGCGGCTGACCTTCCTGCGCGTAGGCCTGCTCAACGCTCTGCTGAGCGCCCTTCCCGCTCTGGTGCCAGATGGTCACCGCATCACCCAGTTTTGCCGCAACCTGTGGCATCGTCTGGTTTAAAATACGTGCGCCCTGGGAACCGCCGACAACCAGCACGCGCACCGGCCCTTCTCGGCCCGCCAGACGTGCATCTGGCAGCGGCAGCGCCAGCACGTCCACACGCACCGGATTCCCTACGACATCCGCTTTCGGGAATGCCCCGGGGAAGGCCTGCATAACTTTGGTGGCGATTTTTGCCAGCCATTTGTTGGTCAACCCGGCAATACCGTTCTGCTCATGCAGAACAACAGGGATGCCCAGTGACCACGCCGCCAGTCCTCCCGGACCGGAAACGTAGCCGCCCATGCCCAGAACGACGTCAGGCTTAAAGCGCTTCATAATGTCGCGCGCCTGACGCCAGGCATTGAAAATGCGCACCGGCGCCAGCAGCAGCGCCTTGATCCCTTTGCCACGAAGGCCAGAAATACGAATAAAGTCGATCTCGATACCGTGTTTAGGTACAAGGTCGGCTTCCATGCGGTCTGCGGTTCCCAGCCAGCGTACCTGCCAGCCCTCTTCCATTAAATGGTGCGCAACCGCCAGTCCCGGGAACACGTGTCCGCCGGTCCCGCCTGCCATCACCATTAACCGCTTCGGTTGATTCATCGTGAACCTCGTGTAAACGCCTGAGCTTTCTCCAGACGCGTTTCATAATCTATGCGTAACAAAAACATGATGGCCGTCGACATGATCAACAGACTCGAACCACCATAACTGATCAACGGCAACGTCAGACCTTTGGTCGGCAGCATACCCGCTGCGGCCCCAACGTTTACCAGTGCCTGGAAGCTAAACCAGATACCAATTGAGCAGGCCAGGAAACCGGAGAAGCGGTGATCGATCTCCAGCGCTTTACGGCCAATCGACATGGCGCGGAAAGCGACGAAGAATACCATTAATAGCGCCATTACCACACCGATATAACCCAGTTCTTCCCCAATAATGGAGAAGATAAAGTCGGTATGCGCCTCCGGTAAATACTCCAGTTTTTGCACCGAGTTGCCCAGGCCTTGGCCCCAGACTTCGCCGCGGCCAAACGCCATCAGCGACTGTGTCAGCTGATAACCGCTGCCGAACGGATCTTCCCATGGGTTCCAGAACGAGGTCACACGGCGGATACGGTATGGTTCGGCGAGGATCAGCAGCACCACTGCCGAAATCCCCATCCCGATGATGGCAATGAACTGCCACAGTTTTGCTCCCGCCAGGAACAGCATCGCCAGCGTAGTGACAAACAGTACGACTACCGTACCGAGGTCGGGCTGCGCCAGCAGCAGGATCGCAAGCACCAGAATCACGCCCATCGGTTTTAAGAAGCCGCGCAGGTTGTTACGAACTTCGTCGACTTTACGCACCAGGTAGTTTGCCAGGTAGCAGAACAACGAAAGCTTGGTGAACTCTGCAGGCTGAATACGCAGCGGACCAAAGGCGATCCAGCGTGATGCCCCGTTAACGGAGCTCCCGACGACCAGAACGATCAACAGCATGATGATTGAGGCGATAAGCATGGCCGTACTGTGCCGCTGCCAGAACGACATCGGCAGGCGTAAGGTGATCATTGCCAGGCAGAACGCGAGAATGATGTACAGCCCGTCACGCTTGGCAAACAGGAACGGATCGTTTGCCAGACGCTGTCCGACAGGCATCGACGCCGAGGTGACCATAATAAAGCCGGTCGCTGCCAGCCCCAGCGTGAGCCAGAACAGAGTGCGGTCGTACATAATCAAGCTGTCGGAATCTTTATCCCGTGAAGCCATCACCCAGCCTTTCAGCGCCGTAAACAGCCATACCAGGATACCAAACCCTGGCAGACGCGGCATTTTCAGGCGAGGGAGAGATAAACGCATCAGCCTAACTCCTTCGCCAGGCGGGTAAAGACATCGCCCCGCTGTTCGAAATTCTTAAATTGATCGAGGCTGGCACAGGCTGGCGAGAGCAGCACCATATCGCCGGGCTTCACGCGGGGGGCGATAAGGCGCATCGCCTGTTCCATGGTCTCGGTTTGTTCGGCGACCTCAGGACGCAACGCCGCAAGCTCGCTGCCATCGCGGCCAAAGCAATAAAGGCGCACGTTATCACCGTTGAGGTACTGCTTCAGCGAGGAGAAATCGGCTGATTTACCGTCGCCGCCCAGCAGCAGATGCAGTGTGCCTTCAACGTGCAGACCGTTCAATGCCGCCTCGGTGCTACCCACATTGGTCGCTTTGGAATCGTTAATCCAGCGTACGCCGTTGTGTTCCAGCGCCAGCTGAAAACGGTGAGCCAGGCCGGTAAAGGTGGTCAGCGCCTTCAGGCTTGAAGATCGCGGCAGGCCAACGGCATCCGCCAGCGCCAGCGCCGCCAGGGCGTTGGTGTAGTTATGCTGGCCGGAGAGCATCATCTCTTTCACGTTCAGCACCTTCTCACCTTTCACCCGCAGCCAGGTTTCGCCCTGCTGGCGGTTAAGGTGATAGTCACCCATGTTAATACCGAAGCTAATGCAGCGATCGTCTGCGCCACGCACCGGCATGGTGAGTGCATCATCGGCATTCACCACGCAGACTTTGGCATTTTCATAGACACGCAGCTTGGCCGCGCGGTACTGCTGCAAGCCGAACGGGTATCTGTCCATATGATCTTCGGTAACATTAAGGATCGTCGCCGCCGCCGCATGCAGGCTTGAAGTGGTTTCCAGCTGGAAGCTGGAAAGCTCAAGTACAAACAGCTCACACCCTTTATCGAGCAGCATCAACGCGGGCAGGCCAATATTACCGCCCACGCCGACATTTTTGCCCGCCGCTTTCGCCATCTCACCCACCAGGGTGGTGACGGTGCTTTTACCGTTTGAACCGGTAATGGCAACGATCGGGGCCTGCGCCTCCCGGCAGAACAGTTCGATATCGCCAACAATCTCAACGCCTGCATCCGCCGCGGCACTCAGCGAAGGATGCGCCAGCGCCATGCCCGGGCTGGCAACAATCAGATCGGCGACCAGCAGCCACTCATCATTCAGACCACCCAGGTGGCGTTCAACCTGCTCCGGCAGCTTGTCCAGACCCGGCGGAGAGACGCGTGTATCCATCACGCGCGGCGTCACGCCACGCGCAAGGAAAAAGTCCACGCAGGAGAGGCCGGTAAGGCCCAACCCGATGATAACGACTTTTTTGCCCTGGTAATCTGCCATGATTAACGTACCTTCAGCGTTGCCAGGCCAATCAGCACCAGCATCAGCGAAATAATCCAGAAGCGCACAATGACGCGCGGCTCCGGCCAGCCTTTCAGTTCATAGTGGTGGTGAATCGGTGCCATACGGAAGATGCGCTGGCCGCGCAGCTTGAAGGAACCGACCTGCAAAATCACCGACAGGGTCTCAACGACAAACACACCGCCCATAATCACCAGCAGGAACTCCTGACGCAGCAGCACGGCGATAATGCCCAGCGCGCCGCCCAGCGCCAGTGAACCGACGTCGCCCATAAAGACCTGCGCCGGATAGGTGTTGAACCACAGGAAGCCCAGCCCCGCGCCGACAATCGCCGTACAGACGATCACCAGCTCACCAGCGTGTCGCAGGTACGGGATGTGCAGGTAGTTTGCAAAGTTCATGTTACCGGTCGCCCACGCCACCAGCGCGAAACCGCCCGCGACAAACACGGTTGGCATGATGGCCAGGCCGTCCAGACCATCGGTCAGGTTGACGGCGTTGCCGGTGCCGACGATCACAAAGTAAGCCAGCAGAATGTAGAACAGCCCCAGCTGCGGCATCACGTCTTTGAAGAACGGCACCACCAGCTCGGTGGCCGGGGTGTCTTTTCCTGCCAGGTAAAGCGCGAAGGCCACACCCAGCGCAATTACCGACATCCAGAAATACTTCCAGCGCGCGATCAAACCTTTGGTGTCTTTGCGCACGACTTTGCGGTAGTCATCAACAAAACCGATGATCCCGTAGCCAACCAGAACAGTCAGCACGCACCAGACGTAGGGGTTAGACGGATAAGCCCACAGCAGAACGGACACCACAATCGCGGTCAGGATCATGATCCCGCCCATGGTCGGCGTACCGCGCTTGCTGAAGTGTGATTCCGGACCATCGTTGCGTACAACCTGGCCGAAAGAGAGTTTTTGCAGACGGGCAATCATGCGCGGGCCCATCCACAACGAGATGAACAGCGCAGTCAGCAGGCTGACGATGGCGCGAAACGTCAGATAGGAAAAGACGTTAAAGCCTGAATAATATTTGACCAAATGTTCGGCCAGCCAAACTAACATGTCCCGTTCTCCTGTAATGCGTGCACAACCTCTTCCATGGCGGCACTACGTGAACCTTTAACTAAAACAGTCACAATCTGTTTTTCTGTAATCAATGCCTTCAGGCGTTCGATCAGTGCAGATTTATCGGCAAAATGTTCGCCAACTTCACTGGCATCGGAAATGGCCTTGCTCAGCGTGCCTGCGCTCAGTACGCGGTCAAGCCCGGCGGCTTTCGCCGCTTCGCCAACCTGTACGTGGCAGGCTTCGCTTTCATCACCCAGCTCGGCCATATCGCCAACAACCATCACGCGATAGCCCGGCATCTCAGACAAGACCTGCACGGCCGCCGTCATGGAGCCGACGTTAGCGTTGTAGGAGTCATCCAGCAGGAGTTTGTTTTCAGCCAGCTGGATTGGGAACAGACGCCCCGGCACGGCTTTTAAATTCGCCAGACCAGTTTTTATCGCAGCGTGTGAGGCCCCTACCGCCATTGAGAGCGCTGCCGCAGCAAGCGCATTGGCGATGTTATGACGACCCGGCAGAGGCAGCAGCACGTCGATGTCGCCCGTTGGGGTCGTGAGGGTGAACTCGGTGCCGTGTGACGTCACATGAATGTTGGTCGCCGAAAAATCACTGTTTGCCGCATTCGGGGAGAAGCGCCAGGTTTTGCGTGAACCAATGATGCTCTGCCAGTTCAGCCAGTCATTGTTATCGGCATTCATAATGGCGATGCCGTCATCCGGCAGGCCGGTATAAATTTCACCTTTCGCTTTCGCCACACCGGCCAGCGAACCAAAACCTTCAAGATGTGCCGCCGCCAGGTTATTCACCAGC
Source organism: Enterobacter sp. MGH 4 (assembly GCF_000534735.1). Taxonomy (NCBI): domain Bacteria; kingdom Pseudomonadati; phylum Pseudomonadota; class Gammaproteobacteria; order Enterobacterales; family Enterobacteriaceae; genus Enterobacter; species Enterobacter sp. MGH 4. Next base: position 379,007 of record NZ_KI973293.1, on the reverse strand, counting down.
GCCGCTTCCGGACGCGTCAGGCTCACGGTCCAGGCGATTTCGCCTTGATGGTTAGCCCCTAACTCAATCACCGCATATTCATGCTCGTGGGTCAGGCGCAGCAGCGTCATCGGTACACCGACGTCATTATTAAGGTTGCCCGCCGTATAAAGCGTGTTTCCGCACTGGCTAAGGATCGCCGCCGTCATCTCTTTAACGGAGGTTTTGCCCGACGAGCCCGTCAGCGCCACGACGCGTGTTGGCACCTGCTGGCGAACCCATGCCGCCAGCTCACCAAAGGCCAGGCGCGTATCTTTCACCACAATCTGCGGCAAATCGATATCGAGCTTACGGTTGACCAGCAGCGCACCCGCGCCGTTATCTTTAGCCTGTTGCGCAAAATCGTGGGCGTCAAAACGTTCACCCTTCAGCGCCACAAACAGGCAGCCCGCCGTCACCTTACGGGTGTCGGTGGTCACAGCCTCAATGGTCAGATCCTGACCATGCAGCATCCCCTGCAATACCGCAGCGGCCTGGCTTAACGTAATGCTAATCATGCCACCACTCCCAGCAGACGCGCTGCCGTCACGCGGTCTGAGTAATCCAGACGACGATTGCCGACGATCTGATAATCTTCATGACCTTTACCGGCCAGCAGAACCACATCGTTCTCCTGCGCCTGCATAATGGCGTTAGTCACGGCCTCCGCACGGCCTTCGACCACGCGCGCACGACCCGCATCCAGCATGCCCGCCAGAATGTCGTTGATAATGGCCCTCGGCTCTTCGGTACGCGGGTTGTCATCGGTCACCACGGGAATATCCGCGAACTGCTCAGCGATGGCGCCCATCAGCGGACGTTTGCCCTTGTCGCGATCGCCACCGCAGCCAAACACGCACCAGAGCTTGCCTGCGCAGTGCAGACGCGCCGCTTCCAGCGCTTTTTCCAGCGCATCCGGCGTATGGGCGTAATCCACGACCACCGTCGGCTTGCCCGGTGCGCTGAACACTTCCATGCGGCCACAGACCGGTTGCAAACGCTCAGCCGTTTTCAGCAGATCCGCCATCGGGTAATCCAGCGCCAGCAGCGTCGCCAGCGCCAGCAGCAGGTTACTGACGTTGAAAGCCCCCATCAGGCGGCTTTCAATTTCACCTTCGCCCCAGGTGGAAGCAAAGCGGATCGTCGCCCCGCTATCGTGGTAGTTCACTTCGACTGCCTTCAGCCAGCGGCCACGACAGTTCGGATTAATGCGATCTTCCATCGACACCGCCACCGCATCTGGCAGTTTTTCCAGCCAGCGGCGACCGACTTCGTCGTCGGCGTTAATGATTGCCTGCCCGTGGTGGTGAGTGGAATAAAGCAGCCATTTCGCCGCTTCGTAGTGCTCCATATCACCATGATAATCAAGGTGATCGCGGCTCAGGTTTGTAAAGACAGAGGCGGCAAATTTCAGTGCCGCCACGCGATGTTGTACCAGACCATGGGAGGAGACCTCCATCGCCGCGAAGGTCGCCCCCTGCTCTGCAAGGCCTGCCAGCACACGCTGCACGTCAACCGCCGAGCCTGTAGTGTTTTCCGTCGGGCTTACTTTGCCCAGAATACCGTTCCCCACCGTGCCCATGACGGCACCGGTTTCACCCAGCAGCTGAGCCCATTGCGCCATCAGCTGAGTGGTGGTGGTTTTTCCGTTGGTTCCTGTCACGCCAACCAGCTTTAACTGGTCGGAAGGTTCGTTGTAAAAACGTCCTGCCAGCGCGGAGAGACGCTCATTCAGCTGGCTGAGATAGATGACCGGCACGCCGTGCATTTCACGGATCTCACCGTCTGTTGCCTCATCTTTGGCCTCAGCAATAATGGCAGCAACACCTTGCGCAATCGCCTGCGGGATATAACGACGCCCGTCCGCCTGATGACCTACCACTGCCACAAAAAGATCGCCAGAAGCCGCTACGCGGCTGTCCAGTACCATCTCTCGCAGTGCTCGCGCAGGTAGCATAGGCACCCACGGAGCAAGAAGGTCGCGCAAATTACGATCTGCCACCTGTTCCCTCGCCTTGATTAATTACAAATTCACTTTTTTCGCCCGTCGCCAGCGCATCCGGTTCAATGTTCATGGTGCGCAACACGCCGCCCATAATAGCCCCGAACACAGGCGCGGAGACGGCGCCGCCGTAGTATTTACCCGCCTGCGGATCGTTGATGACGACCACCAGCGCAAAACGCGGATTGCTTGCAGGCGCTACGCCTGCGGTATAGGCAATGTATTTGTTGATATAGCGGCCGTCCGGCCCCACTTTTTTCGCTGTACCGGTTTTGATGGCGATACGATAGCCCTTAATCGCGGCCTTCACGCCACCACCACCGGGCAGCGCGACGCTTTCCATCATATGTACGACGGTACGAACGATAGATTCCGGGAAAACACGTTCCCCCGGAACCGGTGGATCAACTTTGGTGATCGACAGCGGGCGATAAATGCCATAGCTGCCAATCGTTGCGTAGACTCGCGCTAACTGTAAGGGAGTTACCATTAGCCCGTAGCCGAAAGAGAAGGTGGCCCTCTCTATGTCAGACCACCGTTGTTTTTGAGGATATAAGCCACTGCGTTCTCCGACCAACCCCAAATTGGTCGCCTTTCCCAGCCCAAAACGTGAGTAAGTATCTACTAACGCTGAGGACGGCATCGCTAACGCCAGTTTTGACACACCGACGTTACTCGACTTCTGTAAGACCCCGGTCAGGGTCAGTTCGCTGTAACGTGCCACGTCTTTTATTTCGTGGCCGTTAATTCGATAAGGGATCGTATTCAGAACGGTATTTTCGTTGACGATGCCCCGCTGTAGAGCCGTCATCACCACCATAGGTTTTACGGTTGAACCGGGTTCAAACACATCGGTGATGGAGCGGTTACGCATCGCATCTTTTGCTGTACCGGCAAAATTATTCGGGTTGTATGAGGGACTACTGGCCATCGCCAGCACTTCACCTGTCGCCACATCCACCAGCACGGCACTGCCCGATTCCGCCTTGTTAAACGCGACGGCGTTGTTCAGCTCACGATAGACCAGCGCCTGCAAGCGCTCATCAATACTCAGGGCCAGGTTGTGCGCGGCCTGGCTGTCTGTCGAGGAAATATCTTCAATTACGCGACCATAGCGGTCTTTACGCACGATTCGCTCGCCAGGCTGGCCGGTAAGCCACTTGTCGAAGCTTTTTTCAACGCCTTCAATCCCCTGGCTATCCACGTTGGTGAAGCCAATCAGGTGCGCGGTGACTTCGCCGGAAGGATAATAACGGCGGGATTCTTCCCGCAGATGAATGCCGGGCAGCTTGAGTTTTTTAATGTAGTCAGCCATATCAGGGTTCACCTGACGGGCAAGATAGATGAAGCGCCCTTTCGGGTTGGCGTTAACGCGTGACGCCAGCTGATCCAGCGGCATTTTCAACGCGTCTGAGAGCGCCTTCCAGCGGTTATCAAGGGTGATCCCGCCTGCGTCATGCAGCTCTTTAGGATCGGCCCAGATCGCCTTCACCGGTACGCTCACCGCCAGCGGGCGGCCGGAGCGGTCGGTGATCATCCCACGAGAGGTAGAAACTTCCTGCACGCGCAGAGAACGCATATCCCCCTGACGCACCAGCATGTCAGGCGCGATGATTTGTAGCCACGCCACGCGTCCCAGCAGGAAACCCAGCGCCAGTAAAATGCAGCCGCAAAGCAACGCAAAACGCCAACTGATAAAGTTGGCCTGTTCTTCCTGGCGTTTTGGTTTAAGCGTTTTTGCCGCTGCTTTCATGCGTCGCGTTTTCCCTTATTTTTGTACTACGATATTTTCCTGCGAAGGATCAACATGCTGTAATTGCAGTTTTTCCGTTGCGATCCGTTCAACCCGGCTGTGATCGCCGAGCGCGTTTTCTTCAAGGATCAGATTTCGCCATTCAATATCCAGCGCATCGCGTTCCAGTACCATCTGTTCGCGCTGCGCAGTTAATAAACGGGTATGGTGAGCGGTGGTTACCACCATGACTGCCGTCACAATGATGCAAATGAACAAGCAGAGTGGCAGCTTCCCAAACCGCAAAAGATCGTCGCCGATCACGCCAGGCAAGGCATGGCGCTCGTTGCTTCCTAACGATCCCTTAACTTTGCTTAGGGTCTCTGTCACTCTGCTGATCATGCGTTCGTCCTCTCTGCAATACGCAGCACTGAACTACGGGCACGTGGATTCTCTGCCACCTCTTCTTCGCCCGGCATCAACTTGCCTAATGCTCGCAACTGACGGCCTCCCAGCTTTCTGAGTTGTTCTTCCGTCATCGGCAGCCCAGCTGGAACCTGCGGACCGCGGCTCTGTTCACGCATAAAGCGCTTAACGATGCGATCTTCCAGCGAATGGAAGCTGATGATGGATAACCGCCCACCCGGGGCCAGCACGTCGAGCGAGCTTTTTAGCGCCAGCTCTATTTCCTCCAGTTCACTGTTTACCCAGATACGAACCGCCTGGAAGGTACGGGTCGCAGGATGTTTGTGCTTGTCCTTCACTGGCGTTGCCGCCGCGATGACTTCTGCCAGCTCTTTGGTACGGGTCATTGGCTCAACGCGGTTGCGCTCCACGATGGCGCGCGCAATACGTTTGCCAAAGCGTTCTTCGCCGAAGGTTTTGATCACCCAGGCAATATCCGCTTCGTCAGCAGTTTGTAACCACTCGGCGGCAGACTGGCCGCGAGTGGGGTCCATACGCATATCCAGCGGACCGTCGCGCATAAAGGAGAAGCCGCGTTCTGCATCATCAAGCTGTGGTGAAGAGACGCCAAGATCGAGGAGGATCCCGTCGATTTTGCCGGTCAGGCCGCGCTCGGCGACATAATCCGCAAGCGCAGAGAAAGGTCCATGCACGATGGAAAAGCGAGGGTCATCGATGGTTTGCGCAACGGCAATCGCCTGCGGATCGCGGTCAATTGCCAGCAGGCGCCCTTCCGCTCCAAGCTGAGAGAGGATCAAACGCGAGTGGCCACCGCGACCAAAAGTGCCATCAATATAGATGCCATCTGGACGAATATTCAGGCCGTTAACGGCCTCATCCAGCAGCACCGTTGTATGTTTATAATTTTCCATCATATTTATAGAGACAAGTCCTGCAGCCGTTCCGATAATGTTGCGGAATCAGACTGCTCAGCGTCGATATCTTCCTTGACCTGTTGATACCAGGTCGTTTCGTCCCACAGTTCAAACTTGTTGAACTGCCCGACCAGCATCACTTCTTTAGTCAGACCGGCATGTTGCCGCAACACAGGCGCAATCAATAATCGCCCGGCGCTATCCATCTGACATTCACTGGCATGTCCCAATAACAACCGCTGTACGCGGCGTTCCTGCGGGTTCATGCTCGACAGTCGCGACAGCTTTTGCTCAATGATTTCCCATTCAGGCAAAGGATAAAGCAGCAGGCAGGGGGAGTTGATGTCAATGGTGCAAACCAGTTGACCCGAAGCGTTCTCAATCAGCTGGTCACGGTATCGGGTTGGTACCGATAAACGCCCTTTGCTGTCGAGATTGACTAACGTTGCTCCACGGAACATGCCAGCCTCACCCCTCCTCACCACTTTAACCCACAAATTCCCACCTGAAGGAGTTTACGGAGCGAGGGAAAAGCTTGTCAAGCCAGGACTCTCTCTGTACGGACCCGAAAGCATCCTATTTACAGAGCAAGAGTGACCTGGCTAATAACTAAACAACTGGCGAGGCAAAATTAACGTTATGAATATTTGTAAGAAAAAAACCGAATATGCACACGAGCGTTAAGACTCACTCAATATCATCGCAGGGAAATATAAAGTGTCAGTTTGCGACGCGGGCAGCATTTTAAGGCATATCGCCGGGGGATAACAGCACCAGTTTAATCCCGAGGCAATATGGATTCGTTCGTGTGCATTGAGGCCTGGAGGGAGAGTGAAAAATGGCTGAATATTCATCGGCTGGCGCCTGTTTGTAACAAAACAATACAAAGAAATGTCAGTCAAAAATTTATAATTGTGCTTTTTAACACCAAAATGGATTCAGAAAAATAGCAGGCTATGAATCTTAGAGATAAATCCTAATTTTTATCCGGGAATTATTTATCGCAATAAATTCGCCGCAAAAGGGGCAGTTATACCGCCCCTGTGGAAATATTAATGGCGGCTCAAAATTCCGCGCCGATAGAGATTACGTTTGATACGCGTAAGTCCGGGTTTCGGCTTGCGGGGTTCATCCAGGCTTGCCAGAACAATCTCCAGCACGCGCTCGGCGACGTCGCGGTGACGCTGAGCCACGGCCAGCACTGGGCATTGCAGGAAGTCGAGCAGTTCGTTATCACCGAAGGTAGCAATCGCCAGATCGGATGGCAGCTTGCCATCGCGACGTAACGTCACGTCCATCACTCCCTGCAACAGAGCAAACGAGGTGGTAAACAACGCCTGCGGCATCGGGTGCGTTTCCAGCCATTTCTCGAACAGCTGGGCAGCCGCTTCGCGCTCATAACTGTTGGCATAGAGATAATGAACGTCACGCGGATCGTCTTTCCATGCCGTACGGAACCCTTGTTCACGCAGGAAGCTTACCGAAAGTTCAGGCAAAGCGCCAAGATACAGCACCGTTTCAGCCGGGAAGGTACGCAGCTCGGCAGCCAGCATTTCTGCATCGTCCTGATCGGCACCCACGACGCTGGTGAAATGTTCACGATCGAGCGCACGATCCAGCGCCACTATCGGGAACGGATCGTTCGCCCAGCGCTGATAGAACGGATGCTCGGGTGGTAAAGAGGTCGACACGATGATGGCATCAACCTGACGTTGCAGCAGATGCTCAATGCAGCGCATCTCGTTGTCGGGCTGATCCTCGGAGCAGGCAATCAACAGCTGATAGCCCCGCTGACGAGCCTGACGTTCCAGATAGTTGGCGATGCGGGTATAGCTGGTGTTTTCCAGGTCCGGGATCACCAGGCCAATAGAGCGGGTGCGCCCGGCACGTAAACCTGCGGCGACAGCATTCGGATGGTAATTATGCTCACGAACGACTGCCATCACTTTCTCAACGGTCTTATCGCTGACACGATACTGCTTTGCTTTACCGTTAATCACATAGCTGGCCGTGGTTCTCGACACGCCGGCGAGCCGGGCGATTTCATCCAGTTTCACAATTGCCCCTCAAAAAAAGAAAAGAGTCCATGGCCCTGTCAAGGTTATGGTTAAATATTTTAACATCTAAACGCAGAATAGCCTTCACGGCAACCGCTTTTGTCTGCGTTGTCGGCGGATTACGCAAAAAAAAGCCCGGCTTTGGCTACCGGGCTGAAAGAGGCGAACCTATTGCGCTACTCACGCATGATTTTATCGCCGCGCGAGAGGCCAACAACGCCAGAGCGCGCAACTTCAACAATTTTTGCCACATCCCTGACAGAGGCCAGGAAAGCGTCCAGCTTATCGCTCGTTCCGGCAAGCTGGACAGTATATATAGAAGGCGTGACGTCAATAATCTGCCCACGGAAAATATCCGTGTTGCGCTTGACCTCTTCACGGCCGTAACCGCTGGCCTGAATTTTCACCAGCATCACTTCACGTTCGACGTAAGCACCCTGCCCCAGCTCGCTGACGCGCAGTACGTCCACCAGCTTGTGCAATTGCTTTTCGATCTGCTCAAGCACTTTCGCATCGCCGACAGTCTGGATCGTCATGCGCGAGAGCGTAGGGTCATCGGTCGGTGCCACGGTCAGGCTTTCAATGTTATAGCCGCGCTGGGCAAAGAGCCCAATAACCCGCGACAGTGCGCCCGACTCATTTTCCAGTAATACAGATAATATCCGGCGCATATCAGGTTCTCTCCGTTTTGCTTAACCACATTTCATCCATACCACCGCCACGAATATGCATCGGATAAACGTGCTCTGTGCCATCGACGATAACGTCCATGAAGACGAGGCGATTGTTTTTAACGTGCTCAAGCGCTTCGCCGAGCTTCGCTTCCAGCTCTGACGGATTGGTTACCCGCATGCCAATATGACCATAGGCTTCAGCCAGACGGACAAAGTCCGGAAGTGATTTCATATAGGACTGGGAGTGACGGCCCGAATAAATCATATCCTGCCACTGTTTTACCATGCCGAGGTAACCGTTATTCAGGTTCAGCACCAGCACTGGCAGTTCATATTGCAGCGCAGTGGAAAGTTCCTGAATATTCATCTGTATACTGCCGTCACCCGTTACGCAAATAACCGTTTCGTTTGGCAACGCCAGCTTTACCCCCAGCGCGGCGGGCAAACCAAAGCCCATCGTGCCGAGCCCGCCTGAGTTGATCCAGCGACGCGGTTTATCAAACGGGTAATACAGCGCAGCAAACATCTGATGCTGGCCCACGTCAGAAGTGACATACGCATCGCCATTAGTCAGACGCCAGATCGTCTCGATCACCGCCTGCGGTTTGATGTTCTCACTTTGCGTGTCGTATTTAAGGCACTGACGGCCACGCCATTGCTCGATTTGTTGCCACCAGTCGCGGATCTCGTCCAGCGGTTGAGAGGCGGTCTCCTGCGCCAGCAGATCCAACATTTGATCCAGCACCTGTCGTGCGTCTCCCACGATCGGCACATCCGCCGGCACCGTTTTAGAGATAGAAGTAGGATCGATATCAATGTGCAGCACCGTCGCATTCGGGCAGTATTTCGCCAGGTTGTTCGTGGTGCGATCGTCAAAACGCACGCCGACGGCAAAAATCACGTCAGAATTGTGCATCGTCATATTGGCTTCGTAGGTGCCGTGCATACCCAGCATCCCCAGCGCCTGCCGATGCGTGGCAGGGAACGCCCCCAGCCCCATCAGTGATGACGCGACAGGAAGATTAAGCTTCTCGATCAGTTCGCGTAGTTGCGTTTCGCAGGCTGCATTGACGGCGCCTCCCCCCACATAGACCACCGGTTTTTTCGCAGCCAGCAGCGTTTGCAGCGCACGTTTAATCTGTCCTTTGTGCCCTTGCGTGGTCGGATTATACGAACGCATGCTCACCGACTCAGGCCAAAGGTAAGGCAGTTTATTCCCCGGATTGAGAATATCTTTTGGCAGATCGACAACCACTGGCCCAGGACGACCGCTGGCGGCCAGCCAGAAGGCTTTTTTCAGTACGCCCGGGATATCTTCAGTTTGTTTAACCAGAAAGCTGTGCTTCACCACGGGGCGTGAGATCCCCACCATGTCGCACTCCTGAAACGCATCATAGCCAATCAGCGACGTCGCCACCTGTCCGGAAAGAATGACCAGTGGAATAGAGTCCATATACGCAGTCGCTATGCCGGTAATGGCATTGGTCGCCCCCGGCCCGGAAGTGACCAGCACAACACCCACTTCGCCCGTGGCGCGGGCCAGGCCGTCAGCCATATGCACAGCAGCCTGTTCATGACGAACCAGAACATGATCAATACCGCCTACCGTGTGCAGCGCGTCGTAAATATCGAGAACCGCGCCTCCGGGATAGCCGAACACTTGTTTCACGCCCTGATCGATAAGCGATCGGACGACCATTTCCGCGCCAGACAACATCTCCATGCTTTGCCTCCAGGCTTTTGTTATAGACGGTCTACAGAATTCATTTCCGCGCCGTCTTCTGACAGGGTAAACCCATCTTATAATGTGCAGAGTGATGGATACCTTAACCGCTCGTTATGAGGCAGGCAATTAGCAAACGGGATGCGGGAATGGGCAATAAAAGCAGAAAAAACAGCTGACAGACACGAATATGGTGAATTCGTCTGGTATGAGTGGAGACAATAATAATTCATCTCTTAAAAAGAGGATGGATCAGGAAATCATCTATTTTTGAGCATGCATAAGTAACTGAAAAAACGAACACAGAACATAATATCGCCAGTTTTAAAAACCGCAGAATAAACCGCATGACGCCATGCGGTTTATTCACCAGAACCTAGCGACGGCAAATATTGATCAGCAGCTCTTCCATCCACTGATGCCCTTTATCCCGACCCGCAGCCTCATGCCAGGAAAGATAACAGGTACGGCTATTAAGCTTGAGCGGCAGAGGTAAAATTTGCAGATTTAGTGAATCGGAGAACTCTTCAGCAAGCCAGCGCGGCGCAATAGCGACTAACTGCGTCTGAGAAACGACATTTAATACGCTGACCATGGCCATTCCCTGATAAGCCACGCTGGCTTGTTTATCGGCGGTGTCATACCACGGCTGACTGAATGAGGCATATCTGTCAAGAGCAACAACGGCGTGTTGCTCACTGTAAACATCGTTTTCACGCAGCGGCGAATTCATACGGGGATGTTTTTTACTGGCGACTAACACCATTTCGTCTTTGAACAACGGAACACAGGCAAACTCTGGACGGCGGAACTCTTCGTATCCCAGAACAAACTCTGTTTCCTGATAACGAAGCTGGTGTTCAGTGTTTTGATTTAATGATGATTTAAAAACGAGATGAATATTTGGGGCGATCTGTTCAACTTTATTATATATAACAGACGTCAAATAATTATCTAACGGACTGCAAACACAGAGATGGAAAACCCGCTCACTGCTTAAGGGTTCAAAGCCCGAACCGGGAAGTTCATTTTGAACCAGCTGTAGCGCCTGACGAATCGAACCGAATAGCTGAAATGCACGCGCTGTGGGCTGAATTCCCCTCCCATAACGAACGAATAACTCGTCGTTAAACATCACCTTAAGTCTGGCTACGGCATTACTCACGGCAGGCTGAGACATTCCCAGAGATTGCGCTGCTCGCGTAATATTCTGCTCCTGCATCACTGCATCGAATACAGTTAACAAGTTAAGATCCACTGTGCGTAACTGAGGCTTAACCCCATCATAAGTCTGTGGTTGGTTAATATTATTTTCTGGCATTTCTGACTCCACCGTCACGCTAAATTCCCTTTGCCCAGGTACAGTAATAACTTCGAAAAATATGATTTACCATGCATATACAACAAGCGAAAGGAAATTATTTAAAATTCGGAATATATAAAGAGCCCCATTCACCGAGCGGCTTTACGCACCCCATAAATGAAGAGTTAAAAATCGTTCAAAAGATATCTCAAACTTTATTGTGAGCATGAAACCATAAACCAGACAAATACACAATCAACGCTCTCATTAATAATGACTTAAGCGTTATTAAACTATTAATAGTATACAACGCATATTCATTAACAAATTGATATCAATTTTGATAACTTACTTACCCGTAAATCATTCATGAAGTCTATAAATCAATGATATGAAACACATTCCATTTCATAGCATGTTGATGAAAATAGTATGTTCAATTGCTACCAATTATATTCAAATTATTCCAGAGATGAATCCCCAGTCCAATAATAGACAATAAAATCGGTTAGCCACGCAAAAACCAGCACAATTAGCTAATGTATTCTCCCTGCGTTGGGTCCCCGTTTTGTCGGGGAGGGGTTGACATGAGTCGGCGTATCCAGTACCACTAAAAGCATATCGCATTCACCTGGAGCAGGATTCATGATTCGCACCCTTCGTTTCACCGGTCTACTACTACTAAACGCATCCACTGTGCGCGGTAGACTGGCGGGCGAAATTCAGCGTTGAATCGTCTTCAGTAAAACTAAAAACCCGCGCCACTGCGCGGGTTTTTTTATGCTCGTAGCAAGGCGCCCTAAGACTGACAAGGACCTAACCCATGAGCCAGCAAGTCGTTATTTTCGATACTACTTTACGTGACGGTGAACAGGCATTACAGGCGAGCCTGAGTGTTAAAGAAAAACTGCAAATTGCGCTGGCCCTGGAACGCATGGGTGTAGACGTAATGGAGGTCGGTTTTCCTGTCTCCTCGCCGGGTGATTTTGAGTCAGTGCAGACCATCGCCCGCACCATCAAAAACAGCCGCGTGTGCGCTCTGGCTCGCTGCGTTGAGAAAGATATCGATGTGGCCGCGGAATCCCTGAAAGTTGCAGAAGCTTTCCGTATCCATACTTTTATAGCCACCTCCCCCATGCACATTGCAACCAAGTTGCGCAGCACGCTGGATGAAGTGATCGAACGTGCGGTGTATATGGTTAAACGGGCGCGTAACTACACTGACGACGTGGAATTTTCCTGTGAAGATGCAGGCCGCACGCCGATTGACGATTTGGCCCGTGTAGTGGAAGCCGCTATTAATGCCGGAGCCAGAACCATCAACATCCCGGATACCGTCGGCTACACCATGCCGTTTGAGTTTGCCAACATCATTACTGGTCTGTATGACCGCGTACCAAATATTGATAAAGCCATTATCTCTGTACACACCCACGATGACCTGGGCCTGGCCGTTGGCAATGCTATCGCGGCGGTGCACGCCGGCGCGCGTCAGGTAGAAGGCGCGATGAACGGCATCGGCGAACGCGCAGGCAACTGTTCGCTGGAAGAAGTGATCATGGCGATCAAAGTGCGCAAAGACATCATGGACGTGCACACACGCATCAATCACAACGAAATCTGGCGCACCAGCCAGACCGTCAGCCAGATTTGCAACATGCCGATCCCGGCCAACAAAGCGATTGTCGGTACGGGCGCGTTCGCTCACTCTTCCGGTATTCACCAGGATGGCGTGCTGAAGAACCGTGAAAACTACGAAATCATGACTCCGGAATCCATCGGTCTGAACCAGGTTCAGTTGAACCTGACCTCACGCTCTGGTCGCGCGGCAGTGAAGCACCGTATGGAAGAGATGGGCTACAAGGACAGCGATTACAACATGGATCAGCTGTACGACGCCTTCCTGAAGCTGGCGGACAAGAAGGGCCAGGTGTTCGATTACGATCTGGAAGCGCTGGCATTCATCAACAAACAGCAGGAAGAGCCAGAGCACTTCCGTCTGGACTACTTCAACGTCCAGTCCGGCTCAAGCGACATCGCCACCGCCTCCGTGAAGCTGGCCTGCGGGGATGAAATTAAAGCGGAAGCCGCCAACGGCAACGGCCCTGTGGATGCCATTTACCAGGCGATTAACCGCGTCACTGAGTACGACGTAGAGCTGGTGAAATACGACCTGACGGCTAAAGGGCACGGTAAAGACGCCCTGGGTCAGGTGGATATCGTCGTCAATTATAACGGTCGCCGCTTCCACGGTGTGGGTCTGGCGACAGATATCGTCGAATCCTCCGCGAAAGCGATGGTGCATGTCCTGAACAACATCTGGCGCGCCGCCGAAGTCGAAAAAGAGTTGCAACGCAAAGCTCAGAATAAAGAGAACAACAAGGAAACCGTGTGATGTCGAAGAATTACCATATTGCTGTGTTGCCGGGTGACGGTATTGGCCCGGAAGTGATGGCACAGGCGCTGAAAGTACTGGAAGCCGTTCGTTCGCGTTTTGCGATGAAAATTACCACCAGCCACTACGATGTGGGCGGTATTGCGATTGATAACCACGGTACACCATTGCCGAAAGCCACTGTGGAAGGCTGTGAAAATGCCGATGCCGTGCTGTTTGGCTCCGTGGGCGGCCCTAAGTGGGAACATTTGCCGCCAGCAGAGCAGCCGGAGCGCGGTGCGCTGCTGCCGCTGCGTAAACATTTCAAACTGTTCAGCAACCTGCGTCCGGCGAAGCTGTACCCGGGGCTGGAAGAGTTTTGCCCGTTGCGTGCGGATATCGCGGCCAACGGTTTCGACATTCTCTGCGTGCGTGAGCTGACCGGCGGCATCTACTTCGGTCAGCCAAAAGGTCGCGAAGGCAGCGGTCAGCATGAGAAAGCGTTTGATACCGAGGTCTATCACCGTTTTGAAATTGAACGTATCGCCCATATCGCGTTTGAGTCAGCGCGCAAACGCCGCCGTAAAGTGACCTCTATTGATAAAGCGAACGTGCTCCAGTCTTCCATTTTGTGGCGCGAAATCGTCAGTGAAGTCGCTAAGCGGTACCCGGACGTTGCGCTGTCGCATATGTATATCGACAACGCAACGATGCAGCTGATCAAAGATCCGTCTCAGTTTGACGTGTTGCTGTGCTCCAACCTGTTCGGCGATATTCTCTCTGATGAATGCGCCATGATCACTGGCTCCATGGGCATGCTGCCCTCGGCCAGCCTGAACGAAGAAGGCTTTGGCCTGTACGAACCGGCGGGGGGCTCCGCGCCGGATATCGCAGGCAAAAACATCGCCAACCCGATTGCGCAGATCCTCTCCCTGGCTCTGCTGCTGCGCTACAGCCTGGATGCAGGCGATGCAGCAACCGCAATTGAAAACGCCATTAACCGGGCGTTAGAAGAAGGCGTCCGTACCGGTGATTTAGCACGCGGCACGGCGGCAGTCAGTACCGATGAAATGGGCGACATCATTGCCCGCTATGTCGCTGAAGGGGTGTAATCATGGCTAAGACGTTATATGAGAAGTTGTTTGATGCGCACGTTGTTTACGAGACGCCAGACGAAACCCCACTGTTGTACATCGACCGTCATCTGGTACACGAAGTGACGTCTCCTCAGGCATTTGACGGCCTGCGTGCGCACAAGCGCCCGGTGCGTCAGCCGGGTAAAACCTTTGCCACGATGGATCACAACGTTTCCACCCAGACCAAAGACATTAATGCATCTGGCGAGATGGCGCGTATCCAGATGCAGGAGCTGATTAAGAACTGTAACGAGTTTGGCGTGGAGCTGTACGATCTGAACCACCCCTATCAGGGCATCGTCCACGTAATGGGGCCTGAACAGGGTATTACTCTGCCGGGCATGACCATTGTCTGCGGCGACTCCCACACCGCGACGCACGGCGCATTTGGCGCCCTGGCGTTCGGGATTGGCACCTCTGAAGTGGAACACGTTCTGGCAACGCAGACCCTGAAGCAGGGCCGCGCCAAAACCATGAAGATTGAAGTGAAGGGGAAAGCCGCGCCGGGTATCACCGCGAAAGATATCGTGCTGGCGATTATCGGCAAAACCGGCAGTGCAGGCGGTACCGGTCACGTCGTTGAGTTCTGCGGCGACGCTATTCAGGCGCTGAGCATGGAAGGTCGTATGACCCTGTGCAACATGGCCATTGAGATGGGTGCCAAAGCAGGCCTGGTGGCCCCAGACGACACCACCTTCAACTATGTGAAGGGGCGTCTTCATGCGCCGAAAGGACAGAATTTTGACGACGCGGTTGCGTACTGGAAAACCCTGAAAACGGACGAGGGGGCAATTTTTGATACCGTTGTGACGTTGCAGGCGGAAGAGATCGCCCCGCAAGTCACCTGGGGCACCAACCCGGGCCAGGTCATTTCCGTCAACGACTGCATTCCTGACCCGGCTTCCTTCGCCGATCCGGTCGAGCGCGCGAGTGCGGAAAAGGCGCTGGCCTATATGGGACTGAAACCCGGCGTACCGCTGACCGACGTGAGCATTGATAAAGTGTTCATCGGCTCCTGCACTAACTCCCGTATCGAAGATTTACGCGCTGCGGCAGAAATTGCAAAAGGCCGCAAAGTGGCACCGGGCGTGCAGGCGCTGGTTGTGCCGGGCTCCGGTCCGGTGAAAGCCCAGGCGGAAGCGGAAGGTCTGGATAAGATCTTTATCGAAGCAGGCTTCGAGTGGCGCCTGCCCGGCTGCTCCATGTGTCTGGCGATGAACAACGACCGCCTGAATCCGGGCGAGCGCTGTGCCTCCACCAGCAACCGTAACTTTGAAGGCCGTCAGGGCCGCGGTGGGCGTACCCATCTGGTCAGCCCGGCAATGGCCGCCGCTGCGGCAGTCACCGGTCATTTCGCCGATATTCGCAGCCTGAAATAAGGAGACAATCATGGCAGAGAAATTTACCCAACATACGGGCCGTGTTGTCCCGCTGGACGCCGCTAACGTCGATACTGACGCGATCATTCCTAAACAGTTTTTGCAGAAAGTGACGCGCACGGGTTTTGGGGCGCATCTGTTCAACGACTGGCGCTTCCTCGATGATAAAGGCGAAGTGCCGAACCCGGAATTCGTCCTGAACTTTCCGCAATACAAAGGCGCCTCCATTTTGCTGGCGCGGGAAAACTTTGGCTGCGGATCGTCGCGTGAACACGCGCCATGGGCATTGACCGACTACGGTTTTAAAGTGGTTATCGCCCCAAGCTTCGCGGATATCTTCTACGGCAACAGCTTCAACAACCAGCTGCTGCCGGTGACGCTTAGTGACGAACAGGTCGATGAACTGTTTGCGCTGGTGCAGGCAAATCCGGGGATGTCGTTTGAAGTGGATCTGGAAGCAGAAGTGGTGAAAGCCGGTGACAAGACCTACAGCTTTAGCATTGATGCGTTCCGTCGCCACTGCATGCTGAACGGTCTGGATAGCATTGGCCTGACGCTGCAACACGAAGAGGCTATCTCCACCTACGAGAAAAAACAGCCTGCGTTTATGGGCTAAAGGCAATGGCCCGCAGGGCGCGGGCCATTGATAAGGGTGCGTTGAGGCGTAACCACTCTGGAGAGGCGGGGAAAAACCCCGCCAATACCGCTAACGTTTTGCTTCGTAAGCCAACACTGCCGCCAGCTCTGTTTTCTCCTGTCTGAAGTGCAGCTCACACAGCGAGTCGCGCACCATCCAGGTGAAGATCAACAACGTCGTACAGATCAGAAACAAACCTAACAGCAGAGTACGTTTTGGCATTCCAGCCTCCTTATTGCTTTTCGGCAATGAAGAGACTAACCTCGCAATGTTGGTTGTGAAGTTTGTCTCCCCATCAGTTTTTTGATGTGGGACTCTCCACTGTTTGCCTCTTGCGAAAGCCTGAGGCAAACAGCCTCAAGCACCCGTCACGCACTCTATGCGCCTTCTCTGCTCCTGTCAGAAAATCGTTTCATTTCGTGAAGCCGCCTTCCAGAATCAAACGTCTTTAACCCGGCACGTTAATACAAGCGTGATGACCGAGATCGCTGCGATCACCCAGTACACGGATGCATGTCCATAGCTTTGCGACAGCGCCCCCTGAATCACCCCTGCCAGAATCACGCCGGTAGAGATACTGTTAGTAAACAGCGTGGTCGCGGAGCCTGCTCGCCCCGGCATTAAATCCTGGAACCAGAGCATGCCGATCCCGGCAACGATTCCGATAAATACCGCGTTAAATAGCTGTAACGCCAGCAAAGCTTCCCGCGAATGGAAAAGGATTAACCCCGCGTAGAACACTACCCCAGCCGCCACGGCGACGACCATCATCCGACGCTTTCCGAAACGTTTTACGTAGTAACCCGCCAGAATCATCGCCGGGATCTCCAGCCCGGCAGCGGTGCCCATCAGGATCCCCGCGAGCTTGTCGGGCAGTCCCAGATCGCTGCTGATCCACAGCGGCATATCGATAATGTACATGGTGTTGCAGGTCCACATCAGCGTGGAGGCGATAAACAACATGCGGACGTTTTTATCCTGCCAGCCGCTTACCTGGGTGATGGGCTTGTCCGTCACCTGCTCTACGCGCGCCACCGATGGCAGCACAAAGGCAATCAGCGCCAGGCTGATGGCAAAAATTCCCGCCGCGATGGTGAACATGACGGTGAAACCGTAGTTCAGCGCCAGCATGAACGCCAGCGGGGGGCCGATGACCCATGCGAGAGAGAGCTGCGCACGCATCACCGAGCTGAACATCACCACTTCCCGCGCCGAGTTGTCGGCGTACTCCCGGGCCAGGGCGAAGAGCTGCGGCATGGCGGTGTTCGCCAGAGAGGCCAACAGCACGCCACAGGTGATAAGCGTCAGGTAGTGACGATTAAAGGCAAACAGCAACGCGTTGCCCACGGCCATGGCGCAACAAAAGAGGATCAGCTTGCGGCGATCGCCCTGGCTGTCGGATCGTTTCGCCAGCCACAGGCTGACGAGGATCCCGGCAATGGCGTTGACGGTGTAGAACAGGCCTACCCAAAATGGCTGCGCCCCAACCTCACGACTGAGAAACAGGCTCAGCGTCGGCACCTGTAGCGCACCGGCCACGCCCATCATGAAGGCCACCAGCATAAAAGCGGCGTACACGCCGTTCAGGCGTCGCCCCATCGTCATCAACCAGAGCATGCGCAAGTCCTTATGAAAGCGAATCGAAATTGGGTGAAATAGTAAACGAAAAAAGCCAGCAAAAACATTTTGCTGGCGGGTGATTAGCACCAATACTCAGTCACACATGATCGAGGCGAGTTAGCGAGAAGAGGTCGGTTTCGTAACGTCCCACTGCATCAGATCTTCCAGTATTCTCAGCCGCTGCTCTGCGCACTGGCGGGCCAGCCAGGACACTCCCTTTGTCGCTGAAAAATAGTGCTGATAAAACTGACGTGCGGTAGACCTCTTCATAATTTACCTCCTCGCTTCATCGATAAGGATTATTGGCTTAATATAGGGATTAATAAATTGCTGATTTTTTGTCAGGAGTTCCTCTTTTATGCCTTCTGGTCGTCTGCAACAACAATTTATCCGCCTCTGGCAGTGCTGCGAGGGGCAATCGCAGGAGACCACGCTGAACGAGCTGGCTGAGCTCCTCAACTGCTCCCGGCGTCATATGCGTACCCTCCTTAACACCATGCAGCAGCAGGGCTGGCTAAACTGGGAGGCCGAAGCCGGACGCGGTAAGCGCTCGCGCCTGACTTTCCTCTATACCGGCCTGGCGTTGCAGCAACAGCGGGCGGAGGATCTGCTGGAGCAAGACCGCATCGATCAGCTGGTCCAGCTGGTGGGCGATAAAGCCGCCGTGCGCCAGATGCTGGTCTCGCATCTGGGACGCAGCTTTCGTCAGGGACGCCACATTCTGCGAGTGCTTTACTATCGCCCAATGAAAAATCTGTTGCCCGGTACGGCGTTACGTCGCTCTGAAACCCACATGGCCCGGCAGATTTTTAGCGGTCTGACGCGGATAAATGAGGAAAACGGGGAACTGGAAGCGGATATTGCCCATCACTGGCAACAGGTGTCTCCGTTGCACTGGCGCTTCTTTTTACGCCCCGGCATTCATTTCCACCATGGACGCGAGCTGGAGATGCGCGACGTTATCGATTCCTTAGAGCGCGCCCGCACGCTGCCGCTCTATTCGCATATCGCGCGGATCCACTCCCCAACGGCCTGGACCCTGGATATTGAGCTATCGCAGCCGGACAAATGGATTCCGTGGCTTCTGGGCTACGTGCCCTCGATGATCCTGCCTGCCGAGTGGCGATCCCTGAACAATTTTTCCAGCCAGCCGATTGGTACGGGCCCCTACTCCGTTTCACGGAACAACAGTAATCAGCTGAAGATCCGCGCCTTTGATGATTACTTTGGCTATAGGGCGCTGATCGACGAAGTCAACGTCTGGGTGCTACCGGATCTCAACGAAGAGCTGAGCGCAGGCCTGACGCTGGAAGGGCCAACAGCCGGTGAAAAGGCGTTCGAAAGCCGCCTGGAGGAGGGCTGCTACTACCTGCTCTTCGATAGCCGCAGCCATCGCGGGGCGAATCACGACGTACGCAGGTGGATCAGCCATGTTCTGGCGCCCGCTAACCTGATTTATCACGCAGAGGAGCAATACCAGACCTGGTGGTTCCCGGCCTATGGCCTGCTTCCGCGCTGGCACCATGCGCAGCCAGTACGCAGTGAAAAACCTGCCGGACTGGAGACCATCACCCTCAGCTACTATCGCGATCACATTGAACACCGGTTTATCGCAAGGATCATGAGTAAGCTGCTGGCAGCCGAGGGCGTGACGCTGGCGATACAGGAAGTGGACTATGATGAATGGCACCGTGGAGATGTTATCAGCGATATCTGGCTCAACAGTGCGAACTTCACGCTGCCGCTTGATTTTTCGCTCTTCTCTCACCTGTATGAAGTGCCCCTGATTCAGCACTGTATCAATCGGGACTGGCAGCGAGACGCCGCACGTTGGCGGGCAGGAGAAATGGATCTGGCCGCCTGGTGTCAGGAGCTGCTGGCCGGGCAGACGATCGTACCGTTGATTCACCACTGGCTGCTGATCCAGGGTCAGCGCAGCATGCGCGGCCTGCGAATGAATACCCTGGGCTGGTTTGATTTTAAATCCGCGTGGTTTGCGCCGCCGGAGCCATAACGCTTTCGTAATATTCACCAAATCATTACAATAGCGCCGTTCTCAACGGGGTGCTGCATCACTGATGTGCGCTGAGATAATACCCGTCGAACCTGATCCGGATAACGCCGGCGAAGGGATTTGAGGCTGTCTCTCAAAATCCTTTGCCACTCAACCCTGAGGTGCAAAGTGTTAAAAAACGTTCTTCCTCTGCTGGCGCTGTTTGCGCTGCCTGTTTTTGCTAAGCCTGTCCTGACGGTCTACACCTACGACTCCTTCTCCGCCGACTGGGGCCCCGGCCCGGCGGTGAAAAAAGCCTTTGAAGCCGACTGCAACTGCGAGCTGAAATTCGTGGCACTGGAAGATGGTGTCTCTCTGCTTAACCGGCTGCGTATGGAAGGCAAAAACAGCAAAGCCGACGTGGTGCTCGGGCTGGATAACAACCTGCTGCAAGCCGCCACTCAAACCAGACTGTTCGCCAAAAGCGGCGTGGCGGCAGATGCCGTCAACGTGCCGGGCGGCTGGAAAAACGACACCTTCGTTCCCTTTGATTACGGTTACTTTGCGTTTGTCTACGATAAAAACAAGCTGAATAATCCGCCCAAAAGCCTGAAAGAGGTGGTCGAAAGCGATCAGAAGTGGCGCGTGATTTATGAAGATCCGCGCACCAGCACGCCGGGTCTGGGGCTGCTGTTGTGGATGCAGAAAGTCTATGGCGACAAAACGCCTGAGGCGTGGCAGAAACTGGCAGCGAAAACCGTTACCGTCACCAAAGGCTGGAGCGAAGCCTACGGCCTGTTCCTGAAAGGCGAAAGCGACCTTGTGCTGAGCTACACGACTTCTCCGGCCTACCACATTATCGCCGAGAAGAAAGACAACTACGCCGCCGCGAAC
This sequence comes from Enterobacter sp. MGH 4, assembly GCF_000534735.1. NCBI lineage: Bacteria > Pseudomonadati > Pseudomonadota > Gammaproteobacteria > Enterobacterales > Enterobacteriaceae > Enterobacter > Enterobacter sp. MGH 4. The sequence goes on along the minus strand of NZ_KI973293.1, from coordinate 358,125 downwards.
TTTGCTGAAGGACATTATTTGCAGGTGGAAGTGGCCGCCCGCACCGCCGCGAGCAAACAGCCGGAGCTCGCCGAGAAATTCCTGAAGTTTATGGTTTCACCGGCATTCCAGAATGCTATTCCGACAGGAAACTGGATGTACCCGGTCACTGATGTTGCGCTGCCGGCAGGTTTTGAGCAGCTGAACAAACCGCAAACCTCCCTGGAATTTACGCCGCAGCAGGTTGCCACCCAGCGCGCCGCATGGATAAGTGAATGGCAACGCGCCGTCAGCCGCTGATCCCCGGCTGGTTAGTTCCCGGGCTGCTCGCCGCTATACTGATGGTGGTTGTCAGCCTGGGAGCATTCCTTGCGCTGTGGTTTAACGCGCCAGAGAGCGATTTGCTTGCCCTCTGGCACGACAGCTATCTCTGGCACGTCATCCGTTTCTCCTTCTGGCAGGCGTTTCTCTCCGCGCTGCTGTCGACGCTCCCGGCCATTTTCCTCGCCCGCGCCCTCTATCGCAGACGTTTCCCCGGCAGGCTTGCCCTGCTGCGGCTGTGCGCGATGACGCTGATCCTGCCCGTGCTGGTGGCGGTGTTCGGCATTCTGAGCGTCTATGGTCGGCAGGGATGGCTGGCATTCCTTTTCAACCTGCTTGGTCTGGAATGGACCTTCTCGCCATACGGCCTGAAAGGCATTCTGCTGGCGCATATTTTTTTCAATATGCCGATGGCCACGCGCCTCTTTTTACAGGCGCTGGAAAACATTCCCGGTGAGCAGCGTCAGATTGCCGCCCAGCTTGGCATGCGCGGCTGGTCGTTCTTCCGCTTTGTCGAATGGCCGTGGCTGCGACGCCAGATTGCCCCGGTTGCCGCGCTAATCTTTATGCTCTGCTTCGCCAGCTTCGCGACCGTACTTTCTCTCGGCGGCGGGCCGCAGGCCACCACCATTGAGCTGGCGATCTATCAGGCTTTAAGTTACGACTACGATCCGGGCCGCGCCGCGCTGCTGGCGATCGTGCAGATGGTATGCTGTCTGGCACTGGTGTTACTCAGCCAGAGGCTAAGCAAAACGATCCCCGCAGGAAGCAATAACATGACAGGCTGGCGCGATCCGCAGGACAGCCTGTATAGCCGCGTCGCGGATTTTATGCTGATCGCACTGGCACTCCTGCTTTTGCTGCCCCCGCTGCTGGCCGTTATCGTTGATGGACTGAATCGCAATGTGTTGTCGGTACTGCAACAACCTGTCCTGTGGCAAGCGACGTGGACCTCCTTGCGCATTGCGCTGGCAGCCGGGCTACCGTGCGTGATCCTGACCATGATGCTGCTATGGAGCAGCCGCGAGCTGTACGCGCGCCATGCCCGCCAAGCCGGACACGCGCTGGAACTGACGGGTATGCTGATCCTGGCGATGCCGGGCATTGTGCTGGCGACCGGATTCTTTTTACTGTTCAACAGCACCCTCGGCCTGCCGGAAAGCGCCGACGGCATCGTCATTTTTACCAACGCACTGATGGCCATCCCTTACGCGCTCAAGGTACTGGAAAACCCGATGCGCGACGTCAACAGCCGCTACAGCTTGCTGTGTCAGTCGCTGGGCATGCAGGGCTGGCAGCGTCTGAAGGTGGTAGAATTGCGCGCACTGAAACGCCCGCTCGCCCAGGCGCTGGCGTTTGCCTGCGTGCTGTCAATTGGCGATTTTGGCGTAGTGGCGCTCTTCGGCAACGAGGATTTCCGCACGCTGCCGTTCTGGCTTTATCAGCAAATCGGCTCCTATCGTAGCCAGGACGGCGCCGTCACGGCGCTGCTCCTGTTGCTGCTGTGCTTTGCGTTATTTACCGTTATCGAAAAACTTCCGGGGCGTGATGTTAAAACTGACTGATGTAACCTGGCTTTATGAGCACCTGCCAATGCGTTTTACCCTCTCCGTTCGTCAGGGAGAGCGAATCGCAGTGCTTGGCCCCAGCGGGGCCGGAAAAAGTACCCTGCTCAATCTGATTGCCGGTTTTCTGCAACCTGCCAGCGGGTCGATCGTCATTGATAACGGCGAGTTTACCTACGCTCCGCCGGCTAAGCGCCCGGTGTCGATGCTGTTTCAGGAAAACAATCTATTCAATCATCTTACGGTCTGGCAGAACATCGCGCTGGGTATGGATCCGGGGTTAAAGCTCAGTGCTGCGCAGCGTCAGACGCTGGAGGCGATCGCCGAACAAATGGGCCTGTCTGCGTTTATCAACAGACTTCCGGGGGAGCTTTCCGGCGGCCAGCGCCAGCGCGTGGCGCTGGCACGCTGTCTGGTGCGCAAGCAGCCGCTGCTGCTGCTCGACGAACCCTTTTCGGCGCTCGACCCGGCTCTGCGCCAGGAGATGCTCTCGCTGGTTGAGGAGGTGTGCGAGCGCGAACAACTGACGATGCTGATGGTTTCGCACAGCATTGAAGATGCCGCACGCATCGCGCCGCGATCGGTGGTGATCGCAGAGGGACGTATTTTGTGGGATGGAGAAACAGAAGAACTTCTGAGTGGTAACGCAGGGGCATCTTCATTGTTGGGCATTCGTGCGGTCTGATGCCCTCACCCTGGCCCTCTCCCACGGGGAGAGGGAAAACACCTTAACGGCTCACCACCTTCAACAGGATCTCGCCGTACACCGGCATCAGCGGGTGGCGGATTAGCGCCACCAGCGCTACCACCGCCACGCCGAGCGTAAGTGGGGCCAGCCAGAGCAGGCGCGTGCGCGGGAGATAGCGGGTCAGGCGATCGACGCTCGCTTTCGCGCTGCGCCACAGGCGCCAGCAGAGCCAAACCGCCAGCCACAGCAGCACCGCCGTACCCAGCAGAAGCCATTTAAACTCACCGCTTTGCATACCGTCAGGAATATCAATCGCCGCGCCCGCCAGGATACCCGGCAGGAAGTAGAACGGCGGCCAGAAGACGCAGCCGATAATGTTCGGCACCACAAACTTCGCGACGGGCAGATCCAGCATCCCGGCCACCATCGGCACCAGTGGACGCGTTGGCCCAACGAAGCGCCCCACGAGGATGGTGAACATGCTGTGCTGGTGCAGCGCATGCTCGGTTTTATCCAGCAGCGCTTTGTTTTTTTTCATGAACGACCAGCGGTGCAGCGGCTTCTTAAAGCGCCAGCCCAGCCAGAAGGAGATCCAGTCCCCCAGCAAACAGCCGATAATACCGGCCATCCACGCCTGCCAGAAATTGACCTCGCCGCTGCCGATAAGCGCCCCAAGCCCCGCCATCATCACGGTGCCGGGCAGGATCAGCCCGACCAGCGCCAGCGACTCCAGAAACGCCACCAGCGCCACGGCGATGAGCGAATACATAACGGACTGGGTAATAAAATGTTCCAGCAATGCCTGCATAACTATTCCGGTCAGAAAACGAATCAGCGATTCTGCTTAGCGCCCTGCACCGCGTCAAGGCATCAATTGTCTGAATAGTTTACAAGATGCGCCTGAAGTTCACCTGAATGTTTACCGATTATTCACATCCCGCACGGAATTCGCTCGGGCTGGCACCGGTGCACTTCTTAAACACGCGAGAGAAATAGAGCTGATCTTCAAAGCCGACGTTACGCCCGACGGTGGCGATAGGCATTCGGGTGGTGCTGAGCAGCAGTTTCGCCTGGCTGATGCGCTGATCCTCGCGCCAGCTGAGTACGCTCACGCCAAGCTGCTGGCGGAACAGATGCGACAGCCGTGACGGCGACAGGCACACATGCTGGGCGACGCTGGCAATATCAAACTGGCTGTCGGCAAGGTGGTCGCTGATGTACTGGCAGGCGTCGCGGACGCGGTTGTCCAGCGGCGGATTAAGCGACTCGTTGATGGCCTCCATGCGGCGCAGCAGTACCTGTTCAAGCAGGTTGATGGCCAGCAGTTCGGCGTAGCGCCCTCCCGCCTGCCCTGCCTCAATAATCTGTGCAAACAGCTCACGGAACTGCGCCAGATGCGCCTCATCCGGGCGATAAAAACCGGTTTGCGCGAAAATGGCCGGCCACGAGAGCCACTCCTGCCAGTAGGCGCGCGGACGGAAATAGACCCACTGGTGATACCACTCTTTGGCATCCGGGTGGCGCCCGTAGTGGTGGATCTCCCCCGGCGGGAACAGCAGCATATCACCAGGGCGGCAGATAAACTGCCGATCGCCGTTTTTAATCACCCCTTCCCCGCGAACGGTCAGGTTCAGAATATACCCTTTCATTCCGAGCGGTCGATCGACGTAGAAATCGAGATACCCCTCGGCCTCAATGGGCGTCAGCCCCGCCACCAGATGGGCGTTAAATGAGTATCCCGGCAGCAGGGGATCGTTTTGCGGTTCGGCCATAGATTCAGTTCTCCCAAGGGTCCTGAAGGAAACCAATTGTCCATATCGATAAAAGCAGTATAAAAATGGCCCGCGAAAAGATCCAAAAAGCATCACGCCTCTTTTACGTCCGCCATGTTTCAGCCTTTTCCCCTGATTTCTCCGCCAGCACGGGCGGATAAGCAGTAACAAAAGTGTCTATAAGTACGGCAGAAATGTCCAAATTGAATATTTGCACGGCGTCACACTTTCAATAGTAACAGCAATTTAATCCATAAGATTAGCGGATCCTGCCTGACGATCTTTGTCCTCAGTCTCTAATGTTCTTCCATACCTGTTTTGGATGGAGCAACACCATGGCAATTGCAATTGGCCTCGATTTTGGCAGCGACTCAGTTCGCGCGCTGGCAGTGGACTGTACGACTGGCCGGGAGATAGCAACCAGCGTTGAGTGGTATCCGCGCTGGCAAGAGGGGCGCTACTGCGATGCGCCGAACAACCAGTTCCGTCACCACCCGCGCGATTACATTGAATCAATGGAAGCGGCGATCAAAACCGTGCTGGCGGAGCTGACGGATGCCCAGCGGGCCGACGTCGTGGGGATTGGCGTCGACAGTACCGGTTCAACGCCGGCCCCGGTTGATGCAGAAGGCCGCGTACTGGCGCTTCGCCCGGAGTTTGCCGATAACCCGAACGCCATGTTTGTGCTGTGGAAAGACCATACCGCCGTGGAAGAGGCGGAAGCCATCACCCGCTTATGCCACCAGCCGGGCAAAACCGACTACTCGCGCTACATCGGCGGGATCTACTCCAGCGAATGGTTCTGGGCAAAAATCCTGCACGTTACCCGCGCGGACGCGTCGGTCGCACAGGCAGCGGCGTCATGGATTGAGCTGTGCGACTGGGTTCCCGCCCTGCTTTCCGGCACCACTCGCCCGCAGGCTATTCGCCGTGGCCGTTGCAGCGCCGGGCATAAATCGCTGTGGCATGAAAGCTGGGGTGGTCTGCCTCCGGCAGAGTTCTTCGATGAACTCGACCCGATCATCAACAAAAACCTGACATACCCGCTGTTTACCGACACCTTCACCGCCGATATTCCGGTCGGCATGCTCTGTGAAGAGTGGGCGAAACGCCTCGGTCTGCCGCAAAACGTGACCATTTCCGGCGGCGCTTTCGACTGCCATATGGGCGCCGTGGGCGCGGGTGCGCAGCCTAACACGCTGGTGAAAGTGATTGGCACCTCCACCTGCGACATTCTGACGGCGGATAAAACGACCGTTGGCGACCGCGCGGTGAAGGGTATCTGCGGTCAGGTTGACGGCAGCGTGGTGCCTGATTTTATCGGCCTCGAAGCGGGTCAGTCCGCGTTTGGCGATATCTACGCCTGGTTTGGCCGGGTGCTCGGCTGGCCGCTGGATCAGCTGGCGGCCGCGCATCCTGAACTGAAAAACCAGATTACCACGAGCAAAAAACAGCTCCTGCCGCAGCTCACCGAAGCCTGGGCAAAAAATCCGTCTCTCGATCACCTGCCGGTGGTGCTGGACTGGTTCAACGGCCGTCGTACGCCGTTTGCCAACCAGCGTCTGAAAGGGGTGATTACCGATCTCAACCTGGCGACCGACGCGCCCGCGCTGTTTGGCGGCCTGATCGCCGCCACCGCGTTCGGCGCGCGCGCCATCATGGAGTGCTTCACCGGGCAGGGCATTGACGTGAACAACGTGATGGCTTTGGGCGGTATCGCCCGTAAAAACCCGGTGATCATGCAGGCCTGCTGCGACGTGCTCAACCGTCCGCTGCAAATTGTGGCCTCCGATCAGTGCTGTGCGCTGGGCGCAGCGATTTTCGCTGCCGTGGCCGCAGGCGTCCATGCGGATATCCCGGCCGCGCAACAGCATATGGCGAGCGCCGTCGAAAGTACGCTTCAGCCGCAGGCTCAGCAAGCACAACGCTTTGAACAGCTTTATCAGCGCTACCAGCAATGGGCAAAAAGCGCCGAACTTCACTATCTCCCTGTCGCCGCCCCGGCCAAAAGTACCGCGGACACTACGGCAACCCTGACACATTAAGGACACGATAATGACCATTTTTAATAATTATGAAGTGTGGTTTGTGATTGGCAGCCAGCATTTATACGGACCGGAAGCGTTGCAGCAGGTGACGAAACACGCGGAGCACGTTGTGAATGCGCTGAACGCGGAAGCCAAACTGCCGTGCAAACTGGTGCTGAAGCCGCTGGGTACTACGCCGGACGAAATCACTAACATCTGCCGCGATGCCAATTACGATGACAAATGCGCTGGCCTGGTGGTGTGGCTGCACACCTTCTCGCCAGCCAAAATGTGGATCAACGGCCTGGCTATCCTCAACAAACCGCTGCTGCAATTCCACACTCAGTTCAACGCCTCCCTGCCGTGGGACAGCATCGACATGGACTTCATGAACCTGAATCAGACCGCGCACGGCGGTCGCGAGTTCGGCTTCATCGGCGCACGTATGCGTCAACAACATGCCGTGGTGACCGGCCACTGGCAGGACGGCCAGGCACAAAAACGCATTGGCTCCTGGATGCGTCAGGCGGTCTCTAAGCAGGATACCCGTCACCTTAAAGTGGTGCGTTTCGGCGACAACATGCGTGAAGTTGCCGTAACCGACGGCGACAAAGTGGCCGCGCAGATCAAGTTCGGCTTCTCCGTGAATACCTGGGCAGTGGGCGACCTGGTGCAGGTGGTGAATGACATCAGCGATGGCGACGTTAACGCGCTGGTGGACGAGTACGAAAGCAGCTACCGCCTGACGCCTGCGGCACAGGTCAACGGCGACAAGCGCCAGAACGTGCTGGATGCCGCACGCATTGAACTGGGCATGAAGCGCTTCCTGGAACAGGGCGGCTTCCATGCCTTCACCACCACCTTTGAAGATCTCCACGGCCTGAAACAGCTCCCGGGTCTGGCGGTACAACGTCTGATGCAGCAGGGCTACGGTTTTGCGGGCGAAGGCGACTGGAAAACTGCCGCTCTGCTTCGCATCATGAAGGTGATGTCAACCGGTCTGCAGGGCGGCACCTCTTTTATGGAAGACTACACCTACCACTTCGAGAACGGCAACGATCTGGTGCTCGGCTCGCACATGCTGGAAGTGTGTCCGTCTATCGCCGTTGAAGAGAAACCGATCCTCGATGTGCAGTACCTCGGCATTGGCGGCAAAGCGGATCCGGCCCGTCTGATCTTCAACACCCGTACCGGCCCGGCCATTAACGCCAGCCTGATCGACCTCGGCGACCGTTTCCGCCTGCTGGTGAACTGCGTCGATGCTGTGGAAACTCCGCATTCTCTGCCGAAACTGCCGGTCGCGAACGCCCTGTGGAAAGCGCAACCTGACCTGCCAACCGCGTCGGAAGCCTGGATCCTGGCCGGCGGCGCGCACCACACCGTCTTCAGCCACGCGCTTGGCCTGAACGATATGCGTCAGTTTGCCGAGCTGCACGACATCGAACTGACCGTGATTGATAACGACACCCGTCTGCCAGCCTTTAAAGACGCGCTGCGCTGGAACGAAGTCTATTACGGTTCAAAACGCTAAGCCCTGAATGCCCGGTGGCATTTCGTTTACCGGGCCTACGGTTCTGTAGGCCGGATAAGCGCAGCGCCATCCGGCAGGAGACGACAATGTTAGAAGATCTCAAACGTCAGGTACTCGAAGCCAACCTGGCGCTGCCAAAACATAACCTGGTGACCCTGACTTGGGGCAACGTCAGCGCCGTTGACCGGGAAAAAGGCGTGTTCGTGATCAAGCCTTCGGGCGTGGATTACACGGTGATGACCGCGGAAGATATGGTGGTGGTCAGCATCGAAACGGGTGAAGTGGTTGAAGGCGATAAAAAGCCCTCCTCCGATACGCCCACTCACCGCCTGCTGTATCAGGCCTTCCCGACCATCGGTGGGATTGTGCATACCCATTCGCGTCACGCGACCATCTGGGCGCAGGCGGGTCAGCCAATTCCGGCCACCGGCACCACCCACGCGGACTACTTTTACGGCACCATTCCCTGCACGCGTCTGATGACCGATGCGGAGATCGGCGGTGAGTACGAATGGGAAACCGGGAACGTGATCGTCGAAACCTTCGAAAAACAGGGTATCGACGCGGCGCAAATGCCCGGCGTGCTGGTGCACTCCCACGGTCCGTTTGCCTGGGGTAAAAACGCGGAGGACGCGGTGCACAACGCGATCGTGCTGGAGGAAGTCGCCTACATGGGGATCTTCTGCCGCCAGCTGGCGCCGCAGTTGCCGGATATGCAGCAAACCCTGCTCGATAAGCATTATCTGCGCAAGCACGGCGCGAAGGCGTACTACGGGCAGTAAAACATTGTCCGGTGGCGCTGCGCTTATCGGGCCTACGGATCCTGTTGGCCGGATAAGCGTAGCGCCATCCGGCAAAACAGGCACTGTATAAAACCCCAGCAAACACCCCTCAACCAGGCTATAATCAGGCCTGGTTTTGTTTTGTGGGATAGCGGCGTGGCACAGGCGCAAGAAGGCTTTTTACTGACCCGACACTGGCGGGATACCCCTCAGGGCACCGAGGTTGCGTTCTGGCTGGCGACGGATAACGGCCCGCTGCACGTTACCCTGCCGCCTCAGGAGTCCGTGGCGTTTATCCCTGAACACCACGTCGAGAAGGTAAAGCAGCTGCTGCGCGGTGAAAACGGCTGGCGCCTCACGCCTCTTGAGCTAAAAGACTTCCACCGCCAGCCGGTTTATGGCCTCTACTGTCGCGCCCATCGCCAGCTGATGCGCTATGAAAAATTGCTCCGCGAAGCGGGCGTGACGCTCTATGAAGCGGACATTCGCCCGCCGGAACGTTTTCTGATGGAGCGGTTTATCACCGCCCCCGTCTGGGTGGACGGCGCTGAGCAGAACGGTTGTCTCGTGAACGCGCGCCTGAAGCCTAACCCGCACTATCGCCCGCCGCTGAAGTGGGTCTCGCTGGATATCGAAACCACCCGTCACGGCGAGCTTTACTGCATCGGCCTTGAAGGCTGCGGGCAGCGGGTTGTCTATATGCTCGGGCCCCCGAACGGCGATGCGTCCGCGCTGGATTTTCATCTGGAATACGTTACCAGCCGACCACAGCTGCTGGAGAAGCTTAACCAGTGGTTTGCCGAGCACGACCCGGATGTATTGATCGGCTGGAACGTGGTGCAGTTTGACCTGCGCGTGTTGCAAAAACATGCCGAGCGGTACCGCATTCCCCTGACGTTAGGGCGCGGAAACACGGAGCTGGAGTGGCGAGAGCACGGTTTTAAGAACGGCGTATTCTTCGCACAGGCTAACGGTCGCCTGATAATCGACGGCATCGAGGCGCTGAAATCCGCCTTCTGGAACTTCTCTTCCTTCTCGCTGGAAGCGGTCGCCCAGGCGCTGCTCGGTGAAGGTAAATCCATCGACAATCCCTGGGACCGAATGGACGAGATCGACCGGCGCTTTAATGAGGATAAGCCGGCGCTCGCTACTTATAACCTGAAAGACTGTGAGCTGGTAACGCAGATTTTCCATAAAACCGAGATCATGCCCTTCCTGCTGGAACGCGCAACGGTAAACGGTCTCGCGGTCGACAGGCACGGCGGCTCGGTAGCGGCCTTCAGCCACCTCTATTTCCCGCGGATGCATCGGGCGGGCTATGTGGCCCCTAACCTCGGTGACGTGCCGCCGCAGGCCAGTCCCGGCGGTTACGTGATGGATTCACGGCCCGGGCTGTATGATTCGGTGCTGGTGCTGGATTATAAAAGTCTGTACCCGTCGATTATCCGCACATTTCTGATTGATCCGGTAGGGCTGGTCGAGGGGATGGCGCAGCCAGACGATGCGCACAGTACTGAAGGTTTTCTCGGGGCACGCTTCTCGCGCGAAAAACACTGCCTGCCTGAGATCGTGGGAAACATCTGGCACGGCCGCGACGAGGCGAAACGCCACGGCAACAAGCCGCTCTCACAGGCGCTGAAAATCATTATGAACGCCTTTTACGGCGTGCTGGGTACCAGCGCCTGCCGCTTCTTTGATCCCCGTCTGGCGTCGTCCATCACCATGCGCGGGCACGACATTATGCGCCAGACCAAAGCGCTGATTGAATCCCGGGGCTATGACGTGATTTATGGCGATACCGACTCCACCTTTGTCTGGCTGAAAGCGGCCCATTCAGAGGACGCCGCCGCGCAAATCGGCAAAGAACTGGTCGCCTACGTGAACGACTGGTGGCGCGAAAATTTGCAAAAAGAGCGGTTAACCAGCGCGTTAGAGCTGGAGTTTGAAACCCATTTTGCCCGCTTTTTAATGCCGACCATTCGCGGAACCGACCAGGGCAGCAAGAAGCGCTACGCCGGGCTGATTCAGGAAGGTGACACGCAGCGGATGGTGTTTAAAGGGCTGGAGACGGTGCGCACCGACTGGACGCCGCTGGCACAGCAGTTCCAGCAGACGCTCTACCTGCGGGTGTTTCGCAACGAGCCCTATCAGGACTACGTGCGCGACACCATCGCCAGCCTGATGGCGGGTGAGCTGGATGACCAGCTGGTGTATCGCAAGCGCCTGCGCCGCCCGCTGGCGGAATATCAGCGTAACGTTCCTCCCCACGTACGCGCCGCGCGGCTGGCGGATGAAGAGAATGTTCGCCGGGGCCGTGCGCCGCAGTATCAGAACCGGGGAACGATCAAATACGTCTGGACAACTAACGGCCCGGAACCCGTTGATTACCAGCAGTCTCCGCTCGATTACGATCACTACCTGACCCGCCAGCTTCAGCCGGTAGCGGAGGGAATTTTACCGTTCATCAATGACGACTTTGCTACACTAGTGACAGGACAACTTGGGCTATTTTGACGCGTGACGAAACCGTTGCCATCCAGTACCATAGCGCCCTTTCCATTCCCGGACCCATTTTTCGACGACCGTCTTTTTTGACGGGGTCGAACTATTGCCTGCAATTAAAGATTAGAGCCGAACAACTATGCCTTTTACACTTGGTCAACGCTGGATCAGCGATACAGAAAGCGAACTTGGATTAGGAACCGTCGTTGCCGTCGATGCGCGCATGGTTACCCTCCTTTTCCCTGCTACCGGTGAAAACCGCCTGTACGCTCGCAATGACTCCCCTGTTACCCGCGTAATGTTCAATCCGGGCGACACCGTGACCAGCCACGAAGGCTGGCAACTGAAGGTTGAAGACGTAAAAGAAGAGAATGGACTGCTCGCCTACATCGGTACGCGTCTTGATACCGACGAGACGAATGTCATCCTGCGTGAAGTGCTGCTCGACAGCAAACTGGTGTTCAGCAAGCCGCAGGACCGTCTGTTTGCCGGGCAAATCGACCGAATGGATCGCTTCTCCCTGCGCTACCGCGCACGTAAGTTCCAGAGTGAGCAGTACCGCATGCCGTGGAGCGGCCTGCGCGGTCAGCGTACCAGCCTTATTCCCCATCAGCTGAATATCGCCCATGACGTGGGCCGTCGCCATGCGCCTCGCGTGCTGCTGGCTGACGAGGTGGGTCTGGGTAAAACCATCGAAGCAGGCATGATCCTGCACCAGCAGCTGCTCTCTGGCGCTGCCGAGCGCGTGCTGATTGTGGTTCCAGAAACGCTGCAACATCAGTGGCTGGTTGAAATGCTGCGCCGCTTTAACCTGCGCTTCTCCCTGTTCGACGATGAGCGCTATGCCGAAGCCCAGCACGACGCGGACAACCCGTTTGAAACCGAACAGCTGGTCATTTGTTCCCTGGACTTCGTGCGCCGCAGCAAGCAGCGCCTGGAGCATCTGTGCGACGCTGAATGGGATCTGATGGTCGTCGACGAAGCGCATCACCTCGTCTGGAGCGAAGACGCGCCAAGCCGTGAATACATGGCGATTGAGCAGCTTGCCGAGCGCGTACCGGGCGTTCTGCTCCTGACCGCCACGCCGGAGCAGCTGGGTCTTGAGAGCCACTTCGCCCGTCTGCGTCTGCTCGATCCCAACCGTTTCCACGATTTTGAGCAGTTTGTTGAAGAGCAGAAAAACTACCGCCCGGTGGCGGACGCCGTCGCGCTGCTGCTGGCCGGTAATCGTCTCTCTAATGATGAGCTTAACACTCTCAGCGATCTGATTGGCGAGCAGGATATTGAGCCGCTGCTTCAGGCCGCGAACAGCGACAGCGATAATGCGGGATCCGCGCGTAAAGAGCTGATCGACATGCTGATGGATCGCCACGGTACCAGCCGCGTGCTGTTCCGTAACACCCGTAACGGCGTGAAAGGCTTCCCGAAACGCGAGCTGCACACCATCAAACTGCCGCTGCCGACCCAGTACCAGACGGCGATTAAAGTCTCCGGCATTATGGGCACCCGTAAATCTGCGGAAGATCGCGCGCGCGACATGCTCTACCCGGAACAGATTTATCAGGAATTCGAAGGCGACACCGGCACCTGGTGGAATTTCGATCCGCGCGTGGAGTGGTTGATGGGCTACCTCACCGCTCACCGTTCCCAGAAAGTGCTGGTGATCTGCGCCAAAGCCGCTACCACATTGCAGCTGGAGCAGGTTCTGCGTGAGCGCGAAGGCATTCGCGCCGCCGTGTTCCACGAAGGCATGTCCATAGTTGAGCGCGACCGCGCTGCGGCCTGGTTTGGTGAAGAGGACAGCGGCGCGCAGGTTCTGCTGTGCTCTGAAATCGGTTCTGAAGGCCGTAACTTCCAGTTCGCCAGCAATCTGGTGATGTTCGATCTGCCGTTTAACCCGGATCTGCTGGAGCAGCGTATTGGCCGTCTGGATCGTATCGGGCAGGCGCACGATATTCAGATCCACGTGCCGTATCTGGAGAAAACCGCCCAGTCCGTGCTGGTGCGCTGGTACCACGAAGGGCTGGACGCGTTTGAACACACCTGCCCGACCGGCCGCACCATTTACGATCAGGTCCATGGCGATCTGATCGGTTACCTGGCCGCGCCTGAAAATAGCGAGGGCTTTGATGAGCTGATTAAATCCTGCCGTGAGAAGCACGACGCACTGAAAGCGCAGCTGGAGCAGGGTCGCGATCGCCTGCTGGAGATCCACTCCAACGGCGGTGAAAAAGCGCAGCAGCTGGCCGAAAGCATTGAAGAGCAGGACGACGACACCAGCCTGATCAGCTTCTCCATGAATCTGTTCGACATCGTCGGTATAAACCAGGACGATCGCGGCGAGAACATGATCGTGCTGACCCCGTCCGATCATATGCTGGTGCCGGATTTCCCGGGCCTGCCGGAAGACGGCTGCACTATCACCTTTGAGCGTGATGTGGCGCTGTCCCGCGAAGACGCACAGTTCATTACCTGGGAGCACCCGCTGATCCGCAACGGTCTGGATCTGATCCTCTCCGGCGATACCGGCAGCAGCACCATTTCCCTGTTGAAGAACAAAGCCTTGCCTGTGGGCACGCTGCTGGTGGAGCTGATCTACGTTGTGGAAGCGCAGGCGCCGAAACAGCTTCAGCTTAACCGCTTCCTCCCGCCAACGCCGGTGCGTCTGCTGCTGGATAAAAACGGTACGAATCTGGCCGGCCAGGTGGAGTTTGAAAGCTTCAACCGTCAGTTGAGCGCGGTGAACCGCCATACCGGCAGCAAGCTGGTGAATGCGGTGCAACAGGACGTGCATGCCATTCTGCAACTGGGTGAAACCCAGGCCGAAAAAGCGGCCAGAGTGCTGATTGATGCGGCGCGCAGCGAAGCCGATGAGAAGCTTTCTGCCGAGCTGTCGCGTCTGGAAGCGTTGAAAGCGGTGAACCCGAACATTCGTGACGATGAGCTGGCCGCAATTGAGAGCAACCGCCAGCAGGTGCTGGAAAGTCTGAATCAGGCGGGATGGCGTCTCGACGCCCTGCGTCTTATCGTTGTGACGCATCAGTAAGCGGAGCGCAAAATGGTAATGGAGCCCTACAATCCCCCGATGGATCCGTGGCTGGTCATTCTGTATCAGGACGAGCACATTATGGTGGTTAACAAGCCGAGCGGCCTGTTGTCCGTGCCGGGGCGTCTGGAAGAGCATAAAGACAGCGTGATGACGCGTATCCAGCGCGATTATCCCCAGGCCGAGTCTGTCCATCGTCTGGATATGGCGACCAGCGGCGTGATTGTGGTGGCTCTTAATAAGGCGGCAGAACGTGAGCTGAAGCGTCAGTTCCGCGAGCGCGAGCCGAAGAAGCAGTATGTCGCCCGCGTGTGGGGCCATCCGGCGCAGGCGGAAGGGCTGGTGGATTTACCGCTGATTTGCGACTGGCCGAACCGGCCAAAGCAGAAGGTGTGTTATGAAACCGGCAAGGCTGCGCAGACCGAGTATGAAGTGCTGGAGTACGCGCCGGATAATACCGCGCGCGTCCTGCTGAAGCCGATTACCGGGCGCTCCCATCAGCTGCGTGTGCATATGCTTGCGATGGGTCACCCGATTCTGGGTGACAGATTCTATGCGCCGCCGGAAGCGCTGGCGTTAGCGCCGCGCCTGCAACTGCATGCGCAGACGCTCACCATCACCCACCCTGCTTTCGGCAACGCCATGACGTTCAAAGCCCCGGTGGACTTCTGAAAAAATGGCCCGACACTGTCGGGCCATTTTTTTATTTAAAACCTTTCTGCTCTTTAATCAGCTCGTAGGCTTTCTGGATTTCCTGCGCTTTCTGTTTCGCCATCTCCATCATCTCAGGCGGCAGGCCTTTCGCCACCAGCTTATCCGGATGGTGCTCGCTCATCAGCTTACGATAGGCGCGTTTGATGGTCGTGACATCGTCAGAGGGCTTCACGCCGAGGACATTACAGGCATCTTCAAGCGTAGGGCCACGCTGCGCCTGCTGCCAGCCGCCACCGGACGATTGCTGTTGATAACCGCCGCCAAAGTGCGCGCCGCCCTGCATCATGCGCAGGAACTGATCGAACTGCATGCGGGAAATGCCCAGCTCTTCAGCAATTACATACAGGACGTCCCGTTCATTCGGATGCAGAGAGCCATCCGCGAAGGCGGCCTGGATTTGAATTTCCAGAAACATCCGAATTAAATCAAAGCGCCCGAAGCAGATGCTACGGAACTGCCGCATTTTTTCACGCAGCGGGTAGTTATCCGCTTTACCAATCCGGAATGCATTCTGCGCCGCGACGCGGGATTCGCCGTGCAGATTCATGCGATCCATAAAGACGCTGGCAACCTGAATATCGGCTTCCGTTACGCGCCCTTTTGATTTGGTTAAGTGCCCCATCACCTCGAAGGTGGTGGAGAAGAAGAGTGACTGGCGCTCGCGCTGGTTGGCAAACCAGGCCATTTTGCGGCTGCGTGCTTTATCAAACATATGGCCGATAATGAGGCCAAGAACAACACCCCAGAATCCGGCACCCATAATAATTGCGAACGCAACGCCGATTATTTTACCCCAATACTGCATATACTCCCCGAATGGTCATGTTCCTGGCCGACGCAACGCCATCATTACAGTGGTCGCGCCACGGTCAATTGAGGGACATCGCCTATAATTTGCATTATCATACTCGTCATTCGATAGCGAGCCTAACACTCTGGCGCGCAAACGGGCAGGATTAACGCTGGTACTGCGCTGATGAGTAAGATAGTCTCTGAGCGTTTGTAAGCCGTAGCCACTGATGACGGAACAATAAAATACAACGTATGAAAAAACGTATCCCCACCCTTCTGGCCACAATGATTGGCACCGCCCTGTACAGCCAACAGGGGCTCGCAGCCGATCTCGCCTCGCAGTGTATGCTTGGCGTCCCAAGTTACAATCGCCCACTGGTGAAAGGCGATACGAATGACTTACCCGTCACCATTAATGCCGACAGCGCAAAAGGTAATTATCCTGACAATGCAACCTTTACGGGCAATGTCGATATTAACCAGGGTAACAGCCGTCTGCTGGCTGACGAAGTGCAATTGCACCAGAAGCAGCCGGAAGGTGCTCAGGCGCCTGTCCGTACGGTGGATGCGCTGGGTAATGTGCACTATGACGACAATCAGGTCATCCTGAAAGGTCCGAAAGCCTGGTCGAATCTGAATACCAAAGACACCAACGTCTGGGAAGGTGATTATCAGATGGTCGGTCGTCAGGGGCGCGGTACCGCAGACCTGATGAAGCAGCGCGGCAAGAACCGCTACACCATTCTCGAAAACGGCTCGTTTACGTCCTGTTTGCCAGGGTCAAATACCTGGAGCGTTGTGGGCAGCGAAGTGATCCACGACCGTGAAGAACAGGTTGCAGAGATCTGGAACGCCCGTTTTAAACTCGGCCCGGTGCCCATTTTCTATAGTCCTTACCTGCAACTGCCTGTGGGTGACAAACGTCGTTCAGGCTTCCTGATCCCGAACGCCAAGTACAGCACGTCGAACTACTTTGAGTTCTACCTGCCGTACTACTGGAACATTGCGCCCAACATGGACGCCACAATCACGCCGCACTACATCCATAAGCGCGGTAACATCATGTGGGAGAACGAATTCCGCTATCTGACCAAAGCGGGCGCGGGCCTGATGGAGTTTGATTATCTGCCATCAGATAAGGTGTTCCAGGACGAACATCCGAGCGAAGGTGATAAGCACCGCTGGATGTACTACTGGAAGCACGCCGGGGTATTGGATCAGGTGTGGCGCTTCAACATCGACTACACCAAAGTCAGCGATCCGTATTACTTCAACGACTTCGACTCTAAATACGGGTCCAGTACCGACGGTTACGCCACGCAGATATTCAGCGTGGGCTACGCCATTGAAAATTTTGACGCAACGGTGTCGACCAAGCAGTTCCAGGTGTTTGATACGCAAACAAACAGCACCTACGGTGCAGAGCCGCAGCTGGACGTGAACTGGTACCAGAACGATGTGGGTCCTTTCGACACGCACGTTTACGCTCAGGCGGTCCATTTCGTCAACACCAACTCGGATATGCCGGAATCAACGCGTCTGCATATCGAGCCGACGATCAATCTGCCGTGGTCAAACGACTGGGCAAGCCTGAATACCGAAGCCAAGCTGATGGCCACCCACTATCAGCAGAAAAATCTGGACTGGTATAACAAACGCTATGGCACCGATCTTGAAGAGTCGGTAAACCGTACGCTTCCGCAGTTCAAAATGGACGGGAAGCTGATTTTCGAACGTGACATGGCTCTTCTCGCGGATGGATACACCCAGACGCTTGAGCCACGTATGCAGTATCTGTACGTGCCTTATCGCGATCAGAGCAAAATTCAAAACTACGACTCGTCCTTCCTGCAATCAGACTACAGCGGCCTGTTCCGCGATCGTACCTACGGCGGCCTTGACCGTATTGCGTCTGCTAACCAGTTAACGACCGGCGTCACAACGCGCGTTTATGATGATGCTGCCGTTGAACGTTTTAACGTTTCTGTTGGTCAAATCTACTATTTCACCGAGTCTCGTACCGGTGATGACCACATTAACTGGGAGAAAGACAACAAAACGGGCTCACTGGTATGGGCGGGCGACACCTACTGGCGTATGACGGATCGTTGGGGTCTGCGCGGTGGTGTTCAGTACGATACACGACTGGACAATATCGCGACGGGCAGCGCTGCCATCGAATATCGTCGTGATGAAGATCGCATGTTGCAGTTGACGTACCGTTACGCCAGCCCGGAGTATATCCAGGCGACATTGCCAAACTATGCGAATACAGACCAATACAAAGACGGTATTTCACAGGTGGGTACCGCCGCGAGCTGGCCTATCGCCGATCGTTGGTCAGTCGTCGGAGCCTACTACTATGACACGAATACCCAAAAACCTGCTGACCAGATGCTGGGTCTGCAATATAACTCCTGCTGTTACGCAATACGTGTCGGTTACGAACGCAAACTTAACGGCTGGGATACGCAAAACAGTCAGGGCAAATACGATAACGTGATTGGCTTTAATATCGAGTTGCGCGGCCTGAGCTCTAACTACGGTCTGGGCACGCAGCAGATGCTGCGCTCGAACATTCTGCCGTATCGTAGTTCATTGTAATGTGCTTGATTTACAACGTAATCCGCTTTGCGGTTAATTGAAATGGAAAAAGTATGAAGAACTGGAAAACGCTGCTACTCGGTGTCGCTATGGTTGCGAATACCAGCTTCGCGGCCCCACAGGTTGTCGATAAAGTCGCGGCTGTGGTTAACAACGGCGTCGTGCTTGAAAGTGACGTTGACGGTTTGATGAAATCTGTAAAGCTCAACTCGGGCCAGGCAGGTCAACAACTTCCGGATGACGCTACGCTGCGCCACCAGATCCTGGAACGTCTGATCATGGATCAGATTGTCCTGCAAATGGGCCAGAAAATGGGTGTGAAGATCTCTGACGAGCAGCTCGATCAGGCGATCGCTAACATTGCAAAGCAGAACAACATTACCCCGGACCAGATGCGTAGCCGCCTGGCCTATGACGGCATCAGCTATGCCACCTACCGTAATCAGATCCGTAAAGAGATGCTGATTTCAGAAGTGCGTAACAATGAAGTCCGTCGCCGCGTCACCATCCTGCCTCAGGAAGTGGATGCCCTGGCGAAACAGGTGGGTAATCAGAATGATGCCAGCACTGAACTTAACCTGAGCCACATACTGATCCCACTGCCGGAAAACCCAACCTCCGATCAGGCGGCTGAGGCGGAAAGTCAGGCGCGCGCTATCGTTGAGCAGGCGCGTAATGGCGATGACTTCGGCAAACTGGCGATCACCTTCTCTGCTGACCAGCAGGCGCTGAAAGGCGGCCAGATGGGCTGGGGCCGTATTCAGGAGCTGCCATCCCTGTTTGCCCAGGCGCTGAGCACGGCGAAGAAAGGCGACATCGTCGGTCCAATCCGTTCCGGTGTGGGCTTCCACATTCTGAAAGTGAACGACCTGCGCGGTCAGAGCCAGAACATTTCGGTTACCGAAGTGCATGCGCGCCATATCCTGCTCAAACCGTCTCCAATCATGACTGACGATCAGGCCCGTGCGAAGCTGGAACAAATCGCCGCAGACATCAAGAGCGGTAAAACCACCTTCGATAAAGCGGCAAAAGAGTTCTCTCAGGATCCTGGCTCTGCAAACCAGGGCGGTGACCTGGGTTGGGCGGCAGCGGATATTTACGATCCAGCTTTCCGCGATGCGTTAATGAAGCTGAATAAGGGTCAGATGAGCGCGCCAGTGCACTCCTCCTTCGGCTGGCATCTGATCCAGCTGATGGACACGCGCAACGTGGACAAAACCGACGCGGCGCAGAAAGATCGTGCGTATCGCATGCTGTTTAACCGTAAGTTCTCTGAAGAAGCCGCAACCTGGATGCAGGAACAACGCGCCAGCGCTTACGTGAAAGTGTTGAGCAACTAATGAAACCGCATCGTGTTGTGATCACTCCCGGCGAACCCGCCGGGATTGGGCCTGACCTTGTGGTTCAGCTCGCCCAGCGCAGCTGGCCGGTAGAGTTGGTGGTCTGCGCAGATGCAACACTGCTACAAGACCGGGCAGCCTTGCTCGGTCTGCCTTTAACGCTCCTCCCTTACGTTGAAGGCCAACAGCCCGCACCGCAGCAGGCTGGTACTCTCACCCTGCTTTCAGTTCCGCTCCGTGCACCTGTTGTCCCCGGTGAGTTACACATCGAAAACGGCCACTACGTTGTCGAGACGCTGGCGCGCGCCTGTGACGGTTGCCTTCAGGGCGAATTTGCCGCCCTGATCACCGGTCCGGTGCATAAAGGCGTAATCAACGACGCGGGCATTCCATTTACCGGGCATACCGAATTTTTCGAAGAGCGTTCGCACAGCCCGAAAGTGGTGATGATGCTGGCAACCGAAGCAATGCGCGTTGCGCTGGTAACAACGCACCTGCCGATCAAAGCCATTCCGGATGCCATTACGCCTGAACTCCTGCGTGAGATCATTGGCATTTTGCATCATGATCTGCAAACCAAATTCGGTATTCCACAGCCGCATGTGCTGGTTTGCGGCCTGAATCCGCACGCGGGTGAGGGCGGACATATGGGCACTGAAGAGATCGACACCATCATTCCGGTGCTTGAGGAGATGCGGGCGAAGGGGATGAACCTCAGCGGGCCACTGCCTGCCGACACCCTTTTCCAGCCCAAATACCTGGATAAAGCCGATGCCGTACTCGCGATGTACCACGATCAGGGTCTGCCCGTGCTAAAATACCAGGGATTTGGTCGCGGGGTGAATATCACCCTCGGCTTACCCTTTATTCGAACGTCCGTTGACCACGGTACTGCGCTGGATCTGGCAGGCCAAGGAAAAGCGGATGTCGGCAGTTTTATCACGGCGCTTAATCTCGCCATCAAAATGATTGTTAATACTCAATGACTAATCGAGTCCATCAGGGCCACTTAGCCCGTAAACGCTTCGGGCAAAACTTCCTCAACGATCAGTTTGTGATCGACAGTATCGTTTCTGCCATTAATCCGCAGAAAGGCCAGGCCATGGTCGAAATCGGCCCGGGTCTTGCCGCGCTGACCGAGCCGGTAGGCGAACGCCTTGACGAACTGACCGTTATCGAACTCGACCGCGATCTGGCCGCGCGTCTGCAAACGCACCCTTTCCTCGGGCCGAAGCTGACGATTTATCAGCAGGATGCGATGACCATGAACTTTGGCGAACTGTCAGAAAAAATGGGACAGCCGCTGCGCGTGTTCGGTAACCTGCCGTACAACATCTCCACCCCGCTGATGTTCCATCTGTTTAGCTATACTGATGCCATTGCCGACATGCACTTCATGTTGCAAAAAGAGGTCGTTAACCGTCTGGTTGCAGGGCCGAACAGTAAAGCGTATGGTCGTTTAAGCGTGATGGCGCAATATTACTGCAACGTGATCCCGGTATTAGAAGTGCCGCCTTCCGCGTTCACGCCACCACCAAAAGTGGATTCTGCGGTTGTGCGCCTGGTGCCACATAAAACGATGCCGTATCCGGTCAAAGACCTGCGCGTGCTGAGCCGTATCACGACAGAAGCCTTTAACCAGCGCCGTAAAACGATTCGTAACAGCCTTGGCAATCTGTTTACCGTTGACGTGTTAGCTGAGTTGGGCATCGACCCGGCAATGCGTGCGGAAAATATTTCCGTAGAGCACTACTGCAAGCTGGCTAATTACATAAGCGACAATGCGCCGCCGAAGGAGAGCTAAGCCATGATTGATTCGCCCCGCGTCTGTGTTCAGGTTCAAAGCGTCTACATTGAGTCCCAATCCACACCGGATGAAGAACGTTTTGTCTTTGCTTATACCGTAACCATTCGCAATCTGGGGCGGACGCCTGTGCAACTGCTCGGGCGCTACTGGCTTATCACCAACGGCAATGGCCGCGAAATTGAAGTCCAGGGTGAAGGTGTGGTCGGTGAACAACCCCATATCGCCCCTGGCGAAGAGTATCAGTACACCAGCGGTGCGGTCATTGAAACGCCACTGGGTACCATGCAAGGCCATTACGAAATGGTCGATGCCGACGGTAATGCTTTCCGCATTGCTATTCCTGTGTTCCGTCTCGCCGTACCTACACTTATTCACTAATCTAATGTCTACATATCTGATTGGCGACGTTCACGGTTGCTACGATGAACTGATCGCATTATTAAAACAGGTCGATTTTACTCCCGGGCAGGACACGCTCTGGCTTACAGGCGATTTAGTGGCGCGCGGCCCTGGCTCCCTTGACGTCCTGCGTTACGTCAAATCTCTGGGCGACAGCGTGCGGCTGGTACTGGGCAACCACGATCTGCATCTGCTGGCCGTATACGCCGGGATCAGCCGTAATAAGCCGAAAGATCGCATTACCCCCCTGCTGGAAGCACCGGATGCCGATGAGTTGCTCAACTGGCTGCGTCGCCAGCCACTGCTACAGATTGACGAAGAGAAAAAGCTGGTGATGGCTCATGCCGGCATCACGCCTCAGTGGGATCTTGAGACGGCAAAAACCTGTGCGCGCGACGCCGAAGCGGTGCTGGCGAGCGACTCCTACCCGTTCTTCCTCGATGCGATGTACGGCGACATGCCGAATAACTGGAGTGATGACCTCAGCGGCCTGGCGCGGCTACGTTTTATCACCAATGCTTTTACGCGGATGCGCTACTGCTTCCCGAACGGGCAGCTGGATATGTATTGCAAAGATACGCCGGAAAATGCCCCTGCGCCGCTTAAGCCATGGTTTGCGATTCCGGGCCCCGTGACAAACGAATATAGCGTGGTATTTGGGCACTGGGCATCACTGGAAGGAAAAGGCACCCCGGAAAATATCTATGCGCTGGATACCGGATGCTGCTGGGGCGGGGATTTAACCTGCTTACGCTGGGAAGATAAAACCTACTTTGTCCAGCCATCCAACCGACAGCTGGATTTAGGCGAGGGAGAGGCGGTCGCCTCCTGAAGATGTTTATCCTCTCCCTTTGGGGAGAGGATAAAAACGTTAACGACGTTCCAGAATTTCGAAGCAGTAGCTGTGCGAGTTCTGCGCATCCGCATCGTGAAACTCACTGAATACGGACTCCCACTCGTCCGGATCGTAATCCGGAAAATGGGTATCCCCTTCCACTTCCGCATCAATGTGCGTCAGATACAGTTTCTGCGCTTTTGGCAGGAACTGCTCATACACGCGACCACCACCGATCACCATGATCTCTTCGGCATCGCCGCAGGCGGCAATCGCTTCATCAACGGATTTCACCCACTGCACGCGATCGTCAGTGCCCGGCTGGCTACTGATCACAATATTCTTACGACCCGGCAATGGACGACCAATCGACTCCCAGGTCAGGCGGCCCATCACTACCGGCTTGTTTAACGTAGTACGTTTAAACCATGCGAGATCGGCAGGCAGGTTCCACGGCATGGCGTTTTCCATGCCGATAACGCGGTCTACCGCCAGCGCTGCAATCAGACTGATCATTGAAAATTTCCCGGATGCAAAAAATTGCCGCCACTATACGGAAAGCTTAATCTTTCGTCGACTGGCGGCAGGGTAAAGAATTAGAAATTTTTTAATATTGCTGGCAACTCCACTTCACGCAGAGGGTTTACTCTCCGGTTCATCCGCAGGATCACCGGTATGCTTGCCCTCTTCCGTCCCTTGCCAGCCGTGGCGCTGAACCAGCGACAGGTGATTACGATCCTCGTTGATGATTTCCGTCAGCATGGTGCTGGTGCGTTTAAACACCGCTGCGCGTTCGGTTGCCGTACTGCTCGCCATCGCCACCATCTCTTCCACCATCTCATGGTTAAAGCGGCGGAACAGATCGGCACGTTCACGCGCTTCATACGCACCAAGCCCCAGACTTTCCAGCGCCATGCGGCCAGATTTGAGCGCCCCTTCGAAGGTTTCACGTTCAGGGGCTGCCACCCCCGCCTGACGCAGCTGGATGTAGTGATCCACATCGCGCGCACGTGAGATAATGGTCAGATGCGGAAAATGTTCTTTAACCAGCTCAACCATCTGCATGCTGGTCTCAGGATCGTCGATGGCGTTAATCAGCACCTCGGCTTTCGCCGCCCCGGCGGATTCCAGCAGGTCCGCCCGGGTCGCATCACCATAAAACACTTTCATATCGAATTTACGCAGCGTATCAACATGGTCAGGATCGTGATCGAGGATAACCATTTTCACACCGCTGGAAAGCAGTAAACGGCCGGCGATCTGCCCGAAGCGGCCAAATCCGGCGATGATCACGCGAGGCTGCTCCTCGTCGATCTCATCGGCTTCTCGCTCCTGTTCGCTTCCCGTTTTTTCCAGACGCGTCAGCAGCACCAGCAGAATTGGCGTTGCGGCCATCGACAGCGCGACCGCCAGCGTCAGCGCTTTTGCCCATTCCGGATCGAGTACATTTGCCATTTGCGCGGCGCCAAAGACCACGAAAGCAAACTCACTCCCCTGCCCCAACAGCACGGCAAACCAGCGGCGTTGCGGTTTTGGCACGTTTAACGGTCGGGCAATCAGCCACAGCATCGCCATTTTAATGACCAGGAAACCCACCAGCAGAATGATGATGCGCAGCGGGTGGGTTACCAGCGTCCCGAAGTCGATAGACATCCCGACGCCGATGAAAAACAGCCCAAGCAGCAATCCTTTAAACGGCTCGATATCGCTTTCCAGCGCGTGACGATATTCGGAGCTTGCCAGTAAGACCCCTGCGAGGAAAGCGCCCATCGCCATCGACAGCCCAGCCTCTTCAAGCAGCAATCCAAAACCAAACACCAGGAATAACGCAACGGCGCTGAATACTTCGCGCAGGCCAGAGCGAGCCACAAAGCGCAGCAACGGACGCGTTACGTAGCGCCCCAGAAGAATTACCAGCGCCAGCGCACCGACAACCTTCAGCGCAGATAAGGCAAATGCCCCCAGCGTCGTTGAAGCGCCGCTGGTTGCCAGCAGCGGGATCATCGCTACCAGCGGGATGGCGGCAATATCCTGGAACAGCAGTACGGAGAAGGTGCTGCGCCCCATTTGCGAGACCGTCAGGTTACGTTCGTTCATTGCCTGCATGGCAATCGCCGTCGAGGAGAGCGCCAGCGTCATGCCAATCAGCTCTGCGACTTTCCACTCCATCCCCAGCAAAATGCAGAACCCGCCCAACAGCAGACCGCAGGCCAGCATTTGCAAAGCGCCACCGCCAAACACCGAGGCGCGCAGTTTCCACAGCCGCTGCGGATCCAATTCCAGGCCAATCACAAACAGCATCAGCACCACGCCGATTTCCGCAAAATGCAGGATTGACTCGGCATCCGTCACCAGCCGAAAGCCCCAGGGGCCAATCACACACCCGGCAATCAGATAGCCGAGCACCGAGCCCAGCCCCAGACGGACCGCCACGGGCACAATTAATGCCGCCGCGCCGAGGTAAATCAGCGCCTGTATCATCGTATGGCTATCCATTGTGCCCCTCCTGCCACTCGAGTAAGCGTTGTTTGTAGTGACGAGCCTGCGCCTGCAAGGTTTCATCGTCGCAGACAAAGGTACAGTGCATTGCAAAAGGCGGAAGCCAGTTCAGGCCACAGTAAAGGGCGGTAGCCTGGAGCGGCTGCGCCAGCACGTCAAATCCGGGGAAAGTGCCAATCTCAAAGTGGCTTTCACCCCCACCGGTGGTTACAGCCCACATCAGGCTTTTTCCCTGAAGCGCTTTGCCGTTATGTCCGTATGCCCAACCGTGCGACAAGACTTTGTCGATCCACAATTTCAGCAGCGGAGGTGTGCTGTACCACTGCATCGGATGCTGCCAGACGATCAGATCGGCACGAGAGAGCGCCTCCTGTTCGGCGGCGACATCGATACTGAAATCAGGATAGAGTTGATAGAGGGAACGTATCTCAACGTTTTCGAGCGTCCTTGCCTGCTCAAGCATCCGTTTATTCGCATGCGAATGTTGCGGATAGGGATGCGCATAAATTATCAAAACCATGAATATGCCTGTCTTTTACTTTTCTTGTAGCATTGAGTGTAGACAGTTACCACCCCGACTTAAAGGGGCTATCTAACGGTTAAAAGTAAAACGCAAGTATTGGCAACCCATCCCACCTTACCAGCGACAGTGGCGCTAAACACGAAGAGCGATACGCGAGACAAATTCATCCTACAAAATAGTTATGGCCATTCATATTATCAACAGATATTTTTAGCGAAACTTAAGTCATTATTTAATAAATCAACCTGTACATAACCTATTGAAAAAATAATAATTTTATGCTTTTTTTTGTTTTAAGCTCACGCTTTAAGACGGACTAAATACGTTTTACGCACGTTATCTAATGTTCCTTCTCACTCAAATGGATGTGTACATGAGCAACAATTTCTTTAGATTAAATCATACAACCAAAACTCTTGGAAAGATATTTCCTGCCTTGTTGATATGCACCCCTGCGGTTGCATTTTCTGCAACGATTGACCAATCAACTTCTGTTCCTCAAGATTTCTCAGCCGATGCTGAATATATTATTAATAAAAACGTGACGATCTCCTCCGCTGGTAGTGAAGCGGCGGTATCGGTCTCTGGGTTTACTCTCACCAATGTCACTAACGAAGGGAATATTTCTGGCACGGGAAATGGCCTGAATATAAATACTGGTGTACAGCGCATTGTAATTAATAACGACATCGGCGCAACCATTTCCTCCACCACCGCGAATGCGGTGAATATTCAGTCACTACTCGGTGATTTTAATAACAGTGGAAACATTACTGGCTCGGAAAATGGCATTTTTGTCAGTGAAAACTCCTCCGCAGTAAATATTACCAATACCAGCACCGGAACGATAAAAGGAAAAACAGGTCTTAGTACTCAGGTTGGCATTGGCATTAATAACAGTGGCGAAATTATCGGTACAAACGGTGATGCTATTACGGCAAATGATGGCAACACTAAGATTTTTAACAGTGCCACTGTGCAGGGAACCCAGTACGGAATCAATGTAAAAGATACAGCAAAATTAGATATCAAAAATAGCGGAACGATTAGTGGTGAAACAAACGCTATTATGTTTGCCAGCGATAAAAATAACACGCTACTGCTCGACACTGGCTCCAACCTCATCGGTGACGTAATATCCACAAATTCCAGAGGAAATACCCTGACGTTGATCGGCACCGGTACGGAAGACAGTAACTTCGTGGGTCTGAATGAAGGCGACGGTTTTGCCAGCGTAAAAATGGAGGGTGAAAGCTGGGCACTGTCGGGCGATCTCGACATTATTGGCTCTGGCGACTCCTTGCTGATAGAGACTGGCGCGTTAACCCTGTCGGGTGCGGTATCGAATACCGGTAATACGCGGGTGGCCAAAGACGCCTCGCTGCAACTGGGCGATGGCGAAAAAACTGCGGCGCTCAGCGGTGGGCTCACCAACAATGGTACCGTCATTTTTAATCAGGGTAGCGATTTCACTTTCGCCACCGACATGACCGGTAGCGGTAACGTCGAAAAAGTTGATTCCAACACGCTGACCCTGACAGGCAAAAATAGCTATACAGGGAATACGGTTCTGCACGGTGGCACCACGCTGGTCTCCACCGGAGCAACGCTCGGCGTCAAGGGCAGTAACGCCACCGTTACCGTTGAAAACGGCGCGACCTTTGCCACCGCAGGCGAAGTGAACAACAACATCGCGATTCTTAGCGGCGGTACGCTGGCGGCATGGAATGCAGTCCAGGGTAACTCCACGCTCAGCGCTTCCGGTGTTGATACCATCAACGGCAACGTGGCTAATGGCGGCACGCTGTTGCTGAGTGCGGCTGATAATAGCGTTGGCAATAATTTTACGATTAATGGCGACTACACCGGCTCTGACGGTAGCCAGATTGTGATGAACAGCACTCTGGGTGAAGATAACTCACCAACTGACCACCTCACCATTACGGGCAGCAGCTTCGGTCAGTCCGGCGTCAGCATTACCAACATTGGCGGCGCAGGCGCGCAAACCCTTAACGGTATGGAAATTGTCAGCATTGGCGGCAGTTCCGAAGCCCAGCTGACGCTGGCAAAACCGGTCGTCGCAGGCGCTTGGGAGTATAACCTCTACCAGCACAGTGACGGAAACTGGTATCTGGAATCAAAGGCGACGCCTTCTGATGATCCTTCCGACGACACCGATGACGGTGGCAATAATGATGACGGCGGTAACACCGACGGCGGTGGCAACACCGATAATGGTGGTAACACCGATGACGGTGGTAACACAGATGACGGTGGTAACGCCGATGATGGTGGTAACACCGACAACGGCGGCAACACTGACAACGGCGGCAACACCGATAACGGCGGCAACACTGACAACGGTGGCAACACCGATAACGGCGGCAACACTGACAACGGCGGCAACACCGATAACGGCGGCAACACTGACAACGGCGGCAACACCGATAACGGCGGCAACACCGATAACGGCGGTAACAGTGCCCCGGAAGTTATGGCACCTGAAGTGGGTGCTTACTTAGGTAACTACCTTGCCGCGCAGAGCATGTTCCTGCATAAGCGCGACGATCGCGACCAGCTCACTTTCCGCAATGAAGACGATCTGAACACATGGATGTACGTTAAGGGTCGCTATCATGAGAACGATGCGGGTGGCGATAAAGTCAGCTACGACACCACCACCACCGTTCTGCAAGTCGGCAGCGATTTCATGAGCAAGCCAATGGATAACGGCATCCTGCGTGCCGGTGGTATGTTCGGTGCAGGCCAGGCGAAGACCCACTCTGATGCGAAGCACAACGTGCGTGACGCACAGGGTAAAGTTGATGGCTTCAATGTTGGGCTTTACGCCACCTGGCAGGAAGATCAGAAATTACGTCTGGGCAGCTACGTTGATACCTGGGCCGCTTATAGCTGGTACAACAACAAAGTCACCAGCAATCGTAACGATGAAGATTACGATAGCGAAGGTTTCGCCGCGTGTGTTGAAGTCGGCCACGCGTGGGTTATCCAGTCTGAAAATGAACGTACATGGAAGATCGAGCCACAGGCGCAGGTGATCTACAGCTATCTCGATCAGGAAAATCACACCGATCGCGACGGCGTACGCGTAACCACGCTGGACAATGACAGCGTCTTTGGTCGTCTTGGCGTTAAAGCAAGCTACTTCCAGCAGAAGGACGTCAAGGCCTGGCAGCCATACGTCGCAGTTAACTGGTTGAAAGGTGCTGGTCAAAACGATCTGGCATTCAACGACGAAACCGTCAGCAACGATACGCCAGAAGATCGTGGTCAGTTAGAGCTGGGCATAACCGGCAACCTGAACGAAACCACAACGATCTCCCTGCGTGCCAGCGGTGAGTGGGGTGAAAACAGCTATGCCGCTTACGGCGGTCATATTTTGTTAAACCATCGCTGGTAATCGATCATTCT
Organism: Enterobacter sp. MGH 4; assembly: GCF_000534735.1. Classification (NCBI taxonomy): domain Bacteria; kingdom Pseudomonadati; phylum Pseudomonadota; class Gammaproteobacteria; order Enterobacterales; family Enterobacteriaceae; genus Enterobacter; species Enterobacter sp. MGH 4. The sequence goes on along the minus strand of NZ_KI973293.1, from coordinate 328,967 downwards.
GACGCAAAAAAAGCAGTGGCATGTGCCACTGCTTTTTTTTTAGTTATCCAGCTCACCCATTGATTTAACCTGGTCACGGTTAATCTGTTCAGTTTGACCGGTTTCGGCGTTTTTGTACGATACCAGACCGGTATCGTCATCCACCTGCGGTTTCCCGTCAGTAACGATAGTTTTACCATCGGTGGTTTTTACGGCCTGATTTGACGAACAGCCCGCCACGGTGAACATTGCAGTGGCAGCCAGAACGGAAGCGATCAGTAGTTTATTTTGCATGGTGTTTTCCCCTGCTCTCAGTTGAATTTTCGTTATCGACCTAACCATTTTAGGCTAACTGACTGAAAGCGGATGAAAAACCAGAAGGTTCTTAAGATGGGTAAAGAAAACCGTAGGGCGGGTAAGCGAAGCGCCACCCGCCACTTGCCCGGCGGCGCTAACGCTTGCCGGGCCTACGCAGATTACTTGCTAATCTGAGCGTGCATTTCCTGCACCGAAATCACCTTCTCGGTGGCATCCGCATTCAGCGCCATGGCCGTCGCGAAACCGCCGTTCAGGGTGGTGTCGTAATGCACTTTATACTGGAGCGCGCTGCGGCGAATCAGCTTGGAGTCTTCAATCGCCTGGCGACCTGCGGTGGTGTTGATGATGTAGGTGTACTCACCATTCTTGATACGGTCCTGAATGTGCGGACGACCTTCATGCACCTTGTTCACCAGACGCGGGTTGATCCCAGCTTCACCCAGCACAATTGCCGTGCCGTGGGTTGCATCCAGCTCGAAGCCCTGTTTAAGCAGCTTGGCGGCCAGGTCAACCACGCGCTCTTTATCGCCTTCGCGAACGGAGAGCAGCGCACGGCCCGATTTTCTCATGGTGGAGCTGCTGCCCAGCTGTGCCTTGGCAAACGCTTCTGCGAAGGTGCGGCCCACGCCCATCACTTCCCCGGTAGAGCGCATCTCTGGCCCTAACAGTGGGTCAACGCCCGGGAATTTGTTGAACGGCAGCACCACCTCTTTCACCGAGTAGTACGGCGGGATGATTTCTTTCGTGACGCCCTGCTGAGCCAGCGTCTGGCCAGCCATCACGCGCGCCGCCACTTTCGCCAGCGGAATACCGGTCGCTTTAGAGACGAACGGTACGGTACGCGCCGCACGCGGGTTGACTTCAATCAGATAAACTTCGTTGTCTTTCACTGCGAACTGAACGTTCATCAGGCCGCGAACCTGTAGCTCGAAGGCCAGCTTCTGCACCTGCTGACGCATCACATCCTGAATCTCCTGGCTCAGGGTGTACGCAGGAAGAGAACATGCGGAGTCACCGGAGTGCACACCAGCCTGCTCGATGTGCTCCATGATGCCGCCAATCAGCACCATTTCGCCGTCGCAGATAGCGTCAACGTCGACTTCAACCGCGTCGTCGAGGAAGCGGTCGAGCAGCACTGGCGCATCGTTGGAAACGCTCACCGCCGTCTGGAAGTAGCGACGCAGGTCGGCTTCGTCATAGACGATTTCCATCGCACGGCCGCCCAGTACGTAGGATGGACGCACCACCAGCGGGTAACCAATCTCTTTCGCTTTCTCAACGGCCATTTCAATCGCGGTCACGGTGGCGTTCGCCGGCTGTTTCAGCTTGAGACGATCAACTGCCTGCTGGAAACGCTCGCGGTCTTCCGCACGGTCAATCGCGTCCGGGCTGGTGCCGATGACCGGCACACCTGCTGCTTCCAGCGCACGCGCCAGCTTCAGCGGAGTCTGGCCGCCATACTGCACGATCACGCCTTTCGGCTTCTCGATGCGCACGATTTCAAGCACGTCTTCCAGGGTTACCGGCTCGAAGTAGAGGCGGTCGGAAGTGTCGTAGTCGGTCGAGACGGTTTCCGGGTTACAGTTGACCATGATGGTCTCGTAACCGTCTTCGCGCAGCGCCAGCGAGGCATGCACGCAGCAGTAGTCGAACTCAATGCCCTGGCCGATACGGTTTGGACCGCCGCCCAGCACCATAATCTTGTCGCGGTCGACGGACGGGTTCGCCTCGCACTCATCTTCATAGGTGGAGTACATGTACGCGGTATCGGTCGAGAACTCTGCCGCACAGGTATCCACGCGCTTGTAAACCGGGTGCAGGTCATACTGGTCGCGCAGCTTGCGGATCTCCGCTTCACGTACGCCCGCCAGTTTAGCCAGACGCGCATCGGCGAAGCCTTTGCGCTTCAGCATGCGCAGGAAGTCTGCGTCAAGGCCGTTGATGCCCAGCTCTGCCACTTTCTCTTCCAGACGCACCAGCTCTTCAATCTGCACCAGGAACCAGCGGTCGATGTTAGTCAGGTTAAATACGCCGTCGACGGAGAGGCCCGCACGGAAGGCATCGGCGATGTACCAGATACGCTCTGCGCCCGCGTCTTTCAGCTCGCGGCGGATTTTGGTCAGTGCTTCCGGGTCGTCCAGGCTGACTTTCGGGTCAAAGCCGGTCGCGCCCACTTCCAGGCCACGCAGCGCTTTTTGCAGGGATTCCTGCTGCGTGCGGCCAATCGCCATGACTTCACCAACGGATTTCATCTGGGTAGTCAGACGGTCGTTCGCGCCGGCGAATTTCTCGAAGTTAAAGCGAGGAATTTTGGTCACAACGTAGTCGATGGACGGTTCGAAGGACGCTGGCGTGCGGCCACCGGTGATGTCGTTCATCAGCTCGTCAAGGGTGTAACCCACCGCCAGTTTCGCCGCCACTTTCGCAATCGGGAAGCCGGTGGCTTTGGAGGCCAGCGCGGAGGAACGGGACACGCGCGGGTTCATTTCGATAACAATCAGACGGCCGGTTTTCGGGTTCACCGAGAACTGCACGTTCGAGCCGCCGGTTTCCACGCCGATTTCACGCAGTACCGCCATCGAGGCGTTACGCATGATTTGGTACTCTTTGTCGGTCAGCGTCTGAGCTGGCGCAACGGTGATGGAGTCGCCGGTGTGGATCCCCATCGCATCGAAGTTTTCGATGGAGCAGACGATGATGCAGTTGTCGTTTTTATCACGCACCACTTCCATCTCGTACTCTTTCCAGCCAATCAGCGATTCATCAATCAGCAGCTCTTTGGTTGGGGAGAGATCCAGACCGCGTTCGCAAATCTCTTCGAACTCTTCGCGGTTGTAGGCGATACCGCCGCCGGTGCCGCCCATGGTGAATGATGGACGGATGATGCACGGATAGCCCACGTCAGCCGCGACGGCCAGCGCTTCTTCCATGTTGTGTGCGATACCGGAACGCGCGGTGTCGAGGCCAATTTTTTTCATTGCTACGTCGAAGCGACGACGGTCTTCTGCTTTATCAATCGCGTCGGCGGTTGCACCAATCATGGTCACGCCGAACTCTTCCAGCACGCCCTGACGCTCCAGCTCCAGTGCACAGTTCAGCGCCGTCTGGCCGCCCATGGTCGGCAGCACCGCATCCGGACGCTCTTTCTCGATAATTTTGCGTACCACTTCCCAGTGAATCGGCTCAATGTAGGTCGCATCTGCCATTTCCGGGTCGGTCATGATGGTGGCCGGGTTAGAGTTGACCAGGATGACGCGGTACCCCTCTTCGCGCAGGGCTTTACACGCCTGCGCGCCGGAGTAGTCAAATTCGCAGGCCTGGCCGATCACGATCGGGCCAGCGCCAAGGATCAGGATGCTTTTTATGTCTGTACGTTTTGGCATGGTCTTCTCAGCTCCTGATTATTTAGCAGTCTTACGGTATTGCTCGATAAGTTCGATGAAGTGATCGAACAGCGGCGCGGCATCGTGTGGGCCCGGGCTGGCTTCAGGGTGGCCCTGGAAGCTGAACGCAGGCTTATCGGTGCGATGGATACCCTGCAAGGTACCATCGAACAGTGACTTATGCGTCACGCGCAGGTTAGCTGGCATCGTCGCTTCATCCACAGCGAAGCCGTGGTTCTGCGCGGTGATCATTACCGTGTTGTTGTCGATATCTTTCACCGGGTGGTTACCACCATGGTGGCCGAACTTCATCTTGACGGTGTTCGCTCCGCTCGCCAGCGCCAGCAGCTGATGGCCGAGACAGATGCCGAATACCGGGATATCGGTTTCAAGGAAGGACTTAATGGCGTCGATAGCGTAGTCACACGGCGCCGGGTCGCCAGGACCGTTAGAGAGGAAGATGCCGTCCGGGTTCATCTTCAGAACATCTTCCGCAGACGTTTGTGCCGGGACGACCGTCAGGCGGCAGCCACGGTCAACCAGCATACGCAGGATGTTGCGCTTGGCACCAAAATCGTAGGCCACCACGTGGAACGGCAGCTCGCTTTCCGGTTTCGCTTCCGGCAGGTCGCCTTCCAGCGTCCAGCTTCCCTGCGTCCAGCTGTAGGCTTCTGTGGTAGTCACTTCTTTCGCCAGGTCCATCCCGTTCAGGCCCGGGAAGGCTTTCGCTTTTTCCAGCGCCAGCGCCGCATCGAGGTTGTCCCCTGCGATGATGCAGCCATTTTGTGCACCCTTCTCGCGCAGCAGACGCGTCAGCTTACGGGTATCGATATCGGCAATCGCCACAATGTTATGGCGCTTCAGGTAAGAAGAGAGGTCTTCGGTGTTGCGGAAGTTGCTGGCAATCAGCGGCAGGTCGCGAATGACCAGGCCTTGTGCATGTACCTGAGAGGATTCTTCGTCAGCCGCATTGGTGCCGACATTGCCGATATGAGGATAAGTAAGAGTAACGATTTGGCGAGAATAGGAAGGATCAGTGAGGATTTCTTGATAACCGGTCATTGAAGTATTGAAAACGACTTCCCCAACCGCCGAACCCGTTGCCCCTATGGCCCGACCGATAAACTGGGTTCCGTCTTCCAGAACCAATAGCGCTGACTTAATCAAAACACCCTCCAGAGAATATTCACTCACTTTATTTGCATATTAATTCATAACCATGTCATGGATCAATGCAAATGTGTTGCCAGCGGATTTTTGGCAAACGGCGGCATTCTGGGGATTTGCCATGTAAAAGTCAACTTAAAACGGGGATTTTGTTTATTCTTTTGCAGGCCTGATGGCTTGATTTCAAATTAAGCGGCAAAAAGATCAACTAAATCACTGTGGAAACCGCTTGCGCAGGCAGTTTAAAAGAAACAATCGTCTTGCGGGAATAAAAAGTGGACCAGATGGTCAAAATTTACAGTACAGCAACATAAAATAGCATGAAAACACTTACTTTAAATGATTTAAATGCAATAATCCTTTGAAATAGATAAAATAAAAGGGCAATAAAATATTGCCCTATGCAATCAAACAGTTACGACTGCAATAACCACATCACGATGGGTAATAACACTTACAAATTGTTGAGTTCGAGCACATCTCGCATATCAAAAAGACCATTTGGCTTACCTTTTAGCCACAGTGCAGAGCGTACCGCCCCGTTTGCAAACGTCATGCGGCTGGATGCTTTATGTGTGATTTCGACCCTTTCACCAATATCGGCGAACATAGCGGTATGTTCGCCGACGATATCACCCGCGCGAACGGTGGCAAAACCAATGGTGCCAGGCACGCGCTCGCCAGTGTGACCTTCGCGAGAATAGACCGCGATGTCTTTCAAATCTTTATCCATTGCATAAGCAATCGCTTCGCCCATCGCCAGCGCCGTGCCAGATGGGGCATCGACTTTATGGCGGTGGTGCGCTTCAATAATCTCAATGTCGGTATAGTCGCCCATCACCTTCGCTGCCTTTTCCAGCAGTTTCAGCATAACGTTAACGCCTACGCTAAAGTTCGCGGCGAAGACAATTGCAATGTCGGCGGCTGCTTCCTGAATGGCCTGTTTACCGGCATCATCGAAACCGGTGGTGCCAATCACCATCCCTTTACCGTGCTGGCGGCAAAACGCCAGGTGAGTCAAAGTGCCTTCCGGACGGGTAAAGTCGATGAACACGTCAAAGTCTTCTTTCACCGCCTCCAGGTTGCTCTGCACGGTAACGCCTGTCTTGCCCGCGCCTGCCAGCTCGCCTGCATCGGAGCCCAGCAGGGATGAACCTTCACGCTCCAGCGCCGCGCCAAGTGCCACGCCATCCATCTGTAGTGCCGCCTGAATCAGCTGGCGACCCATACGTCCACCCGCGCCCGCAATGGCGACACGGATCTGTGCATCATGCATAGTTATTCTCTTACGTTAAAATGATGTAAACCGTTTTCAGATTAACCAGCCTTCGCTAAGGCTGCCAACTGAAAACACCAATAATTAGAATTTAACGTGAAACCGACTCAGATATCAGTAAAAGACATGATTTTGTCGTCACGATAAGATACGAAGCAAAAAAAAGGCCAGCACAGAAGGTGCTGGCCTTTCATCAGAAAAGAAATTATTCCACTTCGCGGGCGTCGATTCGCAGCTCTTTCGGCACTTCAAAGACAATGTTCTCTTCACGGCCTTCCAGCGGCACCGCTTCGCCACCACCCAGCTCTTGCAGGCGGGCAATGACGTTTTGCACCAGAATATCCGGCGCTGAAGCACCTGCGGTAACACCGACGCAGGCCGCGTTTTTCACCCACGCTTCCTGAATGTCCGTTGCGTCGTCGATCAGAAACGCCGCTTTCCCCATACGCTGCGCCAGTTCGGCCAGACGGTTAGAGTTAGAGGAGTTTTTTGAACCGACCACCAGCACCACGTCCGCCTGTTCAGCCAACGCGCGCACGGCTTCCTGACGGTTGGTGGTTGCGTAGCAGATATCATCTTTGCGCGGCCCGACGATTTTTGGGAAGCGCTGGCGCAGGGCGTCAATCACGTCTGAGGTGTCGTCCACGGAAAGCGTCGTCTGGGTCATAAACGACAGACGCGCTTCGTTTTTCACATTCAGCGTAAAAACGTCTTCCGGCGACTCAACCAGATACATGCCCCCTTCCGGGTTGCTGTACTGACCCATGGTGCCTTCAACTTCCGGGTGACCGGCATGGCCAATCAGAATCGACTCTTCACCACGACGGCTTGCACGCGCCACTTCCATATGCACCTTGGTCACTAACGGACAGGTGGCATCGAATACGGTCAGATCGCGGCTTTTGGCTTCGTTACGTACGGCCTGGGATACGCCGTGCGCGGAGAAGATGAGGATTGCGCCGTCCGGCGCTTCGCTGATCTGCTCGATAAAAATCGCACCGCGCTCGCGCAGGCTGTCGACCACGTAGCGGTTGTGCACCACTTCGTGACGCACGTAAATCGGCGCGCCGTAAATCTCCAGCGCATTTTCAACAATGCTGATAGCGCGGTCTACACCAGCGCAAAAACCGCGCGGGTTAGCCAACAGGATCTGCATTTCAGGCCTCCAGCGCCGGATCGATCTCCAGCACTTCTACATCAAAATGAACGGTACGCCCGGCAAGCGGATGGTTGAAATCAACGGCAATGGAGTCACCGTTGATTTCGCGGATCACGCCAGGCATTTCGCTGCCGTCCATAGCGGTAAAGAGCATAATTGCCCCGATCTCCGGTTCACCCGCATCCATAAACTCACGGCGCGAGAAGTACTGAATCAGATCCGGGCTTGGCACACCGAATGCCGCATCCGGTTCCAGTGAGAACGCTTTTTTCTCACCCTCTTTCAGCCCGAGAAGCTGTTGTTCGAGGCCTTCAGACAGGGAGGTGTCGCCCAGACGAAACAGCGCCGGTTTGCCATTGTTGCGGGTGGATTCGGCCGTGGAGCCGTCATCCAGCTTCAGCGTGAAATGAACGAGAACCGCGCTGTTGCTCTGTACGGATTTAGACATGCAAATTGCTCGCTTGTTTTGGGTCACCTGTTGCCCGGTGGCGCTACGCTTACCGGGCCTACGGGGCCACAAATTCTGTAGGCCGGGATCGCTACGCGTCACCCGGCTGGTTTTGTTACGCCTGCTCTTTCGCGGCCGGTTTAGGCAAGAAGCCTTCCAGCACGATTAACGCTGCACCAACGCATATTGCGCTATCGGCGAGGTTAAAGGTCGCAAAGTGCCAGTTGCCGACGTAGAAGTCGATCATATCGACTACAAAGCCGTGCCACAGGCGGTCAAACAGGTTACCCAGTGCGCCACCAATGATCAGCGCGTAGGCGATGTTATTCAGCTTTTGCGTGGCCTTCGAGCGGTACATCAGCACCGCGAGCACGACGCAGATACCCATTGCGATACCTGCGAAGAACCAACGCTGCCAGCCACCGCTGTCGGCAAGGAAACTAAACGCCGCGCCGTAGTTGCGGGCGTAGTGCAGGTTAAGCGACGGGAACAGCGGGACCGTATCCCCCAGAGCGAAATTCTGGAGGATCAGGAACTTGCTGCCCAAATCAATAATCAGCACCACTACCACCAGCCACAGCCAGCGCAGTCCTGTTGAACAGAGAGTTTTACTCATCAGGCAAACTTACGTTTTTCGCCGTCGCCGGCGACGTTGCTTACACAGCGTCCGCAGATGTCTGCGTGTTCCGCCACCTGGCCGACATCGGAAGTGTAATGCCAGCAACGCGGGCATTTTTCACCATCGGCTTTGCTCAGTGCGACCTTCAGTCCTTTGAGCAGTTCGCTCTGCTGAGCATCAGCAGATGCCTCGGCATAATCCGCAACTTTCGCACCGGAGGTCAACAGGACAAATCGTAATTCATCGCCCAGCGCGGTCAGCTTCGCGGCCAGCTCAGGCTCTGCGTACAGGGTCACCATCGCTTCCAGAGAGCCACCGACTTTCTTGTCAGCGCGCGCCTGCTCGATAACCTTGTTCACTTCGCCACGCACTTTCAGCAGCTCGTCCCAGTAGGCGTCGTTCATTGCTTCAGTGCTGGAGAGGTCGAACAGACCTTCGTACCACTCGCCGGTGAAGACATACTTCTCACGGTCACCCGGCAGGTAACCCCAGATTTCATCTGCGGTGAAGGACATGATCGGCGCCATCCAGCGTACCAGCGCCTCTGCGATGTGGAACAGCGCGGTCTGGCAGCTACGACGCGCCACGCTGTCCGCTTTCGCGGTGTACTGGCGGTCTTTGATGATATCGAGATAGAACGACCCCATCTCAATGGAGCAGAAGCGCATCAGGCGCTGCACCACTTCGTGGAAGTCGTAAGACTCATAGGCTTTCAGAATATCTTCCTGTGCCGCTTTCGCGCAGCCTACCGCCCAGCGATCGAGCACCACCATCTCTTCCGGCTTCACCATGTCTTTTACCGGATCAAACCCGTTCAGGTTCGCCAGCAGGAAGCGCGCGGTGTTACGGATACGACGATAGCTGTCAGCAGCACGTTTCAGGATCTCGTCAGACACCGCCATTTCGCCCGTGTAGTCGGTGGATGCCACCCACAGGCGTAGAATATCCGCGCCCAGCTTGTTCATCACGTCCTGCGGAGAAACGGTGTTACCGATGGATTTGGACATCTTACGGCCCTGACCATCCACGGTGAAGCCGTGGGTCAGTACCTGGCGGTAAGGTGCTTTGCCCTTCATGGCGGTGGAGATCATCAGGGATGACATGAACCAGCCGCGGTGTTGGTCGGAGCCTTCCAGATACATGTCGGCAGCGTGACCGGCGAACTCAGGGCGCACGTCAACCACGGAGGAGTGGGTAGACCCGGAGTCGAACCACACGTCCAGGGTATCCGGCACTTTCTCGTAGTTGTCCGCGTCAGCGCCCAGGATGTCACGGGAATCGAGATCCCACCACGCCTGAATGCCGTCAACTTCAACGCGCTTCGCCACCTCTTCCATCAGTTCCAGGGTGTTCGGGTGCAGTTCCTGCGTCTCTTTATGCACGAACAGCGACATCGGCACGCCCCATGTGCGCTGACGGGAGATACACCAGTCAGGACGGTTAGCCACCATGGATTCGATACGCGCCTGGCCCCAGTCCGGGATCCACTGCACGCCTTTGATCTCTTTCAGAGACTGCTCGCGCAGGCCTTTCTGGTCCATGCTGACGAACCACTGCGGGGTCGCACGGAAGATAATCGGGGTCTTATGGCGCCAGCAGCACGGATAGCTGTGCTGCATTTTCTCAACGTGCAGCAGCGCGCCGCTGGTGCGAAGCATGTCAACGATGATGTCGTTGGCTTTAAAGACGTTGATACCGTCCAGCGCCGGGTAGGTGCCAGGCAGGTAAGAGCCATCCGGACCGACCGGGTTGGCGATTTCCAGACCGTATTTCAGGCTGATGTTGTAGTCGTCAGGACCGTGGCCGCCGGCGGTATGCACCGCACCGGTACCGGCGTCCAGCGTGACGTGGTCGCCCAGGATCGCCGGAACGTCGAAGTCCAGGAACGGGTGTTTGAAGCGCATCAGCTCCAGCGCGTCGCCTTTTACGGTACCCAGCACGCTGTAATCAGTGATGTTCGCGCGTTTAAGCACGCTTTCAACCAGATCTTTTGCCAGGATAACCGCGCGACCATCAATTTGTACCAGCGCGTACTCAAACTCACCGGACAGGGAAATGGCACGGTTGGCTGGTAACGTCCACGGGGTGGTGGTCCAGATAACCAGCGAGACTGGACCGCTTACGCCTGGCAGGCCAAATTTAGCTTTGATCGCATCCTGATCGACCGCTTCGAACGCCACGTCGATAGAAGGCGAGGTTTTGTCGTAATACTCTACTTCCGCTTCTGCCAGCGCAGAACGGCAGTCCACGCACCAGTGCACCGGCTTAGCGCCTTTATGCAGGTGACCGTTGCCGATGATTTTACCCAGCGCACGGATAATGTTGGCTTCGGTTTTGAAGTCCATGGTCAGGTACGGGTGCGACCAGTCGCCCAGCACGCCCAGACGGATGAAGTCAGCGCGCTGACCGTCAACCTGGGTGGCAGCGTATTCGCGGCATTTCGCGCGGAACTCTGCGGCGGTGAACTTCTCACCTGGCTTACCGTACTCTTGCTCCACTTTCAGCTCGATTGGCAGACCATGGCAGTCCCAGCCCGGAACATAAGGCGAGTCATATCCCGCGAGTCCTTTGGACTTCACGATAATGTCTTTCAGAATCTTGTTTACAGAGTGACCAATATGAATGCTGCCATTCGCATAGGGAGGGCCATCATGCAGAATGAAGGTTTTTTTGCCTTTTTTGGCTGCACGAATGATGCCGTACAGGTCATCATCAGTCCAACGCGCCAGCATTCCCGGTTCGCGCTTGGCGAGATCGCCGCGCATCGGGAACCCTGTTTCCGGCAAATTCAGGGTTGATTTATAGTCACTCATCAGATTCTCGGTTCCGTATTTATCACGTAGGCAGTTAAGCCGGTTCTAAAGCCCAAAAAACTCGCGGGCCGTTAATTCATCTCGCGCGATTTGCGCCTTAAGTTCATCCAGCGAAGCGAATCGCTGTTCATTGCGTATTTTTTTACGCAGTATCACATCTATATGGCGACCGTAGAGGTCCATTACAACGTCCAGCAGGTGTACTTCTAACTGTTGACGCACACCGGAAACCGTTGGACGTGTACCAATGTTGGCAACACCGTAGAAAGGCTTCTCACCCAGTCCTGCCACTTCCACCGCATAGACCCCTTTAACCGGGGAGACCTGACGACGCAGCGGTATATTCGCCGTCGGAAAACCTATCGTGCGGCCCAGCGCATCGCCATGGACCACACGACCTGAAATTGTGAACGGATGACCCAGCAGCGTTTCTGCCGTGTCCAGTTCATCGTTCGCCAGAGCCTGACGTACCGCCGTGCTGCTGACGCGCACCCCGCCCTCACAGAAGGTCATCGTACTGGTGACGTCAAACCCGTACTCCAGGCCAGCCTTCTGTAATAACAAGAAATCGCCCTGACGACCAGCGCCAAAGCGGAAATCATCGCCCACGGCGAGAAACTGCACGCCAAGCTGCCTGACCAACAGATCGCTGACAAAGTTTTGTGCGGTCAGCGCGGCAAACCGACGGTCGAAGCGTACGCACAGGACGTAGTCCACGCCGGACTCCGCCAGGTAGCGTAACTTCTCACGCAGACGCGTCAGCCGCGCGGGGGATTTCTCGCCAGCAAACAGCTCCAGCGGCTGCGGTTCGAAAATCATCACCACAACGGGCAGGCCACGCGCCTCCCCTTCTTTACGCAATCCCTGCAACAGCGCCTGATGCCCACGATGCACGCCGTCAAAATTACCAATGGTCAGTACGCACCCGTGCGGGGCTTGACTGAGATTATGTATGCCGCGTATCAGCTTCATGACTGGCTCAAAACAGTGAAAATCGCCAAAGTATACCTTGTACGGCGGTTAAGGTTAACCGGCGATTGTTCACGCGAAACAGAAAGCCGTATGATTTCATCAGGCTGACCTTTCACAGCAAAAAAATCTGCCCGAGAACTGCGATTTTTATGCCGAAAGGCTGTATTCACGAAAGACAAGCTGGTAGAATCCTGCGCCATCACTACGTAACGTAGCGTCGCTCATTAACGGCGCTTATTTGCACAAATCCATTGACAAAAGAAGGCAAAGAGGGCATATTCCTCGGCCTTTGAATTGTCCACATAGAACATATTTGGGAGTTGGACTTGGCTAATATCAAATCAGCTAAGAAACGTGCCGTTCAGTCTGAAAAGGCTCGTAAGCACAACGCAAGCCGTCGCTCTATGATGCGTACTTTCATCAAGAAAGTATACGCAGCAATCGAAGCAGGCGACAAAGCTGCAGCGCAGAACGCATTTAACGAAATGCAACCAATCGTGGATCGTCAGGCTGCTAAAGGTCTGATCCACAAAAACAAAGCAGCGCGTCATAAAGCAAACCTGACCGCGCAGATCAACAAACTGGCTTAATCGCTACTTGTTGTTGCTTGTTTGAAAGAACCCGCTTAACGCGGGTTTTTTTATGTCTTCAGATTGCCGGCGGCGTAAACAGCGCCGAGTAGTCGCGGTTGCAGATTCGCTGCACCGCCGGGTGCTGAATCATCCTTTCGGCGAATATGGCGTGATACTCTTCCATCACGTTATCCACCCTGCCAATCTCGGTAATCTTGTCGTCTGAATAGAGATCGTGCGCGTACAGCGTCGGGGCAACGAAGATAGCGTTGTGCGCCTCGCCAAAAGCCTTCATCAAAGCCGCATCGTCGAACTCACCGAGGATCTCCACGTTCAGCCCCTGCGAGTTAAACCAGTTCAGCAGCTTACGTCCGAGCATAGACCGCCTACCCGGCACCAGCAGGCGGCGCTCTTCCAGGCAAGCAGGAAACGGTTTTTCCGGCGGCGGATTAATGCACCAGAAACTGACGCCGCATTCGCCAATTTTCACCGAGAGCAAGCCTTCCTGCTGCGTGGAGTCGATTGGGCAGTCCGAGATAATCATATCCAGCTTATGCTGGCTCAGCTGTTCCAGCAGCATCTCGTGAGTGGACTCAAAGCAGCGTAAATGAATCTGTTCATCTTCCACCACCGCCGCATCCAGCACACCGCTTACCAGCCGTTTGGACAACGCATCCGCCACGCCCACGTCAAAGAGCAGGTTCGACTCTTTGCGATAGTTAACGATATCCAGCATCTCCTGGCTCAGGGTGAACATCTTGTCCGCATAGCGGAACACCAGTTCGCCCAGCTCGCTCGGCTCAATGCCACGTCCTTTCCGCTTAAAAAGCTTGCCCTGTAAGCGCTCTTCCAGGGCTTTGATTTGCCCGGTAATAGTTTGTGGTGTCAGGTAGAGCGCCTCTGCCGCTCCCACGACCGAGCCCTGCTTGTAGACATGCCAGAAGTAATAGAGATGGTTATAGTTCAAATGAGACATCACGTTTTCACTCCCTGATAGTTTATCGGGAGAAGGCTTCCCTTCTCCCGGTTTCCTGTTATGCCTGGACAGCCTGTCCGGACAACTTCACCTTCAACAAGGTATAACCAATAACCGCGGCCAGTAACGACCCGATAAGAATGCCGAGTTTCGCCCAGACGATAAGCTCAGGCGCGCTGGTGCCAAACGCCAGCGTCGAGATAAAGATCGACATGGTGAATCCAATACCGCACAGCACGCCGATGGCCATAATCTGACTAAAGGTGGTTCCGTTTGGCAATGACGCTAGCTTCAGCTTCAGCGCCAGCCAGCAGAACAGGCTGATACCCAGCGGCTTACCGATAAACAAACCAGCGATGATACCCAGCGGCAGCACAGAGGTGAGTCCGTCCAGGGTAACACCGGCCAGGGAAACACCCGCGTTGGCAAATGCAAACAGCGGCAGGATCATAAAGCCCACCCACGGATGAAGCACATGCTCCAGCTGTCTGGCAGGCGATTTGCCGTCCTGCTCCTTCAGCGGAATAAAGAAGCCAACGATGACGCCCGCCAGCGTGGCATGCACGCCAGACTTCAGCACCGCCGTCCACAGCACCATCCCCACCAGAATATAAATACCCGTGCGTCGGACGTTGAAGACGTTCAGCAACGCCAGCACCGCAATAGCCACGGCCGCCACGCTCAGCGACAGAACCGACAGATCGCTGGTGTAGAACAGCGCGATAATCACGATAGCGCCCAGGTCATCGATAATCGCCAGCGCCATCAGGAAAATTTTCAGTGCTACCGGGACGCGGCTACCGAGCAAGGCTAAGACCCCGAGCGCAAACGCGATATCCGTTGCGGCCGGGATCGCCCAGCCGTCACGCGCAACCGGATCCTGCCACGCAAACGCGAGAAAGAGCAACGCGGGAACGATCATCCCGCCAATCGCCGCGATCACCGGAAACGCCGCGCGCTGTCGGCTGGCAAGAGAACCGATCACCAGCTCACGTTTGACCTCCAGGCCTACCAGCAGGAAGAACACCGCCATCAGCGCATCGTTGATCCACAGCAGCATGTTCTTGTTAATTTCCAGCGCCCCGACCTTCAGCTCGACGGGGGTTTCCAGAAATGCGTGATAGAGATCGCGCGTCATGCCCATATTGGCGAGCAGCATGGCGGCTGCAGCAGCAATAATCAGGATGACGCCGCCGGATGCCTCACTGCTAAAGAAACGGTGTAGTAATTTCACGTTTAAACTCTCTTTTACAACAATACCTCGGTAAAACCATAATATCAGCGCAAACAGATCGGTAAAAACAGATTAATATTGGTTATAGATTCAGTTTAACCGAGGAATAACGCTATAAAGCAAAAAGCCCGGAATCGCTTCCGGGCTTTAAAGGATAGTAACCAGCTGGCAGGTTAGCGGGTTAAATCGTCGAAGAATTTTTTGACGCCATCGAAGAAGCTTTTGGAGCGCGGGCTGTTTTTCTCACCCGTCGGGCCACCAAAACTCTCCTGAAGCTCTTTCAGCAGCTGTTTCTGCTTGTCGTTCAGGCCGACCGGCGTTTCAACGACCACGCGGCATAACAGGTCACCCTGCGCGCCACCGCGAACGGATTTAACGCCTTTGCCGCGCATGCGGAACAGCTTCCCGGTCTGGGTTTCGCCAGGGATTTTCAGGTTAACGCGGCCGTCCAGCGTCGGCACTTCGATTTCGCCGCCCAGCGCCGCCATCGCAAAGTTGATCGGCACTTCACAGTACAGGTTGTTACCTTCACGCTCGAAGATGGCGTGCTGTTTAACCTGAACCTGAACGTACAGATCCCCTGCCGGTGCGCCGTGCTCGCCAGCTTCCCCCTCACCTGCCAGACGGATGCGGTCGCCCGTATCTACGCCTGCCGGGATCTTAACGGACAGCGTTTTGGTTTTCTCCACGCGACCGTGACCGTGGCATTTGGTGCACGGATCTTTAATCAGCGTACCGCGACCATGACAATGCGGACAGGCCTGCTGCACCGCGAAGAAGCCCTGGCGCATCTGCACCTGACCGGAACCGTGACAGGTTGGACAGGTCTGTGGCTGAGTCCCCGCTTTCGCGCCGCTGCCGTGGCAAACGTCACACTCTTCCAGCGTCGGGATACGGATCTCTTTGGTTACGCCACGAACCGCTTCTTCCAGTGTCAGGTCCATGTTATAGCGCAGATCTGCGCCGCGCGCCGCGCGCTGACGACCACGACCGCCGCCGAAGATATCGCCAAATACATCGCCAAAGATGTCGCTGAAATCAGCGCCGCCGCCGAAGCCGCCGCCACCAAATCCACCGCCGCCCATGCCGCCCTGTTCAAAGGCCGCGTGACCATACTGGTCATAAGCCGCACGTTTTTGTGCATCGGTCAGGACTTCATAGGCTTCTTTAATCTCTTTAAATTTGGCTTCAGCCTCTTTGTCACCCTGATTACGGTCAGGGTGGAATTTCATGGCCAGGCGCTTATATGCCTTTTTGATTTCACGCTCTTCCGCAGTTTTCGGAACGCCTAAAATCTCGTAATAGTCTTGCTTTGCCATTGGTTTTTTTAAGCCCCTTAACATGCGAGCACGGGCGTGGAGAATACTCCTACGCCCGTGCCGATTAATTACCCTGCATCAGGGCGATTATTTTTTATCTTTCACTTCTTCGAACTCAGCGTCGACAACATCGTCGTCTTTCGCGTTGTTCTGGGAAGCATCAGCGCCCGCCTGCTGCTGTGCGTGCTGCTGCTGAGCGATTTCCATCAGCTTCTGAGAAACCTGTGCCAGCTCCTGCATCTTCGCTTCAATGTCCGCTTTGTCTTCGCCTTTCAGAGACGTTTCCAGCGCGCTCAGTGCAGTTTCGATCGCAGTTTTGTCTTCCGCTGGCAGTTTATCGCCCGCTTCTTCAACCTGCTTACGGGTGCTGTGCAGCAGATGGTCACCTTGGTTACGGGTCTGAACCAGCTCTTCGAACTTACGGTCGGATTCCGCGTTAGCTTCGGCATCACGAACCATTTTTTCGATTTCCGCTTCGTTCAAGCCAGAAGATGCCTTGATGGTGATCTTCTGCTCTTTACCGCTGTTTTTGTCTTTCGCAGACACGTGCAGGATACCGTCAGCATCGATGTCGAAGGTGACTTCGATCTGTGGCATGCCGCGTGGTGCCGGGTTAATACCGTCCAGGTTGAACTGACCCAGAGATTTGTTATCCGCCGCACGCTTACGCTCACCCTGAATCACATGGATGGTTACCGCAGACTGGTTATCTTCAGCGGTAGAGAACACCTGGCTGTGTTTCGTCGGGATAGTAGTGTTTTTGTTGATGAGCGGAGTCATCACGCCACCCATGGTTTCGATACCCAGTGACAGCGGAGTAACGTCCAGCAGCAGTACGTCTTTCACTTCACCCGTCAGAACACCACCCTGAACCGCAGCACCGATAGCAACCGCTTCGTCCGGGTTCACGTCTTTACGTGGCTCTTTACCAAAGAATTCAGCAACTTTCTTCTGAACCATTGGCATACGAGTCTGACCACCTACCAGGATAACGTCCTGAATATCAGACACGGACAGGCCAGCGTCCTGCAATGCAACTTTCAGTGGCTCGATAGAACGGTTCACCAGATCTTCTACCAGGCTTTCCAGTTTCGCACGGGTCACTTTGATGTTCATGTGTTTTGGACCGGTCGCGTCTGCGGTGATGTACGGCAGGTTCACGTCGGTCTGCTGAGCGGAAGACAGTTCGATCTTCGCTTTCTCAGCGGCTTCTTTCAGGCGCTGCATGGCCAGCGGGTCGTTACGCAGGTCAATGCCCTGATCTTTCTTAAACTCGTCAACGAGGTAGTTGATCAGACGGGTATCGAAGTCTTCACCACCCAGGTGGGTATCACCATTGGTTGCCAGAACTTCGAAGGTTTTTTCGCCGTCAACGTCGTCGATTTCGATAATAGAGATATCGAAGGTACCACCACCCAGGTCGTAAACCGCGATAGTACGGTTGCCAACTTCTTTATCCAGACCGTAAGCCAGCGCAGCTGCGGTTGGTTCGTTGATGATACGTTTTACTTCCAGACCTGCGATACGGCCAGCATCTTTGGTTGCCTGACGCTGAGCATCGTTGAAGTAAGCAGGTACGGTGATAACAGCTTCAGTTACCGGTTCACCCAGGTAATCTTCCGCGGTTTTCTTCATTTTCTTCAGCACTTCAGCAGAGATCTGCGGAGGTGCAGTTTTGGTGCCTTTCACATCAAGCCATGCATCGCCGTTATCGGCTGCGATGATTTTGTAAGGCATGATGGAAACGTCACGCTGAACTTCTTCGTCCTGGAAGCGGCGGCCAATCAGGCGTTTGATTGCAAACAGGGTGTTTTGCGGGTTTGTCACTGCCTGACGTTTAGCCGGCTGACCAACCAGAGTTTCACCATCCTGGGTATAAGCAATGATAGAAGGCGTGGTGCGATCGCCCTCGGCGTTCTCCAGCACACGTGCAGTAGTGCCATCCATAATCGCTACACAAGAGTTGGTAGTACCCAGGTCGATACCAATAATTTTACCCATCTAAACGTCTCCACTAAAAATTCAGTCAACATGTGGTTGTGTACCTGTAATAAGGGCAGAACGTGCTTTTTCAACTGCCCAGATTTGATTTTTTTCAGGTCCACACACTGCGGTTGCTTACAAGATGGGGTCACAACGGCATCCATCAAGGGGGAAGGATAAAAAATTTTTTAATTTCACCCCGATGAGATCATAGACGGCGCCGATGCCGCCCATTATGATGCCGCGCCCCGTCAGGGAGAACTGGCGCGGGTTTAACCATTTCACCATATTAATGATGATTTTTTTGAGGACTTATGGGCAACACTAAGTTGGCTAATCCGGCTCCGCTGGGCCTGATGGGTTTTGGCATAACCACCATTCTGCTGAACCTGCACAACATCGGGATGTTCCCGATGGACGGCGTAATCCTGGCGATGGGCATTTTTTACGGCGGTATCGCGCAAATTTTCGCGGGCCTGCTGGAATATAAGAAAGGCAATACCTTCGGCTTAACCGCCTTTACCTCTTACGGTTCGTTCTGGCTGACGCTGGTCGCCATTCTGCTGATGCCTAAAATGGGCCTGGCAGATGCTTCAAACGCCCATTTCCTGGGCGTGTACCTGGGACTGTGGGGCGTGTTCACCCTGTTCATGTTCTTCGGCACCCTGAAGGCGAACCGCGCGCTGCAATTCGTCTTCCTGAGCCTGACCGTGCTGTTCGCTCTGCTTGCCGCGGGTCACCTGGCGGATAACGAAGGCATCGTTCACGTTGCCGGCTGGGTCGGTCTGGTGTGCGGCGCAAGCGCTATCTACCTGGCAATGGGTGAAGTGCTGAACGAGCAGTTCGGCCGCACCGTATTACCGATTGGTGAAAAACACTGATCCCTCTGTCGTGCCCGCGTCGCGGGCACGACATCCCTCTGACTGGCGAAGCCACATCCCCAATACCAGCCCCATCAGCGATAACGCCAGCACGTACCATGCAGGTGCAAGGGGTGACAGCCCCATCAACACCGTGACCACAATCGGGGTCAGCCCACCGAAAATGGCATACGAGACGTTATAAGAGAAAGAGATGCCGGTGAAGCGTACCTCCGGCGGGAAGGCGCGGACCATTACGTACGGTACGGCGCCAACGACGCCCACGCACAGCCCGACGATGCCGTACAGCAGGAACAACTGTTCAGGATGGCTGCCCGCAAGATGGTAGAATGCCCAGCTCGACGCGGCCAGCAGCAGGCTGCCGACAATAAAGGTCACGCTGGCACCGAAACGATCCGCCGCCAGTCCCGCGGCCAGACAGCCAAAGCAGAGCATAATTGTCGCGATACTGTTCGCCTGTAACGTCACAGCAGGCGCAAAACCGTACTGTTTTTGCAGCCAGACCGGCGACATCAAAATGACCACCACGATACCCGCAGACAGCAGCCAGGTCAGAAGCATCGACACGACTACCGCTTTTTTATGCCGCACTACTACGGTTTTTACCGGCAATTCTTGCGCCAGCGCCTTCCGCTGCTGCATTTCCAGAAATACTGGCGTCTCCTGCAACCAACGTCGCAGGTACATTGCCACCAGCCCAAACGCCCCGCCCAGCAGGAACGGGATACGCCAGCCCCAGTCGTGAACGGCCTGTTGCGTCATGCTGGTATTGATGATGGTTGCAACCACGGAGCCAAGCAGGATCCCGATCGTCAGTCCTGCGGTCAGGGTTCCGCACGCAATGCCGATGCGGCGCACCGGGACGTGCTCAGCGACAAACACCCACGCGCCCGGCACTTCCCCGCCGATGGCCGCGCCCTGAAGAATACGCATCAGTAGCAGCAATAACGGGGCGATAATGCCCATCGACTCATAGGTAGGCAAAAGGCCAATCGCCAGCGTCGGCACGGCCATCAGCAGGATGCTGAGGGTAAACATCTTCTTGCGCCCAACCAGATCGCCAAAGTGCGCCATAACAATGCCGCCCAGCGGACGCGCCAGATACCCGGCAGCGAAAATGCCGAAGGTTTGCACCTGACGCAGCCATTCAGGAATATCCGCCGGGAAAAACAGCGCCCCCACGACGGCGGCGAAGAAGACAAAGATGATGAAGTCGTAAAACTCCAGCGCGCCGCCCAGAGCAGCGAGCGTGAGGGTTTTGTAGTCCTGTCGATTCAGAGGTCGGGTGTTATGTGACATAGCGAACCATTGTGCATGTGTTGTGGATTATTTTTTACAGCAATCGTAAAGAAAAAATTACTATATCGTAAATCCATTTACACGCTACTGCGGCTGGCGCTAATGTCACATTTAAAGCATTTTCAGGAGATTGTTTCGCGGCGAGCGCTTTTAGGGCGAAATGCTGCTACCACGTTGCCGTCAGTTTCCACGTACGGACCGTCAAGCAGTTGTATACAATACGGTACACTTGCAAAGATACCGTGGACGATAACGCTGCCGTCTTCGGCTTTTACTCCTTCCAGCGTTTCTTTTATCGACTTCGGCTGCCCCGGCAGGTTCAGGATCAGCGCCTGTTTGCGGATCACTCCGACCTGACGGGAAAGAATGGCCGTCGGGACAAAGTGTAGACTGATCTGGCGCATCTGTTCACCGAAGCCCGGCATTTCACGATCGGCGATAGCCAGCGTCGCGTCCGGCGTTACATCGCGGCGCGCGGGGCCGGTTCCGCCCGTCGTCAGCACAAGGTGGCAGCTCATCTCATCCACCAGCTCACACAGGGTCTGCTCGATGATCGGCTGCTCGTCCGGGATCAGGCGAGTCTGGATCTCAAACGGGGTAGTGAGCGCGCTGCCCAGCCACGCTTCCAGAGCAGGGATGCCTTTATCCTGATAAACACCGCTGGAGGCGCGGTCAGAAATCGACACTAAGCCGATGCGTAAGGTATTCATATCCATTCCATTCAAAAAGTACTGATTAAAGGGAATGATACACGCAGAGAGAAAATTCAGACAGAGGCGGGGGAAAGAGGCGTGACCGGGAACCCGGTCACGCAGAATGATTACAGCAGGTCGCCGATCATTTTTTCCAGTTTTTCCTGGTCGATAGCAAACTTACGGATACCGTCCGCCAGTTTATCTACGGCCATTGGATCCTGGTTGTGCTGCCACAGGAACTCGGACTCGGTGATGCGCTCTGGGCGCGCTTTCACTTCACCGGTGTAGGACAGTTTACGCTCGATAGCTCCTTCGCTTTCTGCCAGCTCTTTCAGCAGCGCAGGGGCGATGGTCAGGCGGTCACAGCCAGCCAGCTCAATGATTTCACCGACGTTACGGAAGCTTGCGCCCATAACAACGGTCTCATAGCCGTGCTGTTTGTAGTATTCGTAGATTTCCGTCACGGAAATCACGCCTGGATCTTCAGACGCCGCATACTCTTTCTTGTCGGTGTTGGCTTTGTACCAGTCCAGAATACGGCCCACAAACGGAGAAATCAGGTATACGCCAGCTTCGGCACATGCACGCGCCTGTGCGAAGGAGAACAGCAGAGTCAGGTTACAGTTGATCCCTTCTTTTTCCAGCTGTTCAGCGGCGCGAATGCCCTGCCAGGTAGAGGCCAGTTTGATCAGGATACGGTCGTTGCTGATGCCCGCATCGTTGTACAGTTTGATCAGGCGTTTTGCTTTGGCAATAGACGCTTCGGTGTCGTAGGACAGGCGAGCATCAACTTCAGTAGAGATACGGCCAGGAACGAGCTTCAGGATTTCCAGACCGATGTTTACTGCCAGTTTGTCAGTCGCATCCACAACCTGCTGCGCGCGGTCATTGCTCTGTGCTTTTGCCCAGGTCACCGCCTCGTCGATCAGTTTGCGATACTCAGGGATCTGCGCGGCGTTAAGGATCAGAGAAGGGTTGGTTGTAGCATCCTGCGGCTGGTACAGCTTCATTGCCGCAATATCTCCGGTGTCAGCGACGACAGTGGTGAACTGACGAAGGGAGGTCAATTTATCCGTCATGATAGTGTTTCTCTTTTAACGTTCCCTGTATAATTCACACTACCGACAGCCTGCCAGCAGCGGAAAAATGACAGGTTTACTTGTTAGGGGGATGTAACCGGTCTGCCCTGATGATAACACGAGTGAGAGGCAGCGCAACCGCAGACAGTGCGCTTAGGCAGAGTATGATAAACTCAGAATATTAACAGGCTGCTAAGTAACAGCATGCACAATCAGTGGTAGCGCTTACATATTCACGTTGGCATCAACAAGAGGGACGTTAGTGCCTGATTTCTTTTTCTTTATTAACGAAGTCCTCTGGGGTTCTATCATGATATACCTGCTTTCAGGAGCAGGTATCTGGTTTACGTGGCGCAGCGGACTGATTCAGTTTCGCTATATTCGCAAATTTGGCAGAAGTCTGAAAAACAGCGTCACACCACAGCCGGGCGGCCTGACCTCGTTTCAGGCGCTCTGTACCAGCCTGGCCGCGCGCGTCGGCAGCGGTAACCTGGCCGGTGTCGCGCTGGCAATCGGCGCGGGCGGTCCGGGCGCGGTATTCTGGATGTGGGTGACGGCGATTATCGGTATGGCCACCTCCTTTGCTGAATGCTCGCTTGCGCAGCTCTACAAAGAAAAAGACGGCAACGGTCAATTTCGCGGCGGCCCCGCCTGGTATATGGCTCGCGGACTGGGAATGCGCTGGATGGGCGTCCTATTCTCAATCTTTTTACTGATGGCCTATGGTCTTATTTTCAATACCGTTCAAGCTAATTCCGTCGCCCACGCGCTGCGCTTTGCCTTCAATTGTCCGGAGTGGCTGACGGGCAGCGCGCTTGCCCTTCTCACCCTGCTGACCATTGTGACCGGGCTCAGAGGGGTTGCCCGCCTGATGCAGTGGCTGGTTCCGCTGATGGCGCTGCTGTGGGTGTCAACCAGCCTGTTGGTATGCGCGATACATATCGACGAAGTGCCGAACGTCATCGTCACTATTTTCCAAAGCGCGTTCGGCTGGCGCGAAGCGGCTTCCGGCGCGCTGGGTTACACCCTTAGCCAGGCGCTCACTGCGGGTTTTCAGCGAGGCATGTTCTCCAACGAGGCGGGAATGGGCTCCACGCCGAATGCCGCCGCAGCGGCCGCATCCTGGCCCCCGCATCCCGCCGCGCAGGGCATTGTACAGATGATTGGCGTCTTCACAGACACCATTGTTATCTGCTCCGCCAGTGCGATGATAATGTTGCTGTCCGGCGCCGTTGAACATCCATCCGGCAGTACAGCAGGCATTCACTGGGTACAACAGGCGCTGGTCTCACTCGTCGGCGGTTGGGGCGCAGGCCTTGTCGCCCTTGTCGTGGGGCTTTTTGCCTTCAGTTCTATTGTGGTGAACTATATCTATGCCGAGAACAACCTTATTTTCCTGAAAGTTGACTCGCGTCTGGCCCGCAACATCCTTCGCGCGGGTGTGCTGGCGATGGTATTTGTCGGTTGCCTGCTCAGCATGCCGATGATCTGGCAACTGGCGGATGTCATTATGGCGCTGATGGCCATCACCAATTTGACGGCAATTTTGCTTCTTTCACCGGTTGTAGCGCTGATCGCGCGCGATTATCTGCGTCAGCGCAAGCTCGGCGTACAGCCCGTCTTTGACGCCTCACGCTATCCCGAAATCGAATCACAAATTGCTCCTGGCACCTGGGATGATTTGCCGCGGCAATAACAGCTATCGATCAATTCAGGGCGATTTTTTGTTAAAGTCGCTCTAAATTTCCTGCAAGGACTGGATATGCTGATTCTGATTTCACCTGCCAAAACGCTCGACTACCAGAGCCCGCTCGCCACTGAGCGTTATACCCAGCCGGAATTGCTGGACTACTCGCAACAGCTGATCCACGAGGCGCGTAAGCTTTCGGCTCCGCAAATCGCTTCGCTGATGAGCATCAGTGATAAACTCGCCGACCTGAACGCCACCCGTTTTCATGAGTGGCAGCCTGACTTCACGCCCGCCAACGCCCGCCAGGCGCTATTGGCCTTTAAAGGTGATGTCTACACTGGCCTGCAAGCAGAAACGTTTAGCGAAGCCGATTTCGATTTTGCCCAGCAGCATCTGCGCATGTTATCCGGCCTGTACGGGGTGCTGCGCCCGCTGGATCTGATGCAGCCGTATCGTCTGGAGATGGGTATCCGCCTGGAAAATGCTAAAGGCAAAGATCTGTACCAGTTCTGGGGCGATGTCATTACCGATAAGCTTAACGCGGCGCTGCAAGCCCAGGGGGACAACGTGGTGATCAACCTGGCCTCCGATGAGTACTTCAAATCGGTGAAGCCGAAAAAGCTGGATGCGGACATTATCAAGCCGGTGTTCCTCGACGAGAAAAACGGCAAATTTAAAGTGATCAGCTTCTACGCCAAAAAAGCGCGCGGTCTGATGAGCCGTTTCATCATTCAAAACCGCCTGACGAAGCCAGAGCAGCTCACTGGCTTTAACAGTGAAGGGTATTTCTTCGACGAGGCATCGTCAGTAAAAAACGAGCTGGTGTTTAAGCGTCACGAGCAATAAAAGACAACCCCGCCAGCTGGCGGGGTTTGTGTTAATGGTGCTTCCGGTCCGGCCCCGGGCGATGATCGTCATGACGGTGATGATCGTGACGATCGCGATGTTCATCGTGCGGACGCCAGTGGTTATCGCGCCAGTCATAGTGCGCTTTCCACCAGTCATGGTCGCGCCAGCGGCCGCCATCCCAGTAGTGTCCGTTATTATCCCGATCGCCAATTTGCAGTTTTACCGCAGGGACGAGGGTGATCTCAGCTGCCTGCACCGCCATGGGAGCGACCAGCATCAGTGAAAGCGCGATAAGTGCAGGTTTCAGTGTAGACATAGGTGACTCCTTATTCTTCTTGCCCAACGTGGGCCGATGTAAGGAGAGTACGTGATGGGAACGGTGGATGTTATTCTCTGCAATCCTAAACCCTAAGTGACCGCATTTATTGGGAATTTCTGCTTTTTTCCTGCTGTTTTTCTCCTTATTTTCTCCATAAAAAAGCCGGGTGGCGGCTTCGCCTTACCCGGCCTACTTTCTGAAATGTTCCAGGCCCGGTAAGGCGTAGCCGCCACCGGGCAATAAACTCACGCTCGGGTCATCATCAGCTTACGCAGTGCGGCAAAGTCTGCGGGCAGCTCATGGGACAGCAACGGCAGGTCGGCGCGCTCGGCCAGCTCTTTTGGCAGCGGCAGCGTTTCACCCAGGATCGCTTCCACGCTCTCTTTGAACTTGGCCGGATGGGCGGTACCGAGGAACAGGCCATACTCACCCGGTTGAAGCTGATCGCGCAAGGCACGATAGGCAATCGCCGCGTGCGGCTCAGAGGTATAGCCCACCGCTTTCAGCTCGCGCATGGTGGCTTTCGTGGTTTCGTCCTTCACCGCTGCGTAGCCCAGGTCGCCCAGACGCCAGACCTTACGGCGGAACAGCTCTTCCACACGCGGCCAGTTGTTAGGCTGTGACACATCCATCGCATTGGAGAGCGTGGCCTGCGTCGCGTTCGGCGCCCATTTTCCGTCCTT
This sequence comes from Enterobacter sp. MGH 4, assembly GCF_000534735.1. Lineage (NCBI taxonomy): Bacteria > Pseudomonadati > Pseudomonadota > Gammaproteobacteria > Enterobacterales > Enterobacteriaceae > Enterobacter > Enterobacter sp. MGH 4. The sequence goes on along the minus strand of NZ_KI973293.1, from coordinate 303,254 downwards.
CAGGAAACGCGGCACGGTGTCGTTGGCGTTGGTAGCGGCGATAAAGCGCTTCACCGGCAGGCCGAGTGATTTCGCCAGCAGGCCCGCCGTCAGATCGCCGAAGTTCCCGCTTGGCACAGAAACTACCAGCTGATTGCGCGCGTCCTGCGGCAGCTGGGCCACCGCTTCGAAGTAGTAGCAGATCTGCGCCAGCAGACGGCTGATGTTGATGGAGTTGGCAGAGTTCAGCCCCAGCGCCGCCTTCAGCTCTTCGTCATCAAAGGCCTGCTTCACCAGCGCCTGGCAGGCATCGAAATCGCCGTCGATCGCCACGGTTTCAATGTTGCCCCCAAGAGTGCAGAACAGTTTTTCCTGAAGCGGGCTGATTTTGCCTTTCGGATAGAGGATCACCACGCGGACGTTTTTCAGGCCGTAGAACGCATGAGCCACCGCCGCACCGGTATCACCTGAGGTCGCGGTCAGGATGGTCACCGGTTTGTCGCCGCTGATGTGGGTCAGCATCTGCGCCATAAAGCGACCGCCGAAATCTTTGAACGCCAGCGTCGGGCCGTGGAACAGCTCCAGGCAGCCAACGTCAGGCTCCACCTGCTTCACCGGGGCCGGGAAAGCAAACGCCGCGCGCACGCGCTCTTCGAGCAGCTCCCGCGGGATTTCGTCGCCAATAAACGCAGACAGAATTTTGGTGCTGCGGGTGACAAAGTCCTGCTTAAGCAATTCATCGATTTCAGTCAGTTGAAATTCCGGCAGGTCGTGGGGGAAGAACAGCCCCTGATTTTTGCCCAAACCCTGCGTTACCGCCTGCGCAAAGCTGACCTGCTCGTTATGATCTTTAAGGTTGTAGAGTTTCATTCGTTATCCCAGTACTCGTGCGCCAGCCGTGTCCAGACGGCAAATATGAACAAAGCCTTCCTGATTTTGCAGGTAGTGTTTAGAGAGCCAGTCCGCCACGCGCTGCGCGGTGTCTGGCTTGTCGCATAAGGCGAACAGCGTCGGGCCGGAGCCGGAGATGCCGCACGCCTGTGCGCCGATATCCATGGATGCCTGTCGCGCTTCGTTAAAGCCCGGCAGCAGCTTCGTGCGATACGGCTCGGCAATAACGTCTTTCATCAGTTTCGCCGCCAGCTGCGGCTGTCGGGTATAGCAGGCATGAATAAAGCCCGCCAGATGACGCCCGTGGGCGATACAGTCCTGACGACGATACTGCGCCGGCAGGATCGCACGCGCTTCGGCGGTAGAAACCTTAATGCCCGGATAGGCAAGCACCCACAGCCACTCATCAAACCCTGGCACCTGCTGGCTGATGATGCCATTTTCTTCAATCATCAGCTGCATGCCGCCAAGGAAGCACGGCGCCACGTTATCATAATGAATGCTGCCGGAGATGCGCCCTTCCAGCTCGCCCATCAGCGCCAGCAAGCGGCTGTTGTTCAGCGGCTTGCCGCAGTGCTCATTCATCGCCACCAGCGCGGCGACCACCGAGCAGGCGCTGGAGCCGAGTCCCGAACCAATCGGCATGCTCTTTTCCAGCGTCATGGCGACCGGCACGTTTTTACCAATCTCCTGACAGAAGCGTTCCCAGCACTGATAAACGATATTCTCACGCGGTTCAGGCGGCAGCTTGCTGGCAAAACGGCCGACGTTATTCAGGCTGAAGCGCTCTGCCGCCTCAACCGTTACCGTATCGCCCAGCAGCGAACCATCCACCGGCGTAACCGCCGCGCCCAGCACGTCAAATCCGACGCTCATATTGGCGCTGGAAGCCGGGGCATATACTTTAACCATCTTAAACTCCTAACTTCCATGACAGGGTACGCAGCAGATCGGCAAACACGCCCGCCGCCGTCACATCATTCCCTGCGCCATAGCCGCGAAGTACCAGCGGCAGTGGCTGATAATAATGGCTGTAGAACGCCAGGGCGTTCTCGCCGTTTTTCACCTTGTACAGCGGATCGTTGCCATCCACTTCGGCAATCTTCACGCGGCAGACGCCGTCTTCTTCAATATTGCCAACATAGCGCAATACCTTACCTTCATCACGGGCTTTCGCAACGCGGGCGGCAAAGGCGTCGTCAAGCTGCGGTAACCTGGCCATAAAAGCGCTGACGTCGCCGCTGTCATCAAATTCTGCTGGCAGCACCGGCTCAATCACGATATCCGAAAGCTCCAGCTCGCGGCCGGTTTCGCGCACCAGGATCAGCAGCTTACGCGCCACATCCATACCGGAGAGGTCGTCGCGCGGATCCGGCTCGGTGTAGCCCAGCTCGCGCGCGGCGCGGGTGGCTTCCGACAGGCTCATCCCTTCGTCCAGCTTGCCGAAGATAAACGACAGGGAGCCGGAGAGGATGCCGGAGAAACGCTGTAGTTCGTCGCCCGCGTTCAGCAGGTTTTGCAGGTTCTCGATGACCGGCAGGCCTGCGCCCACGTTGGTGTCATACAGAAACTTGCGGCGCGACTTGCTCGCCGCCAGACGCAGCTGGTGATAGTAATCCATCGACGAGGTGTTGGCCTTTTTGTTCGGCGTCACCACATGGAAACCTTCGCGCAGGAAATCCGCGTACTGATCGGCCACAGCCTGGCTGGAGGTACAGTCGACGATCACCGGGTTAAGCAGGTGATACTCTTTCACCAGACGGATCAGACGACCCAGGTTGAACGGCTCTTTCGCCTCTTCCAGTTCCGCCTGCCAGTTTTCCAGGTTCAGACCGTGGACGTTAGTCAGCAACGCTTTCGAGTTCGCAATTCCGCAGACGCGCAAATCGATATGTTTCTTCTTAAGCCACTCCTGCTGGCGCTTTACCTGCTCCAGCAGCGCGCCGCCGACGCCGCCGACGCCCACCAGGAACAGCTCAATCACCTGGTCGGTGTTGAACAGCATCTGATGCACCACGCGCACGCCGGTAGTGGCGTCATCGTTATCCACGACAACGGAAATTGAACGCTCTGATGAGCCCTGGGCAATCGCCACGATATTGATATTGGCCCGCGCCAGGGCGGCAAAGAATTTGGCGGAGATTCCGCGCAGGGTGCGCATGCCGTCGCCTACCACGGAGATCACGGCCAGACGCTCCTGAATCGAGAGCGGCTCCAGCAGCTCTTCTTTCAGCTCCAGGTAGAACTCTTCTTCCAGCGCGCGACGGGCGCGCAGGCAATCGCCCTGCGGGACGCAGAAGCTGATGCTGTATTCGGAAGAAGACTGCGTGATCAGCACCACGGAGATCCCATTACGGGACATGGCCGCAAACACGCGTGCCGCCATGCCAACCATACCTTTCATACCCGGGCCAGAGACGCTGAACATCGCCATGTTATTAAGGTTCGAAATGCCTTTTACCGGCAGGTCATCTTCATCAGCGCTGGCGCCAATCAGCGTACCCGGCGCCTGCGGATTACCGGTATTTTTAATCAGGCAAGGGATCTGGAACTGGGCAATCGGGGAGATGGTACGTGGGTGAAGCACTTTGGCGCCGAAGTAGGAAAGCTCCATCGCTTCCTGGTACGACATCGACTTCAACAGCCTGGCGTCCGGCACCTGGCGCGGGTCACAGGTATATACACCATCAACGTCAGTCCAGATCTCACAACAGTCTGCACGTAAACAGGCCGCCAGCACGGCAGCGGAGTAGTCAGAGCCGTTACGCCCCAGCACCACCAGTTCGCCCTTCTCGTTACCGGCGGTGAAGCCTGCCATCAGGATCATGTGGTCAGACGGGATTTTGCTCGCCGCAATGCGGCGTGTCGACTCGGCAATGTCGACGGTGGATTCAAGGTAGTGCCCCACAGCCAGCAGTTTTTCAACCGGATCGATGACCGTCACGTGGTGACCGCGCGCTTCCAGCACGCCTGCCATGATGGCGATAGAGAGTTTTTCACCCCGGCAAATCAGCGCCGCGTTGATGCTGTCCGGGCATTGACCCAGCAGGCTGATACCGTGAAGAACGTGTTTAATCTGGGCAAATTCGAGTTCAACGGTGGTTTTCAGCTGCGCCAGCGGGAAGCCAGGCTGGGCGTCTGCCAGCCCCTGAAGCAGTTCAGCGAAGATACGTTCGGCGTCGCTGATGTTCGGAAGTGCATCCTGGCCACCGATGGTTTTTTCAATCATCGCCACCAGGTGGTTCGTGATTTTTGCCGGGGCAGAGAGCACGGTAGCAACCTGCCCCTGACTGGCGTTACTTTCCAGGATATCGGCAACACGCAGAATACGCTCTGCATTTGCCACTGATGTACCGCCGAACTTCAACACTCGCATGGTTCTACCTCATTTCCTTTAGCCGAAAAAAAAGCCCGCACTGTTCAGGTGCGGGCTTTTTTCTGTTTTTCCTGTACGCGTCAGCCCGCATCGTTACCTGTGGTAATGATGATGGTTGTAGTAATGGTGGTGATGCTGATGCGTTTCATGGATGTTGTGTACTCTGTCATTATTATCTGTCTGTGCTCTATTCTTTTAGGGTTAAAGGATCGGACACCTTAAGTCAATGAATTTTTAATTTGATCACAATTCGGGACATTCTCACGTCCCGCTGCGTGCAGATTTATTTTCATCGGAATACCCCAGATGCAACCCCAGACATCAGCAGGATCGGCCATAATAAAAACCTATGACACTATTTTACTCGGCTAATTTTTTTTCAATATCATGAAGCAATCGGTGCAGCATTGCCGTGTCGCGCTGTTCAAGACGCCCCAGGCGCTGCTGTAACCAGTCCACCATTTTTTGATCGTCAGCGACGCCCAGTTGCTCGAGAAGCTTATCTGCACGAATACGCAGCGCCGCCAGCTGGTTTTCATCCGTTACTGACGCTGGCGGCTGAGAAATTTGTATTAAGGATGCTAATTGATAGCAGTACACCATCACCGCCTGCCCCAGATTGAGTGACGGATAATCCGCCACCATCGGCGCGCCCGTCAGCACGTCAGCCAGTTCCAGTTCTTCGTTAGTCAGCCCGGAATCTTCTCGCCCAAACACCAGCGCGGCTTTCTCCAGCCACTGGCTTTTTTCTTCCAGCATTGGCACCAGTTCAGCAGGCGTGGCGTAATAATGAAACTTCGCCCGGCTGCGCGCGGTCGTCGCGACGGTAAACGAAATATCGTGCAACGCCTCAGCGAGCGTAGCGTAAGTGGTTATATTATCGAGAATATCACCCGAACCGTGCGCCACCCATCGCGCAGCAGGCTCCAGATGTGCCGCGCTGTCTACGATACGCAAATCGGTAAAACCCATGGTCTTCATGGCACGCGCCGCAGCGCCAATATTTTCAGCTCTTGCTGGTGCCACCAGCACAATCGACAGATGCATTTATGCTCTCTTTTTAATCAGTTAGCAGGTAAAAATGTGATTCACTTCAACATATTACGCAGCACGAATTTACAATTTTGCAACACAAATCACCGAAATAGCGTTTCATAACAATTAAAAAAAGCTAAACTATTTTGTGGCTGAACAATCAGTTAGAATGTTAACAGAAGTCCATTATCCTTATGTTTTGTAATGATAATGACCTTATGAATACTCTTTTCCGATTGGATTCGTACCGTTTATCAATCAATGTCCGCAACTAGTTGGTTTATTGAAAAATTGTGACAAAGGCTAGCATTCAGCTACGATGATTTCATCAAACTGTTAACGTGCTACAATTGAACTTGATATATGTCAACGAAGCGTAGTTTTATTGGGTGTCCGGTGTCACTTAGCCTGTTATGTTGCTGTTAAAATGGTTAGGATGACAGCCGTTTTTGACACTGTCGGGTCCAAAGGGAAAGTACCCACGACCAAGCTAATGATGTTGTTGACGTTGATGGAAAGTGCATCAAGAACGCAATTACGTACTTTAGTCACGTTAAGCCGATCATGTTAATTTGCGACATGCATCAGGCAGGTCAGGGACTTTTGTACTTCCTGTTTCGATTTAGTTGGCAATTTAGGTAGCAAACATGCAGACCCCGCACATTCTTATCGTTGAAGACGAGTTGGTAACACGCAACACGTTAAAGAGCATTTTCGAAGCAGAAGGCTACGATGTCTTTGAAGCGACCGATGGCGCAGAGATGCATCAGATCCTTTCTGAAAATGATATCAACCTGGTGATTATGGATATCAATCTGCCGGGCAAAAACGGGCTTCTTCTGGCGCGCGAACTGCGTGAACAGGCGAACGTCGCGTTGATGTTCCTGACAGGCCGTGACAACGAGGTTGATAAAATTCTTGGTCTGGAAATCGGCGCGGATGACTACATCACCAAGCCGTTCAACCCTCGCGAGTTAACCATTCGTGCACGCAACCTGCTGTCCCGCACCATGAATCTGGGTACGGTCAGTGAAGAGCGTCGTAGCGTCGACAGCTACAAATTCAACGGCTGGGAACTTGATATCAATAGCCGTTCGCTGATTAGCCCGAACGGTGAGCAGTACAAACTGCCGCGCAGTGAATTCCGCGCGATGCTGCACTTCTGCGAAAACCCGGGCAAGATCCAGTCCCGTGCAGAACTGCTGAAGAAAATGACCGGTCGTGAGTTGAAGCCACACGATCGTACCGTTGACGTAACCATCCGTCGTATTCGTAAACATTTCGAATCTACGCCTGATACGCCGGAAATCATCGCCACGATCCATGGTGAAGGCTATCGTTTCTGCGGTGACCTCCAGGAGTAATCCTCCCGTCACGCAGTAAAAAACGGCGCTTTTGCGCCGTTTTTTTTATCAATGCCACGGCATAATCGGCACCGCGCTAATCGCGTTTTTCGGTGAGCCTTCCACGACTTTGTCGGAATAAGCCAGATAAGCCAGTGTGTTACGCTTCGCGTCATAAAAACGGACCACCTGTAGCTTTTTGAACACCAGCGAGGTCCGTTTCTGGAATACAACGTCGCCCTGCGCTTTGCCGTTTTTAATTTTGTCACTCAATTCCACCGGACCAACCTGCTGACAGGAGATGGCCGCGTCAGACGTGTCTTCAGCCAGCCCCAGGCCGCCTTTAATCCCGCCGGTCTTCGCCCGGCTGACATAGCAGGTGACGTTTTTAACGTCCGGATCGTCAAAGGCCTCCACCACAATTTTGTGGTCCGGCCCAAACATTTTAAACACGGTGTCCACGGAGCCAATTTGCTCCGCCTGTGCCACGCGCCCTGCCATCAGCGCCATTGCTGCAAAGACTAAAACCTTGTATTTCATATTGTTACCATTCATAAAAATTACGCTGAGCGATTATTCAACAGGTTAGATAAAAATGTAGCAAGATCACAGGATTAGAATATATCCGCACTTAAATCACCACAAAAAGCATTTATGCGCAAAAAAAACACTGAATGCTAAAACGTCAAAAAATGCTATTATCCGCTAACCTGTAAACAGGCACCTGCGGCAGTTTTAAGGATGAGGATAGTATATGGATCAGGCTGGAATTATTCGCGACCTGCTCACCTGGCTGGAAGGTCATCTCGACCAGCCTTTGTCACTGGATAATGTGGCGGCAAAAGCAGGCTATTCCAAGTGGCATCTGCAAAGGATGTTCAAGGATGTCACCGGTCATGCTATCGGTGCCTATATTCGCGCACGTCGTTTATCAAAGTCTGCTGTCGCGTTGCGCCTGACCGCGCGACCAATCCTGGATATTGCCCTGCAATATCGTTTCGATTCACAGCAAACCTTCACTCGCGCCTTTAAAAAACAGTTCTCGTTAACGCCAGCGCTTTATCGCCGCTCGCCGGACTGGAGCTCCTTTGGTATGCGTCCGCCGCTGCGTCTGGGCGAGTTTGCGATGCCAAAATATGAAATCATCACCCTGCCGGAAACGCACCTGGTCGGCACCACGCAGAGCTACTCCTGTTCCCTGGAGCAGATCTCCGAGTTCCGCCATCAGATGCGCGTTCAGTTCTGGCGCGAATTTTTAAGCCACGCTCCGGCGATCCCGCCGATTCTGTATGGCCTGAACGAAACGTATCCAAGCCAGGAAAAAGACGACGAGCAGGAAGTGTTCTATACCACGGCGCTGACGCCTGACATGGCGAACGGTTACATTCATGGCTCGAAGCCTGTCGTGCTGGAAGGCGGCGAGTATGTGATGTTCTCATACGAAGGGTTAGGAACGGGCGTTCAGGAGTTCATCCTGACCGTTTACGGGACCTGCATGCCAATGCTGAATCTGAATCGCCGTAAAGGTCAGGACATTGAGCGCTACTATCCGGCGCAAGATGCAAAACCGGAAGAAGGCCCTATCAATCTGCGTATGGAATTCCTGATTCCGGTACGTCGTTAACGCTGCAACTCATCCAGTGCAGGGGCATCAAGATGCGAAATGTCCCCTGCCATCTCAACCACCCACCCCGATGCCAGCCAGGCACTTTCCTGATAGTCGATACGGGAAATGGAACAGTTGCGCAGACGCAAACGGCGCTCGGCGTAAGCCGGCAGCCCCAGAATGGTACTCACCAGGCAACCCAGCGCGATACCGTGGCTCACCAGCAGCGGTCGGCTACCTGCCGGGAGTTTCAGGCACTCGGCCAGCGCGGCATGCATGCGCACGCTCAGCTCCTGCATGGATTCCCCCTCAGGGATGCGACCATCTTCAGTGCCGTTCACCAGCGTGCGACGCCAGCCTTCTTCGGTTTCCGTCAGCGTATCGATAGGGCGTTTTTCCAGCACGCCCATATCCAGCTCGCGCAGGCGCGGTTCAAGGGTCACGTCGCAGCCACAGGCATCGGCGATGATGCGTGCCGTCTGCTGCGTGCGGCCTAAATCACTGGAGATGACGTGAGTGATACCCAGCGTTCTGGCGCGCTCCGCCACCTGCCACGCTTGCTGCACACCTTTGTCGGTGAGAGGACTGTCTGACTGGCCTTGAATACGTCGCTCGGCGTTCCACTGCGTTTCACCGTGGCGAACAAGGTATACCTGTAACATGCTTTTTTTCCGTTATACTGCGATGAATTTTTTAAATCGAGCTTAATTATGCACCATGTTGTCTCTGCTACCACCAATCCTGCCAAAATTCAGGCAATTCTAAGGGCATTTGAAGAGATCTTCGGCGAAGGATCCTGCCATATTGATGCCGTCGGCGTCGAGAGCGGTGTGCCGGAACAGCCGTTTGGCAGCGAGGAAACACGCGCTGGCGCACGAAATCGCGTGGCGAATGCAAAAGCCGCCGCGCCAGATGCTGACTTCTGGGTCGCGATTGAAGCAGGTATCGACGAAGGGGCGACCTTCAGCTGGGTTGTCATCGAAAGCCGCGAGCAGCGCGGCGAAGCGCGTTCAGCCACGCTGCCGCTGCCGGAGGTCATACTGGAGAAAGTCCGCGCGGGTGAGGCGCTGGGGCCGGTAATGTCGCACTACACCGGCATTGATGAGATTGGTCGTAAAGAGGGGGCGATTGGCGTCTTTACCGCGGGCAAGCTCACCCGTTCGAGCGTTTACCACCAGGCCGTTATTCTGGCGTTAAGTCCGTTCCATAACGCGATTTATCGTTAAGTTTGTAGGCCGGATTAGGCGAAGCCGTCATCCGGCGTTTTTAAGCAATACCGCTTCCAGCCACTGACGCAGTTCAACCGGCGCCGACTTCAGGCTGTTTGAACCCCGGGTAATCGTCGCGATGCCCGCGCCCAGCTCGTTTTTCAGTTCACGCTGGCTCATTTCGCCACGCAGCAGTTCCTCAATAATGCGTACCCGTGTACCCAGCGCTTCACGCTCGTCTGGCGTCAGCATCAGCTGTAGCAAGGGTAAATGCAGATCTTTGTCGTAAGACTGGCGGAGCAACTCCACAAAACGAAGCCACTCCTGATGACGCTGTTCGGCCATGGCCGAGGAATACGGGGAATGCTGGGTCATGTTATGCTGCCTCTTGTACTCATTAGCGAGTACAGCATAACACAACCCGCGCCGATCAGTAACGTCTCTGCCACTCGGCATCGCTCATCAGGGCATCTTTCTCCCCCATGAAGTGCCGATAGTAGGCGTCATACGCCAGCACGTTCTTCACATATCCGCGCGTTTCCGAGAACGGAATGCTCTCGACGAACGCCACGGCGTCGAGCCGCCCTGCGCTGTTGCCAAGCCATGTCCGCACGCGGCCTGGCCCGGCGTTGTACGCGGCTGACGCGAAGATGCGGTTATTACCGAACTGCTGATAGACGTACTGCAAGTAGCTGGTACCGATGTTGATGTTGGTCTCCGGATCCAGCAGCTGGGACGGGCTGCTGTAGCCTGGGATATTAAACATCTTCACCGTGTGCGTCGCGGTGCCCGGCATAATTTGCATCAGGCCGCTGGCCCCCACCGGCGAACGCACTTTCGGGTTCCAGGCGCTTTCCTGACGGGCAATGGCCATCGCGTAGCTTTGCGGAATATCTTTGCCGCTGGTGTAGCGATCGAACAGATCCTTATAAGCCAGCGGGAAACGCTCTTCGAGATGATCCCACAGCTTGCCGGCGATCGTCGCCTGCACGCTCAGATCCCACCAGCGATTATCAAACGCATAGCGGGCAAGCTGCGCCTTCTCGTCGGTGGTACGGCTGGTGACCAGGTTGGCCCATTCGCTGCGCGCGGTATTATCCAGATTCCAGTACATCAGCTCGCGCACGCGCGCCATTTCCGGACCCTGCGTCAGCGCCTGGTTCGCGTTGGCTGGCGCTTTGTCGATCTTCAGGGTGTACTCCTCGCCCAGACGCTGCGCCGCCGCCATCGGGTAAAAGCCGCGCTGCTGCATCAGGGAGTGGAGGATCGCTTTGGCTTCGTCTTCACGACCACGCTCCAGCAGCAGGTCCGCCTGCCAGTAACGCCATTCATCTTTCTCTTTGGCATCCATCGGCAGGCGCGCCAGCCAGGTATTGAGGCCACGACGATCGCCCGTTCCCAGCGCCATGCGCACGCGACGCTCCACCAGCGAGACAGAGTTTGAACGCATTACCGCATCGTCACGCCAGCGCGCCTGTTCGTCGGTGACATCTGTTCCCATCAGTCGCCATGCCACAATATCGCGCAGTTCCTGGGTTTGATCGTCATTAAGCTGCTGGGCCTGCACCAGCTGCGGGATCATCAGCCGGGCGTTTTCCACATCCTCACGCGCCACGCTGGCAAAGGCCACCGCCGCCATCTGGCGGGTAAAATCGGTCGCGCCGGTGGTACGCGCAAACGTCAGCACGGTATTGGGATCGTTTGCCAGACTGATAACGGCAGAGGCAATGGTCTGATAATCCGCGGGCATCTGGCCCGCCAGCACGGTGACCAGCCGGGTGTTACCGGCCTTCATCGCCAGGCGAATACGTTCCAGGTAAGAGAGCGGATCCTGCTTGCCCGAGGCGCGCCAGGCGCTGAACAGCGGGTCACAGGCGTTTGGCTGGCTTTTGCCCGTCAACCACAGCTCTTTCGCGCCGGTCCAGGCTTCCTCCTGCTGACCGGTCGCCCATTTCGCATAATAGTAATTACACTGCGCTTCCGTCGCGCCCGGTTTATCCGGGCTGAAAGCCAGCAGGCCGCGCCAGTCTTCGCGACGGGCCAGCTCGTTCACAAACCGGGACTTCAGGCTACGCGCAGGCGGCAGTGTCGGGTTCGCCTGAATGAAGTTATTTACGGTGACGGTCGGTTGATTCATGAGATCATCAGTGATCTGACGATACTCCAGATACGGATACAGCGGATAATCCTTCAGCGTCGGCATCAGCGCCTGCACGGTATCCATCTGCTTGTTGTCCCATGCCTGCTTAATCTGGGCATAGCGGTTACGTTGTTCATCCAGTGAATCGGCATGCACCGCCTGGCTTACCGCCATTACGCATACGCTGGCAGCCAGCAGACGCCAGACCACCCGTTTGGCTTTTTCCACAAGCTCTTCCTCATTGTTTTTCGTCAGTTGCAGCGTCTTGCCACGTTAAAGTTACCTCAACTTATGCTAACCAGGCATCCCACAACGCGCCACGTCATGGACACTTTTTTACCTTTCTTGCGCGTTTTAACACTCCCGACGTTCCTGGCTGGGATTAGGGCGTGAAAAAGGCTACACTTCGAGGCTGAAATTCATTCTCATCACGATAAAAGAGGCGAAGTCCAACGTGGCTCAATTCGTTTATACCATGCATCGTGTCGGCAAAGTTGTCCCGCCGAAACGTCATATTCTTAAAAATATCTCGCTGAGCTTTTTCCCGGGCGCAAAAATCGGTGTTCTGGGTCTCAACGGTGCCGGTAAGTCCACCCTGCTGCGCATCATGGCCGGCATCGATACAGACATCGAAGGTGAAGCCCGTCCGCAGCCTGGCATCAAGATCGGCTACCTGCCGCAGGAACCTCAGCTGAACCCGGAACACACCGTGCGTGAATCCGTTGAAGAAGCGGTATCCGAAGTGGTTAACGCCCTGAAAGGTCTGGATGAAGTGTATGCCAAATACGCCGAGCCGGATGCGGACTTCGACAAACTGGCCGCTCAGCAAGGCAAATTTGAAGAGATTATCCAGGCGCACGACGGTCACAACCTGAACGTGCAGCTGGAGCGCGCGGCAGATGCCCTGCGTCTGCCGGACTGGGATGCGAAAATCGCGAATCTCTCCGGTGGTGAACGCCGCCGCGTGGCGCTGTGCCGCCTGCTGCTGGAAAAACCAGACATGCTGCTGCTCGACGAACCGACCAACCACCTGGATGCGGAATCCGTGGCGTGGCTGGAACGCTTCCTGCACGACTTCGAAGGCACCGTGGTGGCAATTACCCACGACCGTTACTTCCTCGACAACGTGGCGGGCTGGATCCTGGAGCTGGACCGCGGCGAAGGCATTCCGTGGGAAGGCAACTACTCTTCCTGGCTGGAGCAGAAAGATCAGCGTCTGGCGCAGGAAGCGTCTCAGGAAGCGGCGCGCCGTAAGTCTATTGAGAAAGAGCTGGAGTGGGTTCGTCAGGGCGCGAAAGGCCGTCAGTCCAAGGGCAAAGCCCGTCTGGCACGCTTCGAAGAGCTGAACAACACCGAATACCAGAAGCGTAACGAAACCAACGAACTGTTTATCCCGCCTGGAGCACGTCTGGGGGATAAAGTGGTTGAAGTGACCAACCTGCGTAAGTCATACGGCGACCGCCTGCTGATCGACGATCTGACCTTCTCCGTACCGAAAGGCGCTATCGTCGGCATCATCGGTCCGAACGGCGCGGGTAAATCCACCCTGTTCCGCATGATGTCCGGTCAGGAACAGCCTGACAGCGGCTCTATCACCCTGGGTGAGACCGTGAAGCTGGCCTCCGTTGACCAGTTCCGTGACGCGATGGACAACAGCAAAACCGTGTGGGAAGAAGTCTCCGGCGGTCTGGATATCATGCGTATCGGCAACACCGAGATGCCAAGCCGCGCCTATGTTGGCCGCTTTAACTTCAAGGGCACCGACCAGGGCAAACGCGTGGGCGAGCTGTCTGGCGGTGAGCGTGGTCGTCTGCACCTGGCGAAGCTGCTTCAGGTTGGCGGCAACGTTCTGCTGCTCGATGAACCTACCAACGACCTGGACATCGAAACCCTGCGCGCGCTGGAAAACGCCCTGCTGGAATTCCCGGGCTGCGCCATGGTTATCTCGCACGACCGCTGGTTCCTTGACCGTATCGCAACCCACATTCTGGACTACCAGGACGAAGGTAAAGTGGAGTTCTTCGAAGGTAACTTCACCGAATACGAAGAGTACAAGAAACGCACGCTGGGCGCAGACGCGCTGGAGCCGAAGCGTATTAAGTACAAGCGTATTGCGAAATAAAAGCAAAACGGCAACTTCGGTTGCCGTTTTTTATGTTTGTTCCCTCTCCGCGTGGGAGAGGGCCTGGGTGAGGGCATCAGGCCGCACAGTGTGCAGGCCGGGTAAGGCGAAGCCGCCACCCGGCTTTTTTATTTGCCCACGTAATACCGCTTCACCTCATCAAACTGCATCGCAAAGTCGATATAGCTCATCAGCGCAGGCGAATTGAGCTTACGGCTCGGATAGGCCAGCCAGAGATCGTTCCCCTCAACGCGCCACTCCGGTAGCACCTTTACCAGCGCGCCCTTTTCGATTTTATCTTCCAGCAGGAATGCGGGTAACAGCGTGATCCCCGCCCCGGCAATGGCGCATTCTCGGGCGTACACCAGGTTATCCGTCATGTGGGCGTTATCCGGCAGGTAGCGGTAATCCTCACTCTCGCTTCGCAGAAGCCACTCCGACCATGCCCGGTGCGTAATGCAGCGGTGATCCACCAGCTGTCGGGGATGGATTAACGGCGCCCGACGTGCCAGATAGTCAGGCGAGGCCAGCATGTAGCGCGGACAGTGCCCAATCATGCGACCAATCAGGGAAGAATCCTGCGGTTTGCCGGTGCGCAGCGCCACGTCAAAACCCGACTCGACCAGATCCACCACATCGTCTGAAATTGATACATCCAGCGACACGTCAGGGTAGCGAAGCTGGAACTCGGCATTCATATGCGCCAGCAGCGTCGCGCCAATCCCTGCCGGACAGGTGATCCTCAGCCGCCCGCTGGGGTTTTCTCGCAGCCGCTGAATGGCATACTCCGCGCGCTCGCTGGCCGCCAGCATCTCGCGGCAGTGCACCAGATAGTGCTCGCCCGCAAACGTCAAGCTTATTTTGCGCGTCGTGCGGTTAAGCAGGCGGATCCCCACCTGCTGCTCCAGCTGGCTAATGCGTTGGCTGACGCTGGATTTCGGCAGTTCAGCCTTCTGCGCCGCCGCAGTAAAGCTGCCCATCTCAGCCACCAGCGCAAACAGCGCCATATCCTGTAGCTGTTTAAACATGATTGTTCACCCTGTACGAACGCTGAGTTCTTGATTGTCCATCTTATCATGCAACTGACCACTTAATAGACTAGCCTCAACACAACGCATTCATTGAGGAGAACACCATGTCTGTTAAAGCCATTGCCGTTAACCCAGAAAATCCCTCCACCTTCGTTGAAATTACCCCGCCGATGCCGCAGCCCGGCGAGTACGATCTGCTGGTGGAGGTGAAAGCCGTCTCCGTAAACCCGGTGGATACCAAAGTACATGCAGGCATTGCCAAAAGCGGACTGAAGGAGCCGCGCATTCTCGGGTGGGATGCCAGCGGGATCGTCAAAGCCGTCGGGGCTGGCGTCACCGGATTCAAACCGGGTGACGAAGTATGGTACGCGGGGGATATCACCCGACCGGGCAGCAATACCACGCACCAGCTTATCGATGCGCGCATTGTCGGGCACAAGCCTGCAAACCTTGGCTGGGCCTCTGCGGCAGCACTGCCGCTGACGGCGCTCACCGCGTGGGAAGGCCTGTTTGAACGGCTGAAGATTCAGGATGCCGACGCAGATAAAACGCTGCTGATAATTGGCGGCGCGGGTGGAGTCGGATCGCTGGCGATCCCGTTTGCGAAGCACAACAGCAAGGTGAAGATCGTCGCAACCGCCTCACGAGAAGATTCCGCCCGGTGGTGTCGCGATCGCGGGGCTGACGTTGTCGTAAATTACCGCGACCTGAAGGGTGAACTGGCGAAACAGGGGCTCACCTTTGTGGATTACATTTTTATCCTCAACGACACCGACGGGCACTGGGATGCGGTCAGCGATCTGATTGCCCCTCAGGGACACATTTGTTCCATCGTTGAAAATGCGCATCCGCTAAACCAGGACAAGCTGAAGTCCAAATCTGCCGCCCTGCACTGGGAATTTATGTACACCCGCAGCATGTACCAGACCGCGGATATGGCGCGCCAGGGCGAGATTTTAAATGAGGTGGCGAAGCTGGTGGATAACGGCGTGGTGGAAAGCTCGCTCAGCGAAACGCTGTACGGGCTGAGCGTGGAAAGCATTACCGAAGCGCACCGCATGGTGCTGGAGGGGCATATGCGTGGGAAAGTGGTGGTTGAGTATTGAGTGGTTTGTTCCCCCTCACCCTGCCCTCTCCCCACGGGGGAGAGGGTAAAGACAGCTCCGTGCGATCCCCTCTCCCCTTTGGGGAGAGGGTTAGGGTGAGGGGTAAGTTTTTTACCCCTGCTCACCCATCATCTCTTTCACCAGCTCGACGCAGCGCAGGAAACGGGTGTCGTAATCCGACTCTTCCACATGCACAAACTCAACGTTGTTCTCGTTAAGCATCTCCACCAGCATGGTCTGGAACTCACGCCTGTCTACCGAGCTGCCCAGGCTGCGCATACCGTCGGCTACCCATGGCGTGTTGTTTTCCAGCAGGATAACCAGATCAAAGCGGTATTCATCAATCAGCGCCTGCACAAACGGGTGCTCACGTCCTTCGTACTTTTTACAGAACGCCTGCGTGGTGACGAAATCGGTATCAATAAAGGCGACTTTATTGGCGTATTTCACCGCGAAATCAATGTATTGGGCATGACCGAGCGCGATTTTATCGTAGTCGGAATACTGTAATGCCATCTCGTCACCACCGAGGTGTGAGAAGACGTAATCGCGGCCATACTCCCACGCACTGGTGGTATTGAAGATATTCGCCAGCTTATTCACCAGCGTCGATTTCCCGCTCGACTCGCCGCCGAGGATCGCCACCGTACGCACGAAGAACGGCTTCACCTCGGTCGGAATGTAGTCCCAGTAGCGGAACGGGTTCTCGCGGATCTGCGCCCCGCTGATGTTCATAAAGGTGCGTTTAGGATCGATCAGCACGGTTTCGATGCCCAGATGCTCGCGGAACTGCGGCGCGTCGGACTCTTCAGAGGTGTAGATCCAGTTAGGCGCAATGCCCTTCTCTTCCATAAACGCTTTGATGCCGTTGCTCCACACGTCCCAGCCGTGCGGGTACGGCTCCATGCCCTCTTCGTTAAAGGCATGAATACGAATATTTTTCTGATACTTAAAGGTCTGAAGCAGCCAGCGCAGGCGATCCGGCACGGTGGGCTGCTGCGACATGGCGCTATCTTCAAACAGCTGGCGATCGCGGGTTTCATCATAACCCATGATGATATGCAGCTCGTCGACCTGGCTACAGGCGCGCTGGATCAGATAGATATGCCCGGTATGCAGCGGGTAGAACTTACCGAACACCACGCCAATGTTCTTTTGCATCCGCGGAAATTCAAGCCCCAGAAAACGGTGCAGCGCTTCCAGCTTCTGCGCGCTGGGGCTTTTGATTTTGGCGTTCAGCAGTTGGCTCAGGTAGCCCTTGGTCATGCCGCTGGCGTCCGCTACCTGCTGTAACGTGCAGCCCTTCTGGCGGATAGCGGTCTTGATGTAGTCAAATGATGACATAAATTACGGTGCCTCCTGCAAAATCGAATACGTAATTATAAGTCGTCAAAGACATTTAACGCATCTGCGAGTTTTTTAACGCCAAAAACCTGCATCCCTTCCGGGATTTTTTTCGGCACGTTGGCGGCCGGAACAATTGCGCGGCGGAAGCCATGTTTTGCCGCTTCGGAGATACGCTCCTGACCGCTCGGCACCGGGCGAATTTCGCCCGCCAGCCCTACTTCGCCAAATACCACCAGATCCTGCGGCAACGGTCTGTCGCGCAGGCTGGAGACCATCGCCAGCAACAGCGCCAGATCCGCGCTGGTTTCCGTAACCTTCACCCCACCAACCACGTTGACGAACACGTCCTGATCCGCCATTTGCAGGCCACCGTGACGGTGCAACACCGCCAGCAGGATCGCCAGGCGGTTCTGTTCCAGACCGACCGCCACGCGCCGCGGATTACCCATCATCGAGTGATCCACCAGCGCCTGAATTTCAACCAGCAGCGGACGCGTCCCCTCCCACAGCACCATCACCGAACTACCGGACGTAATCTCGTCGCCACGGCTCAGGAAGATGGCCGAGGGGTTGCTGACTTCGCGCAGCCCCTGCTCGGTCATGGCAAACACGCCCAGCTCATTCACCGCGCCGAAGCGGTTTTTATGGCTGCGCAGGGTACGAAAACGGGAATCCGCATCGCCGTCGAGCATCACCGAGCAGTCGATACAGTGCTCAAGCACTTTCGGGCCGGCCAGCGAGCCGTCTTTGGTGACGTGGCCCACCATCACTATCGCTACGCCGCGCGTTTTGGCAAAGCGCGTTAAGTACGCAGCCGTTTCACGCACCTGCGCCACGCTCCCCGGTGACGACTGAATGTCCGCCATATGCATCACCTGAATGGAGTCGATCACCATCAGTTTCGGCTGCTCTTCTTCGGCAATCATGCAGATCTGCTCGATGCTGGTTTCCGAGAGCATATTCAGATTGCCGGTCGGCAGACCGAGGCGGTGCGCGCGCATCGCCACCTGCTGGAGTGACTCTTCGCCCGTGACGTACAGGGTTTTCATCTGTTCGGCGAGCTTGCAGAGCGTTTGCAGCAGCAGGGTCGATTTACCCGCGCCCGGGTTACCGCCGATCAGAATAGCGCTGCCCGGCACTACGCCACCGCCGAGCACGCGGTCAAATTCTTTGAATCCGGTTGAGAAGCGCGGCAGCGCCTCAAGGCTGATATCCGAAAGTTTTTGTACCTTCGACACGCCTGCATTGCCCGCATAGCCGCTCAGCCGTTCATTGCGGGCCACGCTCGGCGAAGCCGCCACACCACGCACTTCGGTGATGGTGTTCCAGGCATGACAGGCGCTGCATTGCCCCTGCCAGCGCGGATAATCCGCACCACATTCATTACAGACAAATGCGCGTTTTGGAGCTTTCGCCACGGTTTACCTCGTTATTTCTGTGCGGTCTGCGCGCCGGATAGCGCTGACGCTTACCCGGCCTACAAAAGCAGGCCGCTATTTTTGATTAATGCTGCCGGAGAGAATGCAGAACACGCCCATCAGGTCAGCATGACGGATAGTGACTTCCGTCTTTTCATTCACTTTCGGCTTGGCGTGGTAGGCAATACCCAGTCCGGCAACTTTGATCATCGGCAGATCGTTCGCGCCATCGCCGATGGCGACGGTCTGTTCGACCGGAATGGCGTATTTCTCCGCCAGACGCGTCAGCGTATTGGCTTTGTACTGCGCATCCACGATGTCGCCAATCACTTGTCCGGTGAGTTTGCCGTCCATGATCTCCAGCTCGTTTGCCACCACGGTAGTCAGACGCAGCTTGTCACGCAGGTAATCGGCAAAGAAGGTGAACCCACCGGAGGCAATCGCCACTTTCCAGCCGAGCGTCTCTAGCTTGAGCACCAGCTGCGTCAGCCCTGGCATCAGGGGCAGTTCATCGCGCACCTGACGCAAAATGTTAGCATCGGCCCCCTTCAGGGTCGCCACGCGCTGTCTCAGGCTGGCGGTGAAATCCAGCTCGCCGCGCATCGCGCGCTCGGTGACTTCCGCCACCAGCTCGCCGCTGCCCGCCAGTTTAGCAATCTCGTCAATACACTCGATCTGAATGGCGGTGGAGTCCATGTCCATCACCAGCAGGCCAGGCGTTTTCAGGTGCGGAATTTTGCCGAGCGGGGCTACGTCCAGCCCGGCGTCGTGCGCCAGACGCGTGGCGCGCTGCGTCAGGGAACCCGCCAGGCGAATAACCTGATAATCTTCCACGCACCAGGCCGCAACGATGACCATCGCTGCGGCCAGTTTAGTTTGATACTGGGTGAGGCGTTGCTTATCCAGGCCGCGTCCGTACAGCAGCCAGCCGCTACGGCCAGCGTGGTAATCGAGAGGCATCACCTCATCGCCACTTAAAGAGAGCGGCAATCCTGGCCATAAAGAGACATCCGTTGGCAGGTCGCACCAGGTAATGTTCGGCATTGAAGCTCCTGTAATTTCGTTCGCGCCGGAAGGTTCCAGAGGGAAAATAACGCATGAGGCTACCCTGTAACCATCACTTCTGGCAACATTAAGCCGTAAATTTTAAGCAGGTGGAATATGGCTCGCGCAAAACTGAAATTCCGGCTTCATCGCGCCGTGATTGTCCTGATCTGTCTCGCACTATTAGTGGCGCTTATGCAGGGGGCATCCTGGTTTAGCCAGAATCACCAACGACAGCGTAACCCGCAGTTTGAAGAACTGGCCCGTACGCTGGCGCGCCAGGTGACGCTCAACGTTGCGCCGTCTATGCGCACCGAAACGCCGGATGACAAGCGGATAGCCCAGGTATTGCGCCAGCTTACGGAAAACAGCCGCATTCTGGATGCGGGCGTGTACGATGAACAGGGCGACCTGATTGCCCGCGCGGGTGAGCATGTCGACGTGCGCGACAGGCTGGCACTGGACGGCAAAAAAGCTGGCGGTTATTTCAATCAACAAATCGTTGAACCCATTCAGGGCAAGAATGGCCCACTCGGCTATTTACGTCTGACACTCGACACCCACACCCTGCCAACCGAAGCCAAACAGGTGGATAACACCACCAATATTTTGCGCCTGATGCTGCTGCTCTCGCTGGCGATTGGCGTGGTACTGGCGCGCACGCTGCTGCAAGGCAAGCGCACCCGCTGGCAGCAGTCGCCGTTCCTGTTAACCGCCAGCAAGTCAGTTCCCGAAGAGGAAGAGAGCGAGAAGAAAGAATAGTGATAAAGTAGGCGGATGATTCGGAAAAGGAACTCTGCCATGTCGACGTTACGCCTGCTTATCTCTGACTCTTACGATCCCTGGTTTAATCTCGCGGTGGAAGAGTGCATCTTCCGCCAGATGCCCGCCACCCAGCGCGTCCTGTTTCTCTGGCGCAACGCTGATACGGTCGTTATTGGCCGCGCGCAAAATCCGTGGAAAGAGTGTAACACCCGCCGTATGGAAGAGGACAACGTCCGCCTGGCGCGCCGCAGCAGCGGCGGCGGTGCGGTGTTCCACGATCTCGGCAACACCTGCTTTACCTTTATGGCGGGCAAGCCGGAATACGACAAAACCATCTCGACCTCCATTGTGCTCAACGCGCTCAATTCGCTCGGCGTGACGGCTGAAGCCTCGGGTCGTAACGATCTGGTGGTGAAAACACCTGAAGGCGACCGGAAAGTGTCAGGCTCAGCCTACCGCGAAACGATGGATCGCGGATTCCACCACGGCACATTATTGCTGAATGCCGATCTGAGCCGTCTGGCAAACTATCTGAACCCGGACAAGAAAAAGCTCCAGGCGAAAGGCATTACCTCCGTGCGCGGTCGCGTGGCGAATCTGGTGGATCTGCTGCCGGGGATTACTCATGAGCAGATTTGCGACGCGATCCGTGAAGCCTTCTTCGAACATTACGGTGAGCGGGTAGAAGCTGAAGTGATCTCCCCTGACAAAACACCGGACCTGCCCAACTTCGCGGAAACCTTTGCGCGCCAGAGCAGCTGGGAGTGGAACTTCGGTCAGGCACCGGCGTTTTCACACCTGCTGGATGAGCGATTTACATGGGGCGGCGTTGAGCTGCACTTTGACGTGGAGAAGGGCCATATTACCCGCACGCAGGTCTTTACGGATAGTCTCAATCCTGCACCGCTGGAGGCGCTGGCCGCACGTTTACAGGGCTGTCTGTATCGGGCGGATATGTTGCAGCAGGAGTGTGATGCATTAATTGGGGATTTTCCGGAGCAGGAAAAAGAGCTGCGGGATGTATCGGCGTGGATTGCTCAGGCCGTGCGCTAGTAAAAAAGCCCGCTGGCGCTGCGCTTAGCGGGCCTACAAAACCGTAGGCCGGGTCAGGCGAGGCCGCCACCCGGCACAACAGCTCTTACTCTTTATCGCCCAGCAGAACGGATTCCAGCGCGATTTTAATCATGTCGTTGAAGGTGGTCTGACGCTCGGCAGCGGTGGTCTGCTCGTGAGTACGGATATGGTCAGACACGGTGCAGATGGTCAGCGCTTTCGCACCGAATTCAGCCGCCACGCCGTAGATACCGGCCGCTTCCATTTCCACGCCCAGAATGCCGTATTTTTCCATCACGTCGAACATGTCGCCTTCTGGCGAGTAGAACAGATCGGCAGAGAACAGGTTGCCCACGCGCGCGTCAACGCCCAGCGCTTTTGCTGCGTCAACCGCGTTACGCACCATGTCAAAGTCAGCGATGGCCGCAAAGTCATGATCTTTAAAGCGAATGCGGTTGACTTTAGAGTCGGTGCACGCGCCCATGCCGATCACCACGTCACGCAGCTTAACGTCCATGCGCACCGCGCCGCAGGAGCCGACACGGATGATTTTCTTCACGCCGAAATCGGTGATCAGCTCTTTGGTGTAGATGGAGCAGGATGGGATACCCATGCCGTGACCCATCACGGAGATTTTGCGGCCTTTATAGGTACCGGTGAAGCCCAGCATGCCACGCACGTTGTTCACTTCACGCACGTCTTCCAGGAAGGTTTCTGCAATGTGTTTCGCGCGCAGCGGGTCGCCCGGCATCAATACGACGTCAGCGAAATCACCCATTTCTGCATTAATGTGAGGAGTTGCCATCTTCAGTTCCTTTTACATTGTTGTTTTTGCCGGGTGGCGGCTGCGCCTTACCCGGCCTACATTCTCTTCTCCCTCTCCCTGTGGGAGAGGGTCGGGGTGAGGGCATCAGACCTCACCCAATCCGTTTAGAACATAGCCTTGCCATATTCCATGTCAGACGTACCAAAGTATTTCGCAATCGTCTGGCCGATGTCCGCGAAGGTTTCACGATGACCCAGCGAGCCCGGTTTGACTTTCGGGCCGTACACCAGCACCGGAATGTGCTCACGGGTGTGGTCGGTACCGGTCCAGGTCGGGTCACAGCCATGGTCAGCGGTCAGGATCAGAATGTCATCTTCCCCCACCAGCTCCATCAGCTCTGGCAGACGGCGGTCAAACAGCTCCAGACCCGCGGCATAACCGGCAACGTCGCGACGGTGACCCCAGGAGGAGTCGAAGTCCACGAAGTTGGTGAAGACAATGGTCTTGTCGCCCGCTTCTTTCATCTCTTTGATGGTGGCGTCGAACAGCGCATCCAGACCGGTCGCTTTGACCTTTTTGGTGATGCCGCAGTTAGCGTAGATGTCCGCGATTTTACCTACGGAAACGACCTGGCCGTCTTTCTCGTCGACGAGTTTTTGCAGCACGGTCGGCGCCGGTGGCTCCACGGCCAGATCGTGACGGTTGCCGGTACGCTGGAAGTTACCCGCTTTGTCGCCGATAAACGGACGCGCGATAACACGGCCAATGTTGTAGCCGCCTTCGGTCAGCTCTTCACGGGCGATCTCGCACAGCTCGTACAGTTTATCCAGGCCAAACGTCTCTTCGTGGCAGGCGATCTGGAACACAGAGTCAGCAGAGGTATAGAAAATCGGTTTGCCGGTTTTCATGTGCTCTTCGCCGAGCTGATCCAGAATCACGGTACCGGAAGAGTGGCAGTTGCCGAGGTAGCCCGGCAGGTTGGCGCGCTTCACCAGCTTATCAAGCAGCTCCTGCGGGAAGCTGTTCTCGTGATCGGAGAAGTAACCCCAGTCAAACAGCACCGGCACGCCAGCGATTTCCCAGTGACCGGAGGGCGTATCTTTGCCGGAAGAGAGCTCGTGCGCCCACGCGTAGGCGCCCACCACTTCCGCGTTTCCGTCCATACCGGCTGCAATTTTACCGGTAGAACCTTCATGCGCTTTTACCAGCCCGAGGCGGGTCAGGTTTGGCAGGTTCAGAGGGCCTTTACGACCGTTGTCCGCTTCGCCTTTTGCACAGGCTTCCGCGATGTGACCCAGGGTATCGGAACCCACGTCACCAAAACGTTCTGCATCTTCGGTTGCGCCGATGCCGAATGAGTCCAGCACCATAATAAATGCACGTTTCATAATTGTTCTCCGTACTTAGTGCTTCATAAAAATGCGATCAGATCAGTATACCGCTATTCAGTGATACGACGATAGACCGTCGGTGTGGTTTCCGGTACTTTATCGTCAAGAGTTATTGCCGCCTTCACCGCTTTCGCCGCGTCCTGCCAGCTGGCTTCGTCTTTCGCGTGGATCACCGCCAGCGGACGTTTGCCGTCAACGCTGTCGCCCAGACGGGCCATATCGGTAAAGCCGACGCTGTAATCAATGGTGTCCGATGCCTGACGACGACCGCCGCCCATAGACACGACCGCCATGCCGAGCGCGCGGGTATCCATAGCCGAGACAAAGCCTTCACTGTCCGCATAGACCGCTTTGCTGAGCATCGCGGTGGGCAGGTATTTCGCGTAGTTTTCCACGAAGTCGGTCGGGCCTTTCTGCGCCGCCACCATCCGACCAAAGATCTCCGCCGCTTTGCCGTTGTCCAGCACCGCCTGAAGCTTCGCGCGCGCGTCAGCGTCGTCTTTGGCCAGCTTGCCGGAGATGAGCATCTCAACGCACAGCGCCATGGTGACATCGAACAGGCGCGGGTTACGGTATTCGCCTGTGAGGAACTGCACGGCCTCGCGGACTTCAACGGCGTTACCGGCGCTGGACGCCAGCACCTGGTTCATGTCCGTCAGCAGTGCGGTGGTGCGCACGCCCGCGCCGTTGGAAACGCCAACGATCGCTTCAGCCAGCGCCTCAGAGAGTTCATAGGTCGGCATAAACGCGCCGCTGCCCACTTTCACATCCATCACCAGCGCGTCCAGCCCTTCCGCCAGCTTTTTGGCGAGGATAGAGGCGGTGATCAGCGGGATGGAGTCTACGGTCGCGGTAATGTCACGCGTCGCGTAGAAACGCTTGTCTGCTGGCGCAAGAGAGCTGGTCTGGCCGATAATCGCCACGCCAACGTCTTTAATAATGTCGCGGAAGCGGTTGTCATCCGGGAAGATATCGAAGCCCGGAATGGCTTCCAGTTTGTCGAGCGTACCGCCGGTATGACCCAGGCCGCGCCCGGAAATCATCGGGATGTAACCGCCGCAGGCTGCCACCATCGGGCCAAGCATCAGGGAGGTCACGTCGCCCACGCCGCCGGTGGAGTGTTTGTCCACAATCGGGCCGTTGAGGTTGAGGCTTTTCCAGTCCAGAACGGTTCCTGAATCTCGCATCGCCATGGTCAGGGACACGCGCTCAGGCATCGACATATCGTGGAAGAAAATGGTCATCGCCAGAGCCGCAATCTGCCCTTCAGAGATGGTGTTATCACGAATGCCGTTGATAAAGAAGCGGATCTCTTCGTCGCTTAATGCATGACCATCACGTTTTTTACGAATAATTTCTTGTGCGAGAAACACGGTAACCTCCATGCGGAATCGGGTGAATGGCGGCGGGTATGTTGACCCGCCCTACGATCCTGTAGGCCGGGTTAGCGTAGCGCCACCCGGCAATTCAAACTTAGTAGCTGCTTGCGCTCTTACCGTCACCGTGACCCAGCGCTTTCAGCAGGCTGGCCAGCAGGCTGGACGCGCCGAAGCGGTAGTGGCGGGAGTCCGCCCAGTCGGCGCCGAACAGCTCGTCGGCAATAGCCAGGAACTGCTGCGCGTCTTCTGCGGTACGCACGCCGCCTGCCGGTTTGAAGCCAACGGTTTTGGACACGCCCATATCACGGATAACTTCCATCATGATGCGCGCGCTTTCCGGAGTCGCGTTGACCGGCACTTTACCGGTAGAGGTTTTAATGAAATCCGCGCCCGCTTTGATAGCGATTTCAGACGCTTTACGAATCAGCGCCTCTTCTTTCAGCTCGCCGGTTTCGATGATCACTTTAAGCAGCACGTTTGCCGCCGCACATGCGTCTTTACAGGCTTTCACCAGGTCAAAACCGACCTGCTCGTTGCCGGCGATCAGCGCGCGGTACGGGAATACCACGTCAACTTCGTCTGCGCCGTACGCAATCGCCGCGCGGGTTTCCGCCAGCGCGATCTCGATGTCGTCATTACCGTGCGGGAAGTTAGTCACGGTCGCAATGCGCACGTCCGGCGTGCCCTGTTCTTTCAGCGTTTTGCGGGCAATCGGGATAAAACGCGGGTAGATACAGACGGCGGCGGTATTACCCACTGGCGTTTTTGCCTGATGGCACAGGGCGATGACTTTTTCATTGGTGTCGTCATCATTCAGGGTGGTCAGGTCCATCAGTTTCAACGCGCGCAGGCTGCTTGCAGTTAAATCGGTCATAACATTCTCCAACGGCAGTGCCGTATAAATTTTACCTTGCGGGTCTGTGAGTATTCTAACATTCACCCGCATCCACACTTCGACATTCATCACAGTTAATGAAAACTGTGTGCAAATTTG
Source organism: Enterobacter sp. MGH 4 (assembly GCF_000534735.1). Taxonomy (NCBI): domain Bacteria; kingdom Pseudomonadati; phylum Pseudomonadota; class Gammaproteobacteria; order Enterobacterales; family Enterobacteriaceae; genus Enterobacter; species Enterobacter sp. MGH 4. The sequence goes on along the minus strand of NZ_KI973293.1, from coordinate 277,260 downwards.
CATTACTGTAATGAGATCTTCTTCAAACTTTCATGCGTCAACCGCCGACAAAAGCAGCGATACCCCCTGTCGGATCAAAAGCCCCGGCAGGCTGGCTTCTTACAATTCGTTCACCATCCGCAGAACCCTCAAGGAAGTTGAACATGCCCGACGCCCTGCAACAACGATGCCAGCACATTGTGACCAGCCCGGTGTTAACCCCGGAACAAAAACGTCATTTTCTGGCGCTGGAAGCGGAGAACAATCTGCTCTATCCCGCTCTGCCAGAGGCGGCCCGCGCCGCGCTGGACGAGGGATACATCTGCGACATGTTCGAAGGTCATGCGCCTTACAAACCGCGGTACGTGCTGCCGGACTACGCTAAATTTCTGGCTAACGGCTCAGAATGGCTGGAGCTGGAAGGGGCGAAAGATCTGGATGATGCCCTGTCACTGCTCACTATCCTTTATCACCATGTTCCGTCCGTCACATCGATGCCAGTCTATCTGGGTCAGCTCGATGAGATACTCAACCCATATGTTAAAATTCTAACACAGGATGAAATCGATAGCCGAATAAAACGTTTCTGGCGTTACCTGGACAGAACCCTGCCCGATGCCTTTATGCATGCCAATATCGGCCCGGCGGATACGCCCGTCACGCGTGCCATTTTGCGAGCGGACGCAGAGCTGAAGCAGGTCGCGCCGAACCTGACCTTTATTTACGACCCGGACGTCACCCCTGACGATCTGCTGATGAGCGTGGCGAAAAACATTTGTGAGTGTAGTAAGCCGCATATTTCCAATGGCCCGGTAAATGATAAAATTTTCACAAAAGGTCGCTATGGCGTGGTGAGCTGTTACAACTCCCTGCCGCTGGCGGGCGGCGGCAGCACGCTGGTGCGCCTTAACCTGAAAGCGATTGCGGAGCACAGCCGCTCACCGGAAGACTTTTTCACCCGTACCCTTCCCCACTACTGCCAGCAACAAATCGCGATCATCAATGCGCGCTGCGATTTTTTATATGAACAATCCGGCTTCTTTGAGAATAGCTTCCTGGTGAAAGAGGGGCTGATTGATGCCGATCGTTTTGTACCGATGTTTGGCATGTACGGTCTGGCCGAAGCGGTAAACGTGCTGTGCGAGAAAGCAGGCATTACGGGACGGTACGGTAAAAACGAGCAGGCCAATGCGCTGGGTTACCGCATCAGTGAACAGCTGGCGGCGTTCGTTGAAAACACGCCGGTGAAACACGGCTGGCAGCACCGCGCGATGCTGCACGCGCAGTCAGGGATCAGTTCTGATTCAGGCACCACGCCGGGGGCGCGTCTGCCGTACGGTGACGAGCCAGATCCCATCAGCCACCTGCTGGCCGTAGCCCCGCACCATAAACACTATCATTCGGGGATCAGCGATATTCTCACCCTGGATGAGACGGTTAAACGCAATCCTCAGGCGGTGGTGCAGCTGTGCCTGGGAGCGTTCAACGCCGGTATGCGTGAGTTCACCGCGAATGTGGCCGGAAACGACCTGGTGCGCGTCACCGGGTATATGGTGCGGCTCTCCGACCTGGAGAAATATCGGGAGGCCGGCTCGCGCACCAACACCACCTGGCTCGGCGAGGAGGCCGCGCGCAATACCCGTATTCTGGAACGTCAGCCACGCGTGATAAGCCATGAACAGCAGATGCGCTTTAGTTAGTCAGGTTATTCCCTTCTCCTGCGTGGACGGGCCGGGCAGCCGCCTGGCGCTGTTCCTCCAGGGCTGTAACCTGCGCTGCAAAACCTGCCACAACCCGTGGACCATCGGGCGCTGCAACGACTGCGGCGACTGTGTTCCCCACTGTCCTCATGATGCGCTGACGATTCAGGCCGGGCGCGTCTGGTGGCAGGAGAGTCACTGTCAGCAGTGCGATACCTGCCTGCACCTGTGTCAGCAGCAGGCGACGCCGATGGCGCAGCGATACAGCGTCGAGGAGATCCTCTCACGGATCCGCACGTCCGCGCCGTTTATTGAGGGCGTGACCGTCAGCGGGGGTGAAGCCACGACGCAGCTGCCGTTTGTGGTTGCGCTGTTCACCGCGATCAAAGCCGATCCGTCCCTGCGCCATCTGACGTGCCTGGTGGACAGCAACGGCCTGTTAAGCGAAACCGGCTGGCAAAAGCTGTTACCGGTGTTTGACGGCGCGATGGTGGATCTGAAAGCCTGGGGCAATGAACATCACCGTTTTCTGACCGGGCGCGAAAACACGCTGATCAAGCAGAGCATCCGCTGGCTGGCCGATCGTCATCGCCTGACGGAGCTACGCCTGCTGGTGATCCCCGATCGGTGTGATTATCTGCAACATCTGTCATCGCTGACCGCTTTTATCCACGCGTTGGGGAACGTTCCGGTGCGGATCAACGCGTTTCATGCCCATGGGGTTTACGGGGAGGCGGCGCGATGGCGGAGCGCCGCGCCGGAGGACATCGAGCCGCTGGCGCAGGCCCTGGAACGACAGCAGATCACGGTGATCCGCCCGACCCTTTATCTATAGCGTGATGCCGAAGACCGCGCGGGTATTTTCCAGCAGCGCGCTGGCAATCACATCTTCAGGCTCCTGACGCAGCTCACACAGCACATCAAAAACGCGCGCCGCCTGCTCCGGGCGGTTGGGCTGGCCCTGAAAACCATTCAGCGGCATGTCAGGGGCATCCGTTTCCAGCAGGAGCGAAGACAGGGGGAGTTGCGCCATCACATCCCGGGTTTTGCTGGCTCGCGGATAGGTGATGGTGCCACCGACACCAATTTTATAGCCCAGCTCGATAAAACGCTGCGCCTGCTGAAGGCTTCCAGCGAAACCATGGACCACGCCCCTGCGCGGCACGTCGATGCGCTTCAGGTGCATCGCCAGTTTGTCATGGGTACGCCTGGAGTGGAGGATCACCGGCAGATCGTGGCGCTTTGCCAGCCGGAGCTGCGCATCCAGGATCGTCTGCTGGCGCTCAAACTGCGGATCTTCACGATAGAGATCGAGGCCGATCTCACCGATGGCAACCAGCTTCGTATCCGCGTTTTGCAGCGTGGCATCCAGCCTGTCGAGATGGTCATCAAGATGGTGCTCAATCACGATCGGATGCAGACCCAGCGCGGCATACAGCGCATCGTGACCCTGGGCAAGCGCCAGGACTTTCTCGAATCTCGCCGCTTCAATAGCGGGCACAATAATGGCTCTCACACCGGCCTCAGCCGCACGCGCAATACTTGATGTTTCCTCCCCGCTAAACGGCGGGAAATCAAAGTGGCAATGGGTATCGATAAAAGAGTGCGTCACGCCAGGTCCTCGTTATCGAGTATGCCGTCGTTGGCCTGCGGCGCGTCCACCAGCGGCATCGCCACCGCGTCATTGGCCACACTAGCGGGTGGCAATATGATGCTTTTATGCCGATGAAGAGGCGGTTGCTCGGCCAGCATTTTCCCGACGGTCGCCAGGAAGTATCGCCCGCATAGCCGCCCCGTTTTGTAATCCATACGCAACGCAGGCAGCCGACTGCCCAGCGCCATGCTCAGCAGCGGCTTCGGCGGGTAAATTTCAAAGATGCGCAGCTTGCCCGGTGGTTTTTCAATAAAACGCTGCATCGCGCCGTAGGTGGTTTCATGCTGCTTCGCGATATTCACCAGCGGTTGCAGGCTGCTGTCGCCCAGCCAGCGTTCCATCCGCTTAAACCACTGTGGGGTGTAATACATCTGAGAAGGCACCGTGCGGATCACCACAATGGTTTTCGCCCCGCGCCGTGCGGCCTCCTGTACCGGCACCGCGTCGCTGATACCGCCGTCAAGATAGTTTATCCCCTCCAGCAGCGCGCCGGTACGGTAGAAACCCGGGATCGCGCTGGAAGCGCGAATGATATCCAGCCAGTTCTCTTTCTGCGGCGAAAAGTAACCCGGTGAATAGTCATCGCCACGGCTGGCGCACATCCAGAACGCTTTGCCGGTATCGAACAGTCGTGACGCGGTATCCATGGCCAGCGGCATCTGGCTGGAGGTGGCATCCAGTAACCAGTCGAGATCGATCAGGTTCCCGCCGCGCACGAAGCGTACCGGATTGAAGAATTCTTTGGAGGTGGTGTAGCGCATAATCACTTTGCGCGCATAGCCGGGCTGGTTGCAGACATAGGCGGAGAGGTTCTGCGCCCCGGCAGAGGTACCGAAGTAGAGATCGAACGGGTTGAATTGCGCGCGCATAAATTCGTCGAGCACGCCGGCGGTAAAAATACCGCGCTGCCCGCCCCCTTCACAGACCAGCGCAAGCTGGCCTGCATGAAACGGTTTTAACGTCAGCGGCGCAATATTGCCGAGCGTCACGGGAATTCGTTGCCCCACCTCTGCCTTCCTGTTTTCATTATTTTGATGAGACACAGTAACGCACATTCCCGATGGTTCTCAAACGAGAAAAAGCCAGTCACGAGGACTGGCTTGAGTTTGTTTAATAACTATTGCGTTTGCTACGGGCGACGTCGACCCGTAAACAGGCTGACCAGGAACAGAATAATACCGACGACGAAAACAATTTTCGCTGCCCATGCCGCGGTACCCGCCAGTCCACCAAAGCCCAATGCGGCGGCAATTAACGCGATAACCAGAAATATAATGCCCCAACGAAACATAAGCCTCTCCTTTACCATAGTTAATGTCGGCCGCTAAACGTGAGCGCTCAGGTCACTCACCGGCTTTTCCAGAGTCGTTTTTATTTCGCCCGCGGTTTTCAGCCAGACGGGCGAGTGGTACTGCTTTACTTCGTTTTCAGATCGTTTTTGACGCTTTTCACACCATCAATAGCTTTCGCAATTGACTCGGCACGATCGCTTTGTGCCTGGTTCTCAACCGTACCGGACAGCTGGACCACACCATCGGTGGTTTCAACTTTCACCATACGGGATGGCACGATGTCGTCAGCTAACAGTTTAGCTTTGATTTCGCTGGTAGTTGCTGCATCTCCGGCATAGCCCTTCACCGACGATTCTTTGCTGTCACGTACGTGCAGTTTGTCGCTTACAGAGCTTACGCCCTCAACGCCTTTCGCTACTTTAACGGCCTCTTCAGCCTGAGTCTGGCTTTCAACGAAACCGCTCAGAGTGACAACCTTGTTGTCGGTTTTAACAGAAATATCGGTGCTCTTAATGGATTCATGATCCACCAGTGCGGCTTTCACTTTTGCTGTGATAGAGCTGTCATCCATGAAATTACCGACTTTATTCATAGAGCTATCGATTTTTTCCCCTGCGGTATTAGCGGTATTTTGCGCTTTATCCATGGTGCTGGATTCCGCCAGAGCAGAACCGCTTACCAGGACACTACCCAACGTTACAGCCAGCAGAGTTTTAGAAATCTTCAGTCTTGTCATATTCATCGATTTATTCCTGTGTTTTGCCCGTTATTTGGGCGACATACTTCCCTAAATCTTGGTTTTATATATTGCGAATTAACACACGGGCGAAATGGAGAACCAGTGGACATGCATTGAACAGTTAATTCATCCACGCCCGGTGCTAAACACTGAGTTAAATATAGATCACAATCAGAGGGGTGCATTCAGAATTGGGGAAAAAACGAACGAATAGCGAAAAATTACGTTGAATTAAGAACATTCCGCAAGGGTTTAATAACACTGGAATTAAAGAAGAGCACGGCGGCTGCCGTGCTCTGTGAGGGAATTAATGCTCGCGCGTTTTGCGGAACTGAACGTCGGGATAACGTTCCTGCGTCAGGTTCAGGTTAACCATAGTCGGGGCGATATAGGTCAGATTATCGCCACCGTCCAGCGCCAGCTGAACTTCGTTCTTACGCTTAAACTCTTCGAATTTCTTCACGTCTGAACATTCAACCCAGCGCGCGGTCGCCACGTTCACCGATTCGTAAATCGCTTCCACGTTGTACTCGCTCTTAAGACGGGCAACTACCACGTCAAACTGGAGCACACCCACCGCGCCCACGATCAGATCGTTGTTGGCGATAGGGCGGAACACCTGTACAGCCCCCTCTTCCGAAAGCTGGACCAGGCCTTTCAGCAGCTGCTTCTGCTTAAGCGGATCGCGCAGGCGAATGCGACGGAACAGTTCCGGCGCGAAGTTCGGGATACCGGTGAACTTCATCATTTCGCCCTGCGTGAAGGTATCGCCGATCTGAATGGTACCGTGGTTGTGTAAACCAATGATGTCACCCGGATAGGCTTCTTCCACGTGGGAACGGTCGCCCGCCATGAAGGTCAGCGCGTCGGAGATCACTACGTCTTTACCAATACGCACCTGACGCAGCTTCATGCCCTTTTCGTACTTACCGGAAACCACGCGCATAAAGGCGACGCGGTCGCGGTGTTTCGGGTCCATGTTGGCCTGAATTTTAAAGACGAAGCCGGAGAACTTCTCTTCCTTCGCTTCTACTTCGCGGGTGTCGGTTTTACGCGGCATCGGCTGCGGGGCCCACTCAACCAGACCGTCGAGCATATGGTCAACGCCGAAGTTGCCGAGTGCGGTACCGAAGAAGACCGGGGTAATGTCACCGCTCAGGAACAGTTCTCTGTCGAACTCGTGAGAGGCGCCTTTGACCAGCTCAAGCTCATCGCGCAGTTGCGCGGCCAGCTCTTCACCGACAGCGGCGTCCAGCTCCGGGTTGTCCAGCCCTTTCACGATGCGGACTTCCTGAATGGTGTGGCCCTTACCGGTCTGATACAGGTAGGTTTCGTCTTTATAGAGGTGGTAAACCCCTTTGAACAGCTTGCCGCAGCCAATCGGCCAGGTGATTGGCGCGCAGGCGATTTTCAGCTCGTTTTCCACTTCATCCATCAGCTCCATCGGATCACGGATGTCACGGTCGAGTTTGTTCATAAAGGTGAGGATCGGCGTATCGCGCAGACGAGTGACTTCCATCAGCTTGCGGGTACGATCTTCAACACCTTTCGCGGCGTCGATCACCATCAGGCAGCAGTCCACCGCCGTCAGGGTACGGTAGGTATCTTCGGAGAAGTCTTCGTGCCCCGGGGTGTCCAGCAGGTTCACCAGGCAGTCATGATACGGGAACTGCATCACGGAGGTGGTAATCGAAATACCACGCTGCTTTTCCATCTCCATCCAGTCGGATTTAGCATGCTGGCTGGAGCCACGGCCTTTAACGGTACCCGCGGTCTGGATCGCCTGTCCGAACAGCAACACCTTCTCGGTGATGGTCGTTTTACCGGCATCCGGGTGCGAGATAATGGCAAAAGTGCGGCGTTTGGCCACCTCTTGCAGATAAGGAGACAACGTCATAATCAATTCTTCTTAGGTAAGCGCGGCAGCAGGCCGCGCATCATGGAATACGAAAAATGCGGCTATTTTACCCATCAACAGGGGGCAGGCAATCATTGTTTACACAGGAGCTGCTCCAGTTCGTTCAATGACGTAACGGTCCAGGTCGGCTCGATGCCTTCCGGCAGCGTGCGGCCATGCGCATTCAGCCAGACGGTCGACAGGCCCGATCTCATACCTCCCAGAATATCAGATTCTGCCGTATCCCCCACCATCAGCACGCGATCGCGGTCAGGATTGCCCGCTTGCGCCAGCGCATAATCGAAAATACGCGGATCCGGCTTCGGCACGCCTACCTCTTCGGAGATCACCAGCGCGTCGAAATGATCGCGCAAGCCAGTGCGTTCAAGGCGGATCTGCTGAAGCGCGGTAAAGCCGTTGGTGATGATCCCAAGCTTCACCTTCCCTTTCAGCGAATCCAGCAGAGAAACGGCGCCGGGCAGCGGCGCGCAGATATCCGCCATCGCATTCAGGAAGGCCTCGTTCAGCACCCCAGGACTGATGTTTAACCGTTCAGCCCAGACGTCAAAACGCTGATGCTGAAGCTGTAACGCGGTGATGGCACCGTTCTGGTAATCCACCCACAGCGGCTTGTTCACCGCCTGATAGTCCTGAAAATCTTCCGCGGTGAACGTCACGCTATAGTCGAGAAACATCCGCTGTAGGCCGCCGAACGAGTCAAACGTAAACAGCGTTTCGTCGGCATCAAAGAAAATCCAGTCCCATTTCATCGTTACAACCTTATTTTCGTTATCCAATCGGCAGAGCCATGATAATGGCGTCTTCACGTCCCTCTGCGGTGGGGTAGTAGTTACGGCGGATAGTCGCCTCGTTGAAGCCTAAGCTTTCATAGAGCGCGATGGCGGCGACATTGGACGCGCGCACCTCAAGCCACAGGGTGAAAACGTCACGGGTTTCCAGCTCACGAATGAGGTGCTCAAGCAGCTCCCTGCCCAGCCCGCGGCGCTGGTAAGCGGGATCGACCGCGATATTAAACAGCGTCGCCTCGTCCAGAACGACCTGCGTGATGGCGAACGCGGCCATCGCACCGTCAACGTCCAGGCGGAGATTTAAATAGCGTTCGCCCTGATTGCTGGCAAACGTCTTTTCGCTCCACGGAAAGGCATGGGCGCGTGTTTCAATCGCGAACGCGGTGGCCAGGTCAGCCGTCGTGAGGGAAGAAATCGTGTTCATATTCGCAAATTTGTTGCCATAGCGCGCTACGCGCTTTTGGGTTGGCTTTCAGTTCGTCCAGCGCTGGCGAGCTGATCTGGCTTCCTTCAAGAGGTAGCTCATCCACCGCCCCGATTCGCCAGCTGTTACAGCGGCTGTCAGGGGGAAGCATCGCGACGCTTTCGGGCGCCAGCTGTAATACCTGATCGTTTGTCACCTTCAGGGTGCGAAGGACATCCTCAATCAGGGGTTCGTTCAGGGCAGGCGGCGCTTCTGCCACCATCACCAGGCGGACATGCGCAGGGATGGAGATGGCTATTTCGCCCCGCAACGCCGTCGGGCGACGCAAAGCCCACTGGGTGATGCCCAGCTGCTGCAACTGCCAGTCTCGTCGGGATGTCATAGCGAAAACTCCTGTCTCTCAGGCGCGCAAATATAGCAAATGTGTCGAAACTGCGCCATCTACCTACTATAATCCCCGCCTGAGTTTATTGAGGAACAATTCATGTCTGCATTTACCCCGGCAAGTGAAGTCTTGCTGCGTCACAGTGATGATTTCGAAGAAAGCCGTATTCTGTTTGCCGGAGATATGCAGGATGACCTGCCCGCACGTTTCGACTGTGCTGAAAGCCGTGCCCACACCCAATACTACCACCACTGGCAGGTGCTGAGCCGCCAGATGGGCGAGCGCGCACGCTTTAGCCTGGTGGCGGAGCAGAGCGATATTGCTGACTGCGATACGCTCATTTACTACTGGCCGAAGAACAAACCGGAAGCCCAGTTCCAGCTAATGAACCTGCTTTCTCTGCTGCCGGTCGGCTGCGATATTTTTGTCGTCGGTGAGAACCGCAGCGGGGTGCGAAGCGCAGAGCAGATGCTCGAAGGCTACGCGCCGTTGACGAAAATCGACAGCGCCCGACGCTGCGGCCTGTATCATGGCCGTCTGGAAAAACAGACCACTTTTGATGCCAACACCTTCTGGGACGAGTACCAGCTTGACGGCCTGACCATTAAAACCCTGCCGGGTGTGTTTAGCCGTGACGCGCTTGATACGGGCAGCAAGCTGCTGCTGTCCACCCTGACGCCGCACACCAAGGGCAAGGTGCTGGATGTCGGCTGTGGCGCGGGCGTGCTGTCAACGGTTCTCGCCAGCCACTCACCAAAAGTGCGTTTAACCCTGTGTGACGTGAGCGCCCCGGCGGTAGAAGCCAGCCGCGCCACGCTTGCTGCGAACGGCATTGAAGGCGAAGTGATTGCCAGTAACGTCTTCTCCGACGTGACCGGTCGCTTTGACATGATCATCTCTAACCCGCCGTTCCACGACGGGATGGAGACCAGCCTTGAAGCGGCGCAAACGCTGATCCGTGGCGCAACCCGTCACCTTAACAGCGGCGGTGAGCTACGTATTGTGGCGAATGCCTTCCTGGCGTATCCGAAAGTGCTGGATGAAACCTTCGGCTTCCACGAAGTGATCGCCCAGACAGGCCGCTTTAAGGTGTATCGCACCGTGATGACGCGCCAGGCGAAAAAGTAATTCCCCTGCCCGGCGATGGCTGACGCTGCCATCGCCCATTTTTGCAGCAATCAAAACAACGTGCGCAATTTTCTGTTGACGTAAAGCTGAAAACATCTAGAATGCGCCTCCGTGGTTACGATACTTTTACAGTGTCGATGGTATGCGAAGGTGGCGGAATTGGTAGACGCGCTAGCTTCAGGTGTTAGTGTCCTTACGGACGTGGGGGTTCAAGTCCCCCCCCTCGCACCATAAATCACGTTGATATTGCTCGCACTGGGCGAAGGTGGCGGAATTGGTAGACGCGCTAGCTTCAGGTGTTAGTGTCCTTAGGATGTGGGGGTTCGAGTCCCCCCCCTCGCACCAACGAGGCGATATCAAACCAGTAAGATGACTGTGCGAAGGTGGCGGAATTGGTAGACGCGCTAGCTTCAGGTGTTAGTGTCCTTAGGATGTGGGGGTTCGAGTCCCCCCCCTCGCACCAACGAGGCGATATCAAACCAGTAAGATGACTGTGCGAAGGTGGCGGAATTGGTAGACGCGCTAGCTTCAGGTGTTAGTGTCCTTACGGACGTGGGGGTTCAAGTCCCCCCCCTCGCACCAATTATCTTACATCCCTTCAGCAGTACCTCTTTTTTTTCCCTTTTATTTCAAACTCATCAGAATCACCAGCAGTCCACTGATTAGCGCAACGCATGATGGCAACAGCACGTAATGCCGTAACTGTTTGTGCCAGATCATCGCGGATGTCACCAGCAAGCCCGAAACAATCATTGCTTTCCAGACATCAATGGGAAGATCGGCAAACATCAGCCCACCGATAATGGAACCAGGCAGCAATATTCCCCACCCACTTCCCAGCGCTTTGCTCAACATGGTTTCACCTCTCGCACTGATAATGATAACCAGTATCATATGATAGTAATTATCACTTGTCAGCATCCGACGTAAGAAATTGCGCCAGCAATTGCTTTCCCATAATGACAGAGAATGTGTAAGGTGATAAATTGCCCACCTGTTAACTTCCGATAACGTTTTTCTGATAATAAAAATTCAATTTTGTAGCGACCAATAATACATAACAACACCTTGCTCATTGTTTTAATTGAGTTTTAATAAAAACGCACGCATATGACATCACAATCCTGGCTGTCCTTAGTCAACAAGAAATATCAGCTTTCTTTACGTTTATTTTTATTTCTGAACGCTGCATCAGCATTGTTCTCGGTAACAAACCCTCTCTATTCCGTTCGTGTGTTATCAGTCCCCCTGTTTGCCGTATTGACTGCCAGCACTGGCTTACTTATCTGGCACTGGAAAAATAGCACGCGAAAAATAAATATCCCTGCTGTTTCAGCTATTTTTGGGTTTTTATGGGCATGGCAGATCGTCTCAAAATTTCTGTTAATAACGCACGATCACGCAACCTATTTAATGATGGCGCTATTAACAGTGCTTTTTATAGGGTCTCTGGCTTTCGCCAGTAATATTAAAGCCTTTACGTTACATTCATTTCCCGCTTTTATATCCTGCCTGTGGCTTAGCCCGTCCGAAAACTGGCTGAGAATGGCCTATTTTTTCGCGCTGCCGGTGGTCGCCATTGGTATCCATCATGTTCTTCAGCGGCGTAATGACCGTTTCGCCCAGGAGCTGCTTTCCGAACTGCTCGAAGAGCGTGAAACCCTGACCGATCTCAGCATGATGGACCCGCTCACCGGCCTATATAACCGTCGCGGGCTGCAAAGCCGGCTTGAGAACCTCCCCAGGGCTGACGCTGGCGAGCACTTTGTGCTGCTGATGGATATCGACCATTTCAAAGCCTACAACGATCATTACGGCCATATGATGGGCGATCAGGCCTTGATCAGGGTCTCGGCTGCGATCCGCGACGCCGTGCGCTCACGCGATGTTGTCGCCCGGTTTGGCGGGGAAGAATTTATGGTGCTGTTAAGTAACATCCCACTGGAGCAAGCGCGCCAGACAGCTGAACGCATACGTCAGAAGGTTTACGATCTCAAAATCCCCCACATGTTTAACGAAAGCGTCGCCACTAACGTGACCATCAGCATTGGCATAGCCATGTTCGAAGGTGAAGACGTTGATGGCGCACTGGCGAAAGCCGATAAAGCCCTCTATGAAGCCAAGCATATGGGACGCAACAGCATTCTGCTGAGCGACGAGCTTCATATCGCCTGAAACCGCCTTCACAGCGCCAGGATAAAACGCTTGCGCTCGGTTTTATCTATAGTTAGGATTGGCAATCATTATCATTTAGATTTGTAATCCACACTATGGCGACTCGTAACGCACACATCGTTGAGCCACTGCTCTGGCGAGCTCCACTCTCCGCCGGAGAAACGACGCTTGCGGATGCCATTCGGGAAAAAATCGCCGTAACACGCGCCCATCTGCTGGATTTCATCAAACTGGATGAAGCACCGCCGCATCATGCTCTGACGCTGACTCAGTGGCAACGACCTGCCGAGCTGCGGTCACTGCTGGCAACCTATTCCGACCATATTTATCGTAACCAACCGACGCTGGCGCGGGAAAATAAACCGCTGCTTTCCCTCTGGGCACAATGGTATATCGGGCTGATGGTGCCGCCTGTCATGCTGGCCCTGTTGACCCAGGAAACGATGCTCGATCTCTCGTCGGAACATTTCCACGTCGAATTCCATGAGACCGGACGCGCCGCCTGTTTCTGGATTGATGTACACGAAGATCCGAGCGCGAGTCACCTGTCAGCGCAGGCGCGTATGGAACGGTTGATTACAAGAGCGCTGGTTCCGGTCATTGATGCGCTGGAAGCGACGGGGGAGATCAACGGCAAACTGATCTGGAGTAATACCGGGTATCTTATCCACTGGTATTTAACGGAGATGAAGCCGCTGCTCGGCGACGAGAAAGTGGATGCGCTGCGTCAGAGCTGTTTCTTTGCCAGACAGCTGTCGGATGGGCGGGATAACCCTCTTTACCGCACCGTGGTTCCGCGTGAGGGACTTCTGGTGCGTCGTACCTGCTGTCAGCGCTACCGTCTGCCGGATGTCCAGCAGTGCGGCGATTGCACGCTTAAGTAGTCTGGCCCTGCCTGAAACCCGCAGAGAGAGGGAACAAACACTAAAAACGGCAACCTGCGTTGCCGTTTTGCTTTTACCTAAGCGACCTGCTGATTTTCCTCTTCCCCATTACGCTGTGCTTCTTCCGCTTCCTGCTGAAGCAACTGTTTCTCATACACCTTGAAGAACGGGAAATAGATAATGGCGGAAACGCAGGCCAAAACCAGCACCAGAATGGCTGCACGGAAATCCCAGCCCAGCGCCCAGGCGGCACCAACCGGAGCCGGTGCCGTCCACGGCACAACGGAAATCACGCGGCCAATCAGATCAAACTTCATCGCTGCCCATGCCAGCACGGCATTGACCATCGGCGCCAGCAGGAAAGGAATAAAGAACACCGGGTTCATCACAATCGGCGTACCAAAAATCACCGGTTCATTGATATTGAAAATGCTTGGCACCACGCTCAGACGTCCAATGGAGCGCAGGTGCGCGGAGCGGCTACGCAGGTAACAGAACACCAGCCCCATCGTCGCTCCTGACCCACCGATCACAATAAAGAACGTCCAGAAGGCTTCCATAAAGATGTGTGGTAAAGGCAGGCTCGCCGCCAGCGCGGTCTGGTTCGCCCCCAGGTTCGTCAGCCAGAACATTTGCAGCATACCCGAGACAATCGCTGCGCCGTGGATCCCGGCAAACCACAGCAGGTGGCCAATCAGCACCGCCAGCAGGATCGCTGGCAGCGAGTCCGCCGCAGAGACCAGCGGTTTGAATATCGACATGATGGCCTGTGGGATCAGCATACCGAACTGCGACTGGATCAACAGACTCAGCGGATAAAGCGTCAGCACCACCACCAGCACCGGGATCAGCAGGTCAAACGAGTTTTTGATCATCGGCGGAACCTGGTCTGGCAGACGGATCCCGATATTGTGTGCTTTCAGGAAACGCATCATCTCAACGCAGTAAATCGCCACCAGGATCGCGGTGAAAATCCCGGTCCCTCCAAGGCTATCAACCGGTAAGGCGCCTTTGGTTTTAGGCGCGGCGACCAGCAGGAACGCCATCAGCGACAGCATCGCGCACATGAACGGATCCAACTGATGGGTTTTAACGTAATGTTTGCCCAGGTTGTAGGCGATAGCCGCACAGATATAGAGGGACATCACCCCCATCGTCATATCAAACGGCGTCAGAATTTGACCTTCAAACTGCTTCGCCATATCCAGCCAGGCGCGAGCAAAGCCCCAGGTGGTATCTGGCGAAAAAGGTGGGTAAGCGAACACTAATAAAAACGACCCGACAATCATAAACGGCATTGCCGAGATGAACCCGTCACGAATCGCCATAACGTGACGCTGGGAAGAGATGCGCCCGGCAATAGGGCTGACATAATTTTCAACGAAGCGGAAAATCAGATTAAATGCAGCATGGTTGGCAGACATAGCAGATCTCCTGTCAGACGTTCGTTTCGGACGTTCTCACGTCACACGTTGTTCCATACATCAGCGTCACAACCTTGCCGGATCGTGTACCTGCGGTACTGCTCAAACGGAATGGTTTCATAATTAGCTCTTATTATTAGATACAGGGGAAGTTACACACTCAGTATTAATCTCTGCATCACGCTCTGCAACCGGTTACTGTAACCGGTTTCTGTGAATGTGAAGGCGATCCAGAAATCGCCCCTGACGGATATTTGTTACTTAAGGGATATTTACAGCAACTAAATTCTTATGACAGATTACGGAAGATATTTGTCAGGAGGAATCAATGAGTTTGCAGTCTGTACAGCAGTTTTTCGCCGAACACGCTCCGGATATAGAAATCATCGAGCTTAACCAAAGCACAGCGACTGTTGCCCTTGCTGCTGCCGCGCACAACGTTGAACCCGGCCAAATTGCCAAAACGCTGTCACTGAAAATTAAAAATGATGTGATTCTGGTGGTTGCAAAAGGCGATGCGCGTCTGGATAACAAAAAGCTCAAAGAGACATTCGGCGCAAAAGCCCGCATGCTCAGCTGCGATGAGGTAGTAACCCTGACGGGTCATCCTGTTGGCGGCGTCTGCCCTTTTGGACTGGAAAATCCGCTCTCTGTTTACTGTGACATCACTTTAAAACAGTACGCCGAAGTGTTACCCGCAGCGGGCGCCATCCACAGTGCGGTGCGTATATCGCCCGACAGAATGGCGGAACTGACCGCAGCAAAATGGGTTGATGTCTGTATTTGAACGTTGCGCCAGAAAAATTCTGGCGCATCACTTAACACTACGAGAAAGAAGGAACGGTGAGAGCGGAACGGCGAATTTCCCTGACCGGGAGATGCGCCAGGATATCTGCCGCATCCAGTAATCCCACATCAGAATTGACGCCCAGCTTTACCATTGCGTTAAACTTATGCGCACGGATGGTTTTGATATTGCGTTCAAGCTGTGCCGCAATTTCAGGGATCGAAAAACCCGATGACATATATCGCAGAATCGCCCTTTCAGTTGGGCTTAGCATACGATGCTGGCTCACACACCAGTGATTGTACACGTTGTCGTTCACGTGATGCGTTTCGCTGAGTAATGTCTCCAGCCCCTCCATTAACTGCTTCAGCGGAACCGATTTACTGATAATTCCATGTAAGCGAGAAGGCGAAAGATGGCTGACCAGTCTCGCCTCCATTTCATCAGAGGCCAGCACAATACGCTTGACGTCGCTGTGGGTGAAGGTAAGATCCCGCAAACAGGCCAGACAGTTTCGCCGCTCCTCACGCTCATCGGACAATGAATAAATTACGGCAAAGAATGAGATTTCCGAGAGCGCCGCTTTGAAGTTGTCAAATCTGGCAAACAGGTGCACCTGGTAATGGCTCAGGGCGGGCATCGCAAAAAGATGCTTCAGCCCCATAGCGCTCATTGAGCAGCTTTCGATGACGGCGATATGTTTTGTTGCAGTGGTCTTTTCCATTCCTCAAACTCTCCATAAGCCGACATTAAACTGAGTTCTCGCATTCCCTGGGTACTGCTTATCCACGCGTACATATCGGCATTACTGCGAAGTGATAAGCGACGCATTGCACTGTTTTTCTGTGCACTGATCGTTTTATTACTTTTATTAAGTAGCGTGGCTATTTGGTTGATTCCCCAACCTTTACCTAACAAACGCAACACCTTGCGTTCAGAGTGGGTAAGCGCAATCATTTGCTCACTCTCCTCTTCAATATCAGGATTTTCCGGTATCAATAACGTCTGGCTTATTCGCTCGGCACGTTCACTCCCCGCGCGAATAGCGTTAATTACGCCTTCAATGGGTTCCATATCCGAAAGCAGCGTGCTTTCCGGACGCATAAGAAGCTCTACTGCAAGTGGATAAAGGGGGCGCGAAACGAGGAATATCCAGTGAATATCCCGGTACTGATTCATTAACCCATAATATTGCTCAAGCGTGCCGCGTGGATTACGATACTCACCCGAAATATCGGCAATAACGACCTCAGCGCGACGCAATTGTAATAACGTCAACTCCTGCATCGAACGGCAGTACGTTATCTCAAAATCGGGAAAATGACGCGACATGACGCCACCTAACCCATTTTGCATAACCGGTACTCTGCTGATCACCACTCCGTGTTTACCATTCAATGGCAACATAGACCCTCCCTGTCATGAATTCTTTATTTAAGAACGAACTAACCCTGCAAGGTTAAACACGTTTGCATTCCGAAGTACAAACGGGTTAATACTCGCAAAATAGAACAAATATCACATGGGTTAAGAAACGCCCAATACAGGCCTAATATCGCATAAAGACCATTTAAATTTAATTCAAATTGCGTGAAAAGATCGAAAATATGAAATTAGAAATACTTAATATATTGTTTTTATAAATCCTAATTTCACATTCATTAAATAAATAACAATGCTGTCTTTCCTCCGCCCCCATCGCGCCACTGATCGCACAAATGTTGATCTGGCCCAGCGCAAAGGGCCCTGCACTTTGTGTTAAAAGTAAGCAATCTCTCTTCTCTTCAGGGCGTTTCATGCAGGCAGATCGGTCTACGCAACGTGCCACCACGCGGCTATGTATTCAGTGCGGGCTTTTTCTCTTACAGCACGGCGCAGAAAGCGCCCTCGTCGAAGAGCTCTCCACACGCCTTGGGCTGGCGCTGGGGATGGACAGCGTTGAGAGTTCCATCTCGTCAAATGCCATTGTGCTGACCACCATTAAAGACGGACAGTGCCTGACCTCCACCCGTAAAAATCATGACCGCGGCATTAACATGCACGTCGTGACGGAAGTGCAGCACATCGTGATCCTTGCTGAACACAAGCTGCTCGATCTCCGGGAGATAGAAAAACGTTTCAATCAAATCAAACCCCTCCGGTATCCGCGCTGGCTGGTTGTGCTGATGGTGGGACTGTCCTGCGCCTGCTTCTGCAAGCTCAACGCGGGCGGCTGGGACGGCGCTGTCGTGACCTTCTTTGCCAGCAGCATCGCAATGTATGTCCGCCAGCTGTTGACGCACAGACAGCTACATCCGCAAATTAACTTCTGCATCACGGCATTTGTGGCGACAACCGTATCCGGCCTGCTTTTGCGCCAGCCCTACTTCGCCAGCACGCCTACTATTGCGATGGCCGCCAGCGTATTGCTGCTGGTGCCAGGTTTTCCCTTAATTAATGCCGTCGCTGATATGTTCAAAGGCCATATCAACACCGGTCTGGCGCGCTGGGCGATAGCCAGCCTGCTGACGCTGGCGACCTGTATCGGGGTGGTAATGGCCATGACACTCTGGGGGTTACGCGGATGGGCGTGATGGATTTTATGCTCGCACTGGCACAGGACATGCTCTTGTCTGCCCTTCCCGCCGTTGGTTTTGCGATGGTGTTTAACGTCCCACAGCGTGCATTACCCTGGTGTGCGCTGCTGGGTGCCATTGGCCACGGCTCTCGTATGATCATGATGACAGCGGGCTTTAATATTGAATGGTCGACGTTTATCGCCTCCATGCTGGTTGGCAGCATCGGTATTCAGTGGTCCCGCTGGTATCTGGCGCACCCGAAGGTATTCACCGTGGCGGCAGTGATTCCTATGTTCCCGGGCATTTCAGCCTATACGGCGATGATCTCCGCCGTCAAAATCAGCCATTTTGGCTACAGCGAACCCCAGATGATCCTGCTCCTGAGCAACTTCCTTAAAGCCTCGTCGATCGTGGGTGCGCTCTCCATCGGCCTGTCGATCCCCGGCTTATGGCTTTACCGCAAACGTCCACGCGTATAATAAAATCGCTTGCAATTGTATCGCGCACTATCTATATTCATTTCATGGACGCAAAAACGAACGACACCACCAACGCGCTTCTGCTGGATAACCAGCTCTGTTTTGCCCTCTATTCGGCAAATCTGGCGCTTAACAAGCTGTACCGGCAACTGCTGGCGCCGCTTAACCTGACCTACCCGCAATACCTGGTGATGCTGGTGCTCTGGGAACAGGATGATATTACGGTGTCAGACATTGGCGAGCGGCTGTTCCTGGATTCCGCCACGCTGACTCCCCTGCTGAAACGCCTGGAAAGCGCAGGATTGATCCTCCGCCAGCGTTCCCGTCAGGATGAGCGTCAGGTCGCCGTCACCCTGAGCGACGCGGGTCGGGCGCTGCAACAGCAGGCTGTGACGATACCCCACGCCGTGGGCTGTGCAGCGCAGTGTGATACCGACACCATGCTGGCGCTCAAGCAACAGCTCGAAAGTTTGCGCCAACAGCTGCATCACGCGTAAGGCTGTACTTTACGCGTCTAATTTTAACTTAAAACATCGCGCGCTATTTAATAGCGCATATAAACGTAAGATGAGGAACCTGCCATGTCTTTAGAAAAAGTTGTCTACACTGCCAAAGCCAAAGCAACCGGAGGCCGTGATGGCCGCGCCACGTCTTCCGATGGCGTTCTGGATGTCAAACTGGGTGTGCCAAAAGAGATGGGCGGCATGGGGGGTGAAGTAACCAACCCTGAACAGCTGTTCGCTGCGGGCTACTCCGCCTGCTTCCTGGGCGCAATGAAGTTCGTTGCGGCACGCGATAAATTCGCTCTGCCAAAAGACGCTTTTATTGAAGGCGAAGTAGGGATCGGCCCGCTGCCAACCGGTTTTGGTATCGAAGCGAAGCTGAACATCCACGTTGAAGGGATGGACGCAGCGGAAGCCAAAAAACTGGTGGATGCGGCGCACATCGTCTGTCCGTACTCTAACGCGACGCGCGGCAATATCGACGTGACGCTGAACATCATCGCGTAACCAGCCCCTGTGATTTTAGCCCCGGTAAGCGTAACGCCACCGGGGAAATCCTCTCCTTTCCTCCCCTCTCTCTGTGCTACCATAACCCTCAATCACGCCCGTAGTAATCAGTTGAGAAAGTGTTATGTCCTCCAGAATTCTGACCACCAGCATTGCTGGCATTGATGCCTTTATGCGCGATCCTCGCGGTGTGTTGACGCACGCCGAAGGCGGCACGCTCGCGGTATTTGCCGACAACGCCCCGGCGTTTTATGCGGTCACGCCGGAACGTCTGGCGCAGCTTCTGGAAATTGAAGCGAAGCTGTCGCGCCCGGCGAGCGATGTCATGCTGGATAATCAGTTTTTTGACGAACCCGCCAGCGCCCCGGTGGCCGTTCCAATGGGGAAATTTCCCATGTACGCCGGTTGGCAGCCGGACGCCGATTTTCAGCGGCAGGCGGCCTTATGGGGAATAGCCCTCTCGCAGCCCGCAACACCGGAAGAGCTGGCAGCCTTTACCGCATACTGGCAAGCTGAAGGAAAAGTCTTCCACCATGTTCAGTGGCAGCAAAAATTCGCGCGCAGTCTGCAAATCAACCGCGCCAGCAACAACGGCCAGCCAAAACGTGATATCAATGCTTTTTCAGAACCGGACAAAAAAATCCCTGATGGATTCCGAGGTGCGAAATGAAAAACGTCGGCGACCTGATGAAACGTTTGCAGAAGATGATGCCTGCCAACGTGAAGCCCGCCTTCACCACCGGTGAAGAGCTGCTGGCATGGCAAAAAGAGCAGGGTAAAATTCGCGCGGCAGCCCTCGCCCGCGAAAACCGCGCGATGAAAATGCAGCGCACCTTTAACCGCTCGGGCATTCGCCCTCTGCACCAGAACTGCTCCTTCGAGAATTATAAGGTCGAGTCTCAGGGGCAGATGAACGCCCTTAACCAGGCGCGCCAGTACGTGGATGAATTTGACGGCAACATCGCCAGCTTCATCTTTAGCGGAAAACCCGGCACCGGGAAAAATCACCTCGCCGCCGCTATCTGCAACGAGCTGCTGCTGCGCGGGAAGTCAGTGCTGATTATCACCGTGGCCGATATTATGTCCGCCATGAAAGACACCTTCAGTAATCGCGAAACCAGCGAAGAACAGTTGCTGAATGATTTAAGTAACGTGGATTTGCTGGTCATCGACGAGATCGGTGTCCAGACGGAGTCCCGCTACGAAAAAGTGATCATCAACCAGATTGTCGATCGCCGTTCGTCGTCAAAACGCCCAACCGGTATGTTGACGAACCACAATATCGACGAGATGACCCGACTTCTTGGCGAGCGGGTGATGGATCGCATGAAGCTGGGTAACAGCCTGTACGTCATCTTCGACTGGGACAGCTACCGCAGCCGCGTCACCGGCAAAGAGTATTAAGATATTTCCAGGGAGCGCCGGAAGAGCAGAGGTATATACTGAACCCACTTCTGGCCCAAAACGGACCTTGTTGAGTAAATCATTATGAAAAAACAATTTCTTATCAGCATCCTTACTGGCGCCCTGCTGGTGACTGGCGCAGCGCCGGCCGCATCATGGCAGGAGTCGCTCTCCAGCGCAGCAAGTGAGTTAACCAAAGAGAGCGGCACGTCCCAGGGCGGACTGTCAGCCTCGTCCCTCACCGGCCTGCTGGGCAACAGCTCCCAAAGCCTGAGTGCCGGAACGATGAACAACGCCGCGGGTATTCTGGAATACTGCGCGAAGCAGAAACTGGCTTCCGTCACCGATACCGAAAACATCAAAAACCAGGTGTTGGGTAAACTGGGACTGGACACCCAGGAGCAGAAAGCGGACACCAACTATATGGACGGTATTCAGGGCCTGCTTAACGCGCAAAATGGTCAGCAGCTGAACCTCAGCACCCTTGGAAATTCATCTCTGGCGAAACAGGTGAAAACGAAAGCCTGCGATCTGGTGCTGAAACAAGGCGTTAATTTCCTCTCCTGATTGTCCCCCTTTTTCTGCCACAACACGCCGCGTTTATTACATTAGTCTTATACCGCGGCGTGAAGTGCGTTTTTTTACCCCCTGCCACCACCTCAGCCTCCGTATGCCACGATGCGACTGTATTCAAAAATCCGATTTTATAAACCAAATCCTAACAACAGCACACTTTCGTGACACTAAAATTGCAGCTAAGCGACATCGCAATTACATTGTATTACCCAAAAAATAAGCAATTAGCCGGCTAAGCGTCCGGCATGATGAGGATCTGCTGTTGTCAGAGTTAATGTCCCTTGTCCTTTTCCTGGCTTCCATCGGCGTTTATGCCTGGAAAGCCGGTCGTCACACCTGGTGGTTTGTGGCCACCCTGGTGGTGCTCGGTATTTTTATTGTTTTAAACATTACGTTATATGCCAGCGATTACTTTACCGGCGACGGTATTAACGACGCGGTGCTCTACACGTTGACCAACAGCCTGACCGGCGCTGGTGTGGGTAAGTACATCCTTCCGGGTCTGGGGCTGGTGGTCGCCCTTGTGGGTATCTTCGCCGCGCTGGCCTGGGTTCTGCGCCGTCGCCGTCACCGTCCGCATCATCATGGCTACAGCCTGCTGGCGCTGTGCCTGGCGCTGGCCTCCGTGGATGCCAGCCCGGCCTTCCATCAAATTACCGAGCTGGTAAAATCCCAGTCGCGCGATGGTGACCCGGACTTTGCGGCCTATTACAAAGAACCCTCGAAGAAGATCGACAATCCCAGACTCAACCTGGTCTATATCTACGGCGAAAGTCTGGAACGCACCTATTTTGATAACGATGCTTTCCCGAACCTGACGCCAGAGCTTGGCGCGCTGAAAAACCAGGGCCTCGACTTCAGCCACACCATGCAACTGCCTGGCACGGATTACACCATCGCCGGGATGGTGGCCTCCCAGTGCGGCATTCCGCTGTTCGCTCCGTTTGAAGGCAACGCCTCCGCCTCGATGTCGAGCTTCTTCCCGCAGAACATTTGCCTCGGCGATATCCTGAAAAACTCGGGCTATGAAAACTACTTTATGCAGGGCGCTAACCTGCGTTTTGCCGGGAAAGATGTGTTCCTGAGATCCCACGGTTTCGATCACTTATATGGTTCCGAAGAGCTGAAAACCACGGTCGCCGATCCGGCCTACCGCAACGACTGGGGCTTTTACGACGATACCGTTCTGGATGAAACCTGGAAGAAATTCGAGGAGCTTTCCCGCGCCGGTAAACGCTTCTCGCTGTTTGCGTTGACCGTCGACACGCATCATCCGGATGGTTTCGTCTCACGCACCTGTAAACGTCAGGGCTACGACATTGACGGTAAAAACAACAAGTCGTTCAGCGCTGTGACCTGTAGCCAGGAACATATCGCGGCGTTAATCGAGAAAATCAAAGCGTCGCCGTATTTCAAAAATACGGTCATCGTCGTTTCATCTGACCATCTGGCGATGAAAAACAGCGCCTGGGATGAGCTGAATAAGCTGGATCGCAGCAACCTGTTCTTTGTGCTGCGCGGCGATAAACCGCAGCAGGAGATCATTGCCGCTAAACGTAACTCGATGGATAACGGCGCTACCGTGCTGGATATTCTGGGTGGCGATAACTTCATTGGCCTGGGCCGCAGTACGTTGTCGGGCCAGTCCCTGTCGGAAATCTTCCTCAACATGAAGGAAAAAATCCTCGCCTGGAAGCCGGATATCATTCGCCTGTGGAACTTCCCGAAAGAGATAAACGACTTCACCATCGATCAGGATAAAAAAATGATCGCGTTCTCCGGCAGCCATTTCCGCCTGCCTCTGCTGCTGCGCGTGTCGGATAACCGCGTCGAGCCGCTGCCGGAAAGCGAATACTCCGCGCCACTGCGCTTCCAGCTGGCGGAATTCGCCCCGCGCGATAATTTCGTCTGGGTCGATAAATGCTACAAAATGGGCCAGCTCTGGTCACAAGAGCTGTCACTGTCCACCGACTGGTGCGTCTCACAGGGGCAACTCGGCGGCGAGCAGACCGTGCAACACGTTGATAAACCGCAGTGGCAGGGGAAAACCGCGTTTAAAGATACGGTCATTGATACCGCACGCTATCAGCGCAACGTTGACCTGCTGAAAATCGTCGACAACGACATCCGTTATAAAGCTGACAGCTTTATCTTTAACGTTGCCGGCGCGCCTGAAGAGGTGAAGCAGTTCAGCGGTATTTCACGTCCCGAATCCTGGGGGCGCTGGTCTAACGCGCAGTTAGGTGATGAGGTGAAAATTGAGTATACCCATCCGCTGCCGGAGAAATTCGATCTGGTGATCACCGCCAGGGCATTTGGTCCCAACGCAAACCGTCCTGTGCCGGTGCGCGTCGGCGATAAAGAACAGATGCTGACGCTGAGCAATGATGTCACCACCAGCACGCTGCATTTCGATAACCCCACGCGCAGCAATACGCTGGTCATTGTGCCGCCCGAGCCGCAGTCCACTAACGAAGGGAATATTCTCGGTCACGCTCCGCGCAAGCTGGGAATCGGCATGGTGGAGATTAAAATTGTGAGCAGCGCTGGCTGATGACGGCGTTCACCCTTCGCCCGACGCGCATCGACGACGTCGCTGCCCTGCCCGCCATTGAACGCGCGGCGGGGCAGCGATTTCGCGACGTTCCTGAGCTGGCCTGGCTGGCAGACAGCGAGGTTATTTCCGTTGAAGATCACCTCGGTTACGCCGGACACGGATTAAGCTGGCTGGCGCTGGCTGACGACAGGCCCGTGGGCTTTATTCTCGCCGAAGCCCAGCCATCTTCGCTGTTTATTGTGGAACTTTCGGTTCATCTGGACTGGCAGGGACGAGGTCTCGGACGCCGGTTGATTAACCGTGTCGCAGAGCATGCCCGCACGCTGGGGCTAACCTTGCTGACGTTAACGACGTTTCGTGATGTCCCGTGGAACGCGCCCTACTACAGGCGATTAGGGTTTGAAATGATGACGACGCTGACGCCGGAAATGCGCCAGAAACGTGAAGAAGAGACGGCACACGGTTTAGCGTATGGTTCCCGCTGCGCCATGCGCCTGCCTCTGTAAAATCGCCCGGTGGCGCTGCGCTTACCGGGCCTACAAAACCCAATTCCGCAGGCCAGGTCAGACGCAGCCGCCCCCGACAAAACCCCCAATCAGTAGGCCGGGTAAGGCGCAGCCGCCACCCGGCAAAACCCACAATCCGTAGGCCGGGTAAGGCGTAGCCGCCACCCGGCAAAACGCACATCCCGTAGGCCGGGTAAGGCGCAGCCGCCACCCGGCAAAACGCACATCCCGTAGGCCGGGTAAGGCGCAGCCGCCACCCGGCGAAACGCACAACGTCAGAACGTTTCCCAGTTATCGCCCGCATCTGCGGTCGCCGGTTTACGCGCCACTACCGGTGCGACAACGCTTTTCGCGGAGGCGAACTCGCGCGCCTTCATCTGTTCCTGCTGAATACGGAACACCGCAACGGCCTGCGTCAGACGGCTCGCCTGCTCTTCCAGTGCCGCCGCGGCCGCCGCAGACTCTTCCACCAGCGAGGCGTTCTGCTGGGTCACGCGATCCATCTCCGCCACCGCCAGCCCCACCTGGTCGATACCGCGGCTCTGCTCATCAGACGCAGACGCGATTTCGCCCATGATGTCCGTCACGCGCGTTACCGCATTCACGATCTCACCCATGGTTTCACCGGCGCTTTCTACCAGCGTTGATCCCAATTCCACGCGCCCCACGGAGTCTTCAATCAGGCTCTTGATCTCGCGAGCCGCCTGGGCGCTGCGCTGCGCCAGGTTTCGTACTTCACCTGCAACCACCGCAAAGCCGCGGCCCTGCTCGCCCGCACGTGCCGCTTCTACCGCCGCGTTCAGCGCCAGAATATTGGTCTGGAAAGCAATCCCGTCGATCACGCTGATAATATCGGCGATTTTCTGCGAACTGCCGGCGATGTCGCGCATGGTCTGCACCACGTTATCCACCACTTTCCCGCCTTTCTGCGCGGTTTCGGATGCGCTCAGGGCCAGGTTGCTCGCCTGACGGGCATTCTCGGCGTTCTGCTTCACGGTGGCGGTCAGCTGTTCCATACTGGCGGCGGTCTCTTCCAGAGAGGCAGCCTGCTGCTCGGTACGGGATGAGAGATCGTTATTGCCCATCGAGATTTCGCTCGCACCGCTGTAAATGGCGTTTGCGCCGTTACGCACGTCACCCACGGTACGCACCAGCTCGCCCTGCATATGGCGCAGGGAGTCAGCCAGTTCACCCATCTCGTTGGAGCCTTCCACGTCGATGCGCTTCACCAGGTCGCCGCTGGCGATATGACGAATGCTGTCAATCAGACGGTTCAGCGGCGAAATCAGTGCCTGACGAATACCCAGCCAGACGGCAACAATCACCACCAGCACCGCAGCCAGCACGCTAATCAGCACCCAGATAGCCTGGCGGTAAGAGCTGTTGCTGTCTTCAACCGCGGTCTGATAGAGCGCGTCGTTTTGTTGCAGATAGCTGACGTACTGCTTCTCAAAGCCATCCTGATAGCTCTGGGTCGGCTGGTCGAAGAACTCGTTGATCTTGCCCGCCCCCAGCAGCTGGATCAGCTCGGCCAGCGCGCCGTGGTAGATATCGTAATTACGTTTGATTTCCAGTGCCGCAGCGTCGCTCTGACGCGGGTCACGCGGAAGTGCTTCGTAATCCGCCCAGTTTTTTTCCGCCTGTTTCAGAGACGCAGAGGCAATCTGCATCAGCTCGGCGACGGTTGAGCCGCTGCCGATATTGTTCTGATCCATCATGTAGCGGATACCCGCGCGGTTCAGGGTGTTACGGGTTTGCAGCAGCGCCACCCAGCTACCGTTCAGGGTGGATTGTTGCTGGCGAATGGTTTGCAGAATGGTGAAATTCTCTTTGTCATGCTTCAGGGCATTGAAGAAAAGACCACCGGATGTGAGTTGTAAAAGGCCAAATATCGCTAAAACCAGCAGTAAGCTGGTGACAATCTTGATACGATTTAACATGTTTTCTCTTTCCTCAGACAGATACAGAATTTTCGGCCTGGAAAGGGAAAACTTTACGAAAATCATCCTGGATTTTAGGGTTTTTACTCTTCGTCCCGCGCGGCAATATGTCGGTTTCCGAGTTCAATAAACTCTTCCAGCAGCGCCGTGAGCTGCTTCATCTTCTCCGGGGTATATTCCGCCTCAATCTGCTGGTACGCCTCTTCCACCTGAGCCTGAGCACGCTGGTACAGCGCGTTGCCTTCTTTCGTCAGCGATACGTACAGCTTGCGCTGGTCATTCACCGGCTTTAAGCGCAGCACCAGACCGTCGCGCTCCATCCGCGTCAGAATGCCGGTCAGGCTTGGGCGCAAAATGCAGGTGCGGAACGCCAGATCGTGAAAATCCATTGAGGGATGCTCGACCAATACGCGGACGATACGCCACTGCTGTTCAGTCAGATTATGCCGTTTCACTATCGGGCGGAAGTAGCCCATCGCCGCTTCACGCGCCTGCAACAGCGCGATGGTTAATGAATCATGCATCACCTTCCCCTTACATCATTAACAAGTAAACAATTTAAAACAGATGCTTTTATAGACAATACGTTGTAACCCAAAAAGTCTAACAGAAACAACGTCATTTTTTTAATGCATTGATTTAAATGATAATTAACCCATTGATGTAAATTTATTGTTATTCATATCACAAATTATTCACTTCTGATTGCGAAACGAACAGCAAAAGCATAAAACCAGATCATTAACATATTAATGAAATCAAAACCGGACAGCCGGTTTGAGGAGTATGGGAATGAAAGGTACTGTTTTTGCCGTAGCGCTAAACCACCAAAGCCAGCGTGCGGCCTGGGCTGAGGCGTTTGAAAAAGCCCCCTATAACGCGCCGCCAAAAACGGCGGTGTGGTTTATCAAGCCACATAACACCGTTATTCGCGCAGGCGAGCCGATTCCCTTCCCGCAGGGAGAAACCGTGTTAAGCGGCGCAACGGTGGCGCTGGTGGTGGGCAAAACCGCCAGCAAAGTACGCGTTGAAGAGGCGGCGGCGTACATCGCCGGCTACGCGCTGGCCAACGAAATCAGCCTGCCGGAAGAGAACTTCTACCGCCCGGCTATTAAAGCCAAATGCCGGGATGGATTTTGCCCGCTCGGCGAACCTGTCGCCGTTGATAACGTGGACAACCTGACCATCATCACCGAGATCAACGGTCGCGAAGCGGACCACTGGAACACGGCCGATCTGCACCGCAACGCCGCCGAACTGCTGAGCGCCCTGAGCGAATTTGCCACCCTGAACCCCGGCGATGCGATATTGCTCGGTACCCCGCAAAGCCGCGTCGAAATTCGCCCGGGCGATCGGGTACGCATTCTGGCAGAGGGATTTCCGCCGCTGGAAAACCCGGTGGTGGAGGAACGCGACGTTGCCATCGCTTCGCGCACGCCGCCGCACGCCACGCTGTTCGCCCTCGGCCTGAACTACGCCGATCACGCCAGCGAGCTGGACTTCAAACCGCCCACCGAGCCGCTGGTGTTTATCAAAGCGCCGAACACCTTTAACGGCGACAACCAGACCTCGGTGCGCCCAAACAACATTGAATACATGCATTACGAAGCCGAGCTGGTGGTGGTCATCGGTAAAACCACGCGTAAGGTCAGCGAAGCCGAGGCGATGGACTATGTTGCGGGCTACACGGTGTGCAACGACTACGCCATCCGCGATTATCTCGAAAACTACTATCGCCCGAACCTGCGGGTGAAAAGCCGCGACGGGCTGACCCCCATCAGCCCGAACGTAGTGCCAAAAGAAGCCATCCCTGACCCGCACAACCTTCGTCTTCGCACCTACGTCAACGGTGAACTGCGTCAGGAAGGCACCACCGCCGATCTCATTTTCAGCATCCCATTCCTGATTGCGTATCTGAGCGATTTCATGACCCTGCAACCGGGCGACATGATTGCCACCGGCACGCCGAAGGGGCTGTCCGACGTGGTACCGGGCGATGAGGTGGTAGTGGAAGTGGAAGGCGTAGGCCGCCTGGTAAACCGAATTGTCAGTGAGGAGACTGCAAAATGAAAAAGATTAACCACTGGATCAACGGGAAAAACGTCGCCGGAAGTGAGTACTTCCAAACCACTAATCCGGCCTCCGGCGAGGTGCTGGCAGAAGTGGCCTCTGGCGGCGAAGCCGAAATCCATCAGGCCGTTGCCGCCGCCAAAGAGGCGTTCCCGAAATGGGCCAACCTGCCGATGAAGGAGCGTGCGCGCCTGATGCGTCGCCTGGGGGATCTGATTGACCAGAACGTGCCGGACATTGCCGCGATGGAGACCGCCGACACCGGCCTGCCGATCCACCAGACCAAAAACGTGCTCATTCCACGCGCCTCGCACAACTTTGAGTTCTTTGCCGAGGTGTGCCAGCAGATGAACGGCAAAACCTACCCGGTCGATGAGAAGATGCTCAACTACACCCTCGTGCAGCCGGTAGGCGTTTGTGCGCTGGTGTCGCCGTGGAACGTGCCGTTTATGACCGCCACCTGGAAGGTCGCGCCGTGCCTGGCGCTGGGTAACACCGCGGTGCTGAAGATGTCCGAGCTCTCCCCGCTGACCGCCGACCGTCTGGGCGAGCTGGCGCTGGAGGCGGGCATTCCGGCGGGCGTTCTGAACGTAGTGCAGGGCTATGGCGCCACGGCGGGCGACGCGCTGGTGCGTCATCATGACGTGCGCGCCGTCTCCTTCACCGGCGGCACCGCCACCGGGCGTAACATCATGAAAAACGCCGGGCTGAAGAAGTATTCCATGGAGCTGGGCGGCAAATCTCCGGTGCTGATTTTTGAAGACGCGGACATTGAGCGCGCGCTGGACGCCGCCCTGTTCACCATCTTCTCCATCAACGGCGAACGCTGCACCGCCGGCTCGCGCATCTTCATCCAGCAGAGCATCTACCCGGAGTTCGTCAAACGCTTTGCCGAGCGCGCCAGCCGCCTGCGCGTGGGCGACCCGACCGATCCGAACACCCAGATTGGCGCGCTGATCAGCAAGCAGCACTGGGAGAAGGTCTCCGGCTACATCCGCCTCGGCATTGAAGAGGGGGCAACCCTGCTGGCGGGCGGCCCGGACAAACCGACCGATCTGCCTGCGCACCTGAAAGGCGGCAATTTCCTGCGCCCGACCGTGCTGGCGGATGTCGATAACCGCATGCGCGTGGCGCAGGAAGAGATCTTCGGGCCGGTGGCCTGCCTGCTGCCGTTTAAGGACGAAGCGGAAGGCCTGCGCCTGGCAAACGACGTGGAGTATGGCCTGGCGTCGTACATCTGGACGCAGGACGTCAGCAAAGTGCTGCGTCTGGCGCGCAACATCGAAGCGGGCATGGTGTTCGTCAACACCCAGAACGTGCGCGACCTGCGCCAGCCGTTTGGCGGCGTGAAGGCCTCCGGCACCGGGCGTGAGGGCGGCGAGTACAGCTTCGAGGTCTTCGCGGAGATGAAAAACGTCTGTATCTCCATGGGCGACCATCCGATTCCAAAATGGGGGATCTGATCATGGGAAAATTAGCCTTAGCAGCAAAAATCACCCACGTGCCGTCAATGTATCTCTCTGAACTGCCGGGCAAAAACCACGGCTGCCGCCAGTCAGCCATCGACGGGCATAAAGAGATCAGCAAGCGCTGCCGCGAGCTGGGCGTCGATACCATTATCGTCTTCGACACCCACTGGCTGGTGAACAGCGCGTATCACATCAACTGTGCGGACCATTTTTCAGGCGTCTACACCAGCAACGAGCTGCCGCATTTTATTCGCGACATGACCTACGACTACGACGGCAACCCGGAACTCGGCCAGCTGATCGCCGACGAAGCGGTGAAGCTTGGCGTGCGCGCCAAGGCGCACAACATCCCGAGCCTCAAGCTGGAGTACGGCACGCTGGTGCCGATGCGCTACATGAACGCGGATAAGCACTTCAAAGTGGTCTCCATCTCGGCGTTCTGTACGGTTCACGACTTCGCCGACAGCCGTAGGCTGGGCGAGGCCATCGTCAGCGCCATCGAAAAATACGACGGCACCGTGGCGGTGCTCGCCAGCGGCTCGCTGTCGCACCGCTTTATCGACGACCAGCGCGCGGAGGAAGGGATGAACAGCTATACCCGCGAGTTTGACCGCCAGATGGATGAGCGGGTAGTGAAGCTGTGGCGCGAGGGGCAGTTCAAAGAGTTTTGCAGCATGCTGCCGGAGTACGCCGACTACTGCTACGGCGAAGGCAACATGCACGACACGGTGATGCTGCTGGGGATGCTCGGCTGGGACAACTACGACGGTAAGGTGGAGTTTCTCACCGAGCTGTTCGCCAGCTCCGGCACCGGCCAGGTCAACGCCGTTTTCCCGCTGCCCGCGTAAGGAGCCACCATGCCGCACTTTATTGCTGAATGTACCGACAACATCCGCGAGCAGGCCGACCTGCCGGGGCTGTTTGCCAAAGTGAACGAGGCGCTCGCCGCCACGGGTATTTTCCCGCTCGGCGGTATCCGCAGCCGCGCCCACTGGCTGGACACCTGGCAGATGGCCGACGGCAAGCACGATTACGCCTTTGTGCATATGACGCTCAAAATCGGCGCCGGGCGCAGTCTGGAGAGCCGGAAAGAGGTCGGTGAAATGCTGTTTGCGCTGATCAAAACGCATTTTGCAGCGCTGATGACCGCCCGCTATCTGGCGCTGTCTTTCGAGCTCGACGAGCTGCACCCGACACTCAATTACAAGCAGAACAACGTGCACGCGTTGTTTAAGTAGCCGTCTGCTCGCCCGGTGGCGCTTCGCTTACCGGGCCTACAACGGCTCGAACGTAGGCCGGGATCGCTACGCGCCACCCGGCAACAACAGGATATCGCCATGCTCGACAAACACACCCATACCCTGATCGCCCACCGCCTGCATCAGGCGGAACAATCCCGGGAGCAGATCCGCGCGATCTCGCTTGAGTATCCGGAGATCACCATTGAAGACGCCTACGCCGTCCAGCGCGAATGGGTGAGCCTGAAAATTGCCGAAGGCCGCGTGCTGAAAGGCCACAAGATCGGCCTCACCTCCAAAGCGATGCAGGCCAGCTCGCAGATCAGCGAGCCAGACTACGGCGCGCTGCTGGACGATATGTTCTTCCACGACGGCAGCGACATTCCCGTGGATCGCTTTATCGTCCCGCGCATCGAAGTGGAGCTGGCCTTTGTGCTGGCAAAACCGCTGCGCGGCCCGAACTGCACGATCTTCGACGTTTACAACGCCACGGATTACGTCATCCCTGCCCTGGAGCTGATCGACGCCCGCTGCCACAACGTTGACCCGGAAACCCAGCGCCCGCGCAAGGTATTCGACACTATCTCCGATAACGCCGCCAACGCGGGCGTGATCCTCGGCGGCCGCCCGATTAAACCCGACGAACTGGATCTGCGCTGGATCTCCGCCCTGCTCTACCGCAACGGCGTGATCGAAGAGACCGGCGTGGCCGCAGGCGTCCTTAATCATCCGGCGAACGGCGTGGCGTGGCTGGCGAACAAACTCGCGCCATACGACGTGCAGCTTGAGCCAGGCCAGATCATCCTCGGCGGCTCGTTTACCCGCCCGGTTGCCGCCAGCAGAGGCGACACCTTCCACGTCGACTACGGCAACATGGGCTCCATCAGCTGCCGCTTTGTGTAAGGAGATGATCATGCAAAACGCATTCAAAGCGGCGCTGAAAGCGGGCCGACCACAAATCGGGTTATGGCTGGGGCTAACCAGCAGCTACAGCGCTGAGCTATTGGCCGGGGCCGGTTTTGACTGGCTTCTGATCGACGGGGAGCACGCGCCGAACAGCGTACAGACCGTTCTGACTCAGCTACAGGCCATCGCCCCTTATCCCAGCCAGCCGGTGGTGCGCCCGTCGTGGAACGATCCGGTGCAGATCAAGCAGCTGCTGGACGTGGGGGTGCAAACCCTGCTGGTGCCGATGGTGCAAAACGCCGACGAAGCGCGGCTGGCGGTCAGCGCCACCCGCTATCCGCCCGCGGGCATTCGCGGCGTCGGCAGCGCGCTGGCGCGGGCGTCGCGCTGGAACCGTATCCCGGACTATCTGCATCAGGCTAACGACGCCATGTGCGTGCTGGTGCAAATCGAAACCCTAAGAGCGTTAAAAAACCTGCCGCAGATCCTGGACGTGGACGGCGTCGACGGCGTGTTTATCGGCCCGGCGGATCTGAGTGCCGACATGGGCTTTGCCGGTAATCCGCAGCACCCGGAGGTGCAGGCCGCCATTGAGCAGGCGATCGCGCAGATACGCGCCGCCGGTAAAGCGCCCGGCATCCTGATGGCGAACGAGCAACTGGCGAAACGTTACCTTGCACTCGGCGCGCTGTTTGTCGCCGTCGGCGTCGACACCACCCTGCTCGCCCGCGGCGCGGAAGCGCTGGCGGCACGTTTTATCGAACAACCGGTTACGTCAGTTAATAACAATAAATCCGTCTACTAAACGTAAGATCTGGAGCGCAGCATGACGACCTCTACCCTGCAAGATAAGAAAGCTATAGAACATCGCGTTATCAACAAGCTGTTCCGTCGTTTGATCGTGTTTCTCTTTATCCTGTTTGTCTTTTCGTTTCTCGATCGCATCAACATCGGCTTTGCCGGGCTAACGATGGGCAAAGATCTGGGCCTCACGTCGACCATGTTTGGCCTGGCCGCGACCCTGTTTTACGTCACCTACGTGCTGTGCGGGATCCCCAGCAACATCATGCTGGCGAAAATCGGCGCGCGGCGCTGGATCGCCGGGATCATGGTGGTGTGGGGCATCGCCTCTACCTGCACCATGTTCGCCACCAGCCCGGAAACGCTCTACGTCCTGCG
Source organism: Enterobacter sp. MGH 4 (assembly GCF_000534735.1). NCBI lineage: Bacteria > Pseudomonadati > Pseudomonadota > Gammaproteobacteria > Enterobacterales > Enterobacteriaceae > Enterobacter > Enterobacter sp. MGH 4. Next base: position 244,091 of record NZ_KI973293.1, on the reverse strand, counting down.
CATGCTGGTGGGCATTGCCGAAGCCGGTTTCCTGCCGGGGATCCTGGTCTATCTCACCTGGTGGTTCCCGGCGTATCACCGCGCCCGCGCCAACGCGTTGTTTATGATCGCCATGCCGGTGACCATGATGCTCGGCTCGATCCTCTCCGGGTACATTCTGGCGATGGACGGGCTGTGGAACCTGAAGGGCTGGCAGTGGCTGTTCCTGCTGGAGGGGCTGCCGTCGGTGGTGCTCGGCGTGGTGACCTGGTTCTACCTTAACGACACCCCGGATCAGGCCACCTGGCTGGATGATGATGAAAAGCAGGCACTCAAAACGATGATCGCCCGCGAGCAGGAACTGGCCATTGCGCACGTCGCCACGCCGCGATCGACGCTGCGCGAGGTGCTGACGCCCGCCGTACTGCTCTACACGCTGGCCTACTTCTGCCTGACGAATACGCTGAGCGCGATCAACATCTGGACGCCGCAGATCCTGCAAAGCTTCAACACCGGCAGCAGCAATATCGTGATTGGCCTGCTGGCGGCGATCCCGCAGTTTTGCACCATCCTCGGGATGATCTGGTGGAGCCGCCGCTCCGACAGGCTGAAAGAGCGAAAAAAGCACACCATCCTGCCGTATCTGTTTGCCGCGGCGGGATGGATGCTGGCCTCGGCGACCGATCACAGCCTGATCCAGCTGCTTGGCATCATCATGGCCTCAACCGGATCGTTTACCGCCATGGCGATATTCTGGACCACGCCGGACCAGGTGATTAGCCTGCAATCCCGCGCGGTGGCGCTGGCGGTGATCAACGCCATCGGCAACGTCGGGTCTGCCGTCAGCCCATTGCTGATTGGTATTCTGCGCGACGCGACCGGCAGCTTCAGCTCAGGACTGTGGTTCGTGGCAGGTCTGCTGGTGGTGGGCGCACTGGTGCTGACGCGCATTCCGATGACGCAGCGGGTTCAAAAGAGGAACGATCATGTGCCAGAGCCCTATCGCCAACATTGATATCAGCAAGGAGTACGACGAAAGTCTGGGCACCGACGATGTGCACTACCAGTCGTTCGCCCGCATGGCGGCCTTTTTTGGCCGCGACATGCAGGCGCACCGCCACGACCAGTATTTTCAGATGCATTTTCTCGACACCGGGCAGATTGAGCTGCAGCTCGACGACCACCGCTACTCGGTGCAGGCGCCGCTGTTCGTTCTGACACCGCCGTCGGTGCCGCACGCGTTTATCACTGAATCCGACAGCGACGGCCACGTGCTGACGGTGCGCGAGGATCTTATCTGGCCGTTGTTAGAAGTGCTCTACCCCGGCACGCGGGAGGCGTTCGGCCTGCCGGGGATCTGCCTGTCGCTTGCCGACAGGCCTGACGAGCTGGCGGCGCTGAAGCATTACTGGCAGCTCATTGCCCGGGAATCCACGGAACAGCTGCCGGGCCGTGAGCATACGCTGGTCCTGCTGGCGCAGGCCGTATTTACCCTGCTGCTGCGCAACGCGAAGCTCGACGACCACGCTTCAGGCGGCATGCGCGGCGAGCTGAAGCTGTTTCAGCGCTTTAACCAGCTGACAGATGCGCATTACCACGAGCACTGGACGGTGCCGGAATACGCCAGCGAACTGCATCTTACCGAATCCCGCCTGACCGATATCTGCCGCCGCTTTGCCAACCGCTCGCCGAAACGGCTGATCTTCGACCGCCAGCTGCGGGAAGCCAGGCGCTTGCTGCTGTTTTCCGACAGCACAGTGAGCGAAATTGCCTGGCAACTGGGGTTTAAAGATCCGGCCTATTTCGCCCGTTTTTTCAACCGACTGACGGGGTGCTCACCCAGCGCATACCGGGCGCAGAAAGTACCGGTTTCCTGAACGCATCACGGTTCGTAGGGCGGGTAAGCGCAGCGCCACCCGCCGAAAAGCCGCACAGATCACAAAACAACATCCCACCCGAAAAGTACCTGCCGTTGTCCCAATCGTCCCTTCACGTTCCGCCCCTCTCACGCTTCAATTAAACAACAAAAACAAAACATAAATTTAACAACCATCTTCCGATACGAGGTCCCTATGAAGCCTGAAGATTTCCGCGCTGATGCCAAACGTCCGTTAACCGGTGAAGAGTATTTAAAAAGCCTGCAAGATGGCCGTGAGATTTATATCTACGGCGAGCGCGTTAAGGACGTCACTACCCACCCGGCATTTCGCAATGCGGCGGCGTCCATCGCCCAGATGTACGATGCCCTGCACAAGCCAGACATGCAGGATACCCTCTGCTGGGGCACCGACACCGGCAGCGGCGGCTACACCCATAAATTCTTCCGCGTGGCGAAAAGCGCCGACGATCTGCGCCAGCAGCGCGACGCCATCGCCGAGTGGTCGCGCCTGAGCTACGGCTGGATGGGCCGCACGCCAGACTACAAAGCCGCGTTCGGCTGCGCGCTGGGGGCAAACCCTGCCTTCTACGGTCAGTTCGAGCAGAACGCACGCAACTGGTACACCCGTATTCAGGAAACCGGCCTGTACTTTAACCACGCCATCGTCAACCCGCCTATCGACCGCCATAAACCGGCGGACGAGGTGAAAGACGTTTACATCAAGCTGGAGAAAGAGACCGACGCCGGGATCATCGTCAGCGGCGCGAAAGTGGTGGCCACCAACTCTGCGCTGACCCACTACAACATGATTGGTTTTGGCTCTGCGCAGGTGATGGGCGAAAACCCGGACTTCGCGCTAATGTTCGTCGCGCCGATGGATGCCGAAGGGGTGAAGCTGATCTCCCGCGCCTCTTACGAGATGGTGGCAGGGGCGACCGGCTCCCCGTACGACTACCCGCTCTCCAGCCGCTTTGACGAGAACGACGCCATTCTGGTGATGGATCATGTGCTGATCCCGTGGGAAAACGTGCTGATCTACCGCGATTTCGACCGCTGCCGTCGCTGGACGATGGAAGGTGGCTTCGCCCGCATGTACCCGCTTCAGGCCTGCGTGCGTCTGGCAGTGAAGCTCGACTTCATCACCGCTCTGCTGAAGAAGTCACTGGAGTGTACCGGCACCCTCGAGTTCCGCGGCGTGCAGGCGGATCTCGGCGAAGTGGTGGCGTGGCGCAACATGTTCTGGGCGCTGAGCGACTCCATGTGCTCCGAAGCCACGCCTTGGGTAAACGGCGCGTACCTGCCTGACCACGCGGCGTTACAGACCTACCGCGTGATGGCGCCAATGGCCTACGCGAAAATCAAGAACATTATCGAACGCAACGTGACCTCCGGGCTGATCTACCTGCCGTCCAGCGCGCGGGACCTGAACAACCCGCAGATCGACCAGTATCTGGCGAAGTATGTGCGCGGCTCCAACGGGATGGATCACGTCGAACGCATCAAGATTCTGAAACTGATGTGGGATGCCATCGGTAGCGAGTTTGGCGGACGTCACGAGCTGTACGAAATCAACTACTCCGGTAGCCAGGATGAGATCCGCCTGCAATGCCTGCGTCAGGCGCAAAGCTCCGGCAACATGGACAAGATGATGGCGATGGTTGACCGCTGCATGTCCGAGTACGACCAGCACGGCTGGACTGTACCGCACCTGCACAACAACACTGATATCAACATGCTGGATAAGCTGCTGAAATAACGCAGCGGGAGGTTTCAATGCAATCTGAAGAACGCCTGCGTTTTCGCGACGCGATGGCCAGCCTGTCGGCGGCGGTGAATGTGGTCACCACCGAGGGCGATGCGGGCCGCTGCGGCATTACTGCTACCGCCGTCTGTTCGGTCACGGATACCCCGCCCTCGGTCATGGTCTGCATCAACGCCAACAGCGCCATGAACCCGGTCTTCCAGGGCAACGGCAAACTGTGCGTCAACGTGCTGAACCACGAGCAGGAGATCATGGCCCGCCACTTTGCCGGGATGACCGGCATGGCCATGGAGGAGCGCTTTGCTCTCTCCTGCTGGCAGAAAGGACCGCTGGCGCAGCCGGTGCTGAAAGGCGCCCTGGCAAGCCTGGAAGGTGAGATAACCCAGGTGCAAACCATCGGCACCCATCTGGTCTACCTGGTGGAGATTAAGAACATCATCCTCAGCAGCGAGGGGCACGGCCTGATCTACTTCAAACGCCGTTTCCACCCGGTGATGATGGAGATGGAAGCCGCGGTTTGATCCCGTTGCACAAAAAAACGCTAAGGTTTCCGCAAAGGTGCGCCGTTAACTATCCATAAGATTAATTTTCCGGGGCGGCTGACGACGTCGTCAGCCGCCCCCTTAACGCTGGAAAGTCTTATGGCCTCTTCACCCCGAAGCCGCTCGGCTGAACGTCTGGTTGACATCATTATTGCTCTGCACCGCAACGGAAGCGTTAATCGCCGCGATCTGATGCAAAAATTTGGCATTACCGAACGTACGGTGTACCGCGATCTACAGGCCCTTTCCCCGATTATCGAACACGACGGCAAAGGACGCTATCAGCTGCTGCCCGCATATCAGCCCTGCCGCTGCACGCAATGCCCTGATGCGAACGACGAAACCCCGCAGGGCTAGATTATTCTCAGTGATCTCAATCACATATTTTCTCCCGCCGGGGGTGAGCCTTAACCACTCACCCTCGCTTTTGACCGCTCACGCATCGCTTTCAACCACTCACCCATTTACCGTGCTTTACACGCGCGAGGATCTGGCACGATCGCTCCAGCATTAATCAATACCTCCTCACAACGAACCCTGACCCTTTTTTCTTTACATAAAAAACCAGGTCTTACTATGGATACTAAAAAACTACTTAAGCACGTGCCCTGGGCCATCCTCGGGATCATCGGCGCTTTCTGTCTGGCGGTTGTCGCATTACGCCGGGGCGAGCACGTCAGCGCCCTGTGGATCGTGGTCGCGTCGGTTTCCGTCTATCTTGTGGCTTATCGCTACTACAGCTTGTACATCGCGCAGAAGGTCATGAAGCTCGACCCGACGCGCGCCACCCCGGCGGTCATTAACAATGACGGCCTGAACTATGTGCCAACCAACCGTTACGTGCTGTTTGGTCACCACTTCGCCGCCATTGCAGGCGCGGGTCCGCTGGTCGGTCCGGTGCTGGCTGCGCAGATGGGCTACCTGCCGGGTACGCTCTGGCTGCTCGCGGGCGTAGTGCTGGCGGGAGCGGTGCAGGACTTTATGGTGCTGTTTATCTCCTCGCGCCGTAATGGTTCGTCGCTGGGCGAGATGATCAAAGAGGAGATGGGCCGCGTGCCGGGCACGATCGCCCTCTTCGGCTGCTTCCTGATCATGATCATCATCCTGGCAGTGCTGGCCCTGATCGTGGTGAAAGCGCTGGCCGAAAGTCCGTGGGGCGTCTTCACCGTCTGCTCTACCGTGCCGATTGCGCTGTTCATGGGCATCTACATGCGCTTCCTGCGCCCTGGCCGCGTTGGCGAGGTGTCGGTCATCGGTATCGTGCTGCTGGTCGCCTCTATCTACTTCGGCGGTGTGATTGCCCACGACCCGTACTGGGGCCCGGCGCTGACCTTTAAAGACACCACCATCACCTTCGCGCTGATCGGTTACGCGTTCATCTCAGCGCTGCTGCCGGTGTGGCTGATTCTGGCTCCGCGTGACTACCTGGCGACCTTCCTGAAAATCGGCGTGATCGTCGGGCTGGCAATCGGGATTGTGATCATCAACCCGGAGCTGAAAATGCCGGCGGTGACGCAGTACATTGACGGTACCGGTCCGCTGTGGAAAGGTGCCCTGTTCCCGTTCCTGTTTATCACCATTGCCTGCGGTGCCGTGTCTGGCTTCCACGCACTGATCGCCTCCGGCACCACGCCGAAGCTGATGGCCAACGAAACCGACGCGCGCTTCATCGGTTACGGCGCAATGCTGATGGAATCCTTCGTGGCGATCATGGCGCTGGTTGCGGCGTCGATTATCGAGCCTGGGCTGTACTTCGCGATGAACACCCCACCAGCGGGTCTCGGCATCACCATGCCAAACCTGCATGAGATGGGCGGCGAAAATACCGCGCTGATTATGGCGCAGCTGAAAGACGCCAGCGCACACGCGGCGGCGACCGTCAGCTCCTGGGGCTTCGTGATTTCGCCTGAGCAGATTATGCAGACCGCGAAAGACATCGGCGAACCATCCGTGCTGAACCGCGCAGGTGGCGCACCGACGCTGGCGGTGGGTATTGCACACGTGTTCCACAAAGTGCTGCCGTGGGCGGACATGGGCTTCTGGTACCACTTCGGTATTCTGTTTGAAGCGCTGTTCATCCTCACCGCGCTGGATGCCGGTACGCGTGCAGGCCGCTTCATGTTGCAGGATCTGCTGGGTAACTTTGTGCCGTTCCTGAAGAAAACCGACTCTCTGGTAGCAGGTGTTCTGGGTACTGCGGGCTGCGTAGGTCTGTGGGGTTATCTGCTGTATCAGGGCGTTGTAGACCCGCTGGGCGGCGTGAAGAGCCTGTGGCCGCTGTTCGGCATCTCTAACCAGATGCTGGCGGCTGTGGCCCTGGTGCTGGGCACCGTTGTCCTGGTGAAGATGAAACGCACCAAATACATCTGGGTAACCGTGGTGCCTGCGCTGTGGCTGCTGCTCTGCACTACCTGGGCGCTGGGTCTGAAACTGTTCAGCACCAACCCGCAGCTGGAAGGCTTCTTCTTCATGGCTAACCAGTACAAAGAGAAGATTGCCGCAGGCGGCGCGGATCTGACCGCGCAGCAGATTGCCAACATGAACCATATCGTGGTGAACAACTACACCAACGCGGGTCTGAGCATTCTGTTCCTGGTGGTGGTGTACAGCATTATCTTCTACGGCATTAAAACCTGGATGAAAGTGCGTAATGCCGATGGCCGTACGGACAAAGAAACCCCGTACGTGCCAGTGCCGGAAGGCGGCGTGAAGACGTCTTCACACCATTAATAAAATGGCGGGTGGCGCTGCGCTGACCCGCCCTACAACGTTACTGTAGGCCCGGTAAGCGTAGCGCCACCGGGCTTTTTCTTATCAGGACACGTTATGTTTGGTAACTTAGGCGAAGCAAAAAAATACCTCGGTCAGGCGGCGAAAATGCTGATTGGCATTCCGGACTATGACAACTACGTTGAGCATATGAAGACCAACCATCCGGATAAGCCGTACATGACCTACACTGAATTCTTCCGCGAGCGTCAGGAAGCGCGCTACGGCGGAAGTGGAGAAGGCGGCGTCCGCTGCTGCTAAAGGAGAAACCATGACCCCGATTGCCGTTACCCTGCTGACCGGTTTTCTCGGTGCCGGTAAAACCACCCTGCTGCGCCACATCCTGAATGAACAGCACGGCTTCAAAATCGCCGTCATTGAAAACGAATTTGGCGAAGTCTCCGTTGACGATCAGCTGATTGGCGACCGCGCCACGCAGATCAAAACCCTGACCAACGGCTGCATCTGCTGCACCCGCTCCAGTGAATTAGAAGACGCCCTGCTGGACCTGCTCGACAGCCGCGATCGCGGTGACATCCACTTCGACCGTCTGGTGATCGAGTGCACCGGCATGGCCGACCCCGGCCCGATTATTCAGACCTTTTTCTCCCACGACATTCTGTGCCAGCGCTACCTGCTGGACGGCGTCGTCGCGCTGGTGGATGCGGTACACGCCGACGAGCAGATGAACCAGTTCACCATCGCCCAGTCTCAGATTGGCTACGCCGACCGCATTCTGCTGACCAAAACCGACGTGGCGGGTGAAAGCGAAAAACTGCGAGAGCGCCTGACGCGCATCAACTCGCGCGCACCCATTTATACCGTGACGCACGGCGATATCGACCTGTCTCAGCTGTTCAACACCAACGGCTTTATGCTGGAGGAGAACGTCACCGCGAAACCGCGCTTCCACTTTATGGCAGACAAGCAAAACGACGTAGCGTCGATTGTGGTGGAGCTGGACTACCCGGTGGACATCAGCGAGGTCTCGCGCGTGATGGAGAACCTGCTGCTGTCGTTTGCCGACAAACTGCTGCGCTATAAAGGAATGCTGTGGATCGACGGCGAGCCGAACCGCCTGCTGTTCCAGGGCGTGCAGCGCCTGTACAGCGCCGACTGGGATCGTCCGTGGGGCGATGAACCGCCGCACAGCGTGATGGTGTTTATTGGAATACAGCTGCCGGAAGAGGAAATTCGGGCAGCGTTTACGGGACTGAAAAAGTAAATCGTCGCTCCCCTTTAAACAGTAAAGGGGGCGTATTTCATTAGGGCAAAATGCGGGTTTCGCCCTTTCTGTTTGCAATATTGTCTGTTAATGTTCTTATCATGAATGAAATCATGCTTTGATTAATATTGGTTACAATATTAATTAATTGGATTCATATAATTTTCATGAATTGGTAGGCGTAATATGGCAATCATTATTCCCACGGTTAGCAGCTGTAGCGAGAAAATTACGGCAGGAGAAAAAAGACTGGCAAGGCTTCTGGAGGGTGGGCTCAGCGAACAATGTACTTGCTGGTATGATACCCGAATGGGAGACAAAGACGATCATCCTGATTTTGTGATTCTGGCCCCCGATAAAGGGCTGCTGTTTATAGAAGTGAAAGACTGGTATATCACAAAAATAAAATCGGCTAATAAAACCCATATTAATTATGAAACCAAAAACGGCATAGAGCCGTTGAAGAACCCACTCGAACAAGTTCGGCAATATACCTTTCATATCATCAATAGCCTGAAAAAAGATCCCCTGCTTCGCCAGAAACAGGGAGAGCATGAGGGCGGTTTGATTATGCCGTATGGATACGGTGTTTATTTGAGCAACATCACTCGGGCACAGCTGGAAAAGAGTTTTACACCTGAGGAGTTGAATGAAATATTGCCCGCCAGCCAGGTGATATGCAAAGACGAACTCAACGAGTTTATGACTCGAGAACAAATCTCTGGCCGGCTCGAATCCCTTCTCAAACATCACTTTGTTCATAACACAACACCACAGCAGCTCGACCGCATCCGGTGGCATCTTTATCCCGATGTCCGCATTAACCCATCCGTTACGCGGGTTGACCTGGATAATTTTACTTTCCACACCCCTGATGTGGTATGCATGATGGACAGGAACCAGGAACAACTCGCCAGAAGTATGGGGGCGGGACACAGGGTAATTCATGGCGTGGCAGGTTCGGGCAAAACGCTCATTTTGCACCACCGATGTATTGAGCTTGCCAACAACATTGAAAACACCAAACCGATACTGGTGATTTGCTACAACATTACGCTGGCTAAAAAACTCAAAGCGCAGCTCGAACAGCATAGCCTCAGACTTCCCGTCGAAGTTATCCATTTCCACGCCTGGTGTTATCAGCAATTAAACGCGCATCGGCGTCTTCCCCCCAGGAGCAAAAACTTTATTGAGCTGATGGAGAATGCGCTGACGGTGGCATTTGAAGAGGGAGCAATCAAACCGGAGCAGTACAGCGCCGTTTTGATAGATGAAGGACACGATTTTAAACCGGAATGGCTAAGAATCCTCGCCAAAATGCCGGACAATAAAGATAGCTCCCTGCTGTTTCTGTACGATGACGCTCAGTCAATTTATCAGAAAAAGAAAGCTCTCGATTTTACCCTGTCCAGCGTCGATATAAAGGCTCAGGGCCGTACAACTATTTTGGATACCAATTATCGCAACACCCGGCAAATACTCCATTTTGCCAGCAGCGTAGCATTTAATTATCTCAATAATCACATAGAAGCTTCTCTCAAATACCAGCAGCCTGCCGCAGGTGGCCTGTCCGGGAAGTATCCCGCGCTGGCCAGCTTTGATAATCAGGACGAGGAGATTACGCGCGTCCTCGATTGGGTCACAGAGCAGCGACAGGAAGGTGTTGCGTGGTCAGAAATCGCCATACTGTGCCCCTCAACCTACAGCATTTCAGGCATGCTCGCGCCAAGGCTTGAAGCCCGCAAGATCCCATACCAGATGATTGTCTCCAGCGATGATAAAAAGCACTGGTCCCCGCAGAATGATTACCTCTGCGTCATGCCGCTGCCCAGCAGCAAGGGGCTTGAGTTTAATTCGGTCGCCATTATGGATGCGGCAAAGGAAAGGGACAGTGAAGATCTGAGTGACGATATCAAGCGCCTTTACGTCGGCATTACCCGCGCACGACAGAATCTTCTGGTGACAATGCACGGAACCGGAAGCCTGCGAGATCATCTGGTCGAGACCTGGGAAAAGAGCGTTAAGTCGATCTAACTATTCCGCGTTGAAAAGTATCTGCACCGAACAATCCCCTCTCTCCTGTGGGGAGAGGGCCAGGGTGAGGGGTAAAGCCCAATATTATTTCAACGCCTCCGGCAGCGTCACAATCCACAGCTCGCTGTCGGACTCCGGCTTCTTCAGTGGCTTGACGCTGAGAGTAGTTTCAACCGCTTTGTCATCCAGCGTCAGCTTGCCTTCCGCGTTCACCCGATAATCCTTGAGCTTCTTGCCCTCGGCCGGGTTGTGCATCGCCACCTTCACGCCAAAGTCATTATCGTTCGCCACCGCCAGCGTTTTGTCGTCAATCAGCGCCAGCCCTTCGGCTTTTTCCTGCTGCCAGCCCAGCGCACGCAGATCGACCACCTGCGTTTTTTCAGCAAGTGTAATGCCGCGCTGCGCCAGCGTTTTCTCATCGTCAAATTCCGGGTATTCGCCCGGCTTGTCGAAGGCGGCCAGATCGCTCGCCTTGCTCAGATCCACCCTGTAGATGAGGTTACGCATTACGTCGTTTTTATCTTCGCCCTGTTCAATCAGCAGGATAGTGTGGTTATCCAGCGCCACGATATCGCCGATTTTGGCGTCGCTGTTTTTGCTGTAGGCCGCGCTGTCGACAGGGTAGCCGTACATCGCGGTTTTTCCGGTCGCCGGATCGAAGCTGACCAGTCGCGTAAACAGCGCCTGCTTTTTGCTCTTCCCGTCGATATCCAACGTACTCTGGACAGCGGCGATAATACGTCCGTCCGGCATGCGGGTCAGGCCTTCAAATCCCCGGTTTGCCTGGCGCCATTTGATAACATTTGGCAGACCGCCCGCGATGGATTTCTCCCCTTCCGCCGCCTGTGGGCCGTGGATCGCGAGGATTTTCCCTTTACTGTCAATATTAATCAGGAACGGGCCATACTCATCGCACAGCCAGTAGCCGCCCTTCCCGTCCGGCGTGATGCCTTCCGTATCCAGCCCGCGGTTATCGCCTTTCAGCACTTTTAAGGTGTCGCTTAGCGCGATTTCATTGGTGGAACCAATCACGCCACTTTGCAGCGGCAGACCGTTGATTTCGCCTTTATCGTCATGCAAAGGACGCGCGTCCACGGCCTCCGCTTTACCGTTTTGCACGCGGATCGTCATTAGCTGCGGGGCGAAATCCGGGGTAACAAAGATTTTAGCGTCATTTTTCCCCATTTTTGGCGAATCCGCGTTAGGACCGCGATCGGTCACGGTCATAAACGTCAGGGCGTCGCCCTGCTTGCCCATAAACAGCAGGCCAGAGCCAATCCCCACAGGCAGCCCGTTCGGAAACGCGCTGGCAAACGCACCGCTGTATTTGACATGCGAGCCTTCGGGAAAACTGACGACGTAACGCTCCGCGGTTGGCTGTGCCGCCAGGCCAGAGAAAGAGAGCGCACAACCAATTAGCACAGGAATGATTTTTCTTTTCATAGTGTTAGCACCCAGTAAGTGAAGCCAACAACGTAATGAAGAAACGTGTCAGAAAAATGACATGGTGAAAGCGGTTCGGCACAACGGGGCGTATAGCCACCTCCAGAAATGTAAACCTGTGTCTTTATCTGTGACAACTGAAACACTTTTGGAAATTATTAGAAACTCAATTAATTCATCCTGAACTAATTTTTCCGACCCGTTCAGCGTACGTTTAATGTGAATCCTGAACCCTTCCTAAACGCGAATGCATTACGTATTGACTCCTTGCCGGGTCAACATTCGAACAACATTTAAAATTCAAAAACCAAACAAAAACAGCATAAAAACGTGACAAGCATCGCATTTGCAGAGATAAACAGCTCTTGTTAAGGTGCCCTCAGATTAATTTGATGACGAGGAAAAACTCATGAAAAAGCTCAACGTTCTCCTTCTTTCCGCTCTGACTGCCGTATCGGGCTCCGCACTGGCCATGGGCGGCAGCATTGAGCAGGGTAAAAACTTTACCAACCTGAATGTGGAAATGGGGAAATCAACCTCCGGTCTGTACACCGAAGGTAGCTGGCTGAAAAACACAGATGACGGCACCACAACCGGTGGCGTAGGAGCAGGCTACAACTTTGAAGTCGGCCCGGTGATGCTGAACGCAGGCGCTAAGGCCCTCTACGTTGGCCCGAAAAAAGGCGATAACGGCGTGGCGTTCCCGGTCGGCGGCGGTGTGAACGTTGCCCTGACCGACAGCATCAGGGTATTCGGTGAAGGCTACGTTGCGCCAGACGGCCTGAACAACAGCGTGAAAAACTACGTTGAAGCGAATGGTGGCGTAAGCTGGACGCCAGTGAAGCCGGTGACGCTGAAGGTGGGTTATCGTCACGTGAGCGTTGATGGTAAAGACGGTCGTCCTAACCACACGCTGATTGACGGCGCATATGTTGGCGGTGGCGTGTCCTTCTAAGCCTGTTTGCCCGTTTCGCCCGGCGGCGCTACGCTTGCACGGGCCTACAATGAAGGGTGCAATTTATGAATATTATTGCACCTTGTAGGCCGGGTAAGCGCAGCGCCACACGGCAAAAAAGGCGATGAGACTGTTAATAAAAAAACCTGCCGGATGGCAGGTTTTTTTATGTCCGACATTACTTGCGAACGACCACCAGCTTCTGGTTCACAAACTCTTTGATCCCCAGGTCCGACAGCTCGCGTCCGTAACCCGAACGTTTTACGCCGCCGAACGGCAGTTCTGCCGCCGTATCGGTGAGCCAGTTGATGTACACCATCCCGGTCTCAATACGCGATGCCATCTTCTTCGCGCGCTCAATATCCTGGCTGAACACCGCTCCGCCCAGGCCGTAGTGGGAGTCGTTCGCCAGCGCGACCGCCTCGTCGTCGTTTTTCACCACGTAAATCTGCGCTACCGGGCCAAAGAACTCTTCGAAGTACGCCGGGTTGTCGCGTGAGATGTTGGTCAGGATGGTCGGCTCAAAGAAGCTCCCGTCTCGCTGCACAGGTTTGCCGCCATAGTGCAGCGTAGCGCCGTTTTTCACCGCCTCGTTAACCTGTTTGGTCAACGTGTCGAGCGCGTCTTTAGAGGACAGCGGCCCCAGCGTGGTGCTTTCGTCCAGCGGATCGCCAATCTTCACCTGCTTAAATGCCTCGGTGAATTTGCTCAGGAAGGCATCGGCAATCTTTTCATGCAGGATAAAGCGCTTCGCCGCGGTACAGACCTGCCCGGCGTTGTTGAGCCGCGCGTTAACGCCGATCTTCACCGCTTTATCCAGGTCCGCATCGTCGAGCACCACGAATACGTCGTTACCGCCAAGCTCCAGCGTGGATTTCTTAATGTGCTTCGCCGCCTGGGCCGCTACCACGCTGCCCGCTTTTTCTGAACCGGTTAGCGCCGCGCCCTGTACGCGATCGTCAGCGATGATGTTCGCCACCTGATCGGACGAGATAAACAGGTTGGTCCACGCCCCTTCCGGCGCGCCCGCCTCACGCACCAGATGGGCGAAGGTTTCCGCACAGTGCGGCACAATGCTGGCGTGTTTAGCGATGACAGGGTTACCCGCCGCCAGGTTTGGCGCAAGAACGCGCATCAGCTGATAGTACGGGAAGTTCCATGGTTCGACGGCCATCAGCACGCCGATGGGGTGATGTTCAACCCATGCTTCCCCGAGTTCAGAGTCATACTTCACCGGGGCCAGGAACTGCTTCGCGTTGTCCGCATAGTAGCGGGCGATTTGCGCGCACAGCTTCACCTCGCCGCGGCTCTGTTCGATGAGCTTACCCATCTCCTGGCTGGCGATTTTCGCCAGCTCCTCCACGCGTTCGTCGATCAGGTCCGCCAGCTTATGCAGTACCGGCAGGCGCTGGCTTATGTCGCCTTTCGCCCAGTCGGAGTGATAGAGCGCATCGGCTGCCTTCAGCGCCGCTTCAACATCTGCGTCAGTGTGGGAGGGATATTCTTTGATGAGCTGGTTAGTGGCAGGATTTACTGTCTGATAAGCCATATCGAATCTCCATGTTTTACCGCTTAGGGTATTAAGGGTAGTCAACATGACTGGCTATGGACGTAAAGTTGGGTATATCCGGAAGGTTCTGAGTAAAGCGATGCCATACCGTGGCTGGCGTGGTATAAAAAACCTTCAGAAGGAGTTGCTATGACCGATACCCGCCACATCCGTCAGACCTTTCACCGCGCCTCGGGCCTTGAACTACGCAGCACGTGGCAGAGCATGCAGGCGTACAAACGCCATTGCCACCCTCAGCTCTCCATCGGCGCAATTGTGGAAGGCCAGACATGCTGCGTGTGTAATGGCAGAGAATACATCCTCCAGCCCGGGGACCTGATTGTGATCCCGGCTTATGTCCCACACAGCTGCAACCCTGTTGCCGGGCAGCCGCGTAGTTATCATATGCTTTATATCGATACGGACCTTCCCCTTGCGGTTCAGGTGATTCGCAACGCTACGCTGTTTATGTATTACCGGGAAGTTGTTGAGAGGATGTCCCCTGCGTCCGTGGACAGGCTGCTTACTGCCCTTCCCCATTGCATGGATGAGGCAGAAAAACCTGGATCAACCAGCCAGCAGGTTCAGCAGGCATTTCTTTCCAGTCTTTCCAGCCCGCCTTCCCTCGACGCACTTGCGCAACGATTCTCGCTGCGAAAGGAGACGCTGATCCGTACCTTCAAGAAGGACACGGGCCTGACGCCTGGCAGCTTCCTCAATATCTCCCGCGTAGAGTACGCCAAAGCGCGGCTGCGTGCCGGGGATGATATCGCCGATGTCGGCTACCAGAGCGGGTTTGCCGACCAGAGCCATTTTCATAAGACCTTTGTGCGCTACACCGCCGCCACACCGCGCCAGTACGCTACGGGCCGATCAATATCAGACAATAAATAGGTTCTGTGTTTTCGTAGTCTGGCCCCAGTTTTGCATTCTGAGGTCGCTATGGAACTGTTCTTCCCTTCCGCTTTTCTCGCCCTGGCGCTGGCGCATTTTGTTGCCCTGTTAAGCCCGGGCCCGGATTTTTTCCTGCTGATGGGCTACGCCGCCCGCTACCGACTGCGCGGCAGCGCCGGATTGTGCATCGGGATAGCGGCAGGAAATGGGCTTTACATTTTGCTGGTCATTATGGGATGGAGCGCGCTGCGTCAGTTCGCGTGGCTGTTCACGTTGATTGAATTATCCGGCGCACTGTATTTGCTCTGGATCGGCTCGCATCTTGTACGCAGCCGACCGCAGACGCTGGCGCTAAATGAAACACATGAGCGCTGCCCCTCACTGCGTAAGCAGATCCTGCTGGGGCTGGGTTCGGCGCTGTTGAATCCCAAAAACGCATTGTTCTACCTGGCGCTGATGACGGCGTTACTCGGGCCGGACGTCACGCTGCTTCAGCAGGCGACCTGCGGCGTCTGGATGGTGATGGTAGTACTGGTATGGGATTTTGCGCTGGTGTCGCTGATGGGGTTACCGGCGGTTCAGCGAAAGCTCAGCCGTTCGCTCTGGCTGATAGAGCGCACGGCGGGGGTGGTATTGATGGGGTTTGGTGGGTGGGTGCTGTGGCGGTTTTTGCACTTTTCTCCCGTATCCCTCTATCCTTAACCCATGGAAAAACATACCGAACTCAAACGCGCCAAGCTTCTCGCGCTGTCGCTGCTGCTGATTGCCGCTGCGGCCTTTATCACTACCCTGTTCCTGCCGCAAACCTTCTGGGTACGCGGCGCAAAAGCTATTGCCGAGGCGGCGATGGTCGGCGCGCTGGCGGACTGGTTTGCCGTTGTCGCGCTGTTCCGCCGGGTGCCAATTCCCTTTATCTCGCGCCATACGGCGATTATCCCGCGCAATAAGGACCGCATCGGCGACAATCTTGGCCAGTTCGTGCAGGAAAAGTTTCTGGATACCCAGTCGCTGGTCGCATTAATTCGCCGCTACGAGCCGGCCCAGATGATTGGTGCCTGGTTCAGCAAGCCCGACAACGCCCAGCGCGTCGGGCTGCATTTGATGCAGGTGATGAGCGGTTTTCTTGAGCTGACTGACGACGGGCGCATTCAGCGCCTGCTCAAACGCGCGGTGCATAAGGCTATCGACAAGGTCGATTTAACCGAGACCAGCGCCGTCATGCTGGAAAGCATGACCAAAAACAACCGTCACCAGGTGCTGCTGGACGCCATCATCAACCGTCTGATTACCCTGATTCAGCGCGAGAGCACGCGGGAATTTATCTCTGACCAGATCGTCCACTGGCTGAAGACCGAGCATCCGCGCAAGGCGATGGTGCTGCCCACCGAGTGGCTGGGCGATCAGAGCGCAGAGATGGTGTCGAACGCGGTGAACACGCTGCTGGATGATATCAGCCACGACCGCACGCACCAGATCCGTCGGGCATTTGACCGCGCCACGCTGAAGTTCATCGACAACCTGAAAAACGACCCGGAGATGACGGCCAAAGCCGACAATATCAAGCACTATCTGAAGAATGATGAAGCATTTAACCGCTACCTGGGTGAAATGTGGGCTGACCTGCGCCAGTGGCTGAAAAATGACATGCAGAGCGACGATTCCCGCGTGAAGCAACGTATCGCCAACGCCGGGCTGTGGTTTGGTGAGACGCTGTCGAATGATGCCAGCCTGCGTGCGTCGTTGAACGAGCATCTGGAGCAGGCCGCGCACCGCGTCGCGCCGGATTTTGCGGCATTCCTGACGCGCCATATCAGCGACACGGTGAAAAGCTGGGACGCCAAAGATATGTCACGCCAGATAGAACTCAATATCGGTAAAGATCTTCAGTTCATTCGCGTAAACGGTACCCTGGTAGGCGGAACGATTGGCCTGATTCTGTTTTTACTTTCTCAGTTGCCCGCCGTGGTGGGGCATTAATCCGCTTTTGGCGGCGCGATAACGTAGCGCGTCGCCTCGAAGCGGTTCAGGATCAGGTGCACCAGAAAGACCATCGTCAGCGTGACCACCAGCGCGAAGGTAACGGAGGTGATGCGGTACAGATCGCTGAACACCAGATCGCTGTCCGGATGCATGTTTTGCCCGAACATAATGCCGATGGTGGTAATGCTGGAAAATCCCACCCCGGCCCCGACCTTCTCCATCACGTGCAGGCGCGCGCCAAATGCCAGCCCGAGGCCGATCAGCGGCATCATCAGCAGCATATGGCTGCTGTGATCGTACAGGATAAGCTGAACGACGAGGATATAGAGACAGCCCAGCACCACGCCGACCACGCGCCAGATGGAGCTCATCACCGCGCCGCGGTAGTGCATCGGGAACAGGATCAGAATGCCCGCCATCAGCGCCGAGAGCGAATCGCTTAAGTCGCTCATCTGAAATACCACGAAAATCAGCGTCGCCACGGTGCCGGAGAGCAGCGACTCGTGGCGCACGCGGGCATCGTCTTTCTCTATCAGCGGCGGCGGCTTACGTGGCTCCACGTCCGGCAGCAGGTAATTCATCAGCGCGCTCAGACACACCGCCATCACGCTCGCTTCAATGTTGGAGAACAAAAGCGTGTGCCAGTTGGTGGTGGGGTAGCTCATAAAGTTGAGCATTACGCTCTGGCACACCACGCCCATCGAACCGAACAGAAACAGCGGCCCCTTGCTCATAAAGCGAAAGCGCATCACGTACAGGGCAAAGACCACCAGCGTCATAATGACCGGCCATTGCGACAGAAAGCCGATGATGATCACCATTTCGACGCAGTTGAGCGATGCGCTGAAGATAAACTGCTTCGCCACGTGGCGGTTAAACACCGGCACCAGCGACAGCAGCATGATCGGGTAGACCACAAAAAACACGCCGTAGCTGGTGTTATAGAAGCTCGAAATACTGAGCGCAATCATCCCGGCAAAGACAATGCGCAGGGTCTGGCGGAAGTCGTTTGCCGTGTAGACGATGTTGCCGTGCGGGGTAAATACCCGCGCCAGAGTGCTAATAGACATAGTGAAGCAGGCTCACCAGATGGATTTGCATCCCGGAGAAGAAGCGCGCAAAGGGCCCTTCGCTGTTGTAGAGCTGCACGGTGGCGCGCGCGCCGGTCGGCAGCGACTTCGGTAAGGCTTCGTCCAGCGCCACGTGAATGCGCATTCGCTGGGCATCGCGCACCCAGCGGTTAGAGGTTTCCGGTTCAGAAAGTTGACCGTTAACGGCCTCCTGACCGGCGAGGATCCCCGCGTCACTGCTGGTCACGTGGGCGCGGAAAACCCGTCCCGGAAAGGCGTCAAACACCACGGCGGCGTCGGTCCCCTGGTGGGTATGACGCAGGCTCTTCTCGCGGAAATCCGCCACAATATCCGTCTGCGTATTCACCAGCGCCAGCGCTGCCGAACCGGACGAGGCGTAAAAACCGGGGCTTAATTGCAGATTACTCACCGTGCCGTCCGCCTCGGCGTAGACCTTCGTCCAGCCAAGATTCAGCTCCGCTTCATCCAGCGCGTTACGGTATTTTTGCAGCGTCACGTTACGGTGTTCATTCCGCTCGCCGCGCTGAATGCGCAGGTTATGAATATTCGCCTGAATCGAGCTGACGGACTGCTC
Source organism: Enterobacter sp. MGH 4 (assembly GCF_000534735.1). NCBI lineage: Bacteria > Pseudomonadati > Pseudomonadota > Gammaproteobacteria > Enterobacterales > Enterobacteriaceae > Enterobacter > Enterobacter sp. MGH 4. Next base: position 225,415 of record NZ_KI973293.1, on the reverse strand, counting down.
GCTGCTCTGCCAGGTAGTGCGGACCTTATCCAGATCCGCCTGCGACACGTTCTGCAGGGTGCTCAGTTTCTGGTAGCGGTCGAAAGTCACTTTGTCGTTACGCGCGGTCAGCACGGCGGTCTTCAGGCTGGCCTGCGCGGCGGCGATCTGCGCGTCCAGTTGTTCGTTGGAAAGGCGAGCCTGCTCGAGCGCGATCTGCGCCGCTTCCACTTTATTGCGAAACGGGGTGTCGTCGAGCTCAAACAGCAGATCGCCTTTCTTCACCTGGCTATTGTTGTGGACATGGACCGCCGCCACATAGCCGGAGACACGGGCAGACACCGGCGTCACCACGCGCATCACGGTGGAATCCGGCGTCAGCGGGATCCAGATATCCGCGACGATAAAGTAGACAAACATCAGCAGGAAAGAGGCAATACTTACCCTTACCCAGCGGGCAAACTTTTGTTCAGGAGTCATTATTTTTCGGTCTTGTTATCTTCTTCGCGGATTGTCCGCAAATTGCAGGCGATTTGATTCAGGGTGGCGCTGAAAATGTCGAGATGTTCAGGCGCGATGTTTTGCGATACGCGCGTCTGAAGCGTCTCAATTACCTGGGTGAGCCTGTTAAGTACAGCTTTTCCCTCAGGCGTCAGCGTCAGAAGCCGGATGCGCTTGTCATACGGCGAGACGGTGCGCAGCAGGTAACCCTGTTTTTCCAGCTGTGTCAGGGTGCGCATTAGCGGCGGCAGTTCAATGCCCTGCACCTCCGCCAGCTCACTCACCGAGACGTTATCCCCGAGCTGATGCAGCTGCATCATCACCGTCCAGCTCGACTGGGTTAACCCGGTATCGAGAATGGCGTCGTCAATGACGGCACGCCACTGGCGCACGATCATCGCCATCCGCATGCCCATCGGCCTGCGGCTAAACAGTTCTTCTTCACTCATGGGGAAACCTCTCGTCACACGCGGTCACGATAATAGTTATCAGGGTAAGTATCAAGAAACGAGAAGTTAAAGCGCAGGAATTGCGAAATGAGATTCTCCCTCTCCCTGTGGGAGAGGGCCAGAGTGAGGGCACAGCCCGCAGCGGAGTTTAGCGGCTAAAATGTCTGGTGATGGCGCCCTGTCCTGAAGCCGTCACAACCACCTCCCTGTACCCCGCCACCCGCTGGATCCACCCTTTGCTTTCCAGATAAATAAGCAGCGCCGCGCCGGCTTCGCCTCCGAGATGAAACCGCCGCTCGCTCCAGTCCAGGCAGGCGCAGCACGCTTTTCGGCGCGAATGAGCGCTTAACGAAACGCCGAGCTTCAGAAACTGCTCCCGACCATACGGCGTGAGCGCTGAACCGTCTGCCTCCAGCCAGCCTGCTGCCTGCATGAAATCGTAGATCTGCACCGCCACCGCGCCTGCGAGATGGTCGTAGCAGGTCCGGGCTTTACGCATGGCTTTCGGCGCGGTAGTTTCCGGCGGGGTAATGCGGCTCCACGAAAGCCCCATCATCTGTTCCACCAGCGCCGCCACGTCGTGCCCGGCAAGACGATAATAACGATGCCGCCCTTGCGACAGGCAGGTAATCAGTTTGCCGTCCATCAGCCGGGCGAGATGCCCGCTGGCGGTCGACGGCGCAACGTCTGCCGCCGCACTCAGTTCGGTGGCCGTCCACGCCCGCCCGTCCATTAGTGCACAGAGCATTTTCACGCGCGACGGATCGGCCATTGCAGCCGCTACAGCGGCAATGGCCTTTTCCAGCATCGCGCTGTTATCAGAGGGTAAGCTCGTCTTTAACATTTGTCGCCCAGGGTGTGGTGATCTCAGCGGCCAGCTTATCATCATCCGTCAGCAGAATAAGGTGATTCGCGTGGTCGCTGTACTGAGTCAGGATAGACACGCCCTTTGCGGCCAGCGCCGCCGCTATCTCGCCCAGCTCGCCAGGACGCTCCTGCTTAAGCTTTCTGATCACCGGCTTTCGCAGCGCCTGCACGGTAAACCCGGCGTCGAGCAGCACACGGCGGGCTTTTTCCCCGTCCTCCACCAGGAAATGGGCATCCGTACCGAAAACGCCGCCCCCCTCCAGCCCCACGCCGTTGCGGCCTAACAGCTGTCCAAAGCGCGCCAGCTCGCCGGGTCTGTCGCTAAAAATCACATGAACGTCATACATCCGCGTGCCCTCTCGTTTCGGAGCTGTACTCCCGCACCAGCTGCGCCACACGAATACGGTAGAAAGAAAAAATCGACTCCCGGCCTTCGGCCTGCGCGGCCTGATGGAAGACATTCTGCTTCCAGCGGCGGACGGCCTCTTCATCCCGCCACCAGGAAAGGGACAGGATTTTGCCGTCGATGCTCAGGCTCTTAAAACGTTCTATATCAATAAAGCCGTCGATGTCCGCCAGCAAAGGCTTGAGTTCAGCGGCAAGCTGCAGATAGCGCGCCTGATGATGAGGCTCCGCTTTGGCTTCAAAAAGGACTGCGATCATGGGTGTCTCTCCGTTGTGAGGGTGTGGAGAGAATGCAGGAGGAAAAACCACAATGCTTCGGTATGGAGCGAAGTGTTTGCCGGATGGCGCTGCGCTTATCCGGCCTACGGGCTCATGTAGGCCCGGTAAGCGTAGCGCCATCCGGGCAGGGTTTAACCCACCATCGACTTCGACTCCATAAACGCCCCAATCCCCCACTCGCCTGGATTACGGGCGCTGGTGGCGATGATCCGCGAGCGCAGAATTATTCCAGGTTAGCCTTGTTCAGACCGTAAGCCGCATCCAGCGCGCCCGGCTCCATGCGGGAGGTAATGCCCAGGCGGTTCCAGGCGTTGATCGCTACGATGGCGAAGTTCAGCTCTGAAATCTCGACATCCGAGAAGTGCTCCGCCACGCTGCGGTACAGCGCATCGCTCACGCCATGTACGCCAATCTGGGTCAGCGCTTCGGTGAAGGCCAGCGCCGCTTTTTCACGGGCGCTAAACAGCGGGGACTCGCGCCAGGCCGCCAGATGGTACAGGCGCAGCTCGCGCTCACCGGCGATTTTAGCCTCTTTCGAGTGCATATCCAGACAGAAGGTGCAGCCGTTCAGCTGCGATACGCGAATGTCGATAAGGTGCTTAAGCGCCGGGTCGATGGAGGTTTTCGCCACCTCCATGCTCAGGGCAGAAAGCGCGTTGGCAAGTGCAGGTGTGGCTTTGTGGTGGTTTACGCGGGTGCTCATTGTCTTTCCTCTTTTTGTGCCGTTTTTTTCATGCGATAAGGCAAATCTACGCCGTTAATGACATAGTAAAAAGACACAAAAAGCGTGAAATGAGGTAGGACATGAAGCCGGGCTATCACGAGATTTATTCCCGCTATCGCGACAACATCACGCGCGGCGTGCTGAAGCCGGGCGATAAAGTGCCTGCCATCCGCGTGCTGGCCGAAGAGCTTAAGGTCGCGCGAAAAACCGTCGAGACGGCGTATGCCATTCTGACGGGCGAAGGGTATCTGGTAAGCCAGGGCGCGCGCGGGACGCGGGTGAACCCGGATCTTCTGCTGCCCACGCAACACGCCCCCACAGAACAAACGACCGGCACGCTGCCGGCGTCGTTGATTAGCCAGCGCGAACGGGCCGGTTTTCTGCGCCCCGGCATTCCGGCGCTCGACAGCTTCCCCTATAAAAAATGGCTGCTGCTGGCGGGCCAGGCGACGCGCGCCATGCGTCAGGATGAAATGCTCAACCCGCCGGTGCTGGGCTGGTATCCGCTGCGCGAGGCGATTGCCCGCTATCTCAATATCTCGCGCGGGTTATCCTGCACCGCCGAACAGGTACTGATCACCAGCGGCTACAGCGTCAGCCTGCGCCTGATCCTTGACACGCTTGCCAGCCGCAGCGACAAGGTGGTGTTTGAGGATCCGGGCTATTTTATGGGCCAGCAGCTGCTCAAGCGGATCGTGCCCCGCCTGCACACCGTGCCGGTTGATCGCTGCGGCATCGATACGGACTACCTGCTCCGTCATCATCGCGACGCGCGTTTTGCCATCGTTACCCCGTCGCATCAGAGTCCGCTGGCGGTGACGCTCTCACTGCCGCGCAAGCAGCAGCTGCTCGACTGGGCGTCACAAAACGAGGCGTGGATTATCGAAGACGATTACGACGGGGAATTTCACTATACCCGCAAAGTGCTGCCGTCGATGAAAAGCCTCGACCAGCATGACAGGGTGATCTTTATGGGCACCTTCAGCAAAACCATCATGCCTTCACTGCGCATGGGCTACGTGGTGATGCCCGCCAGCACCGTCGGGACCTTTACCGACTGCGCGGACATTACCACCAGCGGCCAGCCGGTGCTGACGCAAAAAATCCTCACCGCATTTCTCAACGAAGGGCATTTTTTTCGTCATCTGAAAAAGATGCGCGCCCTGTATCAGATCCGCCGCGACTGGATGATTGCCGCCCTGGGTGAGGTCTATGGTGACCTGTTCTTCACCGAGCAAAACGACGGTGGAATGCATATTGTCGCGTTCCTCGCAAAGGGAAGCGCTGACCGGGAGATCGCCCGCTGCTGGCAGGAACAGCAACTACAGGTTAATGCGCTTTCGGAGTGGTATCGCGGGTCGGGCAAACGCTACGGGCTGGTGATGGGCTATAACAACGTGCGGTCATATCAGGAGGCGGTTGAGCTGCTGGAAAGGCCGAAACGGCAGACGCTTGCGCTGTTGAGATGAAAACCGCCGGGTGGCGGCTGCGCCTTACCCGGCCTACGGTCTCCTGCAGGCCCGGTAAGCGTAGCGCCACCGGGCAACCCTATGCTTACACATCATATCGCGATAACCCAACGTCCTTGAGCTGCTCGTCGCTCATCTGGCTCAGAATGCGGCGGGTACGGTTGATGCGATACCAGTTACGCAGCGTTTTCGCTACCCAGACAAACGCGATAAACGGACGTTTTGAACGATTCTCGTAGAATTCCATGATGCTCTCCTCGCTGTGCCAGTGGGGTTATCATCATGGAAAACGGCCAGTACAATACAGATTCAAAAACTGCTTTTGTTTACCATACAGATCCGCTAAAACGGTATCTGCATGGCGTTTTACCCACCAGTCTGTACTGGTTTAATAATCTGTATGGTGAAAACAAAGGATACAGCATGACGCGCTATCAACATCTGGCCAACCTACTGGCGGAACGTATCGAACAAGGGCTGTATCGCAGCGGCGAACGTCTGCCGTCGGTACGCACGCTGAGCCAGGAACACGGCGTGAGTATCAGCACCATACAGCAGGCCTACCAGATCCTCGAAAATCTCCAGCTGATCACGCCCCAGCCGCGCTCCGGTTATTTTGTCTCGAAACGCAAAGCGCAGCCGCCCGTACCGGCGATGACGCGCCCGGTGCAGCGCCCCGTGGACGTCACCCAGTGGGATGAGGTGATGATGCTGCTGGACGCCCGCGCCGACAAAGAGATGATCTCCTTTGGCGGCGGCTCGCCGGACATCAACCAGCCGAGCCTGAAGCCGCTGTGGCGCGAGATGAGCCGCATTGCGCAGCATAACCCTGGCGAAATGCTGAGCTATGACGTGCTCGATGGTCGTCTGGAGCTGCGCGAGCAGATCGCCCGCCTGATGCTGGACGGCGGCTCCACCGTGGCGGCAAACGAGATTGTGATCACCAACGGCTGCCACGGCGCGCTGTCGATCGCCCTGCTCTCGGTGTGCAAACCGGGGGACATCGTGGCGGTCGAGTCGCCGTCGTTTCACGGCACCATGCAGATGCTGCGCGGATTCGACATCAAGGCGATTGAAATACCTACCGATCCCGAGACCGGGATCAGCATCGAGGCGTTAGAGCTGGCGCTGGAGCAGTGGCCGATCAAAGCGGTGATCCTGGTCCCCAACTGCAATAACCCGCTCGGGTTTATCATGCCGGAAGCGCGTAAAAAGCAGGTGCTGGCGCTCGCCCAGCGGCACGATATTGTGATTGTGGAGGATGATATCTACGGCGAGCTGGCCGCAGAGTACCCGCGCCCGCGCACCATTCACTCGATGGACATTGATGGCCGCGTGATCCTCTGCAGCTCCTTTACCAAAACCGTGGCGCCCGGGCTGCGCGTCGGCTGGATTGTGCCGGGGCGCTATTACGACCGGGTGATGCACATGAAATACGCCGCGGGCGGGTTTAACGTGCCGGGCACGCAGATGGCGGTGGCGGCGTTTATTCGCGACGGTCATTACCATCGCCACGTGCGGCGCATGCGCCAGATTTATCAGCAGAATATGGAGACCTACACCTGCTGGGTGCGGCAGTATTTTCCGGCAGAAATATGCGTTACCCGCCCGCAGGGCAGCTTCCTGCTGTGGGTCGAGCTGCCGGAGACGGTCGACATGGTGTGCGTCAGCAAGCAGCTGTGCCGTCTGAAGATCCAGGCTGCGGCCGGGTCGCTGTTTTCCGCCTCCGGTAAGTACCGCAACTGTCTGCGGATCAACGTGGCGCTGCCGCCGACGGATAAACATCGCGAGGCGTTGAAAAAGATGGGTGAGGCGATTGTGATTGCGATGGAGGGGTAGTGCGGCATTTTGCCCTCACCCCGGCCCTCTCCCACAGGGAGAGGGTGAAAACCGATCCCGTAGGCCCGGTAAGCGCAGCGCCACCGGGCATTGGCTAACGACTCAGAACGTCCACGAAACGCTGCCGACAATGCTGCGCTCTGCACCGAAGTAGCAGTAAGAGAGCGAGTTACACGCCGCAACGTAGCTTTTGTCCGTCAGGTTATTGACGTTCAACTGCGCGCTCACGCCCGTGAGCCCCACTTTCGACAGGTCATACCCCACGACCATATCCACCAGGGTGTATGACGGTAGCGTATGGGTGTTCTGACGATCGCTGGCGATCCCGTTGACATAGCGCACGCCGGAGCCGACGGTCAGGCCGTCCAGCGGGCCGCTTTTGACGTCGTAGCTCAGCCAGGCGCTGGCCATGTTACGCGGGGCATAGACGGCGCGCTTGCCCTCCTCTTCCGGGCTGCTCTTCTTGTAGCGAATATCCGTATAGGTGTAGGCCGCCTGCATGCGCAGGCTGTCGGTCAGCTGTCCAATCGCCTCCAGCTCAACGCCTTCGGATTCGATTTCACCGATGGAACGGTACGGATCGGTCGGCTCCTCTTTAGTGGCAATGTTCTTCTGGTTGATGCGGAACACCGAGGCGCTGAACTGGCTGTTCATCCCCTCCGGCTCATACTTCACGCCCGCTTCCCACTGCTTGCCCTTCATCGGATCCAGGATATTCCCCTGCTCGTCGGCAAAGCTGGTCGGCGTAAAGGCGGTGGAGTAACTGACGTACGGCGCGACGCCGTTATCAAACAGATACAGCAGCGCCGCGCGGCTGCTGAAGTTGTTTTTATCCAGATCGCTGCGGGTATGGTTGAAGTTGTCGACGTTCGACACGCTCACCTGGTCGTAACGCCCACCCAGCGTGAGGCGCCAGCGGTCAATGGACATCTGATCCTGCAGGTAGTAGCCGGTCTGGCGCAGCTTATGCTTTTCCCTGCTGTACTGGGTGATGTAGTCCGGCTTCGCGCCATAAGCAGGATGGAAAGCGTCAATCGGCGGGAAGCCGCCGTAGTAGCCGGTGACGTTGTTGGTGCGGTCCTGGTAGTCAATGCCGATCAGCACGCGGTGGTTCACCTCGCCGGTATCGAAGCTGCCGTCGACCTGGTTATCCAGGGTGATGGCGTTCATCTTCTCGTCGGAGCCGGAATAGCCGCGGTTCAGCTCGGTGTCGTTCAGCCAGCCTGCGGCATACACCTGGTTCAGCTCGACTTTGGTGTGCAGGTAGCGCAGCTTCTGACGCACGGCCCAGCCGCTGTCAAACAAGTGCTCGATGTTATAACCGACCATGTTTTCCCGACGATCGTACTTGTCGTAATCGTCTTCACCTTCAAAAAAGGTGTTGGAGATTTTCTTACCGCTGTGCGGCACGACGGTGCCCTCATACGGCAGGCCGGAGTGGCTGCCGCCTTCCGGATCGCGGTGCAGGTAGGCCATCAGATCCAGACGGGTATTATCGGTGATACGCCAGGTCAGGCTCGGCATCAGCGCGTAACGCTCTTCTTTGAGCGGATCGAACTGGGAATCGGCATAGCGGGTCATCCCGCTGAGGCGCACCGCCACGCGGTCGTTATCATCAACCGGGCCGGTGACGTCGAACATCGCCCCGCGCTGGTTATTGTTACCGGCGAAGAGCTTGATCTCCCCGCCCGGATCGAACGATGGCTTACGGGAGGTGAGCGCCACGATGCCGCCCGGCGATGAGCGACCGTACAGCACGGAGGCCGGGCCGCGCACGACTTCGACACTGTCCAGGAACCACGGATCAACCACCAGCGAGCTGTGGGAATTGGTGTCGCCCATCATCTTCAGTCCGTCGAGGTAGACGTTGTCCAGGCTGCCGTCCGAGAAGCCGCGCAGCACCATGTAGTCGAAGCGGTTTGATGCCCCAATCTGGTTGCTGTATACCCCCGGCGTGTAGCTCACGGCCTGACGCACGCTGGTTGCGCCCTGCTCTTCGAACTGCTCGCGGGTGACGATAGAGACCGATTGCGGGGTTTCAATATCCGGCGTTTCAAGCTTGGTGGCCGCAGACTGCATCTGCGAGGTCACCACCACGGTGTCAGTTTTTTGGGCATCCTGCGCCAGTAAAGGAAAAGCGACGCTACCGGTAACCCATCCCACCAGCAGTGCCAGACGCGATTTAGCAAACATAACCCTCTCCAGAGATATTTCTTATTGTTAATAAGAATTATTACCTTTTTGAGGGTGCAAACAGCTATGCGCGCCGCCAGGTTATGTATGCGCGATGCTAAACCGCACGGGATACGTTCGCGCGATGGACAAAATTACGTTAGCGGAGTTTGCGCACGTCACCCGGTGAAATCCCGTAATGACGACGAAACGCGGTGGCGAAGTTGGTGGCATGCTGATACCCGCACATCCAGGCGGCCTGCTGTACGCTATGGCCTTCCAGCAGATAGCGACGCGCCAGCGCAAGGCGACAGTCGCGGAGATAATCGAAGAGTGTGCAGCCGTAGCGTTGACGGAACTTGCTGCGCAGGCTGCTTGGGCTCATGGCAGCAAGGGCTGCCAGCTGCGCGAGTGTATGGTCACGTTCAGGAGACTGTTCCAGCAGGCACCGGACGCGTTCCAGACGCGCATGCTCAGGGCGGCTCGGACAGGGCAGCTGGCACTGGTTCAGGCCGTGGCCGAGCAGCTGGTACATGAGCCCCTCCAGCAACAGCTTACGCGAGAGCACGCTTCCCCCCTGCCGCTGTGCATGCTGAATGCCTGACATCACAAACTCGGGAACGTGCCAGACAAACGCGGGGGTATTCAGGCTTTGCCATTCCAGCAGCAGCGACTCAAGCAGGGCTTCACGTCCGGCATCGTGCGGGTACACGCCAAACGAGAGCGTTTTCAGCGTGCTGTCAGCATCGTGACGCGCGCTCATCACCTGATCTTCACTCAGACGCGAGCTGAACGCCATGCCCGGGCGGACGGGATAATCGATACCATTGAGCGTGAGCGTCACGCACCCTTCCAGCACCACCAGCATATAAAGCGGGCTGCTGTGGCGAGAGGTGGTTTCATAGGGCTGTAATACACGTACCTCGGAATGGGTCAGTGAAATGCCGGACGAGAGCGTCATCTCTTCAACATTCCCCTGCAACACGGGGCTGCCGCTGACCTGCTCATCTTTTAGCTGCGGGAAACGGTAGTCGATGCCGTAGCGCTCGCCGAATATTTGAAAATCCTCAACAAAAAAAATGCGCTTCGCTGATGTATTTTCACTCTGGAGCATAATTCGGAGCCTGCATCGGGGAAAGGACAGGCAAAACAGTACCATTCATTTGCCATGGCAGCAATCACCGGGCGCAGACACTATTACGCTCCGGACGAAGCCGGAGCGAAGGCGTATATTTCTTTACGAGAAATATATTTATGCTTCCTGCCACTCAGCAAAAACCTCTTTATGGTTTTTGGTCAGGACAACTTTATTATCTTCGACCTTATCGACCCAGCCGAGAGGAATAAAGTGGTGCTTGCCGCCTGATTCCGGATCGCTCTTCGCAAGCTTGATACGCTCACCATCAAGATGGTCCACAACCCCGACATGCGTTCCGCAGCTGGCGACAACCTGAGTGTGATCCTTAATTGCGCTTTTATCTACCATATTAATTCTCCTGTTTCGGTTATTTGCCTGTTGCACGAAATTAACTGTAGCGCATAAATTCGGACCTGAAATGCGTATTAGCATTTTGAAACATCATTGACAGAACCGAATATTATGTCTATTTAGCGCCGAATTGAAAAAAAATAAGAATGAGATGAATTATTAGCGACTGATTATTTTCCGTTCATAATTAAAGTATCGCAACCAACGAGGAGGTATTTATGACGATTCGCAACAATCGGACAGAAATTTCGCTGGCTCTTGGTGAAGCGGTCTTAGACATCGTGCAAAAAGGCCATGAGGTATCGCGAGAAAATCTCGCCCAGGCGATGAAAATTAAAGCGGAAAAAGAGCGCGACGATGAGCGGCTTCTGAACTACTGGAAGGCCTGTAATATGCTGGTTTAAACGTAGCGGCGTTTAGTCTGACTAAACGCCGCTGTCTGTTACTCGTCGAAGTACCAGTATCCCTGGTTAATCAATCCGGTCAACTCTTCCACAAACGCCGGATTATTCAGCGCTACACCCAGCTCGGCCTGGCCGAGCTGGGTGTAGCGGGACAGCGCGTCCGCCCCGTTCACATCCACCGTCTCCAGCTGTTCGCTGTTGATAAAGAAGCAGCCGTTGATGTTCAGCACGCGCAGCCCGCTCAGGCGTGATAGCGTTTCGCCCCCTTGCAGCGCGTCGAGCACCTCGTCTGCGGAATACGGCGGCTCGGCGGCGGCAATATCCAGCTCGTGACGCGGCGTGGAGACGAAGCTGCCGAACCATTTTGTAAAATCATCCGGCTTGCTAATCATGTCGATCATCATCTGGCGAATGCGATCGAGCTCGTACTGCTCCACGCGGCCCGGGTGTTCGCGGCAGGTCAGATCGGGATCGCTGTAGTGCTCGCCACCCAGATCGTTTTCCAGCGCGTAATCGGCAAAGCTGCTGATCAGATCGCGACCGTTCGGCCCGCGGAAACCGACAGAGTAGTTGAGCGCGGTTTCATGGGTGAAGCCGTCATGCGGGAATCCAGGCGGAATATAAAGGATATCGCCCGGGGCCAGATCTTCGTCAATGATTGGCTCAAACGGATCGACGTGCAGCAGGGCCGGATGCGGACAGAACTGACGCATCGGCAGCTTGTCACCCACGCGCCAGCGACGGCTACCCATCCCCTGAATAATAAACACATCGTACTGATCGATATGCGGCCCAACGCCGCCGCCCGGGACGGAGAAGGAGATCATCAGGTCATCGAGACGCCAGTCCGGCAGGACGCGGAACGGACACACCAGCTCTGCGGCGGGCATATGCCAGTGGTTCACCGCCTGCGCCAGCAGAGACCAGCCGGTTTCACCGAGGTTATCGAAATGCTCAAACGGGCCATTGCTCGCCTGCCACTTGCCGTTAGCATGGCTTACCAGGCGGCTATCGACTTCCGGCTCCATCGCCAGACCCGCCAGTTCATCAGGGGTAATGGGGTCGACAAAATTCGGGAAGGCATTTTTCAGCACAACGGGTTGTTTTTGCCAGTATTTCTCAAGAAATTCCGGCCAGTCGAGGTTCAGTTGATACGCCATGGTTAGCACCAGTGAGAGGGGAGACAGGCGCGATTATAGAAGAGACAGCCAGGGGGGAACTTGTCATGGGTCAATCGAGCGCGCGTAGGTCGGGTAAGGCGAAGCCGTCACCCGACGCACGCGCGGGCTAAAACTTAATCCAGGTTCAGCTCGTCATAATGGGTGATCAGTTTGCCCACGATGCCGTAGTCCAGCGCTTCCGCCGGTGACATCCAGAAGTTACGGTCGGTGTCCTTCTTCACTTTCTCCAGCGGCTGGCCGGTGGCGTCAGCAATCAGTTTGTTTACGCGTTCCAGCATGCGGATAATCTCGCGCGCTTCGATTTCGATATCCGTTGCCTGACCGCGCACGCCGCCCAGCGGCTGGTGGATCATAAAGCGGGTATTCGGCAGCGAGTAGCGGTGCTCTTTTTTCGCCGCCAGGAAGATGGTGATCCCGGCGCTTGCCACCCAGCCGGTGCCAATGACGTGCACTTCCGGTCGGATAAACTTAATGAAGTCGTGGATGGTGTCGCCCGCTTCCACGTGGCCGCCCTGGCTGTTGATGTACAGCTTGATCGGATCGTTGCTGACGCTTTGCAGCAGGATCATCTGAGTGATGACTTTCTGGGCCAGTTCCTGGTTGATCTCACCGGAGATGACAATCGAACGGGATTCCAGCAGTTTTTGCTGTAGAGCGCCCGCGCCGCTTGTTCCTTCCGCTTTTTCTTTATCGTCACTGCTTTTCAGTGTGTAGTGCATCGTTATGTCCTCAGCTTGTCGCGCTCAAAATCAGAGTGTAGCCTGTTTTACCCGTCGGCGTCCTCACACAAAACATCGTGGCTCAGGATGAATATCGCCTGTGTCACGCTCTGGCTTCGCAGCCGGAAAGGTCTCTAAAAACAGCGTTCCGATCCTAACCAATTCGCCACATTTTTATTACACTTTCATATCATCTTCATATTGCCGAATGATAATAATTATTAATGTGTTAGTATGAATGAGGATAGCAAACAGTCGCTTACGTTCAAAAAGGCGCATTTTATTCTCGATGGTTTACTGATCACACCGGGGCGGTGAATGGAACACATTGTTTATGTGGTTGATGACGATGACGCAGTCAGGCAGTCCGTGGTTGGGCTGCTGGAATCAGCGGATATACACGCCCTTGGCTTTTCCTCAGCAGAAGCCTTTCTCAGCCATCCCTTTGAGGATCTGCCCTCCTGCGTGATCCTCGATATGCAAATGCCCACGATCACCGGGTTTGATGTCGCAGATGCGCTGAAAGCCAACGGGCGGGAAATACCGATCATCTTTCTCACCGGTCACGGCACTATCCCTATGTCCGTCCGGGCGATCAAAGGCGGGGCCTACGAATTTCTCACTAAACCCGTTGAATCCAGCGCCCTCATTGGCTCTATCGAATCCGCGCTCAGGCTGGCACAGCACAACGCCGCCCGCGTCAAAGAGCACTACGCCCTGAAACAGCGCCACATGTCCCTCACGCCGCGCGAGCATGAGGTGCTTGAGCTTGCCATCAGCGGCAAGCTCAACAAGCAGATCGCCGCCGAGCTGGGCGTCAGTGAGATTACGGTGAAAGTACACCGCCGCCGGGTGATGGAGAAAATGCAGGTCCGCTCCGTGGCCGAGCTGGTCAGGGCCGTCGAGCGCCTGACCAAACATCAGCCAGCGGAATAACCGTTACGCCTCCTGTCCGGCAAGCGGCAACGCGAAGGTAAACACCGTCCCGTACGGATCTCTGCGGCGCGCGCTCAGTTTTCCCCGGTGCCGTTCAATGATGCTGGCGCTGATGGTCAGCCCCATCCCCATTCCCTGCGCTTTGGTCGAATAGAACGAGTCAAAGATCCGCTCGGTGAGCTCCGGCTCAATGCCGCTGCCGGTATCGGCGATCTCAAAGATCACCTTCCCTTCGGCGCAGTTCGCGGTGGCGATCGTGATGCAGCACGGGCGATCCGTCACTTCCGCCATCGCTTCCATCGCATTCATCACCAGGTTAAGCAGCACCTGCTGGATCTGCACGCTGTCGCCGATGATAAAGCTGTCGTCAGCGTTCAGGAGATAATCAACGCTTATGTGTCGCAGCTCAAGTTCGCTGCGGGAGAGCATAATGATGTGGTGGATCAGGAAGTGCAGATCGATGCGCGTAAACGTGGGGTCCTGTTTGCGCGTCAGAGATTGAATGCTGCGGATGATCTCCCCTGCCCGCTCGCCCTCGGCGGCGATCTCCTCCAGCCCCTCTCGCACTTTGTCCAGCCGCGCCGGATCGCGGTTGAGCCAGCGCAGGCTCGCGCCGGCGTTCGAGACAATCGACATCAGCGGCTGGTTGATCTCGTGCGCGATCGAGGAGGTGAGTTGCCCGACGGTGGTGGCCCGTGAGACTCGCGCCAGATCCGCCTGCGCCACCCGCATCGCATCCTCCGCCGCCCGCTGGCTGGTGATGTCGGTAATGATGCCGTAATACTCATTCACTTCGCTGCCCACGCCCACCGGATCGCCAATCCCGAGAATGTAGCGAACGGAGCCGTCGGTGCGGATAATGCGAAACTCCGCGCGCATCGACAGTCCGTCACGCACGCTCTGATTAACGAGGTTACCGATCCGGCCATAATCATCCTCATGCACGAAGGTCAAAAACTCCGCCATTGAGATCATCTTTTGCTGCTCCGGCAGGCCAAGAATACGGGCGTACTCTTCGGACATAAACATCAGATCCTGCACCAGCTCCCAGCGCCAGCTGCCGGTATGGCTGATCTGCTCACCCAGCATCAGCGAGGTCTGGCTGGCGCGCAGCTCTTTCTCCACCCGTCGGCGGTGGATGTTTTCCGCCAGCAGCTCGGCGTAGAGCCGTGCCGTCTCCAGCGAAACGGCCGCCTGCGCGCCCAGCAGGCTGACCACGCGCGAATGTTCGGCGGTAAACACTTCCGGCATCAGGCGGTTTTCCAGATACAGCACCCCCACCAGTCGCGCCTGTTTGAACATCGGGACACACATCACGGCGGCGCCGGACGTCACCAGATAAGGATCCTGGCTGAACGGGTGAAATTCCTCCGGTTTGCCGGTGCGGATCTCCTGCCCGGTGCGGATCACCGCGGCCAGCACCGACAGCGGCATGTCCGTCGCCATCGGTGTCTCTTTCAGGATGCGAACCCGCACCCCGTCGGTGCTGGTCCAGGCGCTGGCTTCGATCTCCGGGATGTGATTATCGCTGACGCGAAGCAGCAGGCCACGCTGCGCCCCGGCCCGTTCAAGCAGCAGCGTCATCAGGTTTTCAATTAAACGCTCGAGGTTGATTTCTTCGGACAAGGCGCGTGAGGCTTTGATGACGCTCTGTAAATCGCGGATCACCTCGTTCTGGGCAAATGCCACGGTGTCGTACGCGCGGCTCTGCCCGGAGGCCAGCAGATGCGGAAAATCCTGCTCCAGCTGACGCACCTTGGCCTGCGCCCCGGCGCGGCCCCAGGCGGCAATCGAACCGCGGAAATGGGCGTCGGAGGCGGTCGGGTAGCCGCAGGCCAGCGAGAAACGCCCTGCCAGCTCGTGGGCCAGGGCATTGATCGGGTTAAACCCGCCCTCCCGCGAGAGCCGCACCGCCTTTTCATACTGCTCCAGCGCGATGCTGTTCATGCCGTCCAGACGGACGATTTCGGCATAAATCAGCGCCTCTTTATCGGCAAACGTGCCCGGATTGATCCGCGCCCAGAGGGCAATTTTGTCGTAATGGTGATGAATACTGCGGCGATAATCCGCCGAGAAGGTCTCCGGCGAAAGCTGGCGGGAGAGCGCCAGCGCGCTGTAAAAATGGTAATCCAGCAGATGGATATGGCCCGGCGCGGACCACGCATACCAGCCCGCCCTCTCTAAATCCGCCTGCGCGTCGGCGTATTCGCCGCAGGTAAAGTGCGCCATCCCGCGATAGAGCCAGTACCAGAACAGCATGGTCGAGGTCTGCTCGGGCGCCTGCTCCGGCGGTGCGGGCAGCAGATCGTCAGGCAGCGCCTGGGCGGCGTTCCATGTGCCCGTCACCGGCGTGCGTAAAAACTCCACGTAGCGGCGCTGAATGTGCAGAACGGTTTCAATGTCCTGATAATCCGTTTTACGCACAAAAGCCAGACCGCGATCGATGCTGGTCAACACGCCGTCCAGATGATCGCCCCGGGAGAGGAAGTTAATGATCTGATGACAAGCCGCGAAGCAGGCCATCGTCATGTCGCCGTGGGTCACCGCCGAGGTAAAGCAGGCCTTGGCGCACTCGATAGTGTACGACAGCGGCTGGGTCCAGACGCTGAGCTGGTCGAGCGGCAGCAGAGTTTTAGCTTCATAGGCATCATAGCCGTGGCGGTTCACCAGCTCGCGAGCCAGCGTGCCGTACTCAAACCCGAGACGGTATTCGGCATAGCGGTGGCCAATCAGCACGCCAAACCAGGCCATCGCCGTGGTGGATGCGCCGGTTATGCCGCGATCGAGCGTGAGGTGCATCATCCGGCACAGGAGTAAAAAGTGCAGGCGCGGGCAGGTAAAGCTGGCGAAAATACTGGCGCTGTAAAGCAGGTTCATTACCGCTTCGGTCTCCGCGCTCTCCATCAGCTTAAGCTGAGTAAACGGGTTCTGCGGCGCGTCGGCGGTGCGTTGACAGAACTGCTGCCAGGCCTCGTCACATTCGGCATTTTCCGGGTAGCGGCTGATCTGGATCCCGAACACGCCCAGCCAGCATAACGACGCCTCCAGCGCCAGGCGGATCTCCGACTGGCGCATATAGACTTCCGCCAGCAGGTTAGCGGCCAGCGCTTTCTCCGTCAGCCCGCCCGGTGAGCCGAGGATCGTATCGCACAGCGCGCGCGTGCGCTCCAGGTGCCCGAGCGCGAACTCACAGCCCGCCTCTTCGATATCCAGCATAAAGTCCGAGACCGGACCCGCGTTCCCCAGCGCTCTGGCGGTCTGGATGTAACTTAAGGCGGAAAGGTAATCGCCGGTACGCTTCGCACGCCGCGCGGCCTGGAGGCTCAGCTCACGGAATCTCTGGCGCTGCGGCGCAGGCTGGATGCAGTCCAGCGCGGCGCTGACGTGGTGAACCGCGCGGAACAGTAGTTCGTTACCCGCCGTCTGCCGCGCGGCATCCGCCAGCAGGCTGGCGGTGGTCAGGTGCAGATGGCTTTTCTCGCCCTCATCCAGCAGGGCAAAGGCGGCTTCCTGCACCCGATCGTGGGTAAAAGCGTACTCTTTCTCCGTCAGCACAATCAGCTGAGCGGTAACCGCCGGATGAAGGGCGTAGCGGATTTCCGCCGCCGACTGCCCCACCACGCGGCACAGCATCTCCAGCTCGCCCGTGCAGCCGAGGCAGGCGATGCTGCCCAACAGGCGGCGCGTCTCGTCGGGCATCTCTTTGAGCTGTTCTAGCACCAGCGTCACCACGTTCTCGGTGTAATGCCGGGCGCGGATGGCCTGGAGATCGTAATGCCATTTCCCCTGATATTTGTTGTGCACCACCAGTCCGTCATCGACGATGCGGCGGAAAAATTCCTGAACGAACAGCGGGTTGCCGCCGGTTTTTTCATGGATCAGCGTGGCAAGATCGGAGGTGCCGGTACTGCGGGCATGAAAAATCCCCCCGAGCCAGCGTGCCACGGCCTTCACCGACAGCGGCTGCGGCACGATCGTCATGGCATGCTGCGCCGCCTCCGGCAGGCTCGCCAGCGCGGTCTGCAAGCTGGGATCAGAAAGCGAACTGAGATCGCGGTGCGCCACCACCACCAGCAGCGGGATGGCGCCGCAGGCGCGCAGCAGGTGATCGAGCGTTTGCAGGCTGGCGGCGTCGATCCACTGCACATCATCCAGCAGCAGCACCAGCGGCGCGCCCTGGGTGGCGAAGGTTTTCACCAGCGCCAGCACCATATGGCTGAAGCGCGCCCGCGCGTCGATGGAAAATGTATCCGCAGAGAAACGCGGTTTATTCTCAAGAAATAAATTCAGCTCCGGCACCAGGCTGACAGCCAGCTCCTCGAAGCCTTCCAGCGCACGCGACAGGCGGATTTTCCACGTCGCCACCTCCCCGGCTGGCAGCCCGAGCAGGTGCAGCGTGAGCGTCCGAAACGCCGAACTCAGCACGCCGTAGGGCAGCGTGGGAGAGTATTGATCGACCTTGCCCACCGCCAGCAGCACCTTGCGCTGTTGCAGCGATTTCAGTGTGGTGGCGATCACGGAAGATTTGCCGATCCCCGACGGACCGCCAATCGTCACCAGTTCCGGCGCACCGCTCTGGCTGACCCGCTCAAACGCGGCGATGACGTCGCTGGCCTGCGGATGCGCAGAGAAAAGCGAATCGGCAAGATGGATCGCCGGAGAGCGATCCTGCTGGCCGGGAATAAAGTCGACGATCTCACCTTCGGCGGTCAGCGTCGCCTGGCAGCGCCTGAGGTCGGCAATCAGCCCGTCGACGGTCTGATAGCGATTCTCCGGATTCTTCTCCAACAGCTTAAGGATAATGGTCGACAGCATGCCGGGCACGTCCGGACGCACCCGGCCCGGCGCAAGCGGCTCAGAGGCAATGTGGTAATGCGCCCAGTTAGTCTGGTCATCAGCGCTCAGTTCAAACGGCAATCGCCCGGTCAGAAGTTCATAAAGCACGATACCCAGACTGTAGAGATCGCTCCTGCTGTCGACGGCGCGCCGGGTACGCGTGGTGTGTTCCGGTGACATGTAGGCGGGCGTGCCGCCAGACGCGGCAAGCCGGGACTGGGAGAATGCGTCGGAGGTGGCGCAGGAAAGACCAAAGCTGCACAGACGGCTGGTGGCGTCGTGATGAACGAAGATCGACCCGGGTTTGATATCGCCGTGGATCAGGTTGTGCAGATGCATCTGGCGCAGGGGACCGCAGATGCGGATCGCCATCTCGATAAAGCGGGCGATCCCGGAAATCGCCTTACCTGCCCGGCACGCCAGCAGTTCAAAGCAGAACGGCGCGTAGACCAGCGCAAAACGTCCGCGGTACTGGGTTGAAGCGACGGGCCGGATAGCCCAGCCGTCATGAAGTCGATCGCGCAGGGCAAACTCGTTTTTAAGCAGCCGCGTTGCCCGCTCCTCTTCTTCATCGCTGACCGCGGTGGCAATAATAAACGAACCGCCTGACTGGGGATGCCGCCCGTTCATCCAGGAGATGCCGCCCTCCTGCGCCAGCACGGTAAAAATAACATCCTCTTTCAGAACAAAAGCCCGCCCTTCATGGAGACTTCCCCGGGCGGGCCAAAATGCAGGCGACGTTTGTTCGTTCATCCGCGATCCTTATTGTCGGCGGGTCAGCTCCCGCTGAATATGATCCAGCAGAATATCGATGTTAATCGGCTTACGCAAAAATGCAGCGGCGCCCAGGCTGAGTGCATACCGCTGCATATTTTCATCCGCATGGCCGGAGATAAACAGTATTGGCGGCGGCGGCGTGGCCAGCAACCGCAGCTTCTCAAACAGCTCGATCCCGTTCATGCCGCGCAGCTTGATGTCGGTGATCACCAGCGACGCGCCGGACAGGGCGAGAGGGTGGCTCAAAAACACCTCTGCCGAATCGAAGGTATCGGTAGCATACCCTTCCGATTGCAGCAGGTTACTGAGCCCGCTGCGAACAGAGCGTTCGTCATCAATGATGGCAATGCGCCACGGCAGCGTCATGCTGTCTTTCCTCAAACAATTCGTTACGCGTCGCGGCTTTCCTTCGCGGGCGCTGGGGGCGCGGTACCGCTGATTTTCGGTACGCATTCATGACGAAACCAGGCCAGGGTCAGCGGTTCGCGGCTCACCAGACGCCGTCCGATGGGGATCAGTTGTTCACCCACCAGCATGCCGAACAGGCCAAGCAGCGCGACGACCGGCGGCGCCGGGGAATGCACGTCGAGCAGGGCGTAAATTACCCCAGCCGCGACCCCGCACACCAGCGAAATAATCCAGGCCTTCATGATGACGCTCCGGTCAGGTGCTGAACGTGGGGAACCGTCACCTGCACGCCAGCGGGATTATCGCGGGATAAAAGATGACGCATCGCCTGTTCCCCTGCCAGCATACCCAGCAGGCCAATCAGCGCCAGCGCGGGCGGCGCGGGGGAACGCACCTTCAGCACGGCATACATCAGGCCAATCAGCACGCCTGCCGCGAGGGATATCAACCCTGTACTCATTGTGAACTCCAGAGAAAAAGGCAGTGACGAGCCGGATGAGGGACCAGCCCGCCGCCGGGATTTAGCGTGCCGGAACCGGCGCTAAGGTACGGTGCTCGCTCTTCTGGCGAGACGGCGCTTTGTGCACCATGGTGTAGGCATAATCCACGCCCATGCCGTACGCACCGGAGTGCTCGCGCACGATATCCATCACCGCGGTGTAGGTCTCTTTATGCGCCCAGTCACGCTGCCACTCCAGCATCACCTGCTGCCAGGTCACCGGGATCACGCCCGCCTGGATCATGCGCTGCATCGCGAAGTCGTGGGCTTCTTTGGAGGTGCCGCCGGACGCGTCCGCCACCATATAAATTTCGTAGTCCCCTTCCAGCATCGCGCACAGGGCAAAGCTGTTGTTGCACACTTCGGTCCACAGGCCCGCGACAACCACCTTCTTCTTGCCGTTAGCCTTCAGCGCGTCGCGCACCTTCTGGTCGTCCCAGGAGTTCATGGAGGTACGCTCCAGAATGTCCTGGCCCGGGAACACGTCCAGCAGCTCCGGATAGGTGTTACCGGAGAAGCTTTCGGTCTCTACGGTGGTGATGATGGTCGGGATGTTGAACACTTTTGCCGCTTTCGCCAGCGCCACGGTGTTGTTTTTCAGCACCTGGCGGTCAATAGACTGCACGCCAAACGCCATCTGCGGCTGGTGGTCGATGAAAATGATCTGACAGTTGGCTGGGGTTAAGACTTCGAGCTTTGTAGTGGTCATAAGATTATCCAGTGAGGTTAAAGGTTAAAATCGCCGCGAACAGCACGCCGATAAAATCGCATTCATCCTATGACCCACGCCGCTGGCGCGTAATTATCTCTTCGTATAGTTAACCTAAGGTATAGTTATACTTTGGTATACCTATCCTATTGTATAACTGGATCTTTCCCGAAACCGGTTCCCATAATCCTGACCATTCCCCTCTCAGTCTGGAGCAGTTATGGTTACCCTCGGTAAAGCCGATCTCATTCTGGTTAACGGCCAGTTTCACACCGTCGATCGCGAGAACCCTCTCGCGGAAGCCGTTGCCGTGCGCGACGGGAAATTCCTGGAAGTGGGCACCGTCGCCGAGGTGATGCAACACCACTGCGACGGCACTAAGATGGTCGACTTAAAAGGCCACACCGCCATCCCCGGCCTGAACGACTCGCACCTGCACCTGATCCGCGGCGGGCTGAACTACAATCTCGAGCTGCGCTGGGAAGGCGTACCGTCCCTGGCAGATGCCCTGCGCATGCTGAAAGAGCAGGCCCTGCGCACGCCGTCGCCCCAGTGGGTGCGCGTGGTGGGCGGCTGGAGCGAGTTCCAGTTTGCCGAGCGCCGTATGCCAACTTTAGACGAGATCAACGACGCCGCGCCGGATACGCCGGTTTTCATCCTGCACCTGTACGACCGCGCCCTGCTCAACCGCGCCGCGCTGAAGGTGGTCGGCTACACCAGGGACACGCCGAATCCGCCGGGCGGGGAGATCCAGCGCGACGCCAACGGCAACCCGACCGGGATGCTGATCGCCCGCCCGAACGCCATGATCCTGTACTCAACCCTCGCCAAAGGGCCGAAGCTGCCGCTGGAGCAGCAGGTCAACTCCACGCGCCAGTTCATGCGCGAGCTGAACCGCCTGGGGCTGACCAGTGCCATCGACGCGGGCGGCGGCTTCCAGAACTACCCGGAAGATTACGAGGTAATTGCCGAGCTGCACGAGAAAAAGCAGATGACCATCCGCATCGCCTACAACCTGTTTACCCAGCGTCCGGGCCACGAGCTGGAAGACTTTGAAAAATGGACCGACATGCTCACGCCGGGCCAGGGCAGCGACTTCTTCCGCCACAACGGCGCGGGCGAGATGCTGGTCTTCTCCGCCGCCGATTTTGAAGACTTCCTCGAGCCGCGCCCGGATCTCGCGCCGGGCATGGAGGACGAGCTGGAGCGCGTGGTGCGCCATCTGGTCGAACACCGCTGGCCGTTCCGCCTGCACGCCACCTATAACGAATCCATCAGCCGCATGCTGGACGTGTTCGAGAAGGTGAACCGCGACATTCCGTTCAACGGGCTACACTGGTTCTTCGACCACGCCGAAACCGTGTCACAGGCCAACATCGACCGCATCAAAGAACTGGGCGGCGGCATTGCCGTGCAGCACCGCATGGCCTTCCAGGGGGAATACTTCGCCGAGCGTTACGGCATCGAAGCCACCCGCCACACGCCGCCGGTGGCGAAAATGCTGGAGACCGGCGTGCCGGTGGGCTTAGGCACCGACGCCACCCGCGTGGCGAGCTATAACCCGTGGACCGCGCTCTACTGGCTGGTCTCCGGCCGCACCGTTGGCGGGATGCAGATGTACGATCACAGCGCCCGTCTGGATCGCGATACCGCCCTGATGCTCTGGACCCAGGGCAGCGCGTGGTTCTCCAGCGAGCAGAACCAGAAGGGGCAGATCAAAACGGGCCAGCTCGCGGATCTGGCGGTGCTCAGCAAAGATTACTTCCGTGTGCCGGAAGAGGAGATCAAGGGCATCGAGTCCGTCCTCACCGTGGTCAACGGCGATATCGTCTACGCCGCTGGCAGCTTTGGCCCGCTCGCGCCGCCCGCCATTCCGGTCCTGCCCGAGTGGTCCCCGGTGGTGAAGGTGCCGGGCCACTACCGCAGCGCGCCGCCGCAGGCCGCACGCGTCGGCATGAGCGCCGTCCACCACTGCAGCGGCCCGTGCGGGGTTCATAGCCACCAGCATGATTTCGCCCGCACGTCAGAGATGCCGGTGTCCGACGATAACGCTTTCTGGGGGGCGCTGGGCTGCAGCTGCTTTGCATTCTGATGAAACATAATGACGCTTCGCCCCGGATCGATCCGGGACTGTTCTTCCTGCGCCTGACCGGCAGCCTGCTGCTGCTTTACGTGCATGGCCTGCCTAAGGTGCTCCACTTCAGCGAAGAGCTGACGCGCATCGAAGATCCGTTTGGTTTCGGACCTTACGCGAGCCTGATCCCGGCGATCGTCGCCGAGGTCATCTGCCCGCTGTTTATCATTGCAGGGGTTTACACCCGCCTGGCGTGCCTGCCGATTATCGCCGTACTGCTGGTGGCGATGCTGGCGGTGCACCCGGACTGGTCGATTGCCGAAGGGCAGTTTGGCTGGCTGCTGCTGATTATCTTCACCACCCTCGCCCTCACCGGACCGGGCCAGTGGCGGCTGCAGCGTAAGACGACGGAGAGGTTCGCATGACCCAGGTTAACGACGTTCGCGACGCACACGTCGAGACGACGCCCGCATCGGCGGCTTCGCCCTGGCAGCCGCTGAGCCAGCCGGTGTTCCGCATGCTGTGGATCGCCACGGTGGTCTCTAACGTCGGCTCATGGATGAGCGACGTCGGCATCAACTGGAGCATGCTGACGCTCAGCGCCGATCCGCTGGATATCGCGCTGGTGCAGGCGGCCAGTAGCCTGCCGATGTTCCTCTTCGCCCTGCCGTCCGGGGTGATGGCGG
The DNA here is from genome assembly GCF_000534735.1 of Enterobacter sp. MGH 4. Taxonomy (NCBI): domain Bacteria; kingdom Pseudomonadati; phylum Pseudomonadota; class Gammaproteobacteria; order Enterobacterales; family Enterobacteriaceae; genus Enterobacter; species Enterobacter sp. MGH 4. The sequence continues at coordinate 202,013 of NZ_KI973293.1, read as the reverse complement.
ACATCGTTGACCGACGAAAATACCTGCTCTTCTCCCAGCTATGGGTATTCATCGCCGCTGCCGGGCTGACGCTGCTCTCTTTTACCGGATACGTCACCCCCACCGTTCTGCTGGCGGCAACGTTTCTGCTGAGCGTGGGCGCGGCCATGAGTTCGCCGCCGTTTCAGGCGATTGTGCCTGACCTGGTGAGCAAGCCCGAGCTGGGTTCCGCCGTGGCGCTTAACTCGCTCGGGGTCAACATCAGCCGGGCGATTGGCCCGGCGCTGGGCGGTTTCCTGCTGTCGCTGGCTGGGCCGTGGATGGTGTTTGCGCTTAACGCGCTATCCGTGGTCGGCGTGGCGTGGGTGCTGTGGCGCTGGCGTCCGGCGCCTTCCGTGCAGCGGCTGCCGCCGGAGCACTTCTTCTCCGCGGTGCGCTCCGGCATTCGCTACGTGCACGCCGCCCCGGTGCTGCGCAACGTGCTGGTGCGTACCGTGGCGTTCTTCGTTTTCGGCAGCGCGGGCTGGGCGTTACTGCCGCTGGTGGCGCGCCGCGAGCTGGGCTTAGGCCCGGCGGGCTACGGCGTGATGCTGGCGTGCATTGGCCTGGGGGCGATTGCCGGGGCGATCCTGCTGCCGCGCCTGCGTCAGCGGCTGAATGCCGACCGCCTGATGGTGGCCGCCAGCCTGACGTTTGCAATCACCATGCTGGCGCTGGCGTTCGTGCGCCACTTCTGGCTGCTGAACCTGTTTGAGTTCTTTACCGGCTTCGCGTGGATTGCGGTGCTCTCCACCCTCAACCTTGGCGCACAGCGCAGCGCCGCCCGCTGGGTAAAAGCCCGGGCGCTGGCTGTGTATCTGACGGTGTTCTTCGGCTCGATGACCGCAGGCAGCGCCGTCTGGGGGCAAATCGCCTCGCAGTTCGGCACCCCGACCTCGCTGGTGGTTGCCACGCTGGGGATGGTGCTGGCAAGCGCGACGGCGTTCCGCTGGAAGCTGGAGAAAGATCCGAATTTAAATCTCGACCTGAGCGGGCAGCCGCTGGACGGCGTGGAGATTGAACTCCCGAACGAGCGCGGCCCGGTGCTGGTGTCGCACGAGTACATCATCGACCCACAGAACGCGAAAGCGTTTTTGCAGGCCGTGCACGAGCTACGCCGGGTGCGCCGCCGCGCCGGAGCGATGAGCTGGGCGGTGTACGAGGATATCGAACGTCCAGGGCTGTTTATCGAGACCTTCCTGATGGGTTCCTGGATTGAGCATTTGCGCCAGCAGGAACGCCACACCATGAATGACCTCCTGTTGCAGAGCCGCGTTCTGGCTTTTCATCAGGGCACAACATCACCGGCAATTCGCTATCTGGTCGCGCCGGTATAACCATAACAATCACCTGCACAGGAACACACTATGGCACTGTTTAAGGCAAAAGACGGCACGCAGATTTACTACAAAGACTGCGGCGCGGGCAAACCGATCCTCTTCAGCCACGGCTGGCCGTTGGACGGCGACATGTGGGACAGCCAGCTGAACTACCTGGCCGAGCGCGGCTTCCGCGCCATCGCCTTTGACCGTCGCGGCTTTGGGCGTTCGGATCAGCCGTGGAACGGCTATGACTACAACACCTTTGCGTCCGACATTAACGACCTGATTACTACCCTGGATCTGCGCGACGTAACGCTGGTGGGCTTCTCCATGGGCGGCGGCGACGTGACCCGCTACATCAACAACTACGGCAGCGAACGCGTGGCTGGTCTGGCGCTGCTGGGCGCGGTCACTCCAATCTTCGGTAAATCGGATACCTTCCCGCAGGGTGTGGATCAGAGCGTGTTCGACGGCATCCGTGACGGACTGCGTAAAGATCGCGCCCAGTTCATCAGCGACTTCGCCACCCCGTTCTACGGCACCAACGCCGGGCAGACCGTGTCCGCAGGCGCGCTGACCCAGACGCTGAACATCGCCCTGCTGGCATCCCTGAAGGGCACCATCGACTGCGTGACCGCCTTCGGCGAAACCGACTTCCGCCCGGATATGGCGAAAATCGACGTGCCGACGCTGGTGATCCACGGCAGCAACGACCAGATCGTGCCGTTTGAAAGCACCGGCAAGCTTGCGGCGGAGATGATCAAAAACGCCACGCTGAAGGTGTACGACAACGCCCCGCACGGCTTCGCGCTGACCCACCAGGATCAGCTCAACGAAGATCTGCTGGCGTTTGTGAAGTCGCTGTAACGTCGTCCAGGGGCATGTTGATCCGGCATGCCCTTATAGATCACTGTTTTAGGTAGTTATTCACTCAGGCTTGCAATCCCGTAAAATTCATTCGCCAGGTTACCGAAGCCTGTAATTTTACTGGAGAGCATATGGACGCAGTTGAGCAAGACGTCAGATTCGAATGGGCAGACTTTTATCAGGCTTTTGCCTCTCAGCTACTGACCTGGCGAAATCGAAGAGAGGAGTTGGTGGCGGGTATTCACCGCATTGCTGCTGAGATTGGTAGTATGTCACACCTACAGGACAAGCCCGCTAATGGCGTCCCCCATCCTTTGAAAGACATTTGTCCTTTCACCACTATGGGCTTGTTTAATCGCTCGCTTACCGTTACCAACCGAAGAAATATCGCAGCCAGCCTGGCAAAACTGATAGGCGTACGCGAAAAGGTTCCTGAATCGTTCGACGGTATTCCGCTACTTAACAATCAGAAATCATGGTTCTTTGGCTATGAGAAATCACGTAAGCCTGAAGACATCGATACGCTGTGGGAAATGTTTTCTCAGGCAATCTCCTTCGCCGACACCCCAAACGCCGATCCCGCTGACTTCCTCTTTTCTTATGACGCCGCATCTAACGTGCGCAATGTGGGCTGGAACCTGACAATGGGATTGTACTGGCTACGCCCCTGGTTCTACCCTACGCTGGATAGCCAGTCTCAGTACTACATCCAGAAAGTCCTGAACATTAAAATCATTAAAAAAGGTGCCAAAGGGCGCTGTAGCGGACACAACTATCAGACCGTAGCCCTGGCGCTCAAAAAGGCTTTTACCCAGCCAAACTATCCGGTTCACTCCTTCCCTGAACTCTCTCTGGCGGCATGGAATATCGATTTGCAACAGTCAAATGATGAAGTCGAGCGGATGACATGGAAAGCGTATTTGCTCAATAAGATCAAGGTGCTGTGCCTACGAAAAGACAGCCCATTTTTCTCTTTGAGGGAGTTAAAAGAGGCCTATCTGGATGAGATTAAGGCGGATTATCCCAATAACAATACTATTGAATCATCCATTTCATATTATCTGCAAAAACTACGTGATGATGATGAACTGGAGTTTCAGACCCCCGGCAATTATGAATACCTCAACTTCGATAAAGGTGAATTGCAGAGCATCACCGAGGAAACGGTTGAAGAGAACGTGCCCGCAGAAATCCCCCACAAGCCTTACGCGATAAGCAATTTGATCGATGAGGGCTGCTTTTTAGAAGAGGAAAAAATCCAATTCATCCTTCAGCGGTTACAGGCCAAAAAAAACCTGATCCTTCAGGGCCCGCCGGGAACCGGTAAAACCTGGCTTGCGCGCCGTCTGGCGTATTGTCTGATGGGCGAGGAAACCTCTAAGCGCATCAGCGCGGTGCAGTTCCACCCTACCCTCTCCTACGAAGACTTTATTCGCGGCTGGCGTCCTAACAATGAAGGACGTTTAGCACTGGTAGACGGGCCTTTTCTCCATGCAATCGACAAAGCAGTAAACGATCCGACAACTAAGTACGTGGTCATTATTGAGGAGATTAACCGGGGCAATCCTGCGCAAATTTTTGGCGAAACGCTGACGCTGATGGAGGCGGATAAACGTACGCCGAATGAGGCGCTTGAGCTCTCATATCGATCTGATATGGATGAAAAAACCTACATTCCTGAAAACCTGTATATCATCGGGACGATGAATATCGCTGACCGCTCGCTTGCCCTGCTAGACCTGGCATTACGGCGCCGCTTTGCGTTTATTGATCTAAAGCCCGAGTTTAACGACGCGTGGAAAAAATGGGTTAACCAACGGTTTAATGTGAGCCTGGACACATTAGCCCTTATCGAATCCAAATTAACCGCTTTAAATGAAAAATTGTCCAGGGATGCGGCCCTGGGACCTCAATTTTGTATCGGGCATAGCTATGTAACCCCACCTGCGGGGTTGAAAATTGACGACGGGATGACCTGGTACGAGCAGATTGTCGAAACCGAAATCTGCCCTTTACTTGCCGAATACTGGTTTGATACGCCGGAGAAAGTCCAGGATTCCAGAAAGGAGCTTCTCAGCGTATGACCGATCTTGCTGAACGTGACGATACGCAGGCTCGGGCAGCTGTATCGCGTATTCCTTTGCGGAATATCTGGCTATTGATGCTGTACGCCTCCAGTCTGTTTCGCCACCACGGGCGCAGCATGGTTGCCGCTGAAAACAACCCGGAGGAGATCCCGGCGCTGGTGGCCAGGATCCTGCTTCACGAAGTGGAGCAGCGGCTGTTAAGGCATTTAAGTATGGGATACCAAACTCGCCGCGCCACGCTTAACAGGGTAAGGGGACGCATTGATGTTCTGCGCACAACTAGTCGACAATTGCTTGAGCGGGCACAGGTAACCTGCCAGTTTCAGGAAATGACGCTGGACACACCACGAAATCGCTATGTTCGCTCTGCGTTAGAGCACCTTGTTCCGCTGCTCAGCAACGGCACGCTGGCTGCACAATGTCGCACAATGGCAATCAATTTGCGTCGTCGTGGTATTGAGGGGGGTATGCCCGGCAAAGGTGAACTGCCGTCAATCACACGTTTTGGCCGCCATGATGCGGCGGATAAAGCCATGGTCGATGCCGCGAAGCTGGCATTTGAATTATGGCTACCAACCCAAACTGCGGGGCAAAAACTGTTGCCAACGCCTTCTGATGACCCTTATTGGATGCGCAAGCTCTTCGAGAAAAGTATGGCGGGTTTCTATCACTTCCATCTTCCCAAAAAAGACTGGACAGTCGCTGCCGGAAAAGAGTTGAAATGGGGATTAACGTCTCAAAGTGCAGGGAGCGAAAGTATTTTCCCAACCATGAACTCGGACATTATTCTTGAGCACAAGCAACCTCCACAGCGCGTCATCATCGACACCAAATTCAATAACATTCTGACTAAAGGCTGGTATCGCGATAAGAGCTTACGCAGCGGTTATATCTACCAGATTTATACCTATCTGCGAACGCAGGAGAACCGAACAGACCCATTATCTCTCTGTTCAGCTGGATTATTACTTCATCCAGCCGTCGATGTAATGCTCTACGAATTCGTTGAGGTACAGGGGCATAAAATCCACTTTGCCACCTTAGATTTAGCAGCAGATGCCGCCACAATGACTCAGCAATTATTGAAATTAGCGCGTGATTGCTGTGGGATAACTGACGTGAATTAAGTTCTGAAGTGGACGCCTGCATGACAGGCGCCCATTTCTCTTAGTTCGCCGGGGCCGGACGCTCCAGCCGCTCATTCTCCGCACGGCTATTTTCTACATGATGCCGACGCTCCGCCAGCAACCGACAAACCTCCGCATGCTTCTCCTCGGTAAAGGTAAAGCGCGACATAAAGCCCATGCGGATCAGCGACCCAATCGCCGGCAGCAGGCAAATCCCGAAGAACAGCCCCGACAGCACGCCTTCGCTCTGGATTTGCGCCTGCGGCACGTAGCCGATCATCGTCAGAAACACGCCGATTAACCCGCCACCCACCGCCACCGACATCTTGCCGGTAAAGGTCTGCCCGGAGAAGGTGATCGCCGCGCAGCGCTTGTTAGTGTGGTACTCCGCGTACTCGATGGTGTCGGCAATCATCGACGAGGTGAGGATGTTGGTCATCATCACGAACAGCGTGCTCAGGCCGAGGAGAATAAACAGCATCGTCACCTGTTGATACCCGACAAACCACATCACCACGCGCACCGCCACGTCCAGCCCGCAGAGGATCATAAACAGCTTCCGCTTCTGCATCCGGCGCGTCAGCATCGGGGCGACCAGGCACAGCACCGCCGCCACAATGCCCATCACGCCAATCGCCATCTGCAGGCTGCCGTCGCCCAGGTTGTTGATAAAGAAGTAGATATACAGCCCGCCCGCAACGTTGTGGAACACGCAAAAAAAGAACGACAGCAGGACGATAAACAGCGGCTTGTTCTGGCGCAGGTTGTGGAAGGTGTCGCGCATCGTCACCTTTTCCGGGCTGGGCGGGACGCGCTCTTTGATCTGCATAAAGCCGTTGAGCATCAGCGGCAGGCCCACCAGCATCATCACCAGCGCCGCCATAAAGTAGCCTTTATCGTTGCTGTACTGGGCGAAGAACGCCGCCAGCTTCGGGAAGAAGATATTGGCGCAGGCAATCCCGGCGTTCACCCCGAGCATCGCCGCCGTCACCGCGCGGGTGCGCTGGGCGGAGTCGTTGGTCATCACCGACGACATCGACCAGAACGGGATATCGGAGATGGCGTACAGCGTCCCCCACAGGATATACGTCACCCCGGCGTAGAGGATTTTGGTGGTCATGTCCGCTTCGATTTTATAGAACGACAGCAGCGTGACGCCGGTGATCAGCAAAGGCGCGATCAGCAAAAAGTGGCGAAACTTGCCGAACCGGCTGTTAATCGTGTCCATTATGCTGGCAAACAGCGGATCGTGAACCGCGTCCCACGCGCGGGCAATCAGGAAGATGGTGCTCGCCGCCAGCGCCGAGATCCCCAACACGTCGGTGTAAAAATAGTTAATAAACGAACCCACTAAACCAAAACTAAAACACTGACCTAAACCATAGCCAAAATAAGACCACAACTCGCGAGACGGTATTTTCATTGTCGTTGCCATAGTGCGTACCTGGTTGCCCGGCGACAGCGCGCCGGGTCGTTATTATTAGCCCTGCGGATTCGGGGCGATTTTGCGCAGCTTCTGCATCAGCGCAATTTCAGCGCGTGAGAACGGAATGCCGTTCTCCTCAAACACGTCGTGGAACCAGAGGCGACAGTAGTCCGTGGACTCCTTCATCACCACCGGCCACGGCAGCCACGTCTGGGTTTTGCCGCGCACCAGCCCCCACTGATACGGCGCAACCTTCGCCATGTACATCAGCGGAAGCTGCTCTTCAATCGTGCTGCCCACGTGGCGCGCCAGCCATTCGGTGCAGAACAGCGGGCGACCGAGCGCTTGCAGCTGCTGAATCATCGCCGTCATGCGCCCCGTGTGGGTGTAGGCGTGGAAGCTCACCACGTCCGAGAGCGCCAGCGCGGTCTGGTCCAGCGGGTGCTGGAAGAACGTCTCGCCCTCCTCTTCCGGCGGGACGCGCCACGCGCAGACGGTGAGCGGCTGGGTCGGGTCTTCTTCACGCACCCACTGGAACGCCAGCTTCATCAGCGCGTGGGCGCAGGTCTCCAGCTTCGCGTCGTACTGCACCTCCTGCGTGCCCGTCGCGAAAATGCCGCGGTTGCCCGGCTCGTTATACAGATCCCACAGCAGCACGCGCCTGTCGTCGCGGAACTGGCGGACAACGTCGCGGATATAGCGTTCAATGTCTGCCCAGCAGTCCGGATCGCACACCTTATCGCGACCGGGGCTCGCCGCCGCCTGGCTGTTGTGCTTGCCCGGCACCGGCGGCTTTTGCGGGCCGAGGTACGGCTCGTCACCGGAGAAGCCGCAGTCGTCCATCAGGGTCAGCATGGTGCTGAACCCGTGACCGTCGGCAATCGTCAAAAAGCGGTCGATGCGCGCCATCAGCCCGTCGCGGTCATGCTCCCAGACGATAAACGGCAGGTTGATGCGCAGGGTGTTATAGCCCGCCTCAGCCGCCCAGCCCAGCTCGCGGTCAATGGTTGCGGCATCGAAGGTCTCTGCCTGCCAGATATCGGTCCAGTTCACCGCCGTCGACGGCAAATAGTTAAACCCGCACAGCCAGCCCTTCTGCTGATACCACGCCTGTGCCTGCTCCCTGCTCCACTGCTCTTTCATTACGCATCCTCTTACTGATAATGTTTAGCTAATAAATATTAGCTGCGGGATAAATGCGCAAATTACGGCGTTTAGAAAAGCGATGCCCCTCACAAAGTTCACGCTTCGATGAATGAGAAACGTGATCGACGGCGCTAAAGCGTGCGGTTAGGGTATGATGCGAAGTCGCGAAAGGGAGAGGACGGATGAAGCGAAAAACAAAAGTGACGATGAACGATATTGCGCGGGCGGCAGGGGTGTCGCAGGCGACGGTATCGCTGGTGCTTAACCAGTCCCGCAACATCAAGCTCAGCGACGACACCCGCCAGCGGGTGATTAGCGTCGCCACCGAGCTCGGCTACGACCGCCTCCCCACCGTTCACGCCCCGCGCAACCAGGAAGAGATCGCCCTGCTGGTCAGCTCGCTGCAGAGCTTTGACCCGTTTATCGACGCCATCAGCCAGGCGCGGGAAGCGGCGTGGCGCAACGAGACCCTGCTCACCGTCTACGACTACGGCGACGACGTGGAGCTGGCGCTGAACATTATCCGCCAGCTTGAGAAGCGCAACTGCATCGGGATTATTCTCGCCTCTCCGGTCACCACGCTGGTGGACATGACGGCGTTTCACGACTGTACCCGCATCCCGCTGGTGCTGCTCAACCAGCGAGACCCCGGCTCGCCGCTGCTGCCGTCGTTTATCCCGGACGACTACGCCAACGCCTTCCAGGTCACTAAACACCTCATCGCCTGCGGGGCCACGCGCATCGCCCACATCACCGGCGAGAGCTGGATGGAGGCCTCCCGCCAGCGTCTGGCGGGCTACCGGGCGGCGCTACATCAGGCCGGACTCGCGTGCGACGACGGCCTGGTGCGCCAGACCAACTGGCAGTTCAGCGAGTCCTTTACCGCCACCACGGCCCTGCTGGAACTGACCGAGCGTCCGGACGCCATCTTCTGTGCCAGCGACTGGCTGGCGATTGGCTGCTACCAGGCGCTGGCGGTGAATGGCGTGCGTATCCCGCAGGACATGCTGCTGGCGGGCTACGACGACCAGAAGATTTCCGAACAGCTCACCCCACCGCTGACCAGTATCCAGCTGCCCTACAGCGAGCTGGGACGGCTGGCGGTGGAGTACCTGTGCAATCAGGAAGATGCCGCCACACACGTGACGCTGGCGGGCAGGCTGAAGGTGCGCGCCTCAAGCCCCGTCTGAAGTAAATACCATGCCCGCATAGGGCTTCTCGCGACACGCCGCCAGCCGCGCGGCGAGGCTGCCCACGTGCAGCTCCAGCTTGTGCCCGTCCGGGTCGAGAAAATAGAACGACGCCCCCTCGCTTTTGTTCTGCTTCCAGACGGTGACGCCCGCCTGCTCAAGCCTTTGCGAGAGCGGTTCAAAATCCGCTTCCGCCACGGTAAACGCGTAGTGGGTGTAGTCGCTCTCCTGCGGTGGCACGTACTGGCGCGCCTCGTCGTAGGACAGGCAGACCCATAGATCGCCGCAGGTGAGATAGGCCCCGGTATTCCAGCGGGCGTGCAGCGCAAGCCCCAGCAGCTCGTGCCAGAAGGTGACGCTTTTTTGCAGGTCGCTGACCGCGAGGGTCAGATGGTTGAGTGATTGCAGCATGACGTGCCCTTTTGTTTTTCGCGCCGGACGTGATACGGTAATGAGATGAACATAAACCACGCCGTGCTCACCGTAAACCGCTGGTGGCTGCCTTCTTAAGGCGGCACGGAGTAGTTTTCCCCATTTTCAGATAGCCGCCGAAAGGCGGCTTTCACATTTCTAAGACCCCTTTCGGCATGACAACGTTAAGGAGTCTTTATGAACGCACCAACCATCCTCACCGGCGACCGCCCAACCGGCCCACTGCACCTCGGCCACTTCGTCGGATCGCTGCGCCAGCGCGTGGCGCTTCAGCAGACGCACAACCAGTTTGTGCTGATTGCTGACCTTCAGGGGCTGACCGACAACGGCAGCAACCCGCAGAAGATCCGCGACAACATCCCCGAAGTGCTGGCCGACTACCTCGCCGCCGGTATCGACCCGAACCTGACCACGATCTGCCTACAATCCGCCCTGCCCGCCCTCGCCGAGCTGACGATGCTGTATATGAACATCGTCACCGTCGCCCGCGTGGAGCGTAACCCGACGGTGAAAAACGAGATTGCGCAGAAGGGCTTCGCCCGCTCGCTGCCGGTCGGGTTTATGGCCTACCCCATCAGCCAGGCAGCGGACATCACCGCGTTTAAGGCCGAGTGCGTGCCCGTCGGCGACGACCAGTTGCCGATGATTGAGCAGACCAACGAGATTGTGCACAAGATGAACAGCCTGCTGCCCACCCCGGTGCTGCGCCACTGCAAGGCGATGCTGAGCGACACCAGCCGCCTGCCCGGCATCGACGGCAGCGCCAAGATGTCGAAATCGCTGGGCAACACGCTGCACCTGTCGGCCAGCGAAGAAACCATTCACCGTGCGGTAAGCGCCATGTACACCGACCCGAACCACCTGAAGGTGAGCGACCCGGGGCAGATTGAGGGGAACGTGGTGTTTACGTATCTCGACGCGTTTCACCCGGACAAGGAGAAAGTGGCGGCGATGAAGGCGCATTATCAGGCGGGCGGGCTGGGCGACCGGGTTTGCAAGAACGAGCTGGAGGCGTGTTTGCAGGAGCTGATTGCGCCGATGCGGGAGCGGAGGGCGATGTATATGCAGGACAAGGGGGAGCTGATGGCGATGCTGAAGCGCGGCACGGAACGGGCGCAGGGGGTGACGCAGGAGACGTTGAGGGAGGTGAAGGTTGGGCTGGGGGTGCCGGTGTTTAGTTAAAGTAGGTTTAGCGGTGAAGTGCGGGGGATTGGCATGAAGCCGCTAACTTGATTATTGCGTAAATAAGCGAGGCGCAAAAAATTCTTAAATGCATTATTAGCCATTTTCGTTTGTCATTCTGTTAAGAGCGATATATTCATAGACTCTTTATTTTTTTAACCGTCTCGGTAAATGCTATGGGCAAGTTTATTATTTACATGCTGAATATATTATTCTGTGGTTATGTACTGGTTACATGCCTCATTTCTTTGGTTGGTTTTGATAACTGGGAGGACCGTACAATCGCAATAACAATCATATTAGGAAGTGCACAACTTATTGCGACATTACTTAATCGGGCACTGCCTCATAAGTTACATATTTTAGGAGGGATAGCTGAACTGATAGAAGGTCCGCTATTAGTTATTGGCGCAATTGTGTGTCTGGATGTGTTTGAACCCAGGCCTATGAAGATTATTGGAATGTTCGCGTGGGTTATTTTTATGATGTTTCGGCCATCATTTACGAAAAGGAATAAAGAATGATATTCCCTGCCCGCACAAACGAAACGCTGGCGGGCAAGTTCAACATAGAATCAAGCAGCGGAACCCGATGTTGGACGTTCGTTCCACGCGTCGTGCGCTAACAAGTTACCGTCCTTGTACAAATGGGTAATCTTCTCATAATTAAACGCCACTTCCTCCATATGCCCCGTCCCCGGACAGCCTCGGGTGTCGTACATTACTGGACTCACAGAAATGACCTTAACGTTCTCGAGCGTGATTCGGTAATACTCCTCCTCCTGCCCGGAATAGTTAATATGGTAAAACCTGAATTCAGCCGTTTTAAGGGTCTGACCCGTTGCTGCCGCTTTGAACAGATAGGGCGAAGAGCTATCCAATTCCTTGGCAAACTGAAACGGCGAATGTTGGCGAGTGCCAGTGACCTTTCCCGTTGCCGAGTCGGTTGGCAGGCTGAGGTTATGTTGTAATCCTCTTAGCTCAATACTTCCCTCCCTTTGTGCAACGTCACAAGAACCACAAATCATTGTGCCGCCGTCATTGGTTAAAAAGAGATGTACAGGTACGGCCATTCTATTGCTCCTTGCGTTTTAGTCGTATAACCATTTGCCCGCTTTTGCGGATTCGATAAGCATTCCAATAGTGAAATCTGGAACCATCACCACCGGGAATTTTTTGAATGGATTCCATGAAAAAGGCTCATCAGGGTAGTAGGTGTTTATGTTAAAATTCCCTCTATCAACATCAAATTCTTTAAAAAATTCTTCCATTAAATCTTCTGCTTCAGTGACATCAAGCTGCATGTCAGTATCCAAATCAGTTTTTGCATTCAGTAATTTCTGCTTCGCTTCGTTATTCATCAGATAAACGCCGTTATAGCGTCTGGCTAAGGCGTAGATGCGCTGCTCAATATCCTCTACCATAGTTTGTCGCTGCCCCGTGCGATTCGATTATAATCACGTATTGCAGCATAGGTGATTAGCGATACATCAGCGACTAATATCACCATACCAACTAATGGAATCGTTCTTCCGATAAACGTACTGATTTGTGAAACCATCCTACAGCGTACAGTCCATGGCGTGTAGCCGCCAATCCATGTCGGGAGCCTAATGCCATACGGGAACTTAGCTTGTTTGAAATAGCGCCTCATGGCTTTCGAGGCTCGGGACGTTCCTTCCTTCGCTCCCGCGGGTTTCTTTCTGGTCTTCTGATTATTAGCACCGCTATATAACGCAGCAATACCAGCGACATCGTCAATACTAAAATGATCGGCAATTGACTCACAGTAAATCATAAAGAAAAGGCCGCCAGCGGTAAGATTTGTTCTGCCAGCATAAAAATACGTTCCATTTAGTTCTTCGGTTGTGTTCATAGTTCATTCCATTGAGTTGCTCCAGGAAGAATCATAAATGTTGGACAATAATTAAATTGAGATCTCTAACATACTTCTGAAAAAACCCCCTATATAACCACAATGATAAGAATACAGCCATATCATTCAGTTCAATAATATTATTGAAAAAACAGATTACCCCTTCCACTAATTTAAACACCCTCGCTTCAGGAACAAGGGTGTTCCAATACGTTATTATTTTGCTTGGCCTATATTGCGCTTAACTAACGGGATATCTCCAGTATCATTCAGCGCTCCCGGAAACGTCTTCAACCACTGCGCGACTTTTTGCTTATTTATATTCACCACACTCATACCTTCCAGGCATCCCCATAATTCTCTTGTATGTTGTGGCGTAATCACAATGCAGTCTTTCATGGCGCGGATTTTCACCGGCATGCCGTCGATAAAGCCCGCACGTTTTAACCAGTCGCCGCCCAAAAGAAGGTATTTCATATCGATGCGTGCATAGAGTTCGCAGCAGGCGGCACTGTCCTGCGGCGTTTCCGCGCGGGGATGAATGGGTGCCGCGTTGGGTTGGTTGCCGTGAAGACGGCGGGCGCTGTTTTTGCGTACCAGCTCGCGGTTTTCAATCATGCCGGTGAAAGCGTCTGATTCTGTTTTGCAAACAGTAAACTCTGGCTTAAAATTCGTCGCAGCCATTTTCAACTCCTTTTCAGTTGCTGGTGGTTAGCGGTATGGGGGTGTTGCAGCACCTTCATATCGCGAATTCTTCTTCAAATTCTCTTTGATACTTCCTTTGCCGTTCGGCGTAATTTCTGGTGCTCATTATACAGGACTGAATATAAATACAGCGGTTTGGCGTGGGGTAAATTTGGAATTTGCGAGGGGGATTCAGGAAATAGGGTTATGTGCGGTAAGGTCATGTTTTTGTTGATTGTGGGTTGATTGGTCTGGGTTTTGCGAGCATTATCGCAATTATTTACCCTCTTCCGTAACGCGATGGCTTCCAGCAAAACTCTCGAGCAGGCAATTGCCGACATCACCATCTGGCGCAAAGGCGAACAGCGTGCGCCGCATAAACCTTTATTGCTTCTGTACGTGCTGGCGAACTATCAGCATGGGCATGCGCGATTGTTTGACTATGGAACCGAAGTCCACGAACAGTTGCTTAGCCTGCTAGAACGGTTTGGCCCACAGAGGAAGACGCATTACCCGAATATGCCCTTCTGGCGGCTCAAGGGGGACGGGTTTTGGGATCTTCAGAATACTGAGTTCTGTTCGACCACGGGCAGCAAACAGCCGCCTGTTAAAGAACTTGTGGAGCAGAAGGTCGCAGGCGGGTTTGATGAAGAACACTTTGCGCTGCTGAATAAGAACAAAAATCTGATCGGCTCGCTGGCGCAGCAGATCCTTGAAGCGCATTTTCCTGAAAGCATTCAGGAAGAGATCGCGGATGAGATGGGTTTTGATATCCAGCAGATCCGTAAGATTCGCGATCCGCTATTCCGCCAGCAGGTACTGCGTGCTTAAAACTATGAATGTGCCATCTGCGGATTCAACATGCGACATGATAACGCCTCCGTTGGACTTGAAGCCGCGCATATTAAATGGAAGCAGTTTGGCGGGCCGTGTGAGATCCCGAACGGGCTGGCGCTGTGTGCGATTCATCATAAGGCGTTTGATAAAGGATCGATTGGGCTTGATGAGAGTATGCGGGTGCTGGTGTCCGAGGCAGTGAATGGGAATGGGATCGTTGGGCGGTTGTTCTGGGATTTTGCAGGAAAGCAAATTGCGCTGCCGGTGGTGAAAGGGAATTATCCAGGTGAGGGGTTTGTAGAGTGGCATCGGAGGGAGGTTTTTAGAGAATGAGTGCGAAGGCCGGACTCGAACATCGCAACTATCCTTATGATCATAAGAGATTAAAAATTTTCATATTGGACATGATACCAACATTGATACCATCAGTCCCTATTGGTGATAATCGAACAATCAATGTAGAAACATTAGACCAGTATTCATAGCTTCACATCTATTGAGAAATTATAAATGACAATCAAAAATGTACAATAACCAATTGACGACCAATTACCTTGAAAACAACTATGATGAATAATTTTTTCTGCCAACATAATAGTTTTATTAAGAATAGCCACAAAAACGCCACATAAAAATATATGTTAACTATTAGCCAATACATTCCCTATATTAAGAAGATAATTCCAAATCTATAAGATTTATGATATAATGGAATTAGGTAATATATACACTTGGAACTAAAATGCAAAAGAAACTTCCAGAAGAATCACTACTTGAGAAACTAACAAAAGAAGAACTTCTTAAGCTGGTTAAAGAGATGCATGAAGATAAAAAAATGCATGCTATTTTCTCTACGGACGCAGATTTGTATGCTAATGATGCAACTCTAATGTGGCAGGGTCGGAACAGATTCTTAGCTGAAACAGTAACACCAGTCACGATAAAGAGCGATGCGAAAAAGAGCTATCCTGAAAAAATCGGTGGAAATCATCGAATCATTGATGGTGATAATTTAGCTGTGATGCGCTCATTAATTAATGAATTCCGTGGCGGACCGAACACTGGATTCGATGTGGTATATATGGACCCGCCATATAACACAGGAAGTGATGCATTTATTTATAATGACAATTATAGATTTTCAAAGGCTGAAGTAGATAAATTAAAAGATGCTATTGGAAGAGTTGAAAAGGGTGTTTCACTTGATGACCCATCCCGACATACTAAGTGGATAAATCATATTGCTCCTCGCCTTTGGGCAGCAAGAAAACTACTAAAGCATACTGGTGTACTCATAATATCTATCGATGAACATGAATTACCAAGACTGTGGATGCTTCTAGAAGAAATGTATGGTGAAAAAAACCGTATTGCCACACTTATTTGGGAAAGGTCAAGGAAAAATGATGCAAATTATATTTCTGAAGGCCATGAGTATCTATTAGTTTGGGCCCGCGACAAATCTGCTCTCGATTCAAAAATGAAAGAACTTGCTAAAAACAAGAAATGGGAGAGATACAAAGGAAAATGGAGAAAGCCCAAAGAAGGTGCAGAAGATATACTGACAGCATACTCTGATGCTAAAAAAATATTTTTGGATGATATTCCTAAAATCCAAAAATATATGAATGATTTTTTCAAAAATCTGCCAGAAGATCATCCTGCAAAGAAAATTCGTTATCGCAAAGTAGACAAAAATGGCGTCTATAATGACGACGGTAATCTAAACTGGCCAGGCGGTGGTGGCCCTCGATACGATGTAGTACACCCAATTACACATAAACCATGTAAAGTCCCAGCATCTGGCTGGAGGATTGCTAATCCTGAGGTAATGCAAGCTTTAATTGATGCCGATAAGATTGCTTTCAAAAGCGATCACAATGGTATTCCGAGAATGAAAACCTATTTACATGAAATGGAATCAGAAGTCGCAACTTCAGTGATTAGAAGAATGGGTCAAAGAGCGGTAGAAACCGTAACAAATATTCTTGGAAAAAATTCATTCGATAATCCCAAAGATCATGAAATGCTGGCAGAACTCTTCAACCTTGTTACTTGGAGAGATCCCAATGCAATTATTTTCGATCCTTATGCAGGAAGTGGAACTACTGGTCATGCTGTTTTGACTATGAACTCTGAGGATAATGGTCAGAGAAAATTTATTTTAGTAGAAAATGGTGATCCTTCAAATAAAAAAATCAACCGCGATCACTATGTGAATAATATAACGGCTGAACGAATTAGAAGAGTCCTTTCCGGTAATTGGGCTGACAAATCTCAGCATCCCAAAATCAATGAAGGATTCAATTTTTATGAAGCTAAAAAGACTGTCAGCAAAACAGTCATCATGGAATCTAATAGAGAAAATTTAGCTGATATTATTTTACAGGTTGTTGAAGATGATTCTAACCGTTTAGATTGTCGCATGGATGGCTATAAATATCTAATTGGAAAGACAAAACTTGGCTTTGGAATTGCATTGGTGTGGGAAGCAGGCAAAGCCAATGGACATCAGCCCTTAACAAGAGAAATCCGTTCAGTAATTATGGATGAGGCTAAGAAAGCGAATGTGAACAGACCTGTTTATATTTATGCTGTAGCTAATGTATCTCCGTTGAATGATCAGCTTTACCGCTTCCAGCAGATTCCTGATTCAATTCTGGCGAGATTAAATTTACTGGAAGAAGAGTAATCATTTTGAAACTAACAATAGACACACTCAAACCATTTCAAATTAAAGCAGCAAGTGAAATTGCTGAGATGATTGCAACTTACCCTAACCCTCCTTACAAAAGGAGGTTTGATCCCGAAACCGGTATGTCGCTTCCCTTCCTTTGCAGGCTAAAAGCTATTACGGGGAGTGGTAAAACGCCGATACTTTCACTCGCATGTAACAAAATCGGTGATGGTATTATCCTTTGGACTACTAACAGAGGAGCAGTAATCTCACAAACAAAAAATAATCTTAGTGTTGGAGGAAAATACTCTAATTTACTTCCTGACGATGTAAATATCCTGAATTTAAATGAGATTACGGAAACTGATTGGGTCGATATTTGTCGTGCCAAAAAAGGCTTAACAATTATCCTTGCTACTGTTGCTTTATTTAATAGGGATGGAGATGCTTTAAATGTTCATAAAGACAGAGATGGCATTAGTCATTGGGATGTTCTTTCAGGAAAGGGGCCGGAAGGTAGAAATCGCCAACTTTATGTAGTCTACGATGAAGCTCATGGTGGTACAAAAGCTCAGTTCTCAAGATTGAAAGAACTCAATCCTCGTGCATTTATTTTAGCATCTTCCTCCGAAATGTCGGGCGATCTCATTGATCTTTTGCCTGGGAACAATGTGGATGAAAAATCTTTATCTTTAAAAAATCAAACAGTAGTAGTTTCGACACCATTAGTTGTTAAAGAAGGGCTATTAAAGACCCGTCTTTATCTTGTCGATTGTAACACTTCTCGATTAGATGCATTAACCGAAGCTAATACTAAATGGCAAGAACTTAGCACTAAACTAAGTAGCTTTAATACTTGGCCTGTAATTTGTTGCATCGTAAATTCAACATTAGCAGGCTTAGAAGTTTGGGAATCGTTGGTCAGTCAGTTAAAAGTTGATCCAAAAAGAATTGCCGTTCATTTAGCAAATGTAAATTCCAACTTAGCTAATGTTAATCCTAATGCACCATGGAGCTTATTAGTCGATACTCATAAAGCGAAGAAAAGCCCTGAAGATTTACATGATGAAGGTTATTCACATATCATCTGGAATTTATCATTAAGAGAAGGTTGGGATGAACCATGGGCTTATGTAGCTTATCTTGATGGGTTAGGTAAATCTACTACTGATATCTCACAAAAAATTGGTCGTTTTTTGAGACAACCTAATGCTACTCCTTTTGATGATGGAGACTTAAATTCAGCATACTTTTATTTTAATGTTCCAGATAAAGATTTTTCAGAACTTGTTAAAACTACACAAAATGACCTAAGTGATTCAGGTTATGAAATAGTCTCAATCGAAAGTAACAGTCCGAGACCACAAATTTCGAGAGAAGTGCCTGTTAAAAAGGAAGTGTTTGTTTCTAAAGTCGCAGAAACTTTCGGTGAAGACCTTGAAATATTAGACCAAATACTACTTTCAAATGTGCCTCTTTTTTCTGATGAAAGCCTTCGTTCAAAAGGAAAAATGCATACACGAGTTTTAGATTTAGTTAACAGTTGTGAAGATTTGGATCTTAATAAAGAAGAAACTAAGGATGACAATGCTGATATTTCTGTATGGGAATATTTAGTCTCAAGATTAGGAACTTATGATAACCGTATAGCCCGGAAATCAGGGACATGTTTTACTCCTTTTGTAAAAAATGATCCTAAGATGAAGCAGCGGATGCAATTTGGCTCAGATGCAATGTTGCAAATCAATAATAATCTATCAAATATTACTCGTCTGCTTAATAATGAGTTCCATCTCGAATATGAATACGATGACATATATGCGGTAAAGTCATTTAATTTAGTTTCACCAGACTATCAATATGAAGACTTAAATAAAAGAAACAGATACAAAGTTAATGCCTTTAAAAATGCCTTGCATTCTGAATATAATGGCCTAAATAAATTTGAGTTAGAAATTGCAGAATCAATTGATTCATTAGGAGTTGATTGGTGCAGAAATCCATCAAAAACAGGTTATAACATTCCTATCCCTGAAATTGGTCAAGGGACTTCTAATTTCTTTCCTGATTTTTTATTATGGACTAAAAATCAAGTGTGGGCTTTAGATCCAAAAGGTTCACATTTAATTAATGATGCGATTTTTCTAAAGCTCATGGCTGTATCAGATATAAATGATAAAAGATTGAGATTAAAGGTCGGATTTGTATTAGAAGGCGAATATATACTTGGTATCAATAATCGTCCCCAACTACAGAGTAAGAATGGTTGTACTTTAATTTATAAAAAGAACTCATCGATCAGAGCTAAATCATACCCGACGTCAAAAGAACTGGCTAAAGATTTGCTTGTTTTATAATGAAATTAAATGTGTGTTAGATGACAAATTTAGGTGGCTCATCTAACACTTATTTTTCAAAAATCTAAAGTTTTGTTATGCAGTGCATTTAAAATCATGAACACATAGCTTTATCATTTTTTTAATAATTATGCTGAGGAAAAAAATGGAATATACATTCAACATTTTTGAAGAAACAGATGAAAAAAATCATAACCATTATTTAGTTTTTGATTCATTTAATACTTGCCTTGGTTATTTCAATAATATCGATTTAGCATATGGTTTGATAAATATCTATTTAAGGTATTTAGAAGAAATCTATGAAGATAGCTCACATTTTAAACTTAAAAGACAGATAGCACAAGTTTCAGATGAAATTAAAAAGCAAAATAATAAAAAACTTGACGAAACAATATATATTGATGGATTAATCACCTCACTGCACTACATAGAAATAAATAAGGAAAAAGAATTCCTATTTACTGAAAAACATAAATTATTCTCTACCATACCTACTTTACTAAATGAAAAAAATTTTAAACTGGTCTTCAGTAGTGAAGATATCAATACCTTGCACAAGCGATTTCTTTCCACATTGATTGAAGAAAAATATACAAATGGTAGTATGGTTGAGACTTTGAAAAATGCACTTTCTGATAAATTTGAAGAAAATGACCTTGCTAATTACTTCCCATTTTTATTTCAAAAAAATGAAATAGATAATGAATTAATCGAGTCGATAAAACCACCAAAATTAGGTTCATGATTTTTATTTATAATTACTATTGACTTCTCCTTTTTTTATTTTATTAATTTATAAAAAAGGAGATTTCAATAGTGGCCGAACATTACGATTCAATACAATCCGTTTTCTCAGAGTTGATTAGACAATATAGCAACCCAAGTAATAAAAATGAAAAAGGACAAAATCTTATTTTTAAAGATTACACTTGGAATATGAATGATTTAGAATCATTAACAAAAAACGGATTCAATATCAATAGCATTGATAACTTTGGTAAAACTCCTATTTTCTATTGCAAGAATAAAATTCAATTTAGATTGCTTTTACTTTTTGGGGCTAATATTAATCATGTGGATAACGAGGGGAAAAACCTTTTGTTTTATGTTAATGAGCCTGAAAATGTTGAGTTGATGTTGAAGTTCGATATAAATAAAAATTTAACTGATATCAAAAATCATTGTTTTTTATCTCATGAGTTGTTTCACACGATACCAGATATATTTTCGCCACACCTAAAACCCACCAACAAAAAAAATATAGAAATTTTCCAAGTGTTCAAAAACACACATGAATGCTTAAGACTACTTAATGAAAAAGAAATTAAGTTTTTTCTTTCAAAAAAAGCTCATATCAATTTTGATCCTCTTTCAAATCCAGTGCCATTTAAAAAAACTCTTGATTTATTGAAAAAAACAGAAGCCTCACCAGATACAAAGTTTACATTCTACTCTGATGAAAATAAGATATGTAATTTATACACACTTCATCAATTAGAGAAAGAGATAAGCAAGGGCTAACTCATCGAAGCGCTACGCTGCTTCTTCGAGTTTCCCTTGTTTTTTCGCCCTTCGGTTGAAAAAAATTAAACGCAAAATCAACACACTGCATTGACATTATTCGCCTCTATTATATAAATAAATTAAGCATAAGGAATATGCTTTTATTTAATTATATGAAAAGGAGTTCATATGGTCGAAAATAATACTTTTAATAAGATCGTTGTAAGTAAGCATTCCCGTAATAAAAGCGTTAACGAAGCGAAGCTCTCACAAAGCCAGCTTCGTTCTCATTGCGTCAGTGTCAGATTAAATGATGCAGAGCTAAAGCTTCTCAATGAGAAACGTGGCCGTCATCGTAAAGGTGAATGGGTTCGTTTAGCCCTCATTGAAAAGCTTCCAGTAACTGTCCCTCCTATCAACTTAGAAGCATGGAAATCTCTGAGCGAAATATCACAGAAGCTGAACAAGCTTGTCGCTCATCTGGATAACAAAAGCCAGGGAAGCTCTCTGACGCAAACAGAACTATTCGCAGTGAAGCGCCAGATATCTGAGCTTCGCATGAAGCTGATTACTGCTGACTTATGGAAATAAATCAATGAAGGGGATGCAGAAGATAAAGCGAGGTAAGAACTTCGCTGGCGTAGTGTTTTATGCATTGAGACCAGCTTCTCATCACAAAGTTGATCCAGTTGTCGTAGGTGGCAATATGATGGGGAGCCTCGCTAAAGAGCTAATAGCTGAGTTTGGTGCTACAAAAACACTTCGCCCTGATGTGGCTAAACCCGTTTGGCACAACTCGCTTCGCTTACCTAAAGGTGAATCACTAACGCCTGTGCAGTGGTCCTACATCGCAGATGACTACATGGCAAGAATGGGGTTTTCTGAAACGCATCTCAGATGCTACGTCCTACATGACGACGAAGATGGCCAGCACATCCATATCATCGCCAGCAGAGCGTCTCTTGATGCCGGAAAGCTCTACCTTGGGAAGAATGAGAATCTTATCAGCACACGTATCATCCAGGAACTTGAAAAAGACTATCAGTTAACCAGAACCAAAGGACCGAAAGCATCTCCGGCAGCGCCCTCACCTAAACCGAAGCTCAAAAAATCCCGTAATGAGATGATGATAGAAAAGAGAACTGGTGAGCTATGCCCAAAAGGAATCATCCAAAACGCCCTTAACGAACTGCTTGATACCAGGCAATCGATTACCGACTTCGTGCAACAGCTTGTGGCACAAAATATCAGGCCAATCCCTAACATTGCCTCTACTGGACGCATGAACGGCTTCTCATTCGAATACAACGGGATTGCTTTCAAAGCATCTCAATTGGGAAAAGGGTATTCCTGGTATGCTTTGCAAAGCAGAATCGACTACCAACCGGAACGTGATAATGCTTTCCTGTTTGAACTGAAAGCATCTGTCAGTGAAGCGCCTTGTACGTTCATGACTACAGATGCTCCTGAAATCACAACAAGAGAGGTTCACAGCCCCATAGAAGCGCTTATCCATGATAACCGTGCTGGGCAGGACGAATACACTAACGCTTCTGTAAAGCAGTTTCACTTAGAAGCTGGTGCTAAAGAATCGTTAAAAGAAGCCCCCGACCGAAGCTATGCAGTTTCAGCATTCAGGTGGTTGGAGTACATCCCCTACCTCGATTTAATTTATCGTATGTTGAAAAACCTCAAAATACCAACCCTTAAACGCCCTCGAAAACACAAAACCATCACTGGCGTGAGAGTGGTAGAGATTATGCCTATCCCCAAAAAAAATCTCATCGAATCAGCACCTCAATCCAGAAGAACATCGCTTTCGATGTAAGGCTGGCAAACCTTTTTTGATAAATATAGCCCAATATATTGATCGTTTATACCGATCGATAATCTAGTGTTGATAGGCTATATCTATCATTAATTCATAATCGATCGGTACAAGTGATTTGCGTTTCTTACGAACTAAGTCAAAATGTCAATTTACATGCAATCATCTAACGATATGATTTAACTAGTCTATTTACTTATTCATTAGCTCAAACGCAGGGTTTGAAATGGCAACTACCATCTCAACTGTAAGCCTGGACGGTTTCATACATCACCGAATATGACTTCATTTTGAACACTAAGGAACTTGTATGAGCATCTCCGCTACGAAAAGCAGGAAGAAAGAAGCTGAAGCTGGTCTTTCTGATGATCCTCGGCAAACGGAAATCACGACACCCAATTTTGTGCTGTTTGACGAAACTTTCACATTTATTGAGACTTTCTCTGCCACTGTCATCAACTCCGATCCAGGCAATGGTCATATCTGGGTAAAAACCAACACAGGGGATGAGAAGCAGATTTCTGACTATGGTATCCCTTTCAGAAGTTCACACACTATCCATAAATACGAACTTCGCCAATACAGTGAGGATGGTTCGTATGATGCATATAAAGATGCGCTTATCGTTAATAAGAAAACGGGTGAACACGAGGTAAACTTAAAAAGAAAAACCATTATTATCCCCGCTTTTCTGACAATGCTATTTCATACTGCCTCCACAGCATCGTATTACAGAGCAATGCCTGTTCCAAAGTTTCTCACCGTTATTTTCATTTTACTTTGTGCTGCTGCACTTATTTCATTTCTCACACTACCCTGGGGATTTAAAGACGGCTACATGTGGAGCGACCACAAATACATGTGGTTTACATATCTTTTCTCAAGAGTTGGAAGTTTTATTTGTATCAATTTGATGAAAAGACGAAGCCAGAAATTTGAAAAAGAACTTAGAAATCTTGACCTGCCCCCACGATTAGATACAACACTCAGTTAGTAACGTCGGAATCTTCATTCTCAGAATGACCCTTTCTCCAGCCCGCTGCAAATTCAGACGGTGTCTGATAATTCAGCGTGGAGTGCGGGCGGCATTCGTTATAATCCTGCCGCCAGTCATTAATAATTTTCCTGGCATGAACGATATCGCTGAACCAGTGCTCATTCAAACATTCATCGCGAAATCGTCCGTTAAAGCTCTCAATAAATCCGTTCTGCGTTGGCTTGCCCGGCTGGATTAAGCGCAACTCAACACCATGCTCAAAGGCCCATTGATCCAGTGCACGGCAAGTGAACTCCGGCCCCTGGTCAGTTCTTATCGTCGCCGGATAGCCTCGAAACAGTGCAATGCTGTCCAGAATACGCGTGACCTGAACGCCTGAAATCCCAAAGGCAACAGTGACCGTCAGGCATTCCTTTGTGAAATCATCGACGCAGGTAAGACACTTGATCCTGCGACCGGTGGAAAGTGCGTCCATGACGAAATCCATCGACCAGGTCAGATTGGGCGCCGCCGGACGGAGCAGCGGCAGACGTTCTGTTGCCAGCCCTTTACGACGTCTTCTGCGTTTTACGCCCAGGCCACTGAGGTGATAAAGCCGGTACACGCGCTTATGATTAACATGAAGCCCTTCACGGCGCAGCAACTGCCAAATACGACGGTAGCCAAAACGCCTGCGCTCCAGTGCCAGCTCAGTGATGCGCCCTGATAAATGCGCATCAGCAGCCGGACGGTGAGCCTCATAGCGGCAGGTCGACAGGGATAAACCTGTAAGCCTGCAGGCACGACGTTGCGACAGACCGGTCGCATCACACATCAACATCACGGCTTCCCGCTTCTGGTCTGTCGTCAGTACTTTCGCCCAAGAGCCACCTGAAGCGCCTCTTTATCCAGCATGGCTTCGGCAAGCAGCTTCTTGAGTCTGGCGTTCTCTTCCTCAAGCGACTTCAGGCGCTTAACTTCAGGCACCTCCATACCGCCATACTTCTTACGCCAGATGTAAAACGTGGCATCGGAAATGGCATGCTTGCGGCAGAGTTCACGGGCGGGTACCCCAGCTTCGGCTTCGCGGAGAATACTGATGATCTGTTCATCGGAAAAACGCTTCTTCATGGGGATGTCCTCATGTGGCTTATGAAGACATTACTAACATCGGGGTGTACTAATCAACGGGGAGCAGGTCAAGTTTTCTTTATCCAGTTGCCATTTCTTATCTGCCAATTTGAAACTATACCTATTTATCTTAGCAAAAAATATTTGCTCATTTTCAATACATTTTATTTCCACACTAAACCCCACTAATTATTTTACTTACTGATTTATAGACCTTTAGGACGACATCTTTTTCTTGTTGGGATATATATTTAAAATTGTATCTATCACACATGATTGACTCTTTTGACCAACCCATGAGATAATTCCTTAAATCTTTCCTTCTACTATATTCTAATTCAGCACCTTCTATTCCTTTAGAGTACATATAATTCCAGGAGTGCCTTAGCCTATGACCTGAAAGATTATATAGCTCTGGACTTGCTCGTTTCAGTGTTGATATCACCTTCTCATAAGCTGAAATGCTTAAGGGTTCCCCTGCGTTTTTTCCGGTGCAATGAGCCACCAATAAGAAATTATGCTTTTTCCTTTTTGTCATTTTTTCTCTGCTATTACTTATGTAATCAAAAATTTCACAGGCTAATTCATCAGATAACGGAATAACCCTTTCTCCAGTCTTTACTAATGGTTGATAAGATCTTCCATCTTCTTTTGAATCATGTCTTCTGACTACACTTAAAGTGTTGTCTCTGAGATCAAAATCATCTATTTTAAGATTGAGCAACTCTCCAGCCCTTAAACCTAAATTTAAGAGCAAGGTAAATATTAGTCTGTTCCTGACCTGTACTTCCTTATGGAAAGGGTTTTCAATCCCGCCAATTTCTAATAGACGGAAAAGCACTTTGATCTCTTCTTCATTTAACGATTTTTCAGACATTTCATTCATATTCAATGAACTGTTTCTTGGAATATGTGCTCTGATACTTTCAATAAATACGTCTACTTCATACTTTGCATGAATCCCCTTTGACGAATGAACTAATCCACATAACCACTTAAGGTAGCGTGAAAAAACATGTATTCTATAACTAAAGGTTCTCTTCGCAATAAACCTATTACTTGCTGATTTTATATTTATAATTTTTTGTCTATCGAATCTTTGTTTCGCATATCTTACCAGATCATCTATTTCTGCAACGCTGAGATACTTTTTAAGCTCAATTCTCTCAACTATATTAATTTTCCTACTATCTAAAAAATTACTAAAAATTAGTAAGTTAGTTGCAACTATTTCCATAGTTGAGGCGGTTGCGCCTCTATTTCTTATGTCTGTAGTAAGAAATAGATTTTGATAGTAAGCTGGTAGACTACTATTTTTATCAAGGATCAGGCATCCTCGCTCCCCATTACTCATGATGAATTTCTTTACTTTATATCCCATTTTGACCTCATTCTTTACAAATTAATATCACTCTCACTTATTAAATATATTCCAATTCAAAATAATTCAAATTTTTTACAATGACTTTAGTTTATTTGGTATATATATTAATGGCTTGAAAAAATTTATTTGACGTCAAATAAACAGGTACGGCTAGTAAGAAGTATCCATACCCGATATTAAGAAAACCATCTCTAAGTCTTATAGCAAAAGCTCTGCCAGAAAAAAGGTAAAGAATTACGTCAAATATATTCTTTTTTTCAAATGCAAACTTTACAAAGCCTCGTTGTTTCAAACCCACTACGTAAACTCACAAAATCTGTAAATTTCTTTTTCTTAATACATTATCAAAAGTTAAAAATCGATGAAGCAGCATTTTTGTTAAGCGACATGCTTTCTTGAATTTTCGATAATTAATTGAATCCATTCATCGATTTCACTTTCGACAAAAGCGGTAGCACGAACACCGATCTTTACTGGCTGTGGAAACCTATTTTGGCTGATAAGACGATAGATCCACGCTTTACCAAATCCAGTTTTCTTCATGACTTCTGGTAAACGGATGAGACGAGCTTGATTTTCCATATGTATGTCCTCTGTTGTTTCTACAGGGATACAGTACAAATGAATTTCGAATGGATGAAGCGAGATTACGAACACCAGAGCCATCCCTGGTTCGAAACTATGAGTCTCTGGAGATTCATATCACTCAGAATCTGAGAGTTTCATAACATCCGAAACCCTCACATCAATAGGCTACAGGTAGAAAACAGTTCTTTCATTCACCTAAATTTTCACAAGATCGAAAGCCTTTACTCACTAGATTTGAGCTTAGAGAAGATAACCATCTGTTCAATTGCGTATTAAGGTAGCCTCTAATTATGTATTTTTCTTCAATAAGCCGTTGGATTGAAAAATATATTTTTATAATAAAAACCTTCTAAATTCTATTGCATAATAGTTTTGACATGTTATTTTATTATAACAATAGTTATTAAGGACCCAAAAATGATTGATATAAAAGGGAACATAGATCACATCAGAGTGTATTATTATAGCAATGAGCATCTTTTCAGAAGTGAATTAATCAAACTTGGTAGTTATGAATTCTATGATAAATACCTATGTAATCTAACACCAAGAGAATATCTTGATTTCTTACAACTTCTAATTGATGATATAATTGAACGAACAACGATAATACCAGATGAAATAACCTCTTTAATTAGTTATATGCTCGGCAAAGAAATATTAACAAAACAGGAAGATAATTCATTTGCTATATCTGAAAATATATTCACAGAGAACTATCAAGATCTGACAAAAAAATCTATTACATTAAATAACATACACACTGCTAAAAGAGAAAAAAATATAATCGAATCCAAAATTCATAACAAAAAATCTCTAAACAAAACTAAAAAGAGGCTATAGAATAGCCTCTTTACTGTCAGATTTTTCCTGATATTACATCAATTATGTGCTGTATGTGGTGTCTAATCTGATATTCTTTATTTTTCCCCAAACCGGGAAACGTTCTGCTTTTATAATGCTCGTTATATTTTTCTAATGCTTTATTAGAGCCGTACTCTGTGGCCCTTGTTCTAACTTCCTTTTCAATTTTATCTGTCATTTGTAAGAATTTTGACGCTACGTCGCCAATGTCTCTATCAGTATCATTCGAAACAAAATGTTCTATCCATATATCACCGCTTGCAGGATGTTTATAAATTAAATGAGATGCAACGGCACCAGCCTTGCCACCACCAATCTCAAGTTTTTTCCCGACTATAGTGAAATCACCGATACCTAATACTGTTTTACCAATTTTTTTATGTTTATCCGTGAAAACTTCTTGGCCAGAGTAATCTGCATTCTTATCTAATTTGACGAA
This sequence comes from Enterobacter sp. MGH 4, assembly GCF_000534735.1. NCBI lineage: Bacteria > Pseudomonadati > Pseudomonadota > Gammaproteobacteria > Enterobacterales > Enterobacteriaceae > Enterobacter > Enterobacter sp. MGH 4. The sequence continues at coordinate 174,070 of NZ_KI973293.1, read as the reverse complement.
GTTATCTTTCACTTCAATAAGTTTATTTTTAGGGATTTCATTAAATTGAAAATCGGTAACATTACCATCAATAGTGATATGAAATTCAATAACTTTTAATTTTGTTAACTTGGAAAATTCCACATCGCTAATACTTGGCTTGTTGTATATTAAAGCAACATTTGAACCTTCAAATGCTTTTAAGAAACCATTAAGGGTTTCAATTGCTACACTTGAGTCAACTATAAGGGTGGGGATAAGCGTTTTACATTTATCTAAATTATTTTTAATCGTTGCTACAAATTTTCTTCGAGCCTCTATATCTTTACTAAACTCATGTTGTTTTGGATTGATGACTAACATGACCCTCTTGTTTTTCTCTGAAAGTATCTCTAAACAACGTATAAGTTTATCGGTTTTGGTTAGCACAGGTTCAATTATCGGTATAAACAACTCAGCATTAGTACAACTTGTTGCCAATTCTCTTAGCGCTAACAGCTCAGAACCACGACCATATAGATATGGACTATACATATGACTCCCTCCAGAGAGAAAAATGATCACATAAAGTTAAGCATCTCTACACTATCCCCAAAACCGTGAGGATCTTTTTACGTTGAACACTTGATAAAGCAGATGACATTCCCAACACACGAAGGCAACTAGGAAGGCAATTAACAAAGCTTACAATATCATCACTTGTCGTTCTGCCTCTCATTGCATTAATGTAAATATTGTGAGCTATATCCTGAGGGATTTTTTTAAATATATCCTCGCAGAATGCATAAATAAGCCCGTTGGGTAAATTGATCTTCTCGCCAATGAATTTTTCTATTGCTGGAAGGTATTCACTTCTTTTCAGCATACGAAAAATATATAATATATCAACATTAGCTAAATTTGACTCAGCATTTTTCACTATTTTAAGGCTACCTCTATTATTTAATGCAATAACACCAACTTTATCTGGAACAATCTCAGCATATTTTTCAGATAAATTTGGATGAGTAACCACATAAATTTTATCGAATGCTTTTAAATAATCTGGGGTTTGGGTTTGCAATCTACGCGGGGTATCATATTCCGTTTTAATTTCATACGCTGTAGATGTTCCGTTAAAAATTGCAATATCAACAATAGACTTTCCGACATGAAGCTCACTTAATAAGGATGAGGTCCGGGGACTATGCCTCCCAAAAACTATTCGATTGGCTACTTCTGTTTTGTAAACATACTCATTTCTATAATTTCTGGATAACTCTTTATAACATTCACTAAAAAATGTATGTAATGGCTGCCCATCCTGCTTCATTTCATCAGAGAAAGACACAAAATCCAAGACATTAGACGGTTCTCTTCCCTTGGCTAAAGCCTCGAAAACTGGGCGGCTGAACACCCTTGAAAAAACTCTTATATTATCGATACTTAGCGCCATTGGGAAATCCATCATAATATTCACTGTTATATAATAGCACAATCATACCGTGAAAAAAATTGTCATATCTCGCATAATCGTTACTGCATTTCAAATCATTAAAATACTCTATTTCCAGTAAAATCTCTCTTAAAATATATTTATCAACCATTACAATATAATCAGTCAGCGTCTGTAATTTTCATTACATCATAAACGCTCATCTCTTTAATATGTCTGTTTTTATTTATAAAAAAGTAGAATTGGCGTAAAAAATCATTTTCTACTACTTTCATAGCTAAAGGTCGGTCTGCATCTCTAATATGATACCCTTGTCTAATTACCTTATCGTCATCTTCATCTCTATAAATCAATCGTGATATTCTATCATCTGACAGAAGCACTTTCTTTCTTTCTGACCAAGCAAGTAAATCAAGCATTGGTATTATTCTATAGCTCATTAACTTTTTTATTGTCCCATAACCAAATCTTACTGCATCAAGCGGTGCAGGTTTTACACCCTTAACTTTTCGCCATTGTGGTAATGATATTCGCAGTGCCTCTGCTATCTCATCATCACTTCCAGCCGCAAGATCGATTTCTAACATAATTGTAGTAGGAAACTGTTCAGGGATTTTTTCGGATATGTATTCGTTCTCAATAGTGGAATCAATCTTATATTGTTCTGAATTTGCTCTTATGAATAAAGCCTTTTTCATACAAGCAAAACTGATATTTGCTATTCGATCTACCGTGGTTATAAAAAAGTATGGCGGTTGATAAAGTTGATTTTCAGCATCCATATAATTCAAGTCTTTCTCTTTGATGAGAAAAGGATTACCTTCTAATATCTGCATATAATTTTTCAATACTGTTTTCTGCATTCCTTCTTCTATTACTGGTTTGAAGAAATATGTCCTCGCCCATATTTCATGGTAAAGCATATTAATTGAAATGTTTTCAAACTCTCGATATCTGTCCAAATCAAACCATGTTTTCACTGCTTTGGTGTCTTCTGATGTCCAACTATTCATTTTTACCCAAGATTTCATTAATGCCACTCCGTTGTAAAAAGTTTTACTTCGTAATAGCACATAAATCGCAAATAAAAAAATAGCGCCTCAATTTTTTATTGAGCACGCCATTTTATTAATTAAAATCAATTAGTTATCAAAATCAAAAGGTGCAATTCTTCTCTCAGTTGTTTCATCAAGATAATCAGCCCACCACTGCAACATCAACCTACGCTCGTCCAAATGCTCAGCTTTATGAATGTATGCGGCACGAACGGAGTTCCGCTCCTGATGGCTCATCTGCCTCTCAACAGCATCTCTCGACCACTTTCCTGACTCGATCAAAGCACTACAAGCCATCGCTCTAAAACCATGCCCACATACCTCAACAGTTGTGTCATAACCCATCGACCTTAGTGCCTTGTTGACTGTGTTTTCGCTCATAGGTTTTCTGAAATCATGATCGCCAATGAATACAAGGTCGCATTCTCCGCTGATTTCTCTGATGGCTTTTAGAAGTTCTAAAGCCTGACGACTTAACGGCACGAGGTGTGGGGTCTTCATTTTTGAACCTCGATGGGAATGTTTGACTCCTGGCAATGGCTCGCGTTCTCCAGGGATAGTCCACATCGCATTTTCAAAGTCGATCTCCGACCATCTTGCGAATCGGAGTTCACTGGAACGAATAAAAATGAGCAATGTCAGCTTTACGGCTAACTTCGTGAGTTTCCTACCTTTGAAGTTATCAATTCGTTCTAAGAGTTCTGAAAATCGTTCGAATGGCAAAGCAGGCCTGTGGATTCTTTTGGCTACAGCAATAGCTCCTGCCATCTCCTGAGCAGGGTTGTAATCTATCAGCCCGTTCTGGACAGCATATCGCATTACTGCCGTCGTCCTTTGCTGTAGTCGGGAAGCAACTTCCAGTCGCCCGGAAGCTTCAACAGCCTTGATAGGGGCAAGAAGATCTCTGGTATTAAGCTCGGATATTTTTCTTTTACCAATAGTAGTAAAGAGACCATCTTCCATGCTTTTTAGAACTCTCTCGCTGTGGGAATCAGACCATTTCCTTTTACAGGCAGTATGCCAGTCCCTTGCGACAGCCTCGAATGTCAGGGCTTCACTTTGCTCGATCTTGTCGGCTTTTTTCTTCTCAGAAGGATCAATACCAACAGATACCAACTTTTTGGCCTCATCTCGTTTCCTGCGAGCTTCACCAAGAGAGACCATTGGATAAACACCCAATGCTAAAACTTTCTGTTTGCCATCGAAACGGTATTGGAGTCGCCAGTATTTTGAACCATTGGGGTTGATCAGCAGGTGCATACCCTGCCCATCTGTGAGTTTGAAAGGTTTGTCGGAGGGCTTGGTAGTCCTAACTTTGATATCAGTGAGTGCCATCAGTTGATACCTCCGCTGTTGGTATCAAAATCAATCGAACCGAAGATACCACCAGTTATACCATCATTCGTTGGTATATGTGGATAGAAGTAAGTAGACGTGGGCAGACTAAGAAAAGCCAAAACCCTTCTTAACTTACTGTTTTTATGGACTAAAGTAGACGTTAGTAGACTTGAAAAAAGCTTTGTATGGTGCCGAAGGCCGGACTCGAACCGGCACGTATTTCTACGGTCGTTCGCTTGTCTTACAAGCTCCTGTAATCCTTTGAATCAACTGGAAAAACAGGTAAAGACTTCGACATTTCACACTATTCAAAATCATGTGCAAAAGCCCTGACAAAATAGCTGGGGTGAACATGATTTACAAGCGAGATCGTTACTTAGTTTTAGATCCATGCGGAAACTATCTGGTGAGGATCGCCATACCAAAGTACATGCGTCATCTGTTCGGAGGAAGACATAACTATGTGAAGAGCACAGGCACACGCGATGTGCGCGAAGCCCGTCTCTTTCGTGATGCGGTTGCTCTGGAGTGGTTTAAGATTCGTAACCTGATAAAGCCACAGCGTGATCGAGGCTCGAAGGTAGAGCAAATCCTCAATGAACTACGTCAAGTTGGTACGTATGCACATGCAGCACCGGAGCCATTAAGCGCCCCTGTAATGAGTTGCCCTTCCCTCTTGAGGATGCGGGATCAATACATTCTCCAGTTCAGCGAGAAGCGCAAACTCACCACGCTATCAAAGACAAACAAGGCTGTAGAAGTGCTCTTAGAACATCTGAAAAAGCGCGATGTTCAGCTTCGTGACATTAACCGGACCACCGTTACAGGTTGGCTTGATAAGCTCAAGACGGAGAAAGCACCACAGACCATACAAAACTATGTCAGCGCACTGGCTCAAATCTGGGATCTGGCTCGTAACAGATATCACGATGCACCACAGGAAAACATCTGGCGCGGTCATGCGCTGGAGGCCAAAAGTAGCAAGGTGAGCTATGAGGTGTTTGAGCCTGGAGAATTGGCGAAAGTATTCTCTGTGATGGCAGATGATGAAGAGATGCAAAATGTAACGCTGATCGGCATGTATAGCGGTATGCGCCTGAATGAAATTTGTTCATTACGTGCGGCCAACATCCGAGAGATTGAAGGGGTGTTATGTTTCGAAGTGACGGAGGGGAAGACCAAATCAGCAGCCCGTATTATTCCGGTGCATAGCCTGATCACTCCGTTGGTGTTATCGCTTCGTGAGAAGCCCTACAACGGATTTTTGTTCTATCGTGCGTCAATCATTGACCGTGCAGACGGAAAGCGCTCTACGTGGCATTCACAGCGTTTTACGAGGGCTAAACGAAAGGCTTTAGGCGAAGCGGGATCAGAGTTGAAAGTTTTTCACTCGTTACGCCACCAAGTGGCGCAAATGTTCGATAGAAATCAAGTGGTTGAGGACAGAATAGCCCTTCTGCTCGGTCACGAGCGCGGCTCTACAGAGAGTTTCAAGACGTACAGCAAGAATGCCGCCTCTCCTGTTGAGCTACGGCAGTATATAGAATTGCTACGCTATCCAGAGATAGAGAATCAATAAAAAAGGGGCGTAAGCCCCTCGTTAACTTATCGAATAGAACATTATTACATTACTTATATATTTATGTGAATATGTGACCTGCTCCCCGTTGATTAGTACACCCCGATGTTAGTAATGTCTTCATAAGCCACATGAGGACATCCCCATGAAGAAGCGTTTTTCCGATGAACAGATCATCAGTATTCTCCGCGAAGCCGAAGCTGGGGTACCCGCCCGTGAACTCTGCCGCAAGCATGCCATTTCCGATGCCACGTTTTACATCTGGCGTAAGAAGTATGGCGGTATGGAGGTGCCTGAAGTTAAGCGCCTGAAGTCGCTTGAGGAAGAGAACGCCAGACTCAAGAAGCTGCTTGCCGAAGCCATGCTGGATAAAGAGGCGCTTCAGGTGGCTCTTGGGCGAAAGTACTGACGACAGACCAGAAGCGGGAAGCCGTGATGTTGATGTGTGATGCGACCGGTCTGTCGCAACGTCGTGCCTGCAGGCTTACAGGTTTATCCCTGTCGACCTGCCGCTATGAGGCTCACCGTCCGGCTGCTGATGCGCATTTATCAGGGCGCATCACTGAGCTGGCACTGGAGCGCAGGCGTTTTGGCTACCGTCGTATTTGGCAGTTGCTGCGCCGTGAAGGGCTTCATGTTAATCATAAGCGCGTGTACCGGCTTTATCACCTCAGTGGCCTGGGCGTAAAACGCAGAAGACGTCGTAAAGGGCTGGCAACAGAACGTCTGCCGCTGCTCCGTCCGGCGGCGCCCAATCTGACCTGGTCGATGGATTTCGTCATGGACGCACTTTCCACCGGTCGCAGGATCAAGTGTCTTACCTGCGTCGATGATTTCACAAAGGAATGCCTGACGGTCACTGTTGCCTTTGGGATTTCAGGCGTTCAGGTCACGCGTATTCTGGACAGCATTGCACTGTTTCGAGGCTATCCGGCGACGATAAGAACTGACCAGGGGCCGGAGTTCACTTGCCGTGCACTGGATCAATGGGCCTTTGAGCATGGTGTTGAGTTGCGCTTAATCCAGCCGGGCAAGCCAACGCAGAACGGATTTATTGAGAGCTTTAACGGACGATTTCGCGATGAATGTTTGAATGAGCACTGGTTCAGCGATATCGTTCATGCCAGGAAAATTATTAATGACTGGCGGCAGGATTATAACGAATGCCGCCCGCACTCCACGCTGAATTATCAGACACCGTCTGAATTTGCAGCGGGCTGGAGAAAGGGTCATTCTGAGAATGAAGATTCCGACGTTACTAACTGAGTGTTGTATCTAATCGTGGGGGCAGGTCATATGAACCAGTATCAAACAAAAAACCGAGCAAAAAAACAACCAGAAAAACATTGCAAGACTAATATATAACAATCAGCAAACACCCACTATAAAGCAGAAAGGTATGTGATATCAATCACTTAGTCAAAGCCATACATCCGTACCACAAATTTTGGCAATACTATTGCTTTATTGTGATAAAAATTACAATATAATTTTAATTAAAATTTAAGGTATTTGTTATGGATACTACATTCATTGCTGAACCTATAGTGAGCATTGACGAGAGGTTGTTAGGCGTTGAGCTTCTCACTCGCTTCATTACCTCAGATGGACGTCACCTTCACCCTGAGTTCGTAATTTCATCTTGGGATTTAGATAGGAAGCGGCTTTTCCTATACGAACAATGTGGAAACATTGCCATTAAGCAAACGTGGTTCGAGCAAAAGAATCTATTTTGTACACTGAACATTGATCAGCAAATGGCTTTTCTGATACGTCATGACTACATACTTAGACAAACTTTCGAATCGATGCCATTCATCAAACTTGAACTTTCTGAGCATTTCCCTGGTTTGGATAAGGGATTGAAAAGTCCCTTATTAAAATCGCTGAGCCAGGGTGTAAATGGGCTATGGCTCGATGACCTTGGCGCAGGAAACGCGAATGTAGTTAGTTTGATCGAAGGATACTTTGAGGTTGTAAAGGTAGATCGCTGCTTCTTTAATGAACAGGTGCAGAAACCAACCTTCAACCCGTTGATTGCATCAATCAAAAAACACTGCGACAAAATTATTATTGAAGGGATTGAGAATAGAGATCATATGGGGTTACTGCGTGAGGTGGGAATTTGGGGATTACAGGGCTATCTTTTTAAATCTGTCCCTTTTAAAAATGTGGATTCATTGCTTTAGTATTGAAACCATCAAAAAAGGGGCATAAGCCCCTCATTTTTTAAACTCCGTCGTAACAGTGTCAGATTCAGTTTTCTTAGGTGCATTGTTCACCACCTTCTGTTTCACCGTACCGCCTACAGATTTATTTCCCTGCGTTTTAGTTGCAATAACATTAACTGTAGCTTTGCTAACAAGTCTGATCTGTTCAAATTCAAGATCGAATTGCATCGCGTATTCAGATTTATAATCGTAGGAAATGCCGGAGAGAATAACATTCTCGTACACTTTGTGCTCTGTCACTAATGTGATGGGCTGGCGACTGTCAAACATCTTATCGAGGTATTCGATAGCTTGACTGATACGAGTGCCATTCACACCAGCGCTGTATAACAAATCCTTTTCCAGCCTCACCGGAGTTTCGGAAATAATCCCCGATAGCTTGAATGTATTATTCTTAATCTGAACGTGATCGCTCACCTCTGCCCCGCTCTCAACGGGATAGCTGGTAATGTCAGCCTGTCTGCGTATTCCCGTATCCGTCACGGCATCAAACACTATCGCCTGATAGTTTTGAATGTAGCTATCTGAGGACGAATTATATACAGATGCAAGGATGGTGAAGCCGTTATCACCTTTGGTGCGGGTAGCACTGCTGTTATTACTGTTCTGAGTTGAATTGATTCGGGAGGCATCGCTGCCCCCGATAGTTAAACTTCCAGGTGTTGCCATTTAGCCCCCCGTCCCTTGTCCAGATGAAACAGCCAACACCATACGCTGATTGTTATCACTGATACGCTGATCAACGGTAGCATTAAGCATGTTTCCGAATGTCGGATCAGGAGAAATAGTTAGATGGATAAGCCCTTCCGGTAGCTGATTCTGCAATACTACAGGCTGCATGATCGGCGCACTGGCTGGCTTAGCTGGCGCTGCTGCACTCTGTTTCAACATTGAAACAGGAGAGTAATCTCCATTGGTGCTCTGCGCGTAGCTGCTCACGTCCTTAGCGTCGCTTGTCCCGTTCCACCAATCATGGAATGTATCGAACACATTAGGCTGGTGTGTGCCGTCTGCTTTCGGCTGGCTGGCTCCATAGGCGTTAGCCACTGGATTACTTCCAGGCTGTGCAGGTGCTGACGTTGTGCCGTAATGCTGGCTCACCGCCTCTTTAGTGGTGTTGTCACCGTTCAGAAGGTTTAGCTTTCCAGTGATCCAGTTGGTTAGCTTCATCAGACCATCCACCACATCGCCCGCAGCCCGTCCGACACCCTGAAAGAAGGGTAACGCCTCCTGCATAGCTTCCTTAAACTCTCGCATGGTTTCAGGGTCAATCTCTGACATAAACCCTTCGAAGAATGCCAGCTTCTGGCTATCGGAGAGAATGCTAAGCTCCTGGTTAAACTTACGGTAGGCTACAAGCTGATCCTGCTGTTCCTGGTTCAACCACTGACCATTACGTTTGAGCACGTCCACCTGATCAGTGAGTGCCTTCCCGCCGTTCATAAAGGCTTTGGCGTAAAGCCCGAGATCATCCCCGAGGTCTTCGAGATTGTGCAAAATTTCCTGTTCACTCAATCCCTTAGATTGCATTGTGTTGGTGTATGAAGAGACAAAACCAAACGGATTTTTAGCCCATTCTTTAAGCTGTTTAGGCGTATACCCCATGTTCAAAGCAGTGTTAATGCCTGTTGGTGCTCCTGTCCATTCACCTTGTTTATTACGTTTCGCATTCAACGCACCATCTGCGAGCTTTTCGGAGACATCTTTTGCTACATCGAGGTTTTTTCTGGCTCCCTGGGTTCCCATCCCACTATCGATACCATTAGCCTGTGCAAATTGGCCTAACGATTGTAAAAAGTTATAATCTACACCGCCCAATCTGGCACGCTGCACAATCTCGCTGCGCTCTTCCTGTGCTGCAACAGCCTCTTTCCCCCATGAATAAGCACCGTAAGCCGCCGCACCAATACCAGCGCCAGCCAGCGCACCAGTGCCTAAGCCCATCAGAGAGCCAGAGATCGCCCCTGTAGCTTTACCACCGCCAGCAAGAGCGTTAGCTCCTCCCGCCTTTGCTGCTGCCCTACGCTCTGCGTTAATGCGTCTGTAGCTCTGCTGGAGGCGCTTAATCTCGCTGTTCTGGCGTTGTAGAGAGATAGTTCCTGCTGCATAGGCTTTGGTGATCCGTGACGCTGCAAGCGCGGCCTGTGTAAGCTCAACATTGGTAAGATGTTGCATTGATTTAAAGCTGCTGGCTGTATCTAAGAGCCGCAATTCAGCCCGTTCACGACGAGCCGCCGAACGTGCGGCCTCTTTCGCAGCCTGTGCCTCTGCTCTCGCTTTAGCCTTTGCTGCTCGCTCTGCTTCACGCTGGCTGTTATCACGAGGCTTTGACGCTTTCTTATTCAGCTTATCAAGTTCCCTTTCAGCAGACTTTAGCCCCTGGCTGAATCTCTTCATGTTCATCGTAGGGTCTTTAATGCCTTTGGCTTTCTTCTGAATCTGGTCAAAAGCATCAAGGGCTGTCTTCATAGAATTGCGGTCAACACTAAATGTCACCGTGTTATTAATTTTAGAAGTGTTAATCTCAAGCATGATTATTCACCGCCTTTCTTTTCGTTCACAAGGTAATTAAGTGCATCTGATACACTCATTCCTCTGAAAATAAGTTGCCTTAGATGTGAATGACTAACATCAAGCGCTCTCGACACGGCTGCTAAATTGAGTATTTGCTCTGCGTTTGTATCATTAAGTTGTAAATGCAAACCTCGACTCTTTAGGATAATTTCCAATTTTATCTTTCCTCATTATTCTGGAAATAAAAAAGGGCGGGAACACTGGGGAGATGTTCCCAACGTTCACACGCCCTATTCAAATAGTTCTTCTTTATTTCAGACGGTTAGAACTACCGTCTACGCTCGTTAAGCGCTCAAGCTACCGAATACAATCGACTGTGCCACCACTTGTGGGATGAACGGCAGGAATGAAGACTCGGAACAGATAGAAGGGAAACCAAATTGCTGATCAACCACAACGTATTGATGAACCAGATCAGCACCCTTGCCCTGTGTAGCGTGGCGAGTACCCACACCGCTATGCAGAGTGAAAGCATTGTTATCAAGCAGTGGGATCGCTACGAAACCATCAGCGCCAATGCGGGAGGCAATGGAAGGGATTCCGGTAACATCGATCACGGTAACGCCGTTTAACTGCCAGGACTCAAGCCCAGGGTTATCGGTCTGCACTTTGGTAAAGAAGTTATCAGGATTGTTAACGCTCAGGGTGTAGGTCATAAACTTCGAAATGCTTGAATGGTAACGGAGGGCGCTTGCGGCCTTTCCTGCTGCCAGAATCACCATACCACGGCGTTGTTTTGCCAGCCCTTCACCCAGAGTTACCGACTGAATACGGTTAATCTGCGTTAGCTGTTCAAAGATATTCGCTGTGTCGCTTGCATCAAGCGTGAACTGCGTTTTAGCACCACCTGCAAGGAAATCTAAGTTTCCCTGATCGGTGTAGTCGCTGTCCTGTTTCAGATCCAACAGGGCTTCACAAAGTGCAAGCTCGATACTGTTTTGAATCTGACTGTATTGGGCGGCAGAGAAATCAGCCAGTGCCAGCGTAATCTGATCGCCTACATCTGGAATTTGACGGCTGCGGTACTGTTCCAGATCACGCGAGGTTACGGAGTTTAAAGAGTTCACGTAGCGAAGACCATAAAGCTGAGTGCTGAACTCTGGACGGCGTGCCGTACCCCAGGCGCTTTGTGCGTAGGCTGGCTGTTCCGGTGCAGTCAGATTATCAGAGATAATGCTGGTATCAATTGCAATGCGGTTTAGCTGGTGATGTTCAATCTTAAATAGATTTAAATTCGAGATGACATTATTGGGGGCAACGCTGATCTCGAAGGGAGAGGCGAAATCATACATTTTCCCAGAAAATAGATCGGTGTAAGACATTATGTTGTTATTCCTTATTATTCTTATGTGGTACGCAGTGCAACAGTGCCATAATCGGCAAAGACATAGCCTTTAGCTAAAAGGGTCGCCACGACAGAAGCGTGATCGAGAGATGTTTCCAGAGCTTCCGCATTCAGAACCACCATTACCGGATTGGCAACAATCAGATATTTATCCCCTGCTTTCGCTGGTTCTACGAGTACATACGCAATTGAGCCAGTGCTTGCGGCTGATTCGCCGTCTTCGTCCACCACAGCCCCGACAGGGAGATCGGTAGAGATACCAGCATCCAGTTTGATTAAAGAATCCTGCAAAATACCATCTGCTGCGTAGCAAACCACTGATGCTCGGATTAGGTCGTTAAATGACATTGTGTTATCAGTCCTTATTCTTTGCCGCTAATGCTGATAACTTGTCTTTCAATCCGTAGGATGTATCTTTATTAGCTGCTTTGGTTTTAAATAAACGTTCAGTTTCTTTGATTAGCTCTTCTTTAGAAATGTTAAGTAGCTTAGAAACTGCCGTAATAGTTTCATCAGAGAGTGTCAAACTCTCACCTTTATTCATCAGAAACATTGTCGTTTCCTCGTATTTATAACGTTTTTGTTACTGTGGGTAAAAAGAAAGCGGCAATAAAGCCGCTTCTTTGGGACAGCTGGAAATCTTATAAACCAGCCTGGGGATCATTCCGTGTCGTTGCAAAACACGCTTAGGATGAATGATCGCCTATTGGAATTTCTTATCACTACCAAGCCTTTCGACTTAATAATTAATAAGGAGACAATACAACTCGACTAAAGAAAAATGTTCCAGTGTCTGAATTCTCTGTATTGTCTGACAACTGCGCATTATAAAGACGTATAACGATTTCAGTTGTAAAGAGCAGGATTGCTCTTCTATAAAATCACTCGTTGTGAATTACTACCCTTAGAAGGTGCTCTCCACCGGATATCCCCTATTTACTGTGACAAGCAATAAATAAGGCAGTGGAGATCCCTTGTTAGAAACAAACGTAGACGTAGCAATAAAGGACACAACCAAAAATCACAGAAGGAATGATTTTAGAGAAGAGGGCTACCCTACAAGGGAGGAGTAGCCATCTACGGGAGAAGTGATTCGAATACTATCCCTACTTCTTATTCTATAACATTTCTGTTAATTTGTCAATACCCAAATCGACATTTTATTCACTTTCCTTGCATTTTTATTCAAATTCACTTACTGCGTATTTCTCGGCAATGGCTCCTGCCAGTTCCGCAAGTTCGGCGGTGATGTATTGCAGGGAGCAAGCAAGCTCTTCAAGGTCATTCGCAATGCGCCACGCCTGATCCACGGTGACGGTATCCCCGTTCATCTGCACCAGGTGCTCTACAGCAGCGTTCCAGTGTTCAAGGGCGGTGATTGCCTGTTCAGTGTATTGTATCGCTTCCAGAAGCGCGGAGGGCGTTCTCTCACGCCACGCTGCATTAACAAGCTGCAATGCTGGTAGATGCCAGATATCGTGGAAAGAGTTAATAAGGTTGTTCACGCTGTTCACGGTGTCCATAGTGTTAAGAGTCATAATGTTCCTTGGTATCAAATAGGGTGTCAAAGTCGCGGGTTAAATTGTTAAGGTGATTAACCGAAAGCCAGCCGCAATAATGTTCGTATGAGGAGAAATTAAGAATTTGCCATTTGTGGAGATTTGAAGAATCCACATTAAAGATTTTCATCTTCCTGGGTTTCCAAAATGCACCAGGGCAGCTATTGAGAATATCCTGTAATGCGCCCATCTCGTCAGGAGACATTGCAGGGCTATTCTCTTCAATTATTGTAGTTTGCCATTCACCAGGAACAGAATTGTATTCCTTCGAAAGGCGAGATAGATTTTGAAAATCAGATGTTCGTAATAATGATTGTGCGTTTCGTTCAAATTTTGTAACTACGTTACGTTTTCTTTTTCCCATTCATTCCTCGTAGAGGGAAACTTCCGTGTTTTCTCGTTAATGTCCATACTGCGTAAAATGCAAATAACCAATACATAGCGATGATCATAAAAGTTTCCCGTAGATTTTATTAGTTGTTTGAGTAGATGATCTCATAATCCGAGATCATTGATTTTACTGTTACGTCAAAATAGCCAGTTTCTTTAAAGTCGATCACACCGAATGATTTTAACGTGTGAAGCCAGAACATCACACCGCCCTGCGAACATCCAGAACGTTCGATAATGTCACCAAGTCGGATCTTGGTTGGTTTGGATCTGTAAAAGTATTGCAGGGTTTCTAATACGCGCTTTCCAGCGTCGTTAATCTGAATACGGTCAACACCGTATTTCACTAAGTATTGGATCATAATCCTCCTGGTTAAAATGGTAGATCTTCGAATTCGTCGAAGGTTTCATTCGTTGGTACGGTTAAAATAATCTCACGTCCAAGATGTTTGGTCGCTGTCTGGGAAATAAGTCGGTAGGCTGCTTCCTCATCGCCCATTGTCTCTGTTAACGCCCATTTCAAAGCGGCATCAATGGGATCGCCATTCGGTTTGCAGATAGCTACACCGCCCCAGGGAAGGTCTGGCTTGTCCTGCTGAGTGGGGATCGTTGGTGTTGGTGCTGGCGGCTCCAGGTATTCTGGAGCATCCCAGACAAACGGAAGATCATCAAAATCAGGAACTGAATGCTCCTCTGCGGCCTTCACTGGCTCAGGGGCTGGCACTTCGTCAGACGCTGCTACAGGCTGCACTGTCAGTGCTTCTGGTGGAGTAATGTGCGCATCAGTGATCGGAAACGTGCGGTAAACTTTGGAACGATAACCAGGGTTTTTCTCTTTCGTGATTAGCCCTGCATCTTGCAGCTTCTGAATGAGTTTGCAGGTGTGCTCCCTGGATAAATCGATCACCTTTCCAAGTTCTGTCTGGCTTTCGTAACAGAAATTCCCTGAATTTTCCCATCCCTGAAAATAACAGTACAACTTTTGCGCCTTCGGGCAAAAATCCATGAAACCATTTTCGAGATTGGGAGAATAAATACGTGGAATCTCTCGGAAGTAATGCGGGATGTTGATTGTACGATCTCTTACTTTTCCATCTTTATCGGTGTATTGGTATTTTGGATCTGCCTTAATCTCGGCGAGGGTTTTTGCCATTGTTCTATGCTCCTATGTATGCTCAGTAAATTACGAATGCTTATCATTTGGTTTTCTCCGCTTCTCATTCGTGGGGTGGGTTTTGACGCTGTTTCGTAGTTGTTACGCGCCAGCTTTCGAATATTTAACCGCCAGGTTTTGACACTCTTCAAGAAGTAGTGCGCTTACGCTCATTTTTCGGCGCTTTGCTTCTTTGAACAGAATCTGGAATGTGGCATCCGGGATCATTAACGATGTGGACGGCGGTAGTTTGGTTTTCTTCTCGATCATTCTGGTTTCCTCCTTCTGGTTTATTCGTTGGTGGTCGAAGTGCGGATTTCATCCCAGCGCTTCAATACTTCTGTGAGAAAGGCTTCCCTCTCGTGGTATCCACGAGCGCGGCAAGCGTTGCGTAGTGCTCGGATGCGGTAACGGTTGGTGGTTCCGTCTTTCAATTGTTGAAGTGTGTCTTCAACGTCAAAGTATCTCAGTGTGGCCTCCTATGGTTGGCGTAAATAAAAAGACACCTTGCAGCCTGACGGCTCAAAGTGCATTAAGAGATTATGTGGATAAAGTTTTATGCTATATGGGTATTCTAACCTATTTCTAAACTTTTGTCAACCCCTTAACGGTGATTATTCGAAATTTTTTTGATCATTTTCAATGCGTTGTATTTTTGCTTTGCGATTTGTGCTCTTTATACACAAAATAAACAGTGGATGTCAATCTGTTTTTGTGGTAGAACTTGCCACCAGAGAAGACAGCCACAAGAACAACGAAAAACAGCCTGTAACGCTCTCTGCGGCGTTCTGACGCTTTCAGGCTACCATTGCATTCCCTACCCTGTTTAAATCGCTCTACGGGCTTCCTGTGCGCCCTCTGGCACTTACCGAAACCAATAGCACAACTACAGAGGGATAACGGTAGTTATCAGGATAGTAGGTGTTGGTATTGGATTGAGGCTGGATGAACTGGAGCCATCAGCGAACAGTGAAGCCTTAGCCACTGACTTACTGAAACCTTGCATGGGTGAACGTTAGTTCATGAATGGATGGTTGAAGTTAGTCAGCTTATCAGATGGACAATCAACGGTAGTTGGTTGGTCAGATGGTAATTCCGCGCACAGCGCAATGGTATTCGCCCACGGCGAAAGCGATCTCTTGCCGATGGCAAATAATCGTTCGTGCCTGACTCTCGTCAGAAACGAAGTTTGCACGAGTCCAGAAGGTAAAGAGTAACGCTTTGCTGCGTCGTGAGCAGGAACGGGGGTGTTCGGGAAGCCACCAAACGGCGTACCAGGACATTTCCCCTTGAGTGACGGCGATTGACGCCAGGCAAATGATCTTTGCGACCAGCGCAAAAGGTCAAATCCACAAACATAGTCTTATAGATCTTAGTATTATAGTTAGTTAGTCTTATAGAGTGACGTTACGTCACAGATAACGTGCCTCATGTGTGGCGCTGCGTCACAGAAGTAGCTTGTTGATGTGACATTACGTCACAGACAGGATGATTCGTATGTGTGACACTCCGTCACATAGCAGGGTTTTTCCCGTATGTTCTCACGCTGAAAGTGACAAAACGTCACTCCCCAACGATTAATCATCACCCTGCTCACTCCGAATCGCACATACAACAACACCTAAGATTAATCTTAGATTAACCAAAGGTTATCCCTATCAAACTGGAGCGTAATCCGCTGGTAATTCGCAGGTAAAGAAGGCCATTAATACGGGGGAAAGTTGCCATAGCCATCAAGATAGTAACAAATGAAACTATCACTCATGTTACATAAAACCTTACGCCGTGCGGCTCACAGCGATCATTGTCCACAATGAACACTTTCATGGTAGGTGCAATTTGCTTAACGCCTTTTTCTAAAATTGAAACATCGGTTTATTTTCATGCCGAAACCCATCAATTAATTAGCATTCTAATCATTTCTTGGTGCAATCAACTCAGGTGAGAATTATTATCATCTACCGTGCAAATCCCTCCCGATTCGATACACTTTAGCAAAGTGTATTTTGTAACTCATTGATTTAACTAAGTCAGTACGCTTTTCCATCACTTCACCGTGCAAACAGGGGTAACTCCCCGCCATCGAAAATAAATTTCTTGACATAACCACCGTTTCATGAACTATGAGATCAAATTTATTTTCATCTATTTTTCAATCACTTACTGATATTTGCCAAAATCCGCGCCTGGAATTGGGGAAGTGCCTCGGGCGGTGTTCGATAGGTCAAGCAACCGCGCACACCTCTTGATCATTTCGTGCTCTTCATAAACAAACGTATCGTGCAACATATTGAAAATGATCAATTTCTGATCAATGATAATTTCAACGAAACGAACATAAGGAGGGTAAAGATGAAAGGCATTAGCCAGGCGCTAAAGAGCGCAGATGAAGTTAAGGCAGTGGCGGCAGAGCTACAGCGCAACACCACCACCAACCTGTTTTATTGCCTGTGGGTGTTTATGTATGAATCAGGCTTGCGTATCTCTGACGTGCTCAAACTCCGGTACGAAGATGTAGAAGGGCAATCTCACCTCAAGGTGAAGCAGGAGAAAACTGGAAACGTGGTGAGGCCAAAAGTTACAGCGTCCATGCTGTCAGTGGTGGCACAACGCAAGGCAGAGCAAGCCGACATGCCAGTGAAGACAGATTTCATCTTTAGCAAGGGCGATCTACGTAGCAAAGGCAACGCCGTAACCCGTAACACGGTATTCACTGAATTTGGGAAGATGGGACGTAGAGCCGGATTCTCTAACGTTGGATGCCATACGCCGAGAAAAAGTCGGGGGCGAATTCTTCATCAAGCTGGGGTGCCGATTGAAACTATCGCCCATTTCCTGGGGCAGACAGATCCACGTTCAACCATGTATTACATCGGGTACGGTCAGGACGTGCAGGACGATTTAACAGAGGAGTTTTCTTTAGAATGGTGATCACCATGAAAAGTTTGAATGTGCTGACGTTGGCAGTCTTGCCATCCTTGGCGAATGTCAGACGACTATAAACAAATGTTACATAACGTCAGTTTGTCTTTGGGAATATTTCTGAAAATGAATGGGTACAATTGCAGAATGATAAGGGGAGTGATTAACTGCAAGCCTAATTTATTATCGATACTCACAGTAAGCTGAACATGAACAGCAAAAATAGAATTCAAAAAAAACTGCTGAAATATCATCACATTGACCTTAAGAACCCTCGTCACCAGTCGGATCTGGCAGGTTCGGACCTGCGGTTTATGGATCTTAGGAGGTTTAACTTGCGTAATATTAATTTATCGGGTTGCGATCTTTCGTTCAGCGATCTTCGGGGAGCCGATTTCTCATATGCCTCTCTGAAAGGGGCAAATCTCAGCCACTGTAAAACGGAAGGGGCGATTTTCAGTCACGCGAATTGTACCGGAGTGGACTTTTCAGGAAGTGACATACAAAAAGCTACTTTTACTGGGACACTGACAGAGCGTGTGGATATTAGCAGCGACACGCTGTCATCCCGACCGCTCATCTCCGTCTATATGCCTACTTGGAACCGTGAAACACTGACGATCAGGGCTATACAATCAGTATTGAAACAGGATTATACACACTGGGAACTCATTATTATCGATGATTTCTCATCGTCATTTGATAAGCTTCAGACTTATATCGCCGATCTGAATGACCCGCGCATTACCTACATCCGCAATGAATTTAATTCCGGAGCCTGTGCCGTCCGGAATCAGGCGATACGAATGGCCAAGGGATATCTGATAACGGGTCTGGATGATGATGATGAATGGCTGCCGACACGCCTGTCCTCCTTTCTTGCCTGCCAACATAAACTTCAACAGCACAGCTTCTTATACGCTGATGATTACCTTTGCGACAGCACCGGATACAAGCACCTTAATGAATTACAGGTTTACCCTAAACCTCCCTATAAAAAGAACCTGTTTGATAAGCGGAATATTATTGGCAACCAGATGCTTACTTTAACCAGCCGGATGCAGCAGGTTCTGTTTGATGAACACCTGACCGCCGCTCAGGATTATGATGCATTCTACCGGTTGGCTGAAACCTATGGCGATCCTTTCAAACTGGACGTGATAACTCAGGTGCTATATGTCAATCACGGTGAGGTCCGCATCACCTGCTCAGGACGTAAGTTTTCAGGTTATCTGGATTTTTACCGGAAGCACAAAGCCAAATTAGACGTATCGAGTAAAAAATATCAGCTTTTCACCCTATACTACATTCGAAATAAAAGGATGCGTCCACAAACGCTAATAAAGCTGATGACACTACGCAATCTGAAACGCTATCTGATGATGTATTCCAGCTTTCGGAACAGGAAGTTCTAACACGTACAAATGATGAGAGGATAGTCTTTAACACTCCAGGGGCGCAACGCCCCCTTTACAGCTATACGTCCCACGCAAAAGTTTTCTTTTTCCATCTTGGTTATCCTTTGCTGTGGGTAATCAAAGGTAGCGTAGCGCAAAATTTGGACAATACAAGCCATAAAGCCCCGTTAGTGGTACAAGCAACAAGCGGAGCGTAGCGACTTCATCAGATAGTCAGAGGGATCACACCTTATCAGGGTGCTCGTGTACCGTTAGGAGCGTGAGCGAAGCGCTGGCAGAGCCTGCATGTCGTGTGCAGGTACGTTTACCACTATTCACCTGTTTACGCAGCCACAAGGCTGCACATCGGGCTTAAATGCGTGTGATCAGTCTGTTTTGGTATAGGTTTAGAGACGGCGGCACGTCTTCCAGCTTCAAAGGGAAAAGCGATACGAGGTTGAGCTTGGGAACTACTCGCCACTATGTGCTAACATACCAAAGCCATTAACAAACACAGTGGCTTTTGTACGTGATGAAGAATTGACATTTTCAACTGGTCAATGAGACGGAATTTTCACACTAACTCTTTGATTTAAAAGAAAATAAGGTACTGAATGCCGAAGGCCGGACTCGAACCGGCACGTATTTCTACGGTTGATTTTGAATCAACTGCGTCTACCGATTTCGCCACTTCGGCACTGAAGGGGATGCGGAAACGTTGTGGATTATACCTGTCGCGCGCCGCCATGCAAGCGACGACGCGCGAAACCCGCGCTAAGTGCCCAAAAAACCAGCGCCCTTCGTCACTCCAGCTCAGACACCGCCAGCCGAATCACCCCTGCCGCCTTCTGCTCCGGCAGCGCCAGCACCTTGGCCCACATCTCCTGCACCATATCGCAGGAGAGCTTCTCTTTGCCCGCCGCCTTCTCCGGCATCTGCAGCAGCTGGATGTCCTCACCGTACTTATCGGCAAGCGCTTTCATAATCGGCCGCACGTCCTCGACTGCCGCCTCGCGTTCGGCTTGGGTCACGGTGTGGCGATTTTTTCCGTAGGCCGCGCGCATCATGTCGGCGTCGGCCTGCATGCGCCGCGCCATCAAATCTTTATCCAGCATGCGCATCGGGTTGATGCCGCCCTTCACCATCGGGTAGAGGAAGCGGAAGCAGGCGTCGTCGCTCACCTTCTGGATGGCGGCGGTCTGCTCCATGTTGATGGTCATGTAGTTCACCACGTTGGCGTCCGGGGCGTTTTGCAGGCGCGTCATCTGCAGATGCAGGATCTGCGGCTGGATGGTGTCGATAATCTGCTGCTCCGGCTCGCCCGCTTTTTGCAGGGCGGCCATCTGGTCGAGGATGCGCTGATGCAGCGCGGGCTCCTGCTCCTTAATCACCTGCCAGGCGGGCATCGCGTTGAGGGCGTTATCCATCTGCCGTTCCGGGGCGCGCTGCCTGTCGAAAAACACCCAGAACGCCACGGCGGCAGCCGCAATGACGATAATCACAATACGGGTCCACTTTTTATTCATCTCGCATCCTTATCCTTGAGTTATGCCGGTTTACACCGGCACGCCGCTGTGGAAGCGAAACTCGTGGTCCGGTGTCGAGATAAGTGTGGCTTCAATTTCGCCAAAAAGCTGTATGCGCGGTGAGATATCGTCGTCGCTCACCTGCTGAGCCAGCGTCAGGTAGTCCTGATAATGGCGCGCTTCCGAGCGCAGCAGCGAGAGATAGAACTTCTGCAGGTCGTCGTCGAGGAACGGGGCCAGCGCGGCGAAGCGTTCGCAGGAGCGGGCTTCGATGTAGGCGCCGCAGATGAGCTTGTCGATTAGCGTCAGCGGTTCGTGGGTGCGCACGTCCTTCAGCATCCCTTTGGCATAGCGGCTGGCGGTGATTTTGACGTAGGGAATGTCGCGGGCCAGCATCGCCTCGCGCACCTGCCAGAAGTGGTGCAGCTCCTCTTTAATCAGCAGCACCATGCTGTCGATGAGCGCCTGTCCCCACGGGTCGTCGGTTTTGGGCATCACGCTTTTGCCAATCTGCCTGTGCAGGGCGATGAAGTCCGGCTCCGGGCCGTCGCGGAAGGTGAACTGTTCGTAGGGCTTGAGCCAGTCGAGCAGCGCATCGGCACCGCTTTCGTCGGCGACGTATTTACGCACGAGTAACAGCGCGGTCTGGGCGGCCTTGAGCTCGCACACCATATGGTCGGTGAGCAGCAGCGGCAGGTTCGCCGGGTCGCGGGCTTTATCAATCCATGCTTGCGGGGTCGGGCACTGGAGGAAGTTGAGTACGGGGGCGAGTATCTGCGGGTAATCCATGGTTCTGCCTTGAAAAAAGCGGTGGCGCGTGCCACCGCCTGAAACGCTTAGTGACGCACGCCGTCGTCGTCTTCGTCGACGTAATCTTCGTCGTCGCCTTCTTCGCCGTCTTCACCGTTCGGATCTTCGAAGTAGGTTCCCCAGCCGTCGTATTCCACGTCAAACTTCTCGGCCAGGTTCATCAGCTGTTCTACCTGCGCGTCGATCAGCTCCGCCTTCAGCGCGCCTTCGCTCAGGATATCGCAGCAGATGACGGTGTCGCCCTCTTCCACTTCCAGCTCTTCCGGCTCGGTCACTTCGTAACCCAGCTTGAAGGCTTCCACGGCCATTTTTTCCAGCGCTTCAAAGTCGTCCGCAGAGAAATGGTGTTCGATGGTGTACAGCGCGTCCGGATCGCTACCGTCTTCCAGCAGTTCTTCAATAATCAGACGTGTCTCTTCGCGTTGCTCTTCCAGTAATTCCGGGTTTGCCATGGGTCAATCCTCTTTAAAGTGCGGCAGATACTTCTATTTTCACACACGGACGGGTTTGCCTCCACCTTTGTTGGAAAGATTTGTGAAACGGGGTTGCAAATGAATAATTACACATATAAAGTGAATTTTAATTCAATAAGTGGCGTTCGCCATGCGAGGATAAAATGTCTGATCTGTACAAGAAACACTTTCTGAAATTGCTCGACTTTACCCCTGCACAGTTCACTTCTCTGCTAACTCTTGCCGCACAGCTCAAAGCCGATAAAAAAAATGGCAAGGAAGTACAAAAGCTTACTGGAAAAAACATCGCGCTCATCTTCGAAAAAGACTCAACCCGTACACGTTGCTCTTTCGAAGTTGCCGCATTTGACCAGGGCGCACGCGTTACCTGGTTAGGGCCGAGCGGCAGCCAGATTGGGCATAAAGAGTCAATTAAGGATACCGCACGCGTGCTCGGGCGGATGTACGATGGCATTCAGTATCGCGGTCACGGCCAGGAAGTCGTCGAAACGCTGGCGCAGTATGCGGGCGTGCCGGTGTGGAACGGGCTGACCAACGAGTTCCACCCGACGCAGCTGCTGGCGGATCTGCTGACCATGCAGGAGCACCTGCCGGGCAAGGCGTTTAACGAGATGACGCTGGTCTACGCGGGCGACGCGCGCAACAACATGGGCAACTCGATGCTGGAAGCGGCGGCGCTGACCGGGCTGGATCTACGCCTGGTGGCCCCGAAAGCCTGCTGGCCGGAAGAGAGCCTGGTGGCGGAGTGCAGTGCGCTAGCGGAAAAGCACGGCGGGAAAATCACCCTGACGGAAGACGTGGCGGCGGGCGTGAAGGGCGCGGACTTTATCTATACCGACGTCTGGGTGTCGATGGGCGAAGCCAAAGAGAAGTGGGCGGAGCGGATTGCGCTGCTGAGGGGGTATCAGGTGAACGCGCAAATGATGGCGCTGACCGGCAACCCGAACGTGAAGTTCCTGCACTGTCTGCCGGCGTTCCATGACGACCAGACTACGCTCGGCAAGCAGATGGCGAAGGAGTTCGATCTGCACGGCGGGATGGAAGTGACGGACGAGGTGTTTGAGTCGGCGGCGAGCATCGTCTTCGACCAGGCGGAAAACCGGATGCATACGATTAAGGCGGTGATGGTGGCGACGCTTGGGGAGTGATTGACTCCTCTGCGGTCTGGTGCCCTCACCCCGGCCCTCTCCCACAGGGAGAGGGAGAACACCCAGCCCGTAGGCCCGTGCAAGCGCAGCGCCGCCGGGCGAATCAGGCGACGATGCGGCCTGATGCCCTCACCC
>NZ_KI973293.1:0-150921 GCF_000534735.1 Enterobacter sp. MGH 4 | reverse complement strand
TGCCCTCACCCCGGCCCTCTCCCACAGGGAGAGGGAGAAAACACAACCCGTAGGCCCGTGCAAGCGTAGCGCCGCCGGGCGAATCAGGCAACGCTGCGGCCTTATGCCCTCACCCGGCCCTCTCCCACGGGGAGAGGGAGAACACCGGCGCCATTTCATTGATTTTTCACCCCGAAAAAGGTACGTTTTCGCCTTCATTCCAGCGTGGACATGCCAGCATTATGCCGATTATTCAGTCTGTTGAACGTGCGTTGCAGATCCTCGACCTGTTCAACGAGCAGGCCACCGAGCTTAAGATCACCGACATCAGCAAACTGATGGGGCTGAGCAAGAGTACCCTCCACTCGCTGCTGAAAACCCTGCAGCTTCACGGCTATATTGATCAGAACCCGGAGAACGGCAAATATCGCCTCGGCATGAAGCTGGTTGAGCGCGGTCATTTCGTCGTGGGCTCCATCGATATTCGCCAGAAGGCGAAAGGCTGGCTGACGGAGCTGTCCCAGCGGACCGGGCAGACCACCCATCTGGGGATCCTGGACGGTCGTGAAGGGGTCTATATCGAGAAGATTGAAGGCAAGCTGGCCGCCATAGCCTATTCGCGCATTGGCCGCCGCCTGCCGGTTCACGCCACCGCCATCGGCAAGGTGTTGATTGCCTGGCTGGGCGAGGCCGAGCTGAACACCCTGCTGGAGGGCTATCAGTACACCACCTCTACCCCTTCCACCCTCGCCTCCCGGGAAGCGTTAATGACTGCCCTGACGCAGACCCGCGAACAAGGCTATGCCCTGGACAGCGAAGAGAACGAGCAGGGCGTGCGTTGCGTGGCGGTGCCGGTGTGGAACCACGAATCCCGCGTGATTGCCGCCCTGAGCCTGTCGACCCTGACCTCGCGCGTGGACGATGCCGAGCTGGCTAATTTCCGCGAGCAGCTTCAGCAGGCCGGGCTTGAGCTCTCACGCGCACTGGGCTATACCGGCTCGTAGGTGAAGTAGTCGAAGTCCGCGTGGCAGCCGTCGCCGCTGATGTCCTCGCAGTGCAGTCCCACAAACGCGCCGGTGAAGAAGCCGCGTCCGCCGATGTAGTCGTCCGACAGCTTCCACGCCTCATACGTCACCGGCACGGCGTGCCACGTCTCGCCGTCGAACGAGTAGCTGTAGCGGTAGACCAGCGTATCCACGTCCACCCTTAGCCATACGCTCTCGGCCTGTTCCGGCACCGGAATCGGCTGCTCGTGCAGCGGCCACGACGGCACGTTGTGGTCGAGCTGAATAACCTTAATCGTTCTGCCCTGCCCCTCCTCGTAATCCACAAAGCAGTAGCTCCAGTTTTTGCTGTTGTAGTAGCAGGTCAGCCCCGCGCTCTGCTGGAAGTGGACCGGCGAGAACTGCATCCGCGTCTCGGCCCGGAAGGTGAAATGCTGCCAGCGGCGCGCCACGGTCGACTGGGTAAAGGTCGAGTTGAGCGAGTCGTTGCCGTAGAGCCGTAAGTAGCCCGGGCGGGCGGTAAGCGAGCCGAGGGTATCGTCGAACGGAATGCGCAGGGTCTGCAGTTCCGGGTCGAGCGAACTGGCGTCGAAATCGTCCCGCCAGATGCCCGGAACGGCTACAGGCTGCTCCGCCATCTGCGGGCCTTTCAAGGTCAGCTGCGCGTGCTTGCCGCCTTCCACGTACGGCCAGCCGTCGCGCCATTCAATGCGGGCGATGCCGGTCTCGCGCCCCAGCGGGCAGTAGCCGCGCCCGCCGGAGGCCAGCAGCGGCACGCCGGGCAGGCGCAGCGGGCGGCTGGTGAGGTAGGCCATATACCACTCCCCGGTGTGGGTCTGCAGCAGCGAGCCGTGGCCGCTCTTTTGCAGCGGGTTCTCCGGCAGGTGCCAGCTGGTCATCATCGTCACGTCCGGGTGCAGCTCGTACGGCCCGTCGATGGTTTTTGCGCGCAGCACCACGACGGCGTGCTCGTAGGTGGTGCCGCCCTCGGCAACCATCAGGTAGTACCATCCCGCGTGGCGATAAAGATGCGCCCCTTCGGTGTAGCAGAGCGGCGTGCCGGTAAACAGAGTTTTGCGCTCGGGCGAGAGCGTGCCGGTCTGCGGATCAAACTCCTGCATCACGATGGTGTTGTGCGGGTTGCTGTGGTGGCGCGGCCCCCACGGGCGGTAGAGGTAGTATTTGCGGCCATCGTCGTCGTGGAACAGGGAGGGATCGAACCCGCCGTTGCCCATCGGGATCGGCTCGCTCCACGGCCCCTCAATGGACGGCGCGGTGACGAGAAAATTGCGGCCGTTTTTCCACGGCGAGTCTACAATCTTCACGTCGGTGTAGAGCAGCCAGAACCTCCCGTCGGCGTAGCTCAGGCACGGTGCCCAGATGCCGCCTGAGTCCGGGTTGCCCTTCATGTCCAGCATCGACACGCGGTCCAGCGGGGTGCTGACCAGCGACCAGTTTTTCAGATCGCGGGAGTGGTAGATGCGCACGCCCGGGAACCACTCGAAGGTCGAGGTGGCGATGTAGTAGTCCTCACCCTGACGGCACAGGGACGGGTCCGGGTTGAAGCCGGTGAGTATCGGGTTAGTAATTTCCATGTTGCCTCCGGTTAATGGGATGCGGCTGTCGCAGCGTCGGGAACGGCCTCGCCCTGCGACGCGCGGTGCTTGATCAGCTGCTGGCTGATGGCCTCCACGCGGGCGTCGGTGAGCTTGTAGAACGAAAGCATGATGAACATGCCCGCGTAGAGCACCACCGGCACCACGCAGAACAGAATTTTGATGGTGGTCAGCACCTCGACCGGCTGCACGCTGCTGCTGGCGGAGTAGTTCACGTACGCCAGGATCCAGCCCACCACCGCCCCGCCAATCGCCAGGCCAATCTTCAGGCTGAACAGGTAGGTGGAGAACACCAGCCCGTCGAGGCGGCGTCCGCTGCGGCTCTCCTCGTAATCCACCACGTCAGAGGCCATCAGCCACTGCAGCGGCGTGGTGGTGTTAAAGACGAACAGGAACAGAATGTTGAGGGCAAAAATCAGCGCGATGTGCTCCGCCGGGGTGACGAAAATCAGCAGGCTAATCAGCGAGTAAGCGACGATGATCCACTTGAAGGCGGTAACGCGGTCGAAGCGGCCCAGCAGGCGGGAGGAGCAGAGCGAGCCGAACATGGTGGCGAGGCTGCCGTAGAGTAAAAACTGGGTCGCCATCTCCGGGTGATCCATCACGTATTTCACGAAGTAGAGCGTCGCCCCGCCGCGCACCACGTTGGAGCAGGTCGCCATCATCTTGAAGGCACACATGATGCGCCACTGGCTGTTGCCCAGCAGCAGCTTAAGATCTTTCGCCACCGACGAGCCAGGCTGCACTTCAAAGGTGTAGCGCTCTTTGGTGGTAAAGAAGCAGACGTAGAGCAGCACCACGCCGCTCAGGCCCAGCACGCACATGGCGCCGAAATACCCCACCTGCTCGTTGCCTTTGCCAATGATGCTGACCAGCGGCAGCGCGATGCCGCTGATGGCGAGCGACCCCGCCGCCGCCAGGAAGAAGCGCCAGGACTGCAGGGCGTGACGCTCTTTCGGGTCGGCGGTAATGACGCCCGGCATGGCGCAGTACGGGACGTTAACGAAGGTGTAGACCAGAGTCAGCAGAATATAGGTCACGCAGGCGTAGATGATTTTGCCCTGCGCGGAGAAGTCCGGCGTGTAGAAGGTCAGCATGCAGACGATGCCAAACGGGATGGCGCCCCACAGCAGGAACGGGCGAAACTGGCCATGCCGCGTGCGGGTGCGGTCTACCAGCAGCCCCATCAGCGGGTCGGTCACGGCGTCGAGCACGCGGGAGACTAAAAACAGCGTCCCCATTATGCCCGCGGAGAGGCCGAAGACGTCGGTGTAGAAATAGGCCAGCAGGAACATCGTGGCCTGCCAGACGAAGCCGCAGGCGGTGTCACCCAGCCCGTAGCCAATTTTGTCTTTCATGGTTAATTGCGTCATCAGAATTACACCCTTATGTAGTGTGCTGAATTACAACATCGTGTTAATGGAGTGTAATGAGCTGTTCAATTAACCAGCAATGCTCATATCTTATTTCTGTATTACGTTATTTCGCTTTTGTGACGTCAACGATATATCGCAACTTATTGTTTAAATTAGTAAATTGCAGACACGTAAAAACCGCCCGCGGACTATTTTCCGCAGACGTTTTTCTCTCACAAAATAATTAAATACCGAGCGCTTTTTTACCGGCGTTAATTACCTCAATGATTTTATCGGTGTCATAAATACAGCCTTTCCAGGTGCCGCCGCTCACGGACTGTAATGCCGCCCACAGCCGGGTATCGTCCGGCAAAAAGTCGTGAGCGTGCAGGTCCGGATGCGTCTGCCGCCGTGCCAGCTCGCGCGCGCCCTCTTCCGGCGTCAGCGGGTTGTCCGCGGTACCGATAAAGTTTACGCTGCCTGTTAATGTCAGGCGGTCGACCGCAATCTCAATGATGTCGTTATCGCGCAGCTTGCCTATCGGCCCGCCCGCCAGCGCCTCCGGCGACACGTGGCCGAAACAGGCGCCCGTCGACACGCCCGAGAAGCGCGCATCGGTGATTAACGATACCGTTTTGCCCCACGAGATGTGTTTGAGCGCGGAGGTGAGCTGGTAGGTCTCCTCCATGCCGGTGCCGGACGGTCCACCGCCGATCACCACCATGATATCGCCCTGCTCAATCTCTTCTCGCTTGATGGCCCTGATCGCCTGCGCCTCCGAGACAAACACCCGCACCCGGCCGGTGTGGCGGTAAACGCCATCTTCACCGACGACCGACGGGTCGATCGCCGTGGCCTTGATTACCGATCCTTCCGGCGCAATGTTGCCCGTCGGGAAGCAGACCGTCGAGGTCAGCCCTTTCGCTTTTGCTTTTTCCGGCGGCAGGATCACGTCATCCGGCTCCACGCCGTCCTGCTCGCGCAGGCACTGGCGGAAGCGCTTACGGCGCTCCGAGCTCTGCCACCAGTCGAGGTTCTCGCCCACCGTCTGGCCGGTGACGGTCATGGCATCCAGGTGCAGCAGGCCGAGATCGCGCAGGTGGAGCATCACCTCCGGCACGCCGCCCGCGAGGAACGCACGCACGGTCGGGTGATAGTCCGGGCCGTTGGGCAGCACGCTCACCAGGCGCGGCACCCTGCGGTTGACGCGCGTCCAGTGTTCAACGTCCGGGATCGTGCAGCCCGCCGCGTGTGCGATGGCCGGAATGTGCAGCAGTAAATTGGTGGAGCCACCGAACGCCGCGTGGATCACCATCGCGTTTTCGATGGCTTTGTCGGTGAGGATATCGCGCGTGGTGATGCCGCGGTTATCCAGCTCGTTCACCGCCCGCGCCGACTGGCGGGCGATCTCCAGCCACACCGCCTGTCCGGACGGCGCCAGCGCGGAGTGCGGCAACGCCAGACCCAGCGCTTCCGCGACCACCTGCGAGGTGCCCGCCGTGCCGAGGAACTGACACCCGCCGCCCGGCGACGCGCAGGCGCGACAGCCCAGCTCGGCGGCCTCCTGCAAGGAGAGTTCATGGTTGGCGAAGCGCGCGCCGATGGTCTGCACCTTGCCCGCATCTTCCCCCACGGTCGGCGGCAGCGTCGCTCCGCCTGGCACCAGAATGGTCGGCAGGTCGTGCATCGCGGCCAGCGCAATCATGGTGGCGGGCAGCCCTTTATCGCAGGTTGCCACGCCGATCACCGCCCGCCGCGTCGGAAGAGAGCGGATAAGACGACGAAACACGATCGCCGCGTCGTTACGATACGGCAGGGAGTCGAACATGCCGTGCGTGCCCTGCGAGCGCCCGTCACACGGATCGCTGACGAAGGCCGCGAACGGGATCCCGCCGTTGCGCGTGATCTCCTTCGCCGCCGCCTGCATCTGCATGCCGATTTCCCAGTGGCCGGTGTGGTAGCCCAGCGCAACCGGGCGTCCGTCTCCGGCGCGGATGCCGCCCTGAGTACCGATAATCAGCACCTCTTTGCCGGTCAGCTTGTTGGCGTCCCAGCCCATCCCGGCGTTCTGCGTCATGCCGAACAGGTTGCCGCTGGGGGATTCCATCAGCATCTGCGGAGTCAGCGGCAGCGCGCCCTGCGGACCCGCCGCGTGGGTGATCACCGCATAAAACGCGTCGTCCTGTGGGGTGAAAATTTTCTCAATGGTCATCGTTATCGTCCGGCTCAGCAGAGCTTGAGCTGTTGTAGCAGGTTTTTCAGCTGCGCCTTACGCGGCTCGTCCAGCGGCGAGGCTGGTGGCAGGACGTGCGTAGAAATTGGACGACCGCAGAGCACGATCGCCTCTTTAATGACG
This sequence comes from Enterobacter sp. MGH 4, assembly GCF_000534735.1. Taxonomy (NCBI): domain Bacteria; kingdom Pseudomonadati; phylum Pseudomonadota; class Gammaproteobacteria; order Enterobacterales; family Enterobacteriaceae; genus Enterobacter; species Enterobacter sp. MGH 4. Next base: position 144,611 of record NZ_KI973293.1, on the reverse strand, counting down.
TTCACAAACGGCGTATCCAGCTGATACATCTGCGGGATTTGCAGCAGGGTCTGATGATACTCAGCCGCTTTCGCCACGTCTTTATCCCGCCAGGCTTTCAGAAGATTTACCGACACCTGCGGAGCAAAGTTACCGCTGGCCGAGATCGCCCCGTCACCGCCGAGCAGCAGGGTATTGAACAGATGATCGTCGTAGCCGCAGAGCACGGTGAAGTGTGGATGGGCCGCTTTAACGGTGTGGATCATGCTGCGCAGGTGGGCGACGGAGTCGATGGTGTCTTTGATGCCGACGATGTTACTGCGCGAGTCGGCGAGGGTTTTCACCAGCGCCGGGGTCAGATCCTGCCCGGTCAGCGCCGGGAAGTTATAGAGCATCACCGGCAGCGTGACGCTGTCGGTCACCTGTTCGAAGTAGCGGATCAGGTTCGCTTCCGACACTTTCCAGTAGTAAGGGTTGATCACCACGATGCCGTCCGCGCCCGCCAGCTGCGCGTGCTGGCTCAGCTCAATGGTTTCCCGGGCGTTGGTGCCGCCGGTGCCGATCAGGACCGGCACACGACGATCGACATGATCGATCGCAAACCGGGCAATGGATTTACGCTCTTCGGCGCTGAGCTGGGAGAACTCGCCGCCGCTGCCCAGGAAGAACAGGCCGTCAACGCCTGCCGCGATCAGATCGTCGATCAGCGCGGCGGTGCCCGGCTTATCAAGCTGGCCATCGGCGGTAAAAATGGTGGAGACAGGGGGAATGATACCCGTGAACAACGCGGACTGCGGCATGTGATCTCCTTGCTGAATCATTTTGTTCTACATTATAGAACAGCGTTCATTAATTTAACGATCATACTATGACGGAGAAAAAGCACAGGTAAATGGGAGATGAGGAGGGAGTGCGGGAAGTTTAAGCTGGATCACATAATGTCCGCTAACCCCTCACCCCGGCCCTCTCCCCAAAGGGGCGAGGGTGGTAAAGTCCCCTCTCCCCTTTGGGGAGAGGGTTAGGGTGAGGGGTAAGGGTTACTCCACCAGCATCTTAACAACCACTTTCCTGACCTTAGCAGGCGCCCCCACCGCGCACAGCGGCTTATGCACTTCACCCGGCCAGAACACCACGAAATCTCCTTCGCTCAGCACCACGGTTTTCTCCTGCTCGCCTTCCGGCAGGAACGCGATGTCTTTGTCAGCCAGCCAGTCGGTGTCCGGCGTGCCGTGCGGCAGGGTGCTGAAGGTCATCCCTTCCTGCCCCTTCAGCACAATCTGAATATCCAGGTAGCGTGCATGGTATTCAGCGCGACGCTCAGCGAACGGCTGGGTCATGTCCTCCGATACCAGATAAAACAGGCTGTTGCCGCTGATGTCGTGCTTGCCGGTCGGCGTCGCGTCGGTGACGTGGGCCTTGACGTGCTCAATGGCCTGGCGCAGCTCTTCTGGTAGCCAGGACTGGAGATGATGAATATTGCCAATAATCATGATACAACCCTCAAATTAAAACATTGTTTCATTTTTATCTTTTATACGAGAATCGCCTCTCCCATACCAGCCCTTTTTAGACAAGATTTGCGCCAGCGCATGTTTATCGGAAAATGTGTTAATTCACTGTTAATTACATAAAGGCATTTATGCAGTCGTTATGCATAACCTCATTTCAAAAGCTTTACGCAACTTATCTAACTCGCTGAATTTAAAACGTAACTCACAAAACCTGTTGTTGCATCACACTTTATCACTTCGGTTATTTCCTTTAAAAATCCATAATTATTTATCGATTTCTCTTAAGTGAAAAATAGTTAACTGTCATTATTGCATAGCTATTCTCGAGGCAAAATTTTATTCATTAAAATCAACAGCATAACTAAATATTTCAAAACATGTAATTCTACAAAACAATAACAACCTCAAATATTGCCACCCGTTCCTGCTTAGCTATTCATCCCGTAATAATATGAAATTAATCATTATCTGATACGAATCATGCAATTGAAAATAAACTGCTCAATATCGGTTTTCGCGTGAGCAGCGTCACAATAACCATTATTTAAGCGCCTACTATGAATCACGAAATCAATTGAGCTTAGCCGCCATGAAATTAAACACATCACATGGCGCATGCCCTTTTTATTCTGAAAAACAGTTAAAGGAATAATTATGGAAAAGCATTACGTCGGTTCTGAAATTGGTCAATTGCGTAGCGTTATGCTGCATCGTCCTAATTTAAGTCTTAAACGTTTAACGCCATCGAATTGTCAGGAGCTGTTATTTGATGACGTGCTCTCGGTTGAGCGGGCGGGAGAGGAGCATGATATCTTCGCAAACACGCTGCGCGAGCAGGGTGTGGAAGTCCTGCTATTGACCGACCTTCTTACGCAAACGCTTGATATTGCGGAAGCAAAAGCCTGGCTTCTTGAAACACAAATCTCCGACTACCGCCTCGGCCCAGCCTTTGCCAGCGACGTCCGCGGCTGGCTGGCGGATATGCCGCACCGGGAACTGGCGCGCCGATTAAGCGGCGGATTAACCTACGGCGAAATTCCGGCGGCTATTAAAAATATGGTGGTCGATACCCACACGGCGAATGATTTTATTATGAAACCGCTGCCGAACCACTTATTTACCCGCGATACCTCCTGCTGGATTTATAACGGCGTGTCCATTAATCCGATGGCGAAACCCGCCCGCCAGCGCGAAACCAATAATCTGCGCGCAATATATCGCTGGCACCCCGCATTTGCCGATGGCGAGTTTATTAAGTATTTCGGCGACGAGAATATTAATTACGACCACGCCACCCTGGAAGGCGGCGACGTATTAGTGATTGGCCGCGGGGCGGTATTGATCGGCATGTCAGAGCGCACGACGCCGCAGGGCGTGGAGTTCCTCGCCAACAGCTTGTTTAAACATCGTCAGGCCGAGCGCGTGATCGCCGTTGAGCTGCCGAAACATCGCTCCTGCATGCACCTCGACACCGTGATGACCCACATCGACGTGGACACTTTCTCCGTTTACCCGGAAGTGGTGCGCAAGGACGCCCAGTGCTGGACGCTCACCCCGGACGGACGCGGCGGTCTGCTGCGTACTCAGGAAACCGACCTGCTGCACGCCATCGAGAAAGCCCTCGGCATTAACCAGGTGCGCCTGATCACCACCGGCGGCGATGCCTTTGAAGCCGAACGCGAGCAGTGGAACGACGCCAACAACGTCCTGACCATCCGTCCGGGCGTGGTGATCGGCTACGAGCGCAACGTCTGGACCAACGAGAAATACGACAAGGCGGGCATCACCGTGCTGCCGATCCCGGGCGACGAGCTGGGGCGCGGTCGCGGCGGCGCGCGCTGCATGAGCTGCCCACTGGAACGCGACGGAATTTAAAGGAGCCATCATGGAACGAAAACCCACTCTGGTTGTGGCCCTTGGCGGCAACGCGCTGCTCAAGCGCGGCGAGCCGCTGGAAGCGGACATCCAGCGCCAGAACATCGAGCAGGCCGCCCGCACCATCGCAGGCTTAACGGAGCAATGGCGCGTGGTGCTGGTGCACGGCAACGGCCCGCAGGTCGGGCTGCTGGCGCTGCAAAACAGCGCCTACGACAAAGTCACTCCCTACCCGCTGGACGTTCTTGGTGCAGAAAGCCAGGGAATGATCGGCTACATGCTCCAGCAGGCGCTGAAAAACAATCTGCCCCAGCGCGAGGTCAGCGTCCTGCTCACGCAGGTGGAAGTGGACGCCGCCGACCCGGCGTTCAGCAACCCGACCAAGTACATCGGCCCGGTCTACAGCGAAGCCCAGGCGAAAGCGCTGGCCGCGGAAAAAGGCTGGGTGTTCAAAGTCGACGGGGCCTATTTCCGCCGCGTGGTGCCCTCTCCGCAGCCGAAGCGCATCGTCGAGAGCGACGCCATTACGGCGCTTATTCAGCGCGACCACCTGGTCATCTGCAACGGCGGCGGCGGCGTGCCGGTGGTGGAAAACGCCAACGGTTATCGCGGCATTGAGGCGGTGATCGACAAAGACCTCTCCGCCGCTCTGCTGGCGCGGCAGATCGAGGCCGATGCCCTGCTGATCCTCACCGATGCCGACGCAGTGTACCTCGACTGGGGCAAGCCGACCCAGCGCCCGCTGGCGCAGGTCACGCCGGAACTGCTCAGAGGCATGCAGTTCGACGCCGGATCGATGGGGCCAAAAGTGGCCGCCTGCCGCGAGTTTGTTGAAGCCTGCAACGGCATTGCCGGGATCGGCGCGCTGGCCGACGGCGCGGAGATCCTGGCGGGCGAGAAAGGCACGTTGATTCGTAACTGAGCACCCATTTCCCCTCACCCTAACCCTCTCCCCAAAGGGGAGAGGGGACGATTACACCCTCTCCCCTTTGGGGAGAGGGCTGGGGTGAGGGGTAAGGTCTTAGACATTAATTTTAAAAAGGATTTACCCATGACCATCAACCTGAAAAACCGCAACTTCCTGAAACTGCTGGACTACACCCCGGCGGAGATCCAGTACCTGATCGACCTCGCCATCGAGCTGAAGGCGGCCAAAAAAGCCGGTCGCGAAAAACAAACCCTGGTCGGGAAAAACATCGCCCTGATCTTTGAAAAAACCTCCACCCGCACCCGCTGCGCCTTTGAAGTGGGCGCGTTCGACCAGGGCGCGCAGGTCACCTACCTCGGCCCAAGCGGCTCGCAGATTGGCCACAAAGAGTCGATGAAGGACACCGCGCGCGTGCTGGGCCGCATGTATGACGGCATCGAGTACCGCGGCTACGGCCAGGCCATCGTTGAGGAGCTGGGCGAATACGCGGGAGTGCCGGTGTGGAACGGCCTGACCGACGAGTTCCACCCCACGCAAATCCTTGCCGACCTGATGACCATGCTGGAGCACTCTCCGGGCAAAACCCTGCCGGAGCTGAGCTTTGCTTACCTCGGCGACGCGCGCAACAACATGGGTAATTCGCTGATGGTCGGCGCGGCCAAAATGGGGATGGATATCCGCCTTGTGGCGCCGAAATCCTTCTGGCCGGAGGCCGGGCTGGTTGAGCAGTGCCGCGCCATTGCCAAAGAGACCGGCGCGCGCATCACCCTCACCGACGATGTGGAAGAAGGCGTGCAGGGCACCGATTTCCTCTACACCGACGTGTGGGTTTCCATGGGCGAGCCGAAGGAGGCGTGGGCCGAGCGCGTTAGCCTGATGAAGCCGTATCAGATTAATGCGGACGTGATGAAGGCCACCGGTAATCCGAACGTCAAGTTCATGCACTGCCTGCCGGCGTTCCACAACGAACATACCAAAGTGGGCCGCGAAATCGAGATGGCGTACGGCCTGAAGGGGCTGGAGGTGACGGAAGAGGTCTTTGAATCCCCGAACTCCATCGTCTTCGACGAAGCAGAGAACCGCATGCACACCATTAAAGCGGTCATGGTGGCGACACTCGGCGACTAATCACCGCCCGGCGCGCCGCGGGGTCCGCCGGGTTCAGGAGAACATCATGGGCAAGTTCAAATTTCCCTCCGCTTATACCATTCTCTTTTTTCTGATTGCCGTGGTTGCCGTGCTGACGTGGATTGTTCCGGCCGGGCAGTACCATATGGCGATGAACGAGGCGCTCGGCAAAGAAGTGCCGGTTGCTGGCACTTACGCGCACGTGGCAGCGCACCCGCAGGGGCTCGTCTCCGTGCTGATGGCGCCGATTGCCGGGCTGTACGATCCGGAGTCCGGCCAGGCCGGGGCGATCGACGTGGCGCTGTTTATTCTGATCATCGGGGGATTCCTCGGGATCGTCACTAAAACCGGGGCGATAGACGCCGGGATCGAGCGCGTCACCACCCGACTGCGCGGCCGCGAAGAGTGGATGATCCCGATCCTGATGGCGCTGTTTGCCGCAGGCGGCACGATTTACGGCATGGCCGAAGAGTCGCTACCCTTCTATACCTTACTGGTGCCGGTGATGCTGGCAGCGCGGTTCGATCCGGTGGTTGCAGCTTCTACCGTGCTGCTCGGCGCGGGGATCGGCACGCTCGGATCCACCATCAACCCGTTCGCCACGGTGATCGCCGCCAACGCCGCCGGGATCCCCTTCACCAACGGCATCATGCTACGCATCGCGCTGCTGGTGATCGGCTGGATCATCTGCGTGGCGTGGGTAATGCGCTACGCCCGCAAGGTGCGCAAGGATCCGTCGCTGTCGATCGTGGCGGATAAGCAGGAAGAAAATCTCGCCCACTTTCTCGGTAACAAGGGCGAGCAGTCGCTGGAATTTACCCCGGTGCGCAAACTCATCCTGGTGATCTTCGCCCTCGCCTTCGCGGTGATGATCTACGGCGTGGCGGTGCTGGGCTGGTGGATGGCGGAGATTTCGGCGGTGTTCCTCGCCAGTGCCATTATTGTCGGGCTGATCGCCCGCATGAGCGAAGAGGAGCTGACCTCAACCTTTATCAACGGCGCGCGAGATTTGCTGGGCGTCGCGCTGATAATCGGCATCGCGCGCGGTATCGTAGTGATCATGGATAAGGGCATGATTACCCACACCATTTTGCACAGCGCCGAGGGAATGGTCACCGGATTGTCGACGGTGGCGTTCATCAACGTGATGTACTGGCTGGAAGTGGTGCTGTCGTTTCTTGTGCCTTCTTCGTCCGGCCTGGCCGTTCTGACGATGCCGATCATGGCGCCCCTTGCCGATTTCGCTAACGTCAACCGCGACCTGGTGGTTACGGCTTACCAGTCGGCGTCCGGCATCGTCAACCTGATCACTCCCACCTCTGCCGTCGTGATGGGCGGGCTGGCTATCGCCCGCGTGCCCTACGTGCGTTATCTGAAATGGGTCGCGCCGCTGCTGGGGATTTTAACGGTGGTGATTATGGTGGCGTTAAGCCTGGGCGCTTTGTTGTGATTTGCCGGATGGCGCTGCGCTTATCCGGCCTACGGATCGGTGCGGTGCCACCGGTTATTTCGGGAACTGATATGGGAACTATGATGGATTACGAAGAGTACTCTCCCAAAGAGCAACTACAGCTAACGGTCTGCCAGCGTCTGATCGCGGAAAAGAGCTATCTCTCCCAGGAAGAGATCCGCCGTGACTTACAGGAGCGTGGTTTTGAGACCATCAGCCAGTCCACCGTTTCACGTCTGCTCAAGTTGCTTGGTGTCATAAAAATTCGCAATGCCAAAGGGCTAAAGATTTATTCGCTGAATCCCCAGCTGCGCCCGGCCCCCGACGCGGCGCGTACGGTCTCTGAAATGGTGGTGAGCGTGGAGCACAACAGCGAATTTATCCTTATCCATACCGTCGCCGGATATGGCCGCGCGGTGGCGCGTATTCTGGATTATCACCAGTTACCGGAAATTTTAGGTGTAGTGGCCGGGAGCAGTATTGTCTGGGTCGCGCCCCGCGTAGTGAAGCGCACCGCGCTGGTGCATAAGCAAATTAATTATTTACTCAGAACGCATTAATATTCACAAAGAACCGTTTGCATTGAGTAAAGCGTGCATTAAATCGCTTGATCCCAAAAGCGAGCTGCGTATAATGCCCGACAATTTGCCGGGAGGAAGCATGGTCAAGCGTGTACGACATAACGTCTTACCGCGTCTGAAATCAGACGCTGGCCTGCCGTTTTTCTTCCCGTTGCTAAACCTATTCCCAGAGCCCCTCATTTGAGGGGCTTTTTTTTGCCCGGCGTCAGGAGATAAACATGAATCCGCTTTATCAAAAACACATCATTTCCATAAACGACCTCAGCCGCGAAGAGCTGGAACTGGTTCTGGAAACCGCGGCAAAACTGAAGGCCAATCCGCAACCGGAGCTGTTGAAGCACAAGGTGATTGCGAGCTGCTTCTTCGAAGCCTCGACCCGCACCCGCCTCTCCTTCGAAACCTCCATGCACCGTCTGGGCGCGAGCGTGGTGGGCTTCTCGGACAGCAGCAACACGTCGCTGGGCAAAAAAGGCGAGACCCTGGCGGATACCATTTCGGTTATCAGTACCTACGTTGACGCGATTGTGATGCGCCACCCGCAGGAGGGCGCGGCGCGTCTGGCGACCGAGTTTTCCGGCGGCATTCCGGTACTGAACGCCGGTGACGGCGCCAACCAGCATCCGACGCAGACCCTGCTGGATCTGTTCACCATTCAGGAGACGCAGGGCACGCTTGAGAACCTGAACATCGCCATGGTCGGCGACCTGAAATATGGCCGCACCGTCCACTCCCTGACCCAGGCGCTGGCGAAATTTAACGGCAACCGCTTCTTCTTTATCGCGCCGGACGCGCTGGCGATGCCGCAGTACATTCTCGACATGCTGGACGAGAAAGGCATCGCGTGGAGCCTGCACGCCAGTATCGAAGAGGTGATGGGCAACGTGGATATTCTCTACATGACCCGCGTGCAGAAAGAGCGTCTGGATCCGTCCGAGTACGCCAACGTGAAGGCGCAGTTCGTGCTGCGCGCCAGCGACCTTGAAGGCGCGCGTGACAATATGAAGGTGCTGCACCCGCTGCCGCGCATCGATGAGATCACCACAGACGTGGACAAAACGCCGCACGCCTGGTACTTCCAGCAGGCCGGAAACGGCATCTTCGCTCGCCAGGCGTTACTGGCACTGGTTCTGAATCGCGAATTAGCTCTGTAAGGGGAGACGACCATGACACACGATAACAAACTCCAGGTTGAAGCCATCAAGCGTGGCACCGTGATTGACCACATCCCTGCGCAGGTGGGCTTTAAACTGCTGACGCTGTTCAAACTGACCGAAACCGACCAGCGCATCACCATCGGCCTGAACCTGCCGTCGGGCGAAATGGGCCGTAAAGACCTGATCAAAATCGAGAACACCTTCCTGACCGACGAGCAGGTTAACCAGCTGTCGCTGTACGCGCCGGACGCCACGGTTAACCGCATCGACGATTACGACGTGGTGGGCAAATCCCGCCCAAGCCTGCCGGATCGCATCGAAAGCGTGCTGGTCTGCCCGAACAGCAACTGCATCAGTCATGCTGAGCCGGTTTCCTCCAGTTTCGCAGTGAAAAAACGCGCCAATGACATCGCACTCAAATGCAAATACTGCGAAAAAGAGTTTTCTCATTATGTGGTGCTGGCCAACTAATTGAGGTTGGTAATGAAATCCCGGCTGTTATAATGGCCGGGAACATTCTTAACGCTGTAATTCTGGAGAAAAAATGAGCAAAGTACTCGCGACGGAAAATGCACCAGCGGCTATCGGCCCATACGTTCAGGGCGTTGATCTGGGCAGCATGATCATCACTTCTGGTCAGATCCCGGTGAACCCAAAAACCGGTGAAGTGCCAGCCGACGTAGCGGCGCAGGCGCGTCAGTCGCTGGAAAACGTGCAGGCGATCGTGGAATCTGCCGGTCTGAAAGTGGGCGATATCGTCAAAACCACCGTGTTCGTGAAAGATCTGAATGATTTCGCGACCGTTAACGCCACTTACGAAGCGTTCTTCACCGAGCACAACGCGACCTTCCCGGCTCGCTCTTGCGTGGAAGTGGCGCGTCTGCCAAAAGACGTGAAAATTGAAATTGAAGCGATTGCCGTACGTCGCTAATTCAATTCAATTAAGAAAGGGCAGCTTAGCTGTCCTTTTTATTTCGACTATTTTTACTCTCCATATAAAATGACAAATCGCACCGTCCATTATTAAGCTTCTCCACCCGGTAATATTCTCTAATAATGGATGAGTAATGAAACTTTCAAAAATTGCACTTGCCCTCGCGACAGTGACCGTTGCATCGTCGGCATTTGCTCACGGCTATATTGAATCTCCAGCCAGCCGCGCCTATATGTGTAAGCTTGGCCAAAATATTGATTGCGGCGCTGTACAGTATGAACCGCAGAGCGTGGAAAAAACCTCCGGTTTCCCGACCGGCGCTATGCCGCCGGACGGCCAGCTCGCCAGTGCAGGTATTTCCCAGTATTCTCAGCTGGATAAGCAAAGCCTGAATGCCTGGACCAAAAACCCGATAACAGCAGGCCCGCATGAGTTCGTCTGGCATCATACTGCACCGCATAAAACCACTAACTGGCGCTATTACATCACCAAACAAAATTGGGATCCAAATAAGCCGCTGACTCGCGATCAATTTGAATTAACTCCATTCTGTACGATCAACGGAAATAGTCAGGCACCAGCCGTAACAAAATCCATGACTTGCAATGTTCCTGCGCGTACGGGGTACCAGGTTATTTACGGCGTGTGGGAAATTGCGGACACCTCAAATAGCTTTTATCAGGCCATTGACGTTGATTTCGGGAATGGTGGCAACGTTACCCCGGACGAAACGCCTGCGATCGTTTCCGAATGGAGCAAAACCCTGAGCGGCCAGATTGCCGGTAATAACCTGAACGTGGGCGATAAGGTTATCGCACGCTTCTTCGACGCCAACGGTGAAGTGACCGCCATGCGTACCGAAATGACCATCGGCTCTGCTGAACAAGGCGACGCTAACCAGTGGTCTTACGATCTGGCGCAGAAGATCAACACCGCTCAGAGCGATGTCCGCGTCGGTGTTAAAGATGAAGCCGGTGACATCAGCCCGGTTCACGGCGCCAACAGCGTATTCGTGAAAGAGGGCAGCACGCTGAAATCCGTTGCCATCTCCTATGAAGAGCAAAAAGCGCAGGTGAGCGAGACCATCGCCGTTTCCGATCTGCAATACAGCAAAATCGAACATGGCAACGCGACCGTCACCTTCCACGTCAACACGCAGGGTGACGTTAATTTTGAAGCGCACGTGATGAACCACCACGGTGCGGAAAAAGGTTACCTGAAGCAGGACATGAACAACGTCAATCAGGACGTGACCATGACGTTGACTGACGTGACGGCGGGACACCATATGCTGAAATACTACGCGACCAATAAAGACGGCACGATGTTCGCCCAGGACGTGCTGAACCTGATGCTGGAAAGCGATGCGGCTGCGGACAGCACCGGCCACCACGACTTTACCTTCCCGGACAATATCGCCTCGTACAAAGCGGGCACCGTGGTACTACAGCCAAAAGACGGTAAGACCTACGAATGTAAGCCTTTCCCGTACAGCGGCTACTGCGTGCAGTACAGCCCAACCGCAAACCAGTTTGAGCCTGGCGTTGGCGCGCACTGGAAAGAGGCGTGGGTGTTGAAGAACTGAGTGGAAAAACCTTACCCCTCACCCTAACCCTCTCCCCAAAGGGGAGAGGGTACCGATAGAGCCCCCTCGCCTGGCCCTCCCTCCAAAGGGGAGAGGGTACCGATAGTGCCCCTCGCCCCTATGGGGAGAGGGGTTGGGGTGAGGGGTATTTTTTTCTACTGATTCCGCGTCGCTCTGAGCAGCGTTTCCAGCGGGTACACCGCCGCAATCACCACTTCGTCCTGGATTTTCGCCGCGTTATCCAGTTCGCTCTGGATCGACGCGATCTCTTTATCATCCAGCGTTCCCTGACGCGCCACCAGATCCGTCAGCCTCAGGCCAATCGAGGCCAGCTTGTCCACCTCCTGAATTACCGGTTTGATGGCCTTCAACTGATAGCTGTTTTCGCTCAAGGCCAGCACGTCGCTGGTGTTGTTCTGCCAGCGGTTAAAGACGTGGCGCAGCGCGTCGGCGCTCTCCGTGTCTTCCGCATCGCTCACCAGACGGTCAGCCCATTTATTCATCTGACGCACGGTCGCACTTTCCGCGTTTAGCGCGTCAGCGAGCCGGTTGAGCGGCTCAAACTGATGATAGTTTCCGGCCTGGAACTTAAGATGCTGGCGGGTGTAATACTGCGCCGGTTCAAGCGCCTGGGCGAGGATTTGCAGCGGCAAGGTATCCGCATTATTAGCGAGGCGCGTGAACTGTACCTGCTGCTGGGTATGTTGCTGTAGCCCAACCGATACCGTGGACCAGCTGTCCATCGCCTGGAGCCGGGTATACATGTTGTCGATGTCGTTGACGTCCTTCGCCGACCAAAGCCGCTCCGCCACCGCAAAGGCGCGCGGCCACAGACGGATATCCAGCACTGGCGCGACTACGTTTTCCGCCCACAGCGCGGCTTCACCGCCGAGCAGATTGGCCTCGTTCGCCGGGTCCGGCACCACCGGCGGAACGCCTTTCGGCACCTCGTCCAGACGCGTGCCGCTAATCAGGTAGCGGGCGTTACCCACCAGGAAATAGCCGCTGAGCTTATCGTTCTCAACAGAAACGACCGGACGCGTTTCACCCATCCAGGTATCAACGGTAAACGTTACCTGATTGTCGTCCCGCCACTGAATGTTATCCACCGCCCGACGCGATTTCCCGGCAAAATCAATGAATCCGCGCCAGCCAGCATCGCCTTTCACCAGCGTAAAGCTGCCTTCCACCGGCTTGCCTTTCAGACGCGGCATCGAGAAAGCCCAGCTCTGGACGCTGTCGGTGTCTGCTATCACATCCACGCCGTTCAACCCCTGCGGCACAATTTCATTGCGGTAGTGGTAGGCGGTGGATTGCGGCTGATCAAGGTAGAAACCGGTAGAGAGAATGCCCTTATAGCCGTTCTGCGCCACCTGCCCCAGCGCGTCCTGTCCCTGCCAGGACTGGATCAGAATGCTTTTCGGCAGATCGGGATGGTAGATCTCATCCCAGCCAACCATCTGCCGGTGGTGCTTCTCAAGGATCGTCTCCAGCTTGCGGTTGAAATACGCCTGCAACGCATGGCTGTCCGCCAGTTTGTTGTCGCGCATGAATCTCTGGATCGCAGCGTTCGCTTTCCACTGGCTGTCGTCAACCTCATCGCCGCCAATATGCTGATACGGATCCGGGAAGATCGCCGCCAGTTCGCTGACCATCGCGTTGGCAAAGGTATAGGTCGCCTCTTTGGTGGGATCCAGCACTGGCTTAAGCACGCCCCAGTGGCGCTCCATGGCGTACGGCCCCGGCGCGCTCATCAGCTCCGGGTAGGCGACGGCAATCGCCGAGGCGTGGCCCGGCATATCAATTTCCGGCACCACGCGTATGCCGCGCTCGGCAGCGTAACGCACAATCTCGCGCATCTGCTCCGGGGTGTAGAACAGCCCATCGCTGGCAAGCTGGGTTAATTTTGGATAACGCTTCGAGGTAAAGCGCCAGCCCTGATCGTCCGTCAAATGCCAGTGCAGGACGTTGAGCTTAGCCGCGGCCATGCCGTCGATCTGGCGTTTGATATCGGGTAACGGGATGAAATGGCGCGCTGAATCGAGCAGCAGCCCGCGCCACGGGAAGCGCGGCGAATCTTCAATGGTAACCCACGGAATCGAGGTGTTTTCGGCACCGTTCTGCATCAGCTGGAGCAAGGTTTCCATGGCGCGCAGCGCGCCGAAGCGGGTGTTGGCGGAGATATTTACGCCGTTGGCGTCCACCGTGAGTTTATAGCTCTCATCGCTGTCCGGCAGCGGCTGCGGCTTCACTTTTTTCGCGATGGAAATAAGGATGGTTGGCTTGTCAGGTTTTTCGGCCTGCGGCTGTAGCGTCCAGCCAGTTTGCAGGGCGATGCGCTGGCGCAGGCGGTTGACCGCATCCCCCAGATCGTCGCCGCTGACGCTCACGGAGAGTTGATTGTTAAGCACCAGCGCACCCTGCGTGGTCGGGCGTTCAACCTTCACAGGCCAGGGCATTAAGGGAAGGTCGCCTGCCGGGGCGGCAAAGGCGGAGGCGCCGAGCATGAGCCCGGCGGTTAAGAGGCTGTACCGTAACATGAATGTTCCTTATCTGACGGGCCAAATAAAGGCAAAACATTCTGTTAACATGCGCTCAAATTGTCGTCAAGCGAATGCGCCGACGGAGATCACAGGTTGTTGAATTTGGGAGGAAAGCCAGCTGCCGGGTGGCGGCTTCGCCTTACCCGGCCTACGTTCGGATCGTAGGCCCGGTAAGCGCAGCGCCACCGGGCTTGCCGTTACTGCCATCCATACCGACGGCTATAGAACCCTTTGACCATCTGCGTCAGCACCATGTAACCCGCGAGGATCGCCACCAGCCACGGGAAGTAGCTCAGCGGCAGCGCCTGAAGTTGCAGGTAACTTGCAAGCGGCGAGAACGGCAGCGCGATCCCGAGCGCCATCACAATGCCCGTCATCACGATCAGCGGCCATGCGGCACGGCTCTGGATAAACGGAATGCGGCGGGTGCGGATCATATGCACAATCAGGGTCTGGGACAGCAGCCCCACCACGAACCAGCCGGACTGGAACAGCGTCTGGTGTTCCGGGGTGTTGGCGTGGAACACAAACCACATCAGGCAGAAGGTCAGAATATCAAAGATGGAGCTGATCGGCCCAAAGAACAGCATAAAGCGCCCCAGATCGGCGGGGTTCCAGCGCTGCGGCTTCTGGATCTGCTCGTCGTCCACGTTATCAAACGGGATGGCGACCTGAGAGACATCGTACATCAGGTTCTGAATCAGCAGGTGCAGCGGCAGCATCGGCAGGAACGGCAGGAAGGCGCTCGCCACCAGCACGCTGAAGACGTTACCGAAGTTGGAGCTGGCGGTCATTTTGATGTATTTGAGCATATTGGCGAAGGTGCGACGCCCTTCGATGACGCCCTCCTCCAGCACCATCAGGCTCTTTTCCAGCAGAATGATATCTGCCGCCTCGCGGGCGATATCCACCGCGCCGTCCACGGAGATACCGATATCCGCCGCACGCAGGGCTGGGGCATCGTTGATGCCGTCGCCCATAAAGCCCACCACGTGCCCTTCACGACGCAGCAGAGTGACGATGCGTTCTTTGTGCATCGGCGTCAGGCGGGCAAACAGCGTGGTGCGCAGGGCAAGCTCGGCCAGCTCATCGTCGGACAGGTGCTCAATGTCGCTCCCCACCACGACGTCGCCCGCGTCCAGGCCCACTTCGTGGCACACTTTGGCCGCCACCAGCTCGCTGTCGCCGGTCAGGATTTTGACGGTGATCCCGCTCGCTTTCAGCGCTTTCAGCGCCGGCGCGGTGGTCTCTTTCGGCGGATCGAGGAATGCGATGTAACCCTCGAGGATCAAATCGGATTCATCGATACGCTGGTAGTCCCCTTCCCGCGCGGGCAGGAACTTGCTTGCTACCGCCACCACGCGCAACCCCTGACGGTTCAGGTTATCAGTGACGCGTTTGATGCGGCGCAGCATGGTCTCATCCAGCGGCACGATCTCGCCGTTATGACGCACCTGCGTGGAAACATTCAGGATCTCCTGCAATGCCCCTTTGCAGATCAGCTGATGTACGTCCGGCTGCTCGCTGACCACCACCGACATGCGGCGCCGTTCAAAGTCGAACGGAATTTCGTCCACCTTCTGCCAGCGGCCGGAGAGCATGCGGGCAGACTCTTCATCCACACCTTCCAGCACCGCCACGTCGAGCAGGTTTTTCAGCCCTGTCTGGTAGTGACTGTTCAGCCACGCGCTGTACAGCACCCGTTCGCTGGTCTTTCCGGCGATATCGGTGTGGTTCTCCAGCACGATTTTGTCCTGGGTCAGGGTGCCGGTTTTATCGGTGCAAAGAATGTCCATCGCGCCAAAGTTCTGGATGGCGTCGAGGTGTTTGACGATCACCTTTTGTTTAGAGAGTTTGACCGCCCCGCGCGCCAGCGTGGAGGTGACAATCATCGGCAGCATTTCCGGCGTTAAGCCGACAGCCACGGAGAGGGCGAACAGCGCCGCTTCCCACCAGTCACCTTTGGTGTAGCCGTTGATCAGCAGGACAATCGGCGTCATGACCATCATAAAGCGGATCAGCAGCATGCTGACGCGGCCAATGCCTTTCTGGAATGCGTTCGGCTCGCTCTCCTGCTCGCTGACGCGTCCGGCAAGCTGTCCAAACCAGGTGTTGCCGCCGGTAGCGGTGACAATGGCCTGCGCCGTGCCGCTGACCACCGTGGTGCCCATAAAGCACAGGGTGTCGCATTCCAGCGGATTCATCTGCTGCGGATCGCGGGTCCTCGCCACCTTCTCTACGGGCAGGGATTCACCGGTGAGGGACGCCTGCGCGACGAACAGATCCCGCGCCTGGATGATGCGTAAATCCGCCGGGATCATGTCCCCCGCCGCCAGCTTCACCAGATCGCCCGGCACCAGCTGGTCAATGGGCAGTTCAATCCAGGCGTTTTCGCCGAGGTCGTTAATCACACGCGACACGGTGGCAGTATTGCTGACCATCGCTTTCAGCGCATCCGCCGCTTTGGTGGAGCGCGCTTCCTGAATAAAGTTAAGCAGCGTGGAGATCCCCACCATCAGGGCAATTACGCCTGCGGCAAACAGATCTTCAGTGGCGTAAGAGATAATCCCGAGCACCGTCAGCAGCAGGTTGAACGGATTGCGGTAGCAGAGCCACAGGTGGACCCACCATGGAGAGGGTTTTTGCGCCGGGATCTGGTTATCGCCATGTTCCTCGCGGATTTTTGACACTTCTTGCGCATTCAGCCCTTCCGGGTGGCCGCCAAAGGCGCGCCAGACTTCGTTTTCATCCATCGCCGCCACGTTCAGGCAGCGCTCGGTCAGGGAAGCGGGGATTTCCGCGCCCGCCAGGGTGTTGGCATTTGGCAGCGGATCGCGCGCAATCAGGCGATGTGGCAGGTGGCGGCTCAGCTGCGCGAACAGCTGCCGGGTGATATTTTTCAGCATAGTCATTCCCCCGCATCCGCAAAGGCGGACGCAGTTTTCCCGCAGGCGTGGCAGAGCCGTACCTGTCAGGCACTTAATTTATCAAGCAGGAACGTATGAACGTTGCTGCCTCACGCCGGTGAGACAGCAAAAGGCTGGCTTACCGGAAAGAAGGTTTTCTCCTGGTCAGGAGAGGTGTGGGATCGGGATCCATGTGGCCTCCGGTAAGTTAAAAATGGGATGTCGTCGCGCAGTATAAGGATTTAACCATACCTTTTGTGACTATTCGGGCGGTATGATACCCCCTCGTAAATAAACCGCACGTAAACCAGACTTTGCCCATAGCGAATTCGCAGGATAGCATTAGGCTCAACTGATTATTTTATCGTTGTTACAGGGAATACAGCATGCAGAACCGCCTTACGATTAAAGACATCGCGCGTTTAAGCGGCGTGGGGAAATCGACCGTCTCACGCGTGCTTAACAACGAAAGCGGTGTCAGCGAGCGCACACGCGAGCGCGTCGAGGCGGTGATGAATCAGCACGGTTTTTCCCCTTCCCGCTCCGCGCGCGCCATGCGCGGGCAGAGCGATAAAGTGGTCGCCATTATTGTCTCGCGTCTGGATTCCCTCTCCGAAAACCTCGCCGTACAGACGATGCTGCCCGCGTTCTACGAGCAGGGCTACGATCCGATCATGATGGAGAGTAAGTTTTCCGCGCAAATGGTGGAGGAGCATCTCGGTATGCTTCAGCGCCGCAACATTGATGGCGTAGTGCTGTTCGGGTTTACCGGCCTTAAAGAGGACATGCTTAAACCCTGGCAGCCGTCTCTGGTGCTGCTGGCGCGCGACGCCAGCGGGTTTGCCTCTGTCTGTTACGATGACGAAGGGGCAATCGTGATCCTGATGCAGCGCCTGTATGAACAGGGCCATCGGCATATCAGCTATCTCGGCGTGCCGCATGCCGACATCACCACCGGCAAGCGTCGCCATGAAGCGTACCTGGCGTTTTGTAAAAAAAACAATCTCCCCGCCGTGGCCGCGCTGCCTGGACTGGGTATGAAACAGGGATATGAGCAGGTCGCCAGCGTGCTGACTGCACAAACCACCGCCCTGGTGTGCGCCACGGATACCCTTGCATTGGGTGCGAGCAAATATTTGCAGGAACAACGCATCGGGGAGCTGCAGTTAGCGAGCGTGGGAAGCACGCCGCTGATGAAGTTCTTACACCCGGAGATTATCAGCGTTGACCCGGGTTATGCCGAGTCTGGCCGGCAGGCTGCCGCGCAGCTGATCGAGCAAATTACCGGGCGTACCGAGCCCCGTCAGATCGTTATTCCAGCCCGCCTCTCATAATTTTTTTGAATGGATTATTGTGATCTTCGCCCGATTTCGGGAACGTTCCCATTTTCGCCGTCACGTTGAAGGAGTAGGCTTGCGCACAGGTCATAACCCCTTTCACCATCTGTCATGAGGTTTCATGATGAGTAAAGTCAAACAAGCCGATATCGATCAGCTGATCGTCCTGGTCGGCGGACGCGAGAACATCGCCACCGTCAGCCATTGCATTACCCGCCTGCGCTTCGTGCTGAACGATCCGGCCAAAGCCAATCCGAAAGCCATTGAAGAGTTGAAAATGGTTAAAGGCTGCTTCACCAACGCCGGGCAGTTCCAGGTGGTGATTGGTACCGAAGTGGGCGATTACTATCAGGCTCTGCTGGCGACTACCGGGCACTCTTCCGCCGATAAAGAGCAGGCGAAGAAGGCAGCGCGCCAGAATATGAAATGGCATGAGCAGCTGATTTCCCATTTTGCGGAGATCTTCTTCCCGCTGCTGCCGGCGCTGATCAGCGGGGGCTTAATTCTGGGCTTCCGTAACGTCATCGGCGATGTGCCAATGAGCGACGGCAAAACCCTGGCGCAGATGTACCCGGCGCTGCAAAGCATCTATGACTTCCTGTGGCTGATTGGCGAAGCCATCTTCTTCTATCTGCCGGTCGGGATCTGCTGGTCAGCGGTGCGCAAGATGGGCGGAACGCCCATTCTCGGAATCGTACTCGGCGTGACGCTGGTCTCTCCGCAGTTAATGAACGCTTACTTACTTGGTCAGCAAACGCCAGAGGTGTGGAACTTCGGCCTGTTTACCATCGCCAAAGTGGGCTACCAGGCGCAGGTTATCCCGGCATTGCTGGCGGGTCTGGCGCTGGGCTTTATTGAGACGCGTCTGAAGCGCATCGTGCCGGACTATCTCTATCTGGTGGTGGTCCCGGTCTGCTCGCTGATCCTGGCGGTGTTCCTGGCGCATGCCTTTATCGGTCCGTTTGGCCGCATGATTGGCGACGGCGTGGCCTTCGCGGTCCGTCACCTGATGACCGGCAGCTTCGCACCGATTGGCGCCGCACTGTTCGGCTTCCTGTACGCTCCGCTGGTGATCACCGGCGTGCACCAGACCACGCTGGCGATCGATATGCAGATGATCCAGAGCCTCGGCGGCACGCCGGTCTGGCCGATTATCGCCCTGTCTAACATTGCGCAGGCCTCGGCGGTAACCGGCATCATCATCGTCAGCCGTAAGCACAACGAGCGTGAGATCTCCGTTCCGGCGGCCATCTCCGCTTACCTCGGCGTCACTGAACCGGCGATGTACGGTATCAACCTGAAATATCGCTTCCCGATGCTCTGCGCGATGATCGGCTCCGGTCTGGCGGGCTTGCTGTGCGGCCTGAACGGCGTAATGGCAAACGGGATTGGCGTCGGCGGCCTGCCGGGTATCCTCTCCATTCAGCCTTCATTCTGGCAGGTATTTGCGCTGGCGATGGCGGTGGCGATTATCATCCCAATGGCGCTGACTACCGTGGTTTACCAGCGTAAGTTCCGTCAGGGCACGTTGCAGATTGTTTAATTCCCTTTTTCGGGGCGCAGTTGCGCCCCTTCGCATTTGCAGGAACGTACTATGAATACCCTTCCTCACTGGTGGCAGAACGGCGTTATCTATCAGATTTACCCAAAGAGTTTTCAGGATACCACCGGCAGCGGCACTGGCGATCTGCGCGGCGTAACGCAGCGCCTTGACTACCTGAAAACCCTTGGCATTGACGCCATCTGGCTGACGCCGTTTTATATCTCGCCGCAGGTGGATAACGGTTACGACGTGGCGAACTACACTGCCATCGACCCGACCTACGGCACGCTGGACGACTTTGACGAGCTGGTTGCCCGGGCGCATGAACGTGGCATCCGCATTGTGCTGGATATGGTCTTTAACCACACGTCCACGCAGCACGCCTGGTTCCGCGAGTCGCTGGATAAAGCGAGTCCGTACCGTGAGTTCTATATCTGGCGCGACGGTACGCCGGACGCGCTTCCCAACAACTGGCGCTCCAAGTTTGGCGGCAACGCCTGGCGCTGGCATGCCGAAAGCGAGCAGTATTATCTGCATCTGTTCGCGCCGGAGCAGGCGGATCTCAACTGGGAAAACCCGGCGGTGCGCGCCGAGCTGAAAAAAGTGGGCGAGTTCTGGGCCGATCGCGGCGTGGACGGCTTGCGTCTGGACGTCATTAACCTGATTTCAAAAGATCAGGATTTCCCGGACGACACCATCGGGGATGGCCGACGTTTTTACACTGACGGGCCGCGCATCCACGAATATCTCCAGGAGATGAGCCGGGATGTCTTTACGCCGCGCAACCTGATGACGGTGGGCGAGATGTCCTCCACCTCGCTGGAGAACTGTCAGCAGTATGCGTCGCTCGACGGGCGCGAGCTGTCGATGACCTTTAACTTCCATCATCTGAAGGTCGACTACCCCGGCGGCGAAAAGTGGACGCTTGCGAAGCCGGATTTTGTGGCGCTGAAAACCCTTTTCCGCCACTGGCAGCAGGGGATGCACAACAAAGCCTGGAACGCGCTGTTCTGGTGTAACCATGACCAGCCGCGCATCGTGTCACGCTTTGGTGACGAAGGGGAACACCGCGTGGCGGCGGCGAAAATGCTCGGCATGGTGCTGCACGGGATGCAGGGCACGCCGTATATCTACCAGGGTGAAGAGCTGGGCATGACCAACCCGCATTTCAGCCGTATCACCGACTACCGCGACGTAGAAAGCCTGAACATGTTCGCCGAACAGCGGGCTAACGGCCGCGATACGGATGAACTGCTGGCGATTCTGGCGAGTAAGTCACGCGATAATGGCCGCACGCCGATGCAGTGGGACGCCTCGCATAATGCGGGCTTTACCGAGGCCGAGCCGTGGATTGGTGTCTGCGACAACTACGAAACCGTGAACGCCCGCGCGGCGCTGGACGACCCCGATTCGGTGTTCTACACCTATCAGTCGCTGATTCGCCTGCGCAAAACCCTGCCGGTACTGACGTGGGGGGATTATGAGGATCTCCTGCCTGACCACCCTTCCCTGTGGTGCTACCGCCGCCAGTGGCAGGGACAAACGCTGATGGTGGTGGCGAATCTGAGTCATTCGCCTCAGGAATGGCAAGCGGACGCTCTCAGCGGCGAGTCGCAGGTGGTGATAAGTAACTACCCCGCCCCTCAAACCTCAACGCTTCGTCCGTTTGAAGCCGTGTGGTGGTTAAAGCAGTAATTCCTCCGCCGGGCACGATGCCGTGTCCGGCTTACTTTGCTGTTTTTGTTGAATAATTAATCAGATTTTTCCTTCGCGTCTTTACAATTGCCCCAGCGCCCGCCGTTTGTACTCTCGTCTTTTTACTTTGTTCTGCATCAAAAAAATCGCAAACTTGTTTGATGCAAATCACTATATGTAGCACTTAAAATGCACGCCGACCCAACATCTTGTATTTATCGTCTACTATTCCAACAACAAGACGGCGCTTACGCTGGCCGGAATTGTGGATAACACGGGCTGGGCACGCGGGAAGTCTTTGCCGCGGCGAGGAATACGCCCGGTGAATACTTCTCCACCTCTGTGGATAACCTGTTTTTAAAATGGAGTGATCATGACACCGCATGTGATGAAACGTGATGGCTGTAAAGTGCCGTTTAAATCAGAGCGCATCAAAGAAGCCATTCTGCGTGCAGCTAAAGCAGCGGGAGTCGATGACGCAGATTACTGCGCCACCGTCGCAGAAGTCGTTAGCAGCCAGATGCATGAACGCAGCCAGGTGGATATCAACGAGATCCAGACCGCGGTTGAAAACCAGCTGATGTCTGGTCCGTACAAGCAGCTGGCGCGCGCCTACATTGAGTATCGTCACGACCGTGACGTCCAGCGTGAGAAACGCGGGCGCCTGAACCAGGAGATCCGCGGCCTGGTAGAGCAAACCAACTCGTCGCTGCTCAATGAAAATGCCAACAAAGACAGCAAAGTGATCCCAACCCAGCGCGACCTGCTGGCCGGTATCGTCGCCAAGCACTATGCCCGCCAGCATCTGCTGCCGCGCGATGTGGTATCAGCGCACGAACGCGGTGAGATCCACTATCACGATCTCGACTACTCGCCGTTCTTCCCGATGTTTAACTGCATGCTGATCGACCTGAAAGGCATGCTGACCCACGGTTTTAAAATGGGTAACGCCGAGATTGAGCCGCCGAAATCCATCTCCACCGCGACGGCGGTCACGGCGCAGATCATCGCCCAGGTGGCGAGCCACATCTATGGCGGCACCACCATTAACCGCATCGATGAAGTGCTGGCCCCGTTCGTGACCGAAAGCTTCAACAAACACCGTAAAACGGCGGAAGAGTGGCAGATCCCGGATGCCGACGGTTATGCCCGTTCCCGCACCGAGAAAGAGTGCTACGACGCGTTCCAGTCGCTGGAATATGAAGTAAACACGCTGCACACCGCCAACGGCCAGACGCCGTTTGTGACCTTCGGGTTTGGCCTCGGAACCAGTTGGGAATCACGCCTGATCCAGCAGTCTATTCTGCGTAACCGTATCTCCGGCCTCGGTAAAAACCGTAAAACGGCGGTGTTCCCGAAACTGGTGTTCGCCATTCGCGACGGCCTGAACCACAAGTTTGGCGATCCGAACTACGACATCAAACAGCTGGCGCTGGAGTGCGCGAGCAAGCGTATGTACCCGGACATTCTGAACTACGACCAGGTGGTAAAAGTCACCGGTTCGTTTAAAACGCCAATGGGCTGTCGCAGCTTCCTCGGCGTGTACGAGGATGAGAACGGCGAGCAGATCCACGACGGGCGCAACAACCTGGGCGTCATCAGCCTGAACCTGCCGCGCATCGCGCTGGAAGCCAAAGGTAATGAAGCGGCCTTCTGGGCGCTGCTGGATGAACGTTTACAGCTGGCACGTAAGGCGCTGATGACCCGCATCGCCCGCCTTGAAGGGGTGAAAGCCCGCGTCGCGCCAATTCTCTATATGGAAGGGGCCTGCGGCGTGCGCCTGAAGGCGGATGATGATGTGTCGGAGATCTTCAAAAACGGTCGCGCGTCGATCTCTCTCGGCTATATCGGCATTCACGAAACCATTAACGCGCTGTTTGGCGACAAGCACATCTATGACAACGACGCCCTGCGTGAGAAAGGTATCGCGATTGTGCAGCGCCTGCGCGATGCGGTAGACCAGTGGAAAGAGGAAACCGGCTACGGTTTCAGCCTGTACAGCACGCCGAGCGAAAACCTCTGCGATCGCTTCTGCCGTCTGGATACCGCCGAGTTCGGCATCGTGGAAGGGGTGACCGACAAAGGTTACTACACCAACAGCTTCCACCTCGATGTGGAGAAGAAGGTGAACCCGTACGACAAGATCGACTTCGAAGCGGCCTATCCGCCCATCGCGAACGGCGGTTTTATCTGCTACGGCGAGTACCCGAACATTCAGCACAACCTGAAGGCGCTGGAAGACGTGTGGGATTACAGCTATCAGCACGTTCCGTACTACGGAACCAACACGCCAATCGACGAGTGCTACGAGTGCGGCTTTACCGGTGAGTTCGAGTGTACCAGCAAAGGCTTCACCTGCCCTAAATGCGGTAACCACGATGCAGCCCGCGTCTCCGTGACCCGCCGCGTGTGCGGCTACCTCGGCAGCCCGGACGCCCGTCCGTTTAACGCCGGTAAGCAGGAAGAGGTGAAGCGCAGGGTGAAACATCTGGGGAATGGGCAGATCGGGTAATCCACTGCCACGTTAATGCCCGGTGGCGCTGCGCTTACCGGGCCTACGGACCGCTCTCTTTTGTAGGCCGGGTAAGCGCAGCGCCACCCGGCGTGGTTATTCGCGATGAACTATCACCAGTACTACCCCGTCGACATCGTCAACGGCCCCGGCACCCGCTGCACCCTCTTTGTATCAGGCTGCGTTCACGAGTGCCCCGGCTGCTATAACAAAAGCACCTGGCGCCTGAACTCGGGTATGCCGTTTACCGCTGAGATGGAAGACCGCATCATCAACGACCTGAACGACACGCGCATTAAACGTCAGGGGATCTCGCTCTCCGGCGGCGACCCGCTCCATCCGCAAAACGTGCCGGCGATCCTGAAGCTGGTAAAACGCATCCGCCGCGAGTGCGCGGGAAAAGACATCTGGGTCTGGACGGGTTATAAGCTGGATGAACTGAATGCGCAGCAGAAGGAAGTGGTGGATCTGATTAACGTCCTGGTCGACGGCAAGTTCGTGCAGGATCTAAAAGATCCTATGCTTATCTGGCGCGGCAGCAGCAACCAGGTTGTGCATCATCTGCGTTGAATGAAGGCGGATATCCTCTGTCCGCCTGAACGTCAAAACCGACTCACACTCTCCATTGCCTCAGCCTTAAACGCCGCAAAATCCTCGCACTGGCACAGGCGCGCCATCGCGCGTTCACGCAGGAAAGTGACAAAAATATCGTAAATCGCCATTGCCTCTTCGTACTCGCTTTTGCTGATGGCGAGCAGAAAAATGACATGGGCGGTTTCATCTCCCCACTGAATGCCCTGCGGCGCCAGCACGGTGTAGACCACCGTTTTTTGCGCCAGCAGGCCGAGGGAGTGCGGCAGCGCGATGCCGTCGCCGAGCATAGTGCTGACGATAGCTTCACGCTCGATAACCGATTCCAGAAATTCCGCGCCGACAAAGCCTTCACTTTCAAGCTGCCCACACAGTTCGCGGAACAGCGTTTGCTGGTCGACAGGCTTGTCGAGAATGCGGAAATGGGCCGCGTCGAAGTATTTCTCCAGCATCCACGGACGGGTACGGTCCACCAGCACCAGCTTGCCGATCTGCTCTAACTGATAATCGGTCGGGAACGGGGCGATTATCACCACCGGTTTGGATTTTTCGCTCACGCGAGCGGTGGAGATCACGAAGTCTTCGCCGATGGCATCGGCAAGTTCGTACTCGCGCAGGGTGAGCGTGCGCGTCACCTCAATCTGCGGGTATTTGCGCTGAAGCACCGCCTCGATCATGCGCACCATCGCGTTACCGGCGTCACATACCAGCAGCACGCGCGGCTGACGCTGGTAGCCGATGTTGTAGTGGCGCTCCAGACCGACACCGATATGCAGCACCAGAAAACCAATTTCGTTTTCGCTGATCACATACGGCGTGTATTTGCCCCAGCTCGACACCGCCGCGAGGGTCATATCCCACGCCATCGGGTAGTGCTGCTTGATGTTATCCAGCAGCGGATTGGGGATCATGATTTGATACCGCACGCGGGTAATCATGGTTTTGATGTGCGTGAGCAGATCTGCATGCAGTTGCTCGTCGCTCAACAGGTTGTAGTTATAGTGGGTGTTGATGTAGCGCAGGATATAGTTGACCAGGGCTTCGTCGTCGTCAGCATTAATGGCGCTGGGGGCGATCTCCTGGATCTGCCGCGCCGCAATGTGCACGCACAGCCAGCTCTCTTCCGATGGTGAAAGCGCTTTGCCCGCCAGCTCCTGGATAGCCACGGCGATATCTTTCGCCGCCTCGCGTACGTTCTCTTCCACGTCTTCAGCGTGGAATTCCGGCAGCGGATACCCCTCGCTGATGCGCCGCACCGACACCGCGCAGTACAGGCGCAGGAACAGCTCGCCTTCATCGGTCAGGCGAATGTGATGGCGCGTCAGCGCGTCGTGCAGGACAGGGACCATCTTTTCCGCCACGCCCGCGTTGAGCGCCACGTCGGTCACCAGCGGGTTAAGGCTATCCTGCTGCGCCAGCTCCCACAGGAGGTCGGTCAGGCAGGCGCGGATCGCCATCTCGCTGCCAAACAGCTTCATGCCGTGGCGCGGGCGGGTTTCCAGCGTCAGGTTGTAACGGTGGAACCACTCGCGTACTTCCACCATGTCGCTTTGCAGCGTGGCCCGGCTGACGAACCACTCATCGGCCAGATCCTCCAGCTTAAGGGAAAAGGCTGACGTCAGAAAACGCACCACCAGATAGTGCACGCGCTCCGGTCCGGTTCGCGGAATACGCAGCGCGCGCGGGTGGGACGACTGCAATTGTTGATAGCGCACCACATCATTGATTTTGAGCTGATAGCCGTTGCCCCGGCTCAAAATGAACTGCGCGCCGTGGCTGGCCAGCAGCGCGTTCAGGGCGGTGATATCCGCCCGGACGGTTCGCGTGGAGACCGACAGCCGCTGCGCCAGCTCGTCCTGCGGCAGCGTCTCGTTTTGCAACAGATCGAAAAGTTGTGCTAAACGTTGGTTCGGAAATCGCACGTCGTTGTCCTCTTACTGCTCAGGGTGAAATGACCATCTGGGATGGGCTGCCGACCGGGGTATAGTCTGACTCGGCGCTCAGCTTGCCGTCCGGCGCCACGCGGAAACGGGTAATGTTGTCGCTGCGCTGGTTCATGACGTACAGCCAGCGCCCCTGCTTATCAAGCGTCAGGGTGCGCGGATAGTCGCCCCGCGTCCAGACATCGTCCTGATGTGTCAGTGTGCCCTCCGCCGTTACGGTAAAGTGCCCGATGCTGTTATGCAAACGGTTAGCGACATACAGCTGTTTCCCGTCGGCGCTTAGCGCCAGCCCGGCAGCAAAACTGGTGCCTTTATAACCGTCCGGCAAGGCTGAAACCGTTTTACCCTCTTGCAGCCTGCCGTTGCTGTCCAGCGCATAATGGGTGAGCGTAGAGGCTTCTTCGTTAATCAGCCACAGGGCATCCCCCTTCGGCGTAAAGACGAAGTGGCGCGGCCCGGCCCCTTTTGAGGAGGCGCTGATAAACGGCGGATCGTTCGGGGTCAGCTTTCCGGTTCGATCGTCAAAACGGTACTGATAGATGCGATCCAGCCCCAGATCGGTGGAAAAAACGTATTTCCCGCTCGGATCGGCGGCGATCATGTGCGCGTGAGGGCCGTTATGATCGCTGATGGCGAAACTGCCCTCGACGGCAGCTTCCGGCTTTGCCGCGCCCGGTTCGCCTTTGTCCTGATGGGTGTCCGTAGCATCGCCCAGGCTGCCGTCTGCGTTAACGGGCAGCACCGCGATCGATCCGCTGACGTAGTTCGCCACCAGCAAATGTTTGCCGTTCGGCGTCAGGGAAAGATACACCGGCCCCGCGCCGCCGGAGGCCACCTGATTCAGCTCGCTCAGCGCGCCGTTATCGCCTATTCGCAACGCCTGCACCACGCCCTGCTCCACCTCGCTTGCCAGGTAGAGCGTTTTGCCGTCGTGCGAGACGGTAAGCTGCGCAGCGTTCGGGAGTTGGCTCACCAGCGTTTTGTTATCTAGCGCGCCGGTTTGCGGGTCGACGGTAAAACGGTACAGCCCTTCGCCGTTGGGATTATAGGTACCCACCCAGGCGTATTGCGTCTGGGCGACAGCGGCGGTGGCGAGCATTGAGAGTGAAGCGACAAGCAGGGGACGGGTGTGCATGGTGGCTCCTTCGGGTGTGTGCGGTGTGTTTCCCCTCACCCTAACCCTCTCCCCAAAGGGGAGAGGGGACGATTACACCCTCTCCCCTCTGGGGAGAGGGCTGGGTGAAGGGCAGGTTCTACTTCACCAGCTTCTTCGTCATCTCCAGCAGCGTACGCACATCTTCCGGACGCGTGTCGCCGCTGGCTTTGTCGATAATCGAGCTGTAGATATGCGGGATGATTTTGCTCACGCCCGCGTCCAGGGCGATCTGCAGGATCTCCTCAAAGTTCTCCAGATCGATTCCCCCGGTCGGCTCCAGCCAGAAGTCGTGACGGGCGCAGGCTTCCGCCACCGCTTTATACTCGTCACGGCACTTGAGGCCGCCCATCGGGAAGTACTTGATTGAGCTTCCGCCGAAATCTTTCAGCAGGGCGATAGCGGTTTCAACCGGCACAATGCCGTCCGGCGCGTTGCTGCTCAGCGGGCCGGTGGAAATTTTAACCATGCCGACGGTGCCGGTCGGGGAGACCAGGCCATTGACCACCGACTCATTCTGCCCCAGCAGCGCGCGGCTGGCGGCCACGCCGGTAAAGACCTGATTGACGTGCTGCGGCTGTACCTGGCGGGAGATTTCACTCACCATCGCCGACTGGTTCGGATCGCCTGCGCCCAGCCCCACAGAGAGCGCGTTATCAATCAGTGCCGCGTACTCGCGCATATCCGCGACGGCGCTCGCCACGTCGGGGTAATTTTTGGAGAGCACGCCCACCAGCACATGACCTTCCGCCGCCTCGTAAATGGCGCTGGCGTTGGCTTTCGATCCTGCCAGCACGTTCAGGCAGACGCGGTCACGGTAAAAGTTAGGGGTCAGTTTCATGCTTTTTTCTCCTGTCCTAATACTTCGCTAATACGGCGGTACACGATGTTCAGCTGATCAGCATTCACGCTGCGCACATCCGCTTCGATAATCCCTTCGTTAGCTTTATAGCCACGGAAGTAAATGGCGTATTCGCCCTGCTTGAGCGCGTTCACCAGGTCACCGGTGCCGACGCCGGTGGTAGCTTCGTCAAACTTAATCTCGGTGCGCGCGATATCGCGACCCGCGCTGTCCCAGACCACGCGGGCGGTGACGCCGTTCAGGGTGTTGAGCGCGTCAATAAACGGCGTCATTTTCGCCACCATCTCGGCCCCGCTCTCCCTGGTGGCCGTCAGGTAGTGTTCGATGGCGCAGGTCAGGCCGAGGATCCCCTCTTTGCCCACCTTCATCGCGCGGCCAATGCCCGCCGTCTGGCGCTTCACCCACTCAACGTACTGGGTTTTGCCGATCACCAGGCCGCTGGTTGGGCCTTCAATCGCCTTCGCGCCGCTGTAGATCACCAGGTCCGCGCCGGAGCGGTAATAGGTATGCAGATCTTCTTCCGCCGCGGCATCAACGATCAGCGGCAGGTCGTGTTTACGCGCCACCACCGCCGCCTGCTCGACGCTGAGCATGCTTTTCTGTACGCAGTGGTGCGATTTAATGTAGAGGATAGCCGCTGTACGCGGGGTGATCGCTGCCGCCAGCTGATCGGCAGAGCATTCGTTGGCGTAGCCCGCTTCCACCAGCCTGCCGCCGCCCAGCGCTACCATGGTGGCTACCGGCGCGCCAAAGTTAACGTTGTGGCCTTTCGGCAGGACGATTTCGTTGTTCTCAATCGGTGTGACGTGCAGGTTTTCCAGCAGCCAGTCGCTGTCTTTCACCAGTACCGCCGCCACGGACTGGGCAATGCCCGCCGACGCGCAGGAGACCACCGTTGCGCCTTCCACCTCCAGCAGCTTCGCGATGTATTCGCCGGTTTTATTGACCAGATCCTTTATCTCGAAATAGTGATTCATGCCGTCCATCGCCGCCTGCACCACTTCCGGGCGCGGCGTGGAGACACCCAGCGCCGTCATGCGGCCAGAGGTGTTGATAACCTGCTTTAAGTTGTACTTCTCATAAATCGAAGGCATGTTCCGTGCTCCCTTGTTCGGTCATGTAGCCCTTGCCCGCGCGGATCGCGGCAAGCGGCACCAGAATGTGTTCAGCCTGCAGGCTGTCGTTTTCAGCATCCGTCAGCACCGTCGGCTGGCGTTTGAGGGTGAACAGCGTCAGATCAGCGTCGAGACCAGGCTGAATGCGGCCTTTGCGCGTCAGGCGCAGGCCGTCTGCGGCGTTGGCGGTGACGCAGTCAATCACCTGCGGCAATGACATGCCGATGGCGAGGAATTTCGACATCACGCTGGCCAGCGAGCCGACCGGGCCGTTGATGCGGTTGCGGCAGTAGATATCCGAGCTGATGGTGTGCGGCAGAATGCCCATCGCGATGGCGCGTTTCGCCACCTCAAAGCTGAAGCTCGCCGTGCCGTGGCCGACGTCCAGACGCACGCCGCGCTTCAGCGCAGACGTAATGGAGGCGCGCAGCTCGCCGGAGGGCGTCAGGATGCGGTTAGGCTTGCCGTTGTAGCAGTGGGTAATGATGTCGCCGGAGCTTAACAGCTCGGCAATCTCATCGAGGTTCGGCGGGTTGTTGCCGATGTGCACCATCAGCGGCAGGTCGCCATTCTCTTTTTGAATCGCTTTCGCGCGCTCCAGCGGGGTAATGCCGTTTTCACCGACCACGCTGCTGCTCATGCGCGCCTTCAGGCCGACGATAAAATCCGGGTAGCGCGTCACCGCCTGCTTCACCGCATCAGCATCAATATTGGCCATATTGGCCAGCTCGTTCTGGGCAATCAGCCCCACGCGGGAGATGTTCAGCAGGGCAAACACCTCGGTGGACGCTTTGCGGGTGATGGCGTAAAAATCATCCACGTCGTCGGCCCCGGTACTGCCCGCGTCCACCACGGTGGTAACGCCGGTGGCAATGCCCACGCTGTCCGGCTCGTCGTGGTAGATCGGGGAGTTCGGGTAGCAGTGGACGTGGGAGTCAATCCAGCCCGCGCTGACGAACACGTCACCGTTAAGCTCAACCGTTTTACGAGCGGGAGCGTCAATTTGGCCTGTCGCGGCGATCTTCCCGTCCTGAATGGCGATATCGGTCAGGGTATCGTCGGCGAGGCGCGCACGGCGCAGGAGTAGATCAAACATGGGGTTCTCCTGATAAGGCGGGCACCGAAGCGCCCGCAGGTATTAAAGGGCGACCGGGAACAGCCAGCCCAAAATCATTGCGCCGAGGATGGCGCCACCGGTAATCGGCTTCTGCCAGATGTAGAACAGCAGCGCGCCCACCAGGGAACCGACGCCGATTGGAATGGAGGCGGTCATGGCGCTGAGGATAATCAACGGCCCGAGGAAGCGGCCGGAGGCGTTACCCGCGCCCATCATCACGTCTGCACCGTAGGTGGAGTTACTCTGGTTGATGGTGAACTTACGCGCCAGGATGATGACGTAGCCAATCGCCAGACCAATCACCAGGCCGGTAATCAGCGAGGCAATAAAGTTGGTCACCGGGAACATGATCCCCGCGCCCAGCAGCAGCGCCGGTACGCCGAGGCCCACGCCGGTCTGGATCGCCCCGCCGATGTCGAGAATCCCGACCAGCGACCCTTCGATGATACGGGCGAAAAGGAAGCTTGCGCCGAACGCCGCCACCGCGCCGTAAACGCCGGTATCGATTCCCGCTTTCAGCATCGCCACGAAGGCCACTTCGTTAAACGCGCCGATGCCGTAGAGGTAGTACATGTGCGTCCCGGCGAAGACGCCGGAGGAGAGCAGGCCAACGAAGATCGGGAACGACCAGTCGGCATACCAAAAACCTTTATTCTGTTCCATTTAGAGGCTCCTGTTATTTACCGCTGAGCGAGTTGTGGATCATGTCGAGCCAGTTCGGCACGGTCAGATGGAAGGATTCGATCATCTTCATGTCGAAGCCGCGGAAGAAGCCGCTCAGCACGAACAGCAGGACGATCGCCGCCATCATCACTTTGGTGACGTGGTTCCAGCCGCTCTCTTCCACGCCTTTACCGATCAGGATCCCCAGCACCAGACCCGGCACGGCGTTACCCATGATCAGCTGCGCTGCGCCGCCAAAGATGGTGGCCCAGAAGCCCGATTTTTTACCCGCGTCGATGGCTGCCAGCCAGAAGATCACCGGCATCACGGTGTTGACCAGCAGGTTCGCGGCAGGCACCAGCACCTTCACGGCAGTGACCTGAAGCGCAGCCGGAACGGAGGAGGCAGTCAGGTTAAGGAAGGTCACGACAATCATGCCGATAATGCCGCAGGCAATCGCCATTTTGCGCGGGTCATGCAGCGTTTCACCGACGTTACGGTTTTTGATCATCAGTGCAGCAGCACCCCAGTTCGGGATGATACGGTGGTCAACGTCCTGTGTGAAGGCACCTGCGGCCACGGAAGAGGCCCAGGCGTTAAAGAAGAAACCTAACCCAAAGGAGAAGTGGGACGCCGGATCCCCTTCACAGGAGTTCAGTTCCCCCAATGTACGAAACGCGCCCATACCCTGAGTGGTAGGCGCATGAAACATGCGTGCAGCCCCGGCTCCAACACCGACGCCAACCAGGCCGCCAATGATGAGCGATTTTATTAATATAATTAAGAACATCAGTCTGCCCTTTTATGAATAATCAGCGTTGCGTGACGAAATCCACCTGGTCTAGATTGATGGCTGTCACGTTGACGGTCACATCCAGCTCCACGCTGTAGGTGCGTCTTTCCCGGCGCAGAAAGAAGAACAGAAACGCTTCTTTACGCACCGCTTCTTGCGCCTGAACGACCTGCACATCCTGTGGCTCAATACGCAGTAAGATATGCGGTGAGGCTTTCATCACCGCGGCCTGAACGTGGTTGAGCGCGTCGGCAAAGGCGCGCGCTTTGGCATCGCCCTTCCCCTTCACTCTCACCGTGGTTGTGAACTGTTCTTTCATGCTTATGCGCCGTATTTCTTCTGCCACGCCTGTACCAGACGCTCGCCCAGCTCTTCTTTATCCATAAAGCCAAAGCCCAGCACGTTGCAGCCTTCGTTGATAGCGGTCACCCCCTCATCCACGGAGCGCATGCCGTATTTGGCCTTGTAGCCGTATTTGGTCTGGGCGGTGATGGCACCCGCGCCGCCGCTGCCGCAGAACGAGATCCCGAAGGTGGCGTTTTCTGCTTTCATCACGTCACCGAGCTTCATATCCGCTGCCATGCCCGGTACGACAACCGCGCGTCCGCCGGCTTTTTCCACACCCGCAGCCACTTTCTGACCTTTACCCAGGCGATCGCCAATCACGACTGTAATCTGTTCCATGTGTTGCTCCTTAAAGGTTGTCTTTCGCGACTTCGAAGTGAACGGAGAGCAGCCAGGCTTCTTCATCAGGAAGATTGCCAAACTGCGCTACCACTTCACGGGCAAGTTGCATTGAATCTGGTGAAATTTCGTCGAACAGCTCTGCTTCAACCTCCGGCAGCGGCTCGCCGGTCACAGACCGGTGCGCCATTGCGCGAACGTGGGAGGTCAGCATCTGCTCCTGTACCGCGTTGGGGATGATGTTGTGCCGGGCCAGCAGGGCGTAGACCTGCTGAAGCATGGTGTTCGCGAGCTGTTCTGTTTGCACCGCCTGTTCCCCAACGTCGTTCATTACCGCTCCGTTAATCACTCGTCTTACCCCGTTAATGGCTCTGGAATAAAACTAACGTCGAGGGGGCGTTGTTTGTAGCGAGTTGTTTTCCACTTCGAAGTGGAAAGGCGAGCCGCGGCAGTGATCTGTGCCACATAAATGCGGTGAATCTGGATTAATCGCTGGATTTACGTGATGAATATCACGCTATTACGCGGCACTAAACAGGTAAGCGGAGTGGAAAAGATTACGAGCAGGCTCGTAGAAATGTGACGTGGATAAGGTTTTCTTATGGGGATGGAGAAGAGTGTGAGCGGGGATGCTTAACGCGCCCCGCTCATCCAGACTATCAACGATACTTTTTGTGATACGCGTTGCGGGTCGCCGCAAACTGGTCGGCTGCCGCCTGGGCTTCCTTCACTTTGCCTTCGTTCGCCAGCTTCAGCGCGCCGTCGATCTGGCCGACCAGCACGTCAAAACCGTGGCGGTAGTCTTTCATCTCGGCGCTGTCCGCCGCTTTGCTTTCCAGCTTCGGCGGCGTCGCTTTTTGCGCATCCAGCGCCGCTTCACGCATTTTGGTCAGTGCGTCTTTCATCTCCGCCGCATCGTCGGTTTTCTGCACCACCTTCAGGTTTTGACTGAGGATGTCCATGTTGTCTTCAAGATCGGCAGCAAACGCAGATGAGCCAAGAACCAGCGTTGAAGCCGCGACGATCGCTAACAGGTGTTTACGCATTGCTCACTTCCTTTTTTATTATAAATCACGCTTTTACGGGGATTATTGCCCGGCGATTTTCATCTCCGGCAGTAATACAGAACCACACTGAATATTGCTGCGTGTTTCAATATCGTTACCGACCGTAACAATATTGCGCCACATGTCCTTGAGGTTGCCGGCGATGGTGATTTCGCTCACCGGATACTGAATTTCACCGTTTTCCACCCAGAAGCCCGCTGCGCCGCGAGAGTAGTCGCCGGTGATACCGCTCACGCCCTGCCCCATCAGCTCGGTGACCACCAGACCGGTGCCCATCTCTTTCAGCATCTGTTCAAAATTCAGGCCCTGCCCGGCAATGCGCCAGTTATGAATGCCGCCCGCGTGCCCGGTGCTTTTCAGCCCCAGCTTACGCGCGGAGTAGTTGGTCAGCAGCCACTGGGTCAGAATGCCGTCTTTAACGATATCCCGGCGCTCCGTGCGCACGCCTTCGCTGTCGAACGGCGTGGAGGCCAGCCCTTTCAGCAGGTGCGGGTGCTCTTCGATGGTCAGCCATTCCGGCAGGATCTGCTTGCCCAGCGAGTCGAGCAGGAAGGTCGATTTACGGTACACCGAACCACCCGCAATCGCCCCCACCAGATGACCAAACAGACCGGTTGCCACTTCGTTGGCAAAAATGACCGGGGCTTTCATGGTGGAGAGTTTACGCGGCGAGAGGCGTGACAGCGTGCGTTCGGCGCACTCTTTTCCCACCCACTCCGGAGACTGCAAATCCCCCAGCGCGCGGCCAATGGTATACGCGTAATCACGCTCCATATCGCCGTTCTCTTCGGCGATCACGCAGCTGGAAAGCGAGTGGCGGGTTGAGCAGTACCCCTGCAACATGCCATGGGAGTTACCAAACACTTTGATGCCGTAGTGGCTGTTAAAGCTGCCGCCTTCGGTATTGGTGATGCGTTTGTCAGCCTGCAAAGACGCCTGCTCGGCGCGCGAGGCCAGCTCAATGGCTTCATCCGGGGTCACTTCCGCCGGATGGAACAGATCGAGATCCGGCGCGTCAAACGCCAGCAGCTCTTTATCAGCCACGCCAGCGTAAGGATCCGGGGAGGTGTACCGCGCGATATCCAGCGCCGCCTGCACTGTACGGGCGATGGCATCCGGGCTGAGATCGGTAGACGACGCGCTGCCTTTGCGATTCTGGTGATACACCGTGATCCCCAGCGCGCCATCGCTGTTAAATTCTACATTCTCCACTTCGCCATAGCGGGTGCTCACGCTAATGCCGGTGGTTTTGCTGACCGCCACTTCGGCGCCATCTGATTTACCTGAAGCGAGCATCAGCGCGGTGGAGACGGCTTCTTCCAGGATCTTACGCTGCGCTTCAACTTGTGAGGTTACTTTCATCGCAAATGCCATACTGTAAGAGAGAGTTAAGTGAAGTCTAACAGAGAACCGTTTTTCAGTGCGCGTCTTAACTGGTAACATTAGCCTCTTTTTTTAAGGAGCCTGACATGACTAAGCAGCCCGAAGACTGGCTCGACGACGTTCCCGGTGATGACATCGAAGACGAAGATGATGAGATCATCTGGGTCAGTAAAAGTGAAATTAAACGTGACGCCGAAGAGTTAAAACAGCTTGGCGCAGAAATGGTAGAACTGGGTAAGAACGCGCTGGATAAGATCCCGCTCGACCAGGATCTGCGTGATGCCATTGAACTGGCACAGAAAATCAAGAAAGAAGGGCGTCGCCGCCAGCTTCAGCTTATCGGGAAACTGCTGCGTCAGCGCGATGTTGAGCCGATCCGTCAGGCGCTGGATAAACTTAAGAACCGCCACAACCAGCAGGTTGCGCTGTTCCATAAGCTGGAGCAGATCCGCGACCGTCTGATCGAGCAAGGTGATGACGCGGTACCTGAAGTGCTGAACCTGTGGCCGAATGCCGACCGCCAGCAGCTGCGTTCTTTGATCCGTAACGCGAAGAAAGAGAAAGAAGGGAATAAGCCGCCGAAGTCTGCGCGTCTGATTTTCCAGTATCTGCGCGAGCTGTCTGAGAACGAAGAGTAATCTGTGCGGGTTTGCGCCGGATGGCGGCGTAAACGCCTTATCCGGCCTACAAGGTCGTGCGAAAAAATGTAGGCCCGGTAAGCGCTAGCGCCACCGGGCCTTTTTTTACTCTGCGGCCGCGGCTTTCTTCGCCAGACCGTCCAGCAGCTTCTGATGGATCCCACCAAACCCGCCGTTGCTCATCACCAGAATGTGATCGCCAGGCTGTGCGGCTTTCACCACCATATCCGCTAAGACATCCACGTCCGCACTCCAGTGCGCTGGCTGAATGCAGGCGTCGGCCACTTCGGCCACCTGCCACGGAATATGCTGCGGTTGCAGGAGGAAGACCTCGTCGGCACGCCCTAAGGACGGCGCGAGATCGTCTTTGCATATCCCCATTTTCATGGTGTTCGAACGCGGTTCCAGCACGGCCAGAATACGCGCGGTGCCGCCAACTTTGCCACGCAATGCGGCAAGCGTCGCCAGAATGGCGGTTGGGTGGTGCGCGAAATCGTCGTACACCGTCACGCCATTCGCTTCACCACGCAGCTCCAGACGGCGGCGGGCGTTAATGAATGAACCCAGCGCATTGGCGGCATCCGCAGGCAGTACGCCCACGTGACGCGCCGCGGCGATCGCCATCAGGCCGTTGTGCATATTGTGCTCACCCACCAGGCCCCACTTCACTTCGCCCACTTTTTCGCCGTCGAGCAGCACTTCCCATTCGGAAGCATCCGCGTTGAGCTTTTTCGCCTGCCAGTGCCCCTGCTCGCCAACCAGCTCCTGCTCGCTCCAGCACCCCATCGCCATAGTCTGCTTCAGGTTGATGTCGTTCTCCGGCAGGATAATGCGGCCCTGACCCGGAACAATGCGCACCAGATGGTGGAACTGTTTCTGAATCGCTTTCAGGTCGTCAAAGATATCCGCGTGATCGAACTCAAGGTTGTTGAGGATCAGCGTGCGTGGGCAGTAATGCACGAACTTGGAGCGCTTGTCGAAGAACGCGCAGTCGTATTCATCCGCTTCAATCACAAAGAACGGGCTGTCGCCCAGACGCGCGGAGACGTCGAAATTCCCCGGCACGCCGCCGATCACGAACCCCGGCTTGTAGCCGCAGGCTTCGAGGATCCAGGTCGCCATACCGGCGGTGGTGGTTTTGCCGTGCGTCCCGGCAACGGCGACAACCCAGCGGTCGCGCAGGACAAAGTCATGCAGCCACTGCGGGCCAGACATGTACGGGATATTGCGTTCCAGCACCGCTTCAACGCATGGATTCCCACGGGTCATGGCGTTACCAACGATCACCAGATCCGGCTGCGGCTCGAGCTGGCTGGCGTCATATCCCTGAATCAGAGAAATCCCCTGCTTCTCCAGCAGCGTGCTCATCGGCGGATACACATTGGCGTCCGAACCTGTCACTTCATGGCCCAGCGAGCGCGCCAGCATTGCCAGTCCGCCCATGAAAGTGCCACAAATCCCCAATATATGAATGCGCATACGTCACTATCCTTCTTCAATGTGGCGCACATTTTACTCACATGTCAGCGGCTGTGAAACGCATTTCAGGTAAATCCGTATTTTGCTGGCGCGATTCACCTCTGCGCTAATATTTGAATGTTTGTTAAGATTGTTGGACATCAACCGCTTTACTCAACATAAGATGCAGGGAAAGTGTTATGAAAACGTTAGGTGAATTTATTGTCGAAAAGCAGCACGAGTTCTCTCATGCTACGGGTGAGCTCACTGCTTTGCTGTCGGCAATAAAGCTGGGCGCTAAGATCATCCACCGCGATATCAACAAGGCCGGTCTGGTCGATATCCTGGGTGCCAGCGGTGCCGAGAACGTTCAGGGTGAGGTTCAGCAGAAACTCGACCTGTTCGCCAATGAAAAACTGAAAGCAGCACTGCGCGCGCGCGACATCGTTGCGGGTATCGCCTCTGAAGAAGAAGATGAGATCGTCGTATTCGAAGGGTGTGAACACGCAAAATACGTTGTTCTGATGGATCCGCTGGACGGCTCCTCCAACATCGACGTTAACGTTTCTGTCGGTACCATTTTCTCCATCTACCGTCGCGTCACCCCGGTTGGCACACCGGTGACGGAAGAAGACTTCCTGCAGCCGGGCAGCAAGCAGGTTGCTGCCGGTTACGTGGTGTATGGCTCATCCACCATGCTGGTGTACACCACCGGCTGCGGCGTGCACGCCTTTACCTACGATCCGTCGCTGGGCGTTTTCTGTCTGAGCCAGGAGCGCATGCGCTTCCCGGAGAAGGGCAATACCTACTCCATCAACGAAGGCAACTACATCCGATTCCCGAATGGCGTGAAGAAATACATCAAATTCTGCCAGGAAGAGGATAAAGCCACCCAGCGCCCGTACACCTCGCGCTATATCGGCTCGCTGGTGGCGGATTTCCACCGTAACCTGCTGAAGGGTGGTATTTACCTCTACCCAAGCACCGCCAGCCACCCGGACGGAAAACTGCGTCTGCTGTACGAGTGCAACCCGATGGCATTCCTGGCCGAACAGGCAGGCGGCAAAGCGAGTGACGGTAAAGAGCGTATTCTGGATATCGTGCCGGAAAGCCTGCACCAGCGCCGTTCGTTCTTTGTCGGCAACGACCACATGGTGGAAGACGTTGAACGCATGATCCGCGAATTCCCGGACGCGTAACGCGTAAATAGGGGAGCCCGACAGGCTCCCCTATTTTTATCATGCCGTTTGCGCCGTCAGTTTGAAGGATGCCATCGCCTCCATCAGCTCGCGCGATTGTTCCTCCAGGGAACGCGTTGCCGCAGAGGATTGCTGAACCAGCGCCGCGTTTTGTTGCGCCGTTTCATCCATCTGATTGACGGCAATGTTAACCTGCTCAATACCGCGGCTCTGCTCCTGAGACGCCGTCGCAATTTCTCGCATCAGTTTGGTCATACGCAGCACTTCGGTAGCGATCTCGTCCATCGTCTCACCGGCCTGTTGCGCCAGCTCGCTGCCCTCGTTCACGTGGGTTTGCGAATCGCTGATCAGCGAGCGGATCTCTTTCGCCGCATCAGCACTGCGGCTGGCGAGATTACGCACCTCACCCGCCACGACCGCAAAACCCCGTCCCTGCTCGCCCGCGCGCGCCGCTTCCACGGAGGCGTTCAGCGCCAGAATATTAGTCTGGAAGGCAATGCCGTCGATGACGCTCAGGATATCGGCGATGCGCGTCGAGCTGCCGGCGATGTCGCGCATCTTCTCAATGACGTAGCAGACCATTTCGCTGCCATGATCGGCGGTATCGGAGACCGACTGCGCCAGCTGGTGCGCCTGCCCGGCGTTATCGGCGTTAAGTTTCACCGTGGCGGTGATCTCTTCCATGCTGGCGGCCGTCTGCTCCAGCGAGGTGGCGGTGGATTCCGTGCGCTGGGCCAGGTTCAGGTTCCCTGCCGTCAGCTCGCGGCTGCCGGTATCAATCTGCGAGCTGGCGTCACGCACCCGCAGAACGGAATTCATCAGCGACTGGC
Organism: Enterobacter sp. MGH 4; assembly: GCF_000534735.1. Taxonomy (NCBI): domain Bacteria; kingdom Pseudomonadati; phylum Pseudomonadota; class Gammaproteobacteria; order Enterobacterales; family Enterobacteriaceae; genus Enterobacter; species Enterobacter sp. MGH 4. Next base: position 105,454 of record NZ_KI973293.1, on the reverse strand, counting down.
GCATCTCTTCGATGACCGCGTTGAGGCGATTAAATTCCTGGCTCGCCGGCGCGTTCAGGGTGTGGGTTAAATCCCCGGCCGCTACGTGCTCCAGCTGGGCAATTGAGGCTGAAAGCGGCTTGAGCAGCATATGGCGCAGCACCAGCCAGGCCAGCACGATAATGCCTGCCGTCAGCAGCGCCGCGACGATAATCAGGATCAGCACACGGGTTTTACTCGCCTGCACGGCGCTCACCTCCGCTTTGCCGCGCGCCTCGCTCCACGTCTGGAACGTCTGCATATCGTTATCAAACTGCTTCGCCACCGGGACCAGCTTGCTTTCTAGCAGATCGTAATAGCCGTCCGCACTTTGCTCGTTCAGGGCTTTCAGCATCGGGCTGATACCCTGCTGGTTGTACACCGCCAGGCTCGCGGCGACGTTATCCAGCAGCTTTTGCCCCTGCTCATCCGCCACGCCGCCGCCGATCACGCCCTTGAGCGTTTTCTGTGCCAGCGCCACTTCCTGGTTAATGGTTTTGACCGCCCTGGCCGCATCGTCCAGCAGGCCGACCTCCATCATGCGGACGGCCTGTCCCGCTTCATTACGTGCGCGCAGGATCAGCGTATAGCCGGCATTCAGCTGCACCATCTGTTCACCCTGAAGATGATTGATGCGCTGGAGAGAAGCAGAACTTTGCGTAAGGGCATAAATGCCAATGCCGCTGACAATCAGCAGCAGAAGGGTCATAACGGCCAGTAAAGAGAGCAAGCCGGTACGAATCGATAGCGTTTTAAGCATGATGTTATTTCCGGTAGCGAGATATTTCTGGGCATAAAAAAAGAGTATCGACCGCTACCGGAAAATGTTTAGAGTTTAAGCAATTTCAGCATGTTATCGCCCTGTTAAAGATGTATTCACACGGGTAACAGGCGAGCTCTGGCGGTTCTCCCACAGCACCGTCAGGCCGCGCTGGAGCGCGATAAAAATAAACAGCAGAATACCGATGGCGATTTTGGTCCACCAGGAGCTGAGCGTGCCGTCGAAGTTGATATAGGTCTGAATCAGCCCCTGGATCGCCACGCCAAACAGCGTACCGAGCACCGTCCCTACCCCGCCGCTGAGCAGCGTACCGCCAATCACCACCGAGGCAATGGCGTCAAGCTCAACGCCCACCCCCGCCAGGGCATAGCCTGCCTGGGTGTATACCGAAAACACAATCCCCGCGAGCGTGGCAAGGCCGGTCGAAAGCATATAGATGCGGATGGTGGTGCTGCGCGTGGAAATCCCCATCAGGTTCGCGGACGTGGCGCTGCCGCCAATGGCATAAACCTGGTTACCAAACCGGGTACGGTGAGCGAGGAAGATCCCGATCACCACCACGCCCAGCATCAGCAGCCCCATTGCGCTCAGGCGCCCTCCGCCGGGAATTTTCCACGCAAGGCTGGAGAGCGTGTCGTAGATCGGGTGGTTAATCGGAATTGACTCCTCCGACACCAGATAGCTCACGCCGCGCAGGAAGAACATCCCGGCGAGGGTGATGATAAACGCCGGGATTTTCAGCGCGTCGATCAAAAGCCCCATAAAGGCGCCGAACGCGCAGCCCATGACCAGCACCAGCGGAAACGCCAGCAGCGGCGAAATGCCCCAAAAGCCAATCGCCTTGGCAAGGAACACGCCGGTAAAGGCGATCACCGACCCAACGGAGAGATCGATCCCGCCGGAGAGGATCACAAACGTCATGCCGACGGCGATAATGCCTAAAAAGGCGTTGTCGGTCAGGATGTTGCAAATCACCCGCGTGGAGGCGAAGCCCGGGAACTGGGTCAGGCAGTAAAGGTATCCCAGCACGAACACACCCAGCGTGATCATTAACGGCAAATTACGTTTTATCATGACCGCGGAACCCCTTAATGAGAGTGATAAAGCGCGGCGACTGCACGATAAGTACGATAAGCACCACGACCGCTTTGACGACCTGATTAAGCTCCGGCTGGAACCCGGAGAGCAAAATACCGGTATTCATACCCTGAATAATTAACGCCCCCACCACCGAGAGCAGCAGATTAAAACGTCCGCCCATCAGCGACCCACCGCCGATAACCACCGCGAGGATCGCATCAAGCTCCAGCCAGAGTCCGGCGTTGTTGGCATCCGCCCCGCGAATGTCGGCCGCCACAATCACCCCGGCAATCGCAGCACAGACGCCGCTCAGCACGTAGGTCAGCATCACCATCAGCCGTGTATTTACCCCGGCGTTTTTCGCGGCCCGAATGTTAATCCCCACCGCTTCGATGAACATCCCGAGCGCCGTTTTGCGGGTGAAAAGCCAGAACACTACCAGCGTCACCAGCGCGACGATAACCGGCGTCGGGAAGAACAGAAAATTACCGCTGCCGATCCACGCAAGATTCGGGGAGGTAAAGGTGACGATTTGACCGGAGGTGATAAGCTGCGCCACACCGCGCCCGGCCACCATCAAAATCAACGTCGCGACAAACGGCTGGATCTTGAGCACCGCGACCAGAATGCCGTTCCACAGCCCGGCTAATACACCGGAGCCCAGCGCGGCCAGCAGAACCACCGGCAGGCTGTGCCCGGCAACGGTCATCGAGGCGGCGGTGGCGCCCGCAATTGCCATTACCGCACCGACGGAGAGGTCAATCCCGCCGGTGGCAATCACCAGCGTCATGCCAATCGCCAGCAGCGCCACGGGCGCGGCACGGTTTAAGATGTCGATCGGGCTACCAAACAGGCGGCCATCCTGCACGACGATCTGGAAGAAATGCGGAGCTACCAGGCTATCCACCAGCAGCACCAGCAGCAGCGCCACGATTTGCGGCGTGCCGGTCGGCCAGCTGAAGCGGCGCTTCGCTTCGCCAGTTTGCGAAAGAGAACGGGACATCACATATGACTCCTTACGCCGCGATGGCATTCATGATCGCCGGAACCGACAGTTTATCCAGCGGGATCTCTGCCACCTGCCTGCGATCGCGCATGATGATGACGCGATCGGCATAGCCAACCAGCTCCTCCAGCTCAGACGAGATCACCAGCAGCGCCAGACCGTCGGCGCACAGCGTTTCGATAAGCCGGATGATTTCGGCATGCGCGCCCACGTCGATACCGCGCGTGGGCTCGTCGAGGATCAGGAACTGCGGTTTGGTCAGCAGCCAGCGCGAGAGCAACACCTTCTGCTGATTACCGCCCGAAAGGAACTCGATGGGCTGTTCCGCGCTCGGGGTACGGATACCGAGCTGGCGGATGAAGCGCTCGGCAATCGCGTTCTGCTCGCGCTTAGGGATCGGACGCAGCCAGCCGCGCTGGGCCTGTAGCGCCAGAATGATGTTTTCCCGCACCGAGGCGGCGGCAATAATCCCGTCCGTTTTTCTGTCCTCCGGGCAGAAGCCCACGCCGAGGCACGACGCCTGATGCGGTGAACGTAGCGTTTGCGGTTTGCCTTTGATCAGCGCCGTTCCGCTGTCGGCAGGTTTGATCCCGAAGATCACTTCGGCGGTTTCGGTGCGCCCGGAGCCTAACAGCCCTGCCAGACCCACAATTTCACCGGGGCGTACCTCGAGGTTAAACGGCGCGATGGTCCCTTTTTTGCCGTAATCGTGAAACGCGGCGATCGGTTTTTCGCTCAGCAGCGTGCGGCCCGCGCGCTGGAGTGCGTTGGTCTCCAGCTCGCGGCCCAGCATCATTTTGACCAGCTCAATCTGCGGCAGCTCGCGGGTTTCCCGGCAGCCGACAAAGCCGCCGTTGCGCAGCACCGTAATACGGTCGCTCACCTCGTAAACCTGATCGAGGAAGTGCGTAACAAAGATAAGGCTCACGCCCTGATCGCGCAGCTGGCGCATCAGGGTAAAAAGCATCTCCACTTCCTGGGTATCGAGGCTGGCGGTGGGTTCATCGAGGATCAGCACTTTCGCCGAGAGATCGATAGCGCGACAGATCGCCACGATCTGCTGCATCGCCACGGAAAAACGGTTCAGCGGTTCGCGCACGTCGAGAGAGAAGCCATACGATTCCATCAGCTTCGCGGCGCGCGCTTCCATCTCTTTACGGCGCAGCAGGCCAAAACGTCTGGGCTCGCGGCCAATAAACAGGTTATCCGCTACCGACATGTTTGGCAGCAGGTTCACTTCCTGGTAGACCGTGCCGATCCCCAGTTGCTGCGCATGCGCGGTGTTTTTGGGCGAAATAGCATTACCTTCCAGCCAGATAGCGCCGCGATCGGCGTGATAGACCCCGGTCAGGGTTTTAATCAGCGTCGACTTCCCCGCCCCGTTTTCGCCGAGCAACGCCATGATCTCCCCACGCCGCAGGCTGAAATCAACGTTATCCAGCGCCTTAACGCCAGGGAAAAATTTACTCAGGCCCTCTGTGCGGAGGATTTCCTGGTGTTGTTCGGTGGTCATGGTTTCCCCTCACCCTGACCCTCTCCCCGGAGGGGAGAGGGGATTATTCGTGCCAGTCTTTAATTTTCTGCCCAAACTGCCCTTTTCCCTCTCCCCTCCGGGGAGAGGGCTAGGGTGAGGGTGGGCTGAGCTTAGTAGCCCATATTTTTCTTCTTCTCTAACTCTTCTTTCGCCGTGTCCGGCAGGTAGAGCGTGGATTTGGTGATGGTCAACTTCTCAGGCTGGGTGCCGTCTTTTTTGAATTTCTCCAGCGCATCGAATGCCGGGCCCGCCATGTTCGGCGTCAGCTCCACGCTGGCGTTCGCTTCGCCGTCAATCATCGCTTTGTAGATGTCCGGTACGCCGTCGATCGAGCCGGTGAGAATATCTTTGCCCGGCTTCAGGCCCGCTTCTTTGATGGCCTGGATGGCGCCGATCACCATGTCGTCGTTGTGGGCGTAAACCATGCAGATATTTTTGCCGTTATTTTCTGCCTTGATGAAGCTTTCCATGACCTCTTTACCTTTGCTGCGGGTGAAGTCGCCGGACTGAGAACGGATGATCTTGATGTTTGGTGCTTTGGCGATGGCCTCCGCGAAACCTTTCTTACGGTCGATAGCCACGCTCGCCCCGACGGTGCCCTGCAACTCAACCACGTTACACGGCTTGCCATCCACCTGCTTCACCAGCCAGTCACCAATCAGTTTGCCTTCCAGCACGTTATCGGCGGTGACGGTGGTCATATAGAGAGATTTGTCTTTTACGTCGATGGAACGGTCGAGCAGGAACACAGGAATTTCAGCCTCTTTAGCTTCCTTCAGCACCGGCTCCCAGCCCGTGGCAACAACCGGGGCAATAAAGATGGCATCCACGCCCTGAGCGATAAAAGAGCGCACCGCTTTAATCTGATTCTCTTGCTTTTGCTGACCATCGGCGATTTTCAGGGTAATACCGCGCTTTTCGGCCTCACTTTTCGCCACGTTCGTTTCAGCGGCGCGCCAGCCGGATTCAGATCCGACCTGCGAAAATCCAACGGTTAACGGTGCGGCCATCGCCATAGACGACATGGCTGCCGAAACTGCTGTAACAAGAAGTAAGCGCTTCCACATATGAACGTCCTCGTAGGGTAGGTTATTGTTGGTTAAAAGATGTTCTGCGGATGAACTATAGCCAATGGAATATGTTACGAATTGCGTTACATCACACTTCAGAAAAGTGAATAAAACGTTAATCACAAGTTTGTAATCGCTTTCATTTCCACATTTAAAATGCGGCTGAGTTTATGGATTATCCTGTCATGGAAACGGTCTGAAAAGTGAAAGCGCGAGGGAGATAAGACGAAAACAGGCGAAGACTTTCAGCGCCAGTTGGCTATAATACCTGCCACTTGTTTACCATCCATTTTAAAGGACACCGACATGAGCTTACTCAACGTCCCTGCGGGTAAAGAACTGCCAGAAGACATCTACGTTGTGATCGAAATCCCGGCCAACGCAGATCCAATCAAATACGAAATCGACAAAGACACCGGTGCGCTGTTCGTTGACCGTTTCATGTCTACCGCCATGTTCTATCCGTGCAACTACGGCTACATCAACCACACTCTGTCTCTGGACGGTGATCCGGTTGACGTACTGGTCCCAACGCCATACCCATTGCAGCCAGGCTCCGTCATTCGCTGCCGTCCTGTTGGCGTGCTGAAAATGACTGACGAAGCGGGTGAAGATGCGAAACTGGTTGCCGTACCGCACACCAAGCTGAGCAAAGAGTACGATCACATTAAAGATGTGAACGACCTGCCAGAGCTGCTGAAAGCGCAGATCGCCCACTTCTTCGAGCACTACAAAGATCTCGAAAAAGGCAAATGGGTTAAAGTTGAAGGCTGGGATAACGCAGAAGCGGCGAAAGCAGAAATCATCGCGTCTTTCGAGCGTGCTGCTAAGAAGTAATTCTTACTGCTGATACTAAGCCCCGCGCGTCGGGGCTTTTTTGTGCCTTTCGATGCGCCCGGCGGCGCTACGCTTGCACGGGCCTACAATCAGCAAGAGGCGCAAAACGATAACGCCACCTTACGGTGGCGCTGTCGTTTTTCAGAACTGGTCTCTGTCTAACCAGTTACCGCTTTCAATCAGCGTTAACCCGTTGACCGAACGTTGGTACACATACATCCATGCACTGCCGTAAGGCGTCTGGATCAACTGGCGAGCGTATTCACCGCCCCTGGTGCGCAAGGCATCAAGTTCGGCCAGCGTAGCATTATCAATACGATAAACCTCACCCTGTACCGTTCCGTTCCCCGGAACCGCGCCTGGATAGTGGCCCAGACTGTACAACTGGTAGTTTTCGATTGTGTAATTTCCCAGCAACTGGGCGTTGGTCATCCAGTGGCTGTTGCCTTGCTTGGTTCGTAAACTGCCATAAACAAATATTCGCATTGCTAAAACTCAAACTGATAGAGCAGATCAAGTGCCTGGTCTACGCCGGACACTGCTTCCAGATATAGCTTAGGCATCAGGCGATAACGTAACGTGAGTGTAGCCAGTGAGTCAAAGATCCCCACGCCATATTTTACCTGTAGACCCGGCAGTACATAGCCGCTGACCACTACCTGCGAAGAGTCACCCACGCCCTGAGTGTCCAGCGCCAGATTGCTTACGCTAAACGTCTCGCCGATTTTACCCACAACCTGACCACTTTGTGCAACCCCCAGACCGACTAACATCGATGTCATTGCCGCACCATCGCCCTGTTGGCTATCCAGACCCTGGCCGCGCAGCAGGTAGGAGAGCGCTTCCTGCTGCGACATGGCCGGGTCAGAGAAGATCTCTGCCTTAGGTTCATCGGCGGAGCCCGTCACGCGCACGCCCGCAATCACATCATCTTCGGTGGCTTCCGGGTTACGGATCGCTTCGATATTGAGTACCGGCTGATCCGGTGGGCCGGAGAACAGCAGCTCACCTTTACGCACAATCAAATCCTGACCGTAGGCATGGAAGCGCCCTTCAGGAATATTGATTTGTCCATTGAGGCCAAGCCCCTGTTGATCCTGCGCCACCTTCAGGTCACCCGTGAGTCTCGCCTTCAGCCCAAACGCGTCCAAACGCACGTTATTCCCCACGTGCACAATAAGATTACTATTGATCGGTATGCCAGCGCTCTTCTGTTCAACAGGTTTCAGATTTTCATTGAGCATAACTTCATCACTGGAGACGCCAACCGCGCTTTCCGGCACTTCGTGAACCACGATGCGCGCCCAGGGCACGTCGACGCGGCCGTCCAGGGTGAAGAGACTCGGCGTTGCCTCAAAGACCACGTCTGGCGACACGTCCAGGCGCACCATCGGCGGTACCGTGATACGCACCCTGCTGCCCTTGGCCGCAATACGGGCGCGCCAGTTGTCGAGCTGGCTCCAGTCTGCGTCACCATTCAGGTTGATTTGTCCCTGCTGTGTCAGCACTGAGCCACTGAGGGTTGAGCTTTGGCCGTTAAAGTTCATCGTCAGCTGGCTTGGCTGCATATCGAACGGCATAAAGTTACCGTCAATGTCCACGCCGTTTAACCGCATCTGGCCAAACAGCTGCGGGCCTTGCGCATCCCCCGCCAGACGCAGGTTGGCGCTGAGCATCCCCGCCGCCTTTTCTCCCCGCGAGAAAATCGGATTCACCATCGCCAGGTTGAAGTTGCGAATATTGATGTTGCCGCCGAGATTGCGCCGCCCTTGCGGATCGGTAATTTGCACCTGTCCGTCAAGCTGACCGTTGTTGGTCAGACGAATAAGCCATCCCAGTTCCGCACGATTGTTACGCAGGTCAGCGTTCACATTCAGGGTGTCGAACGCCACCGGCAGCGGCGCGTCATTGACCTCCTGCGTCACCTTCACGTTACGCCCGGAGAGGGTAACGCTGCCCTGCGGCAGTCCCTCTTTGGTGGTGTCCCACGCGACGTCCGCTTTACCGCTGAAGACCCCGCTGGCCTGGGTGGTTTCCGGCATAAACGGTTTCAGCATCGCCAGGTCAAAACGGTTGAGGTTGATCTGCGCGCGTCCTTCCGCGCCCGCATCAATGGTCTGCGGCACGCACAGCTCAGCATTCGGGTTGGTCCAGCAGTGTGGCCCAATGCTGATCTTTTGCTCCGCATTGCGGTAGTCCAGCGCGATGGATCGGGACAGCACCAGCGGGCCGACCGGCGTGCTGAAGCGGGTGTTATCCAGCACGCCCTTCCAGCGCGTTGCCTGGCGGTCAAAACTGCCCGTCAGGTGCAGCTGCCCGGAGACCGGCTCGCCCTGCACGCGCAGCTGGAGATCGTGCTGCTTTTCGTTACCTTTTGCCGCCAGCGTGACCAGACTGATGTTCACGTCCGGCTGGGAGATACGCTCCACGCGCAGGTCCAGGTTTCCGCCGATCTGATCGGTGGATTTCACGTCCCCTTCGACGCGCACGCGGGCAATGGAAAGTTCCTGCCAGCGCAGGTTATTGGCGGTGATGTCCGCCAGCAGCTGCGGCGCCTCCACTGTACCGCGAACCTTCACTAACCCCTTCGCCGTCCCGCCAAGACCCGGCAGGGCGTTATCGAGATTTGGCGCGTCGATGGTGGCATCCAGATCGAGATCTTTCACCCCCAGCTCGCCTTTGATATCTGCCGTGTTGCGGCCCAGCGCCACGTGCAGGCCCGGGATCACCCACTGGAGATAGCTGTTGCCCTTAAGCGAGCCCTCTACGTTGACTTTGTTCTGCTTCACATTACCGGTGAGCTTGAGTTCCGGCACGTCCATCTGCCAGGTGCCGCCGTACAGGCTACCGCGGGTTTTGATCAGACCATTCAGTTTTGACGGCCAGTCCGGGACTTCTTTAGCGGTGTTGATCCCGGTCAGCTTCAGCTCGCCGCGCCAGCTGATCGCCTGCTGCCAGTCGAGCAGCGCGATCAGCTCGGTTTTCCCTTCCAGCGCCGCCACGGTCAGCTTGTCGAGGTTAACCTGCAACTCGTTACCCTTCGCATCCAGAGTAATATCGGCGGGCGGTACTCCCTGCCCCTTCACTGCCGTACGGAACGACAGCGTGTAGTCGGTCATTTTGCCACTCAGCTTCAGCTTTAGATCGTCGGCCTGGAACTGCTTTTCACCGGTGAACGGCCAGTAAAGCTGCTTGCTGACAATCTCAAGGTTGAGCGGTAGACCGGCCTCTGCCAGCTGGGTTTGCCCGCGCAGTACCATATCCACAGGGCCGGAGAGGTTCACGCCGAACTCCAGCTTCTCGCGCAGCGCGCCGCCGACTTTCACCTTCACCTTCTCGCCTTTCAGCGGATCGATGTTCAGGGCGCTGTTAAGGGTAATATCTACCGGCCAGTTATCGCGCAGCAACGCATTGCCTGAGGCGTTTACCGACCCCTGGTTGGTATCGATATCCAGCGCGTCGAGCTTCATGTTGCCGTCGATACTGCTGACTTTAAGCAGCATGTTGAAGACCGTCAGATCGGTATCGCCGGTCAGACGCAACTGCTCGCCTTTAAACTCTTCGATATTGAGGTTCAGCGGCAGATGCACGTCGGTCATCTCCGGCAGAACCGGTTTCGAGAAGAGATCTTTCAGCGTTTCACCCAGCGGTTTTTCTTCCGGCTGCGGGTTCTGGATCTTCGGCTCGACGATCTCTTCCTGCGCCACGTCGGCCACCTTCGGCAGCGCAATCAGCAGCCCTTGTAGGGAGGTTGGGGTCAGGGTGAGGTTTTTCTCCTGCCAGCGCAGACCGGAGGTGAAATCCATCACGGATACCGTCGTGTCGTCGATTTTGATATTGACGTTATCCAGCGCGACCCGGTAGAGCGCAATCGGGTACGGCGTGGAGAGATTCAGCGGGCCGCTGTCCTCTTCCTCGACAGGCTCAGACTTCGGCATTTTTTTGGAGTCTATCGCCACATTCACATCTTTTAGCGACAGATCGTTTACGCACAGCTGGCTATCCCGCAGGCAGCCGAGCTTGACCGCCAGATGAAACTCGCCCGCGTTCACCGCCACGCCGGGCTGTTCATAACGAATATTCTTCAGGCGCAGATCGCGCCAGCCGCCCGTCACCTGGCCGATTTCCAGCCCTGGCACCCAGCGGTTCGCGGCGTTAAACAGCAGATGCAGGCCCGTGGTGGTACCCACCAGAAATGCCACCGTACCGAGCAGTAATACGATAAAAATCAGCACCCCGAGGCTTATCTTCTTCCATAAACTCATAATTCAGGCCCCAGACCGATGTAAAACTGTAAACCGTGTTCTTCTTTGTCGCCCACCGGAACGGCGAAATCGAGCTTGATCGGCCCGACCGGTGACTGCCAGCGCACGCCCACACCCGCGCCGGTTTTGAAATCGCTGCGGCGGATGTCGTTCACCGCCTCGCCGCTGTCGACAAACATGGCGCCCCACCATTTGCCGCTGACGTTGTACTGATACTCCAGCGAGCCGGTCGCCAGTTTAGAGGCCCCGGTCAATTGGCCTTTCTCGTTTTCAGGTGAGATCGATTTGTACTTATATCCGCGAATGCTGCGGTCGCCCCCGGCGAAGAAACGCAGATCTGGCGGAACGCGTTCGAAGTCACCGGTTTCGATCCAGCCCAGGTTGCCGCGAACCACAAAGCGGTGCTTGTCGTAGAGGGTACGGATCCAGACGTTTTGCGCCTGCACGACGGAGAAATCCACGTCTGAGCCCCAGGCGGAGTTGGAATAATCGATGGAGTAGCGCTGTGAATCGCCCCAGGTCGGCATCAGGCCACCGCGCGAGCGGGTACGGCTGATCATCACGCCCGGATAAAGCAGCATGGTGGTGTTGGTGACGTTTGCCTGAGTAAAGTGGTCAAGGCTCCAGCGCAGGTTAATGGCGCGCTGCCAGCCGCTGGAGAGATCCCAGAAGCGTGATACCGCAAGCGTCGTCGAATCCTGTTCGGTATCGTTCAAATCGGTACGCTTAAAGCCGCCCTGCACGAGGTAGTATTGCTCAAGCGGATTTTTCAGCAGCGGCATTTTATAGCTGAAGTCCAGCTGCTGTTCAGGCGCAGACAGGCTGAGGCTGGTGGTCAGGCTGTGACCGTAGGAGTTCATCCACGGTTTTTTCCACGAGGCTTTCACGCGCGGGCCGACGTCCGTGGAGTAGCCGACACCGGTCTCAATGGTGTTCTCGGTGCGCGGTGAGACCACGCCATGCAGCGGTAACACTTTCGTTTTACGGGATTTATCAAATTGCGGTGCCACCACCACGGAGTTAAACCAGCCGGTGGCAGATAAACGACGGTTCAGCTCGCCCAGGTCGCTAGACTGGTAGTAGTCGCCCTTTTTAAACGGCACCAGGTTTTGCAGATACTCATCACGGATTTGCGATCCTTCAAAGGTTACATCGCCAAACCGATAGCGCTCGCCGCTGTCGTAATCGATATCCCAGAATGCCTGACGTCGTTCAAGCGCAACGCCCAGCTGGCTTTTGTTGAACTGGCTGTCAAAGTAGCCTTTGCGCAGCGAAACGCTGGTTAAGGATTTTTTAAAGCGATCGTAATCCCCGTGATTAAGCACGGTACCCACTTTCGGCCGGGTGCTAAGCAGATCCAGGTAGTCACGATCCGTGCGCGCACCGCCGCGCAGCACCACGTTCGTGCCGCCAATCAGGACGGGTTCTCCCGGCGAGACGCGGGCAATCAACACCTGACGTCCTTTAGCCGGCGGCGGGCGTAAATCGAAATCAATGGTGGGTTCGTAGTACCCCAACGCCTTTAAGCCTTCGCGAATGGCGTCATCCACGCGCGCGCGAAAACGCCGATCCGGCGTGACTTCATCGCTCTGGATGGTGGAAAGCTGCGCACGCACGTTTTTTTCCAGCGCCCCGGATAACCCCTCAACCTGCAAACGGACATTCGCCGCGCTGGCAATCCCGCTTGTCAGCATTAAACTGACTAAACATAACTGGCGGATCTTTGTCACGTTTTCTCCTGAATATCCCTGTTTCCACCCTGGAAGCAAATGCAGTGCCGCTCCGCGGCAAAATACGGCCTGAAAGCCAAAAACCCAAATTACGGGTTGAAAAAGGGCCTAACACCCAAATATTTCTTATGATTAAATCTAGACTCATTCATCGCATTTATTGTGTTCAATTAAACGCTTCGTGACAACCTTAACCGAAACAACGCTACCCCGGAGGCCCCACCGTGAGTTTATTTGATAAAAAGCATCTGGTATCACAAGCCGATGCGTTACCGGGACGCAACACCCCTATGCCAGTGGCGACATTACACGCCGTAAACAACCATTCAATGACAAACGTTCCTGATGGAATGGAGATCGCCCTGTTTGCCATGGGCTGCTTCTGGGGCGTAGAACGCCTGTTCTGGCAACTGCCGGGCGTTTACAGCACCGCTGCGGGCTACACCGGAGGATATACGCCTAACCCAACCTACCGCGAAGTCTGTTCCGGTGAGACCGGTCATGCTGAAGCGGTGCGTGTGGTGTATGACCCGAGCGTCATCAGCTATGAACAGCTGCTCCAGGTGTTCTGGGAAAACCATGACCCGGCGCAGGGCATGCGTCAGGGTAACGATCACGGCACCCAATACCGCTCGGCCATCTATCCGCTCACCCCTGAGCAGGAGGCTGCGGCCCACGCCAGCCTGACGCGTTTCCAGGAAGCGATGCAGGCAGCCGGTGATAAACGTCAGGTCACGACGGAAATCGCTACTGCGAAACCGTTCTACTATGCCGAAGACGACCACCAGCAGTACCTGCATAAAAATCCGTACGGCTACTGCGGCATCGGCGGCATCGGCGTCTGTCTGCCTCCACAGCAGGACTGATTACTGCATCAGCGCCACGCGAGCCGCGTGGCGCGCCTGTAAGCAAAAGTGTCAGTTCATTACTTAACCACTCACTGCCTTTTCATCCGGCCACTTTTTGCCGAAAACGTGACCTCTGGCAGATTTACACGCCTTTACGCTATACTACCGCTGAAATAATCGGCTCAACGCTACGAGCTGAGTTCAATGTGTCTTCACACGAATGGTATCAACTCCCCTTCTGAGGATCTGGCGAGAAGCCGGATAAACTATGTTAAACAGTATTTTAGTAATACTTTGTCTTATTGCCGTCAGTGCATTTTTCTCGATATCGGAGATCTCGCTGGCTGCCTCCCGTAAAATCAAACTGAAGCTGCTTGCCGACGAGGGCAACATCAACGCATCACGCATTCTGAAAATGCAGGAAAACCCAGGCATGTTCTTTACCGTGGTGCAGATTGGCCTGAACGCGGTCGCCATTCTTGGCGGTATCGTGGGCGATGCAGCATTTTCTCCGGCGTTTTATAGCCTCTTTGTAAAGTACATGTCCGCAGAGCTGGCCGAGCAGTTGAGCTTCATCCTCTCCTTCTCGCTGGTCACCGGTTTGTTCATTCTATTCGCGGACCTGACCCCGAAACGCATCGGTATGATTGCGCCAGAAGCTGTGGCTTTGCGTATCATCAACCCGATGCGCTTCTGCCTGTATGTCTTCCGTCCGCTGGTGTGGTTCTTCAACGGCCTGGCGAACGTCATTTTCCGCATCTTCAAGCTGCCGATGGTGCGTAAAGACGACATCACCTCCGACGATATTTATGCGGTGGTGGAAGCCGGGGCGCTGGCAGGCGTGCTGCGCAAGCAGGAGCACGAGCTGATCGAGAACGTTTTCGAACTGGAATCCCGTACCGTGCCGTCCTCCATGACCGGCCGTGAGAACATCATCTGGTTCGATCTGCATGAAGACGAGCAGAGCCTGAAGACCAAAGTGGCGCAGCATCCGCACTCCAAGTTCCTGGTCTGTAACGAAGATATCGACCATATCATCGGCTATGTGGACTCCAAAGACCTGCTGAACCGCGTGCTGGCAAACCAGAGCCTGGCGCTGAACAGCGGCGTGCAGATCCGCAACACCCTGATTGTGCCGGACACCCTGACGCTCTCCGAAGCGCTGGAAAGTTTCAAAACCGCCGGTGAAGACTTCGCGGTGATCATGAACGAATATGCGCTGGTGGTGGGCATTATCACCCTCAACGACGTCATGACGACGCTGATGGGCGACCTGGTCGGCCAGGGGCTGGAAGAGCAAATTGTGCAGCGTGATGAGAACTCATGGCTGATCGATGGAGGTACGCCGATTGAAGACGTCATGCGCGTGCTCGACATCGACGAGTTCCCGCAGTCCGGAAACTACGAGACCATCGGCGGCTTTATGATGTTTATGCTGCGTAAGATCCCGAAACGTACCGACTCGGTGAAATTCTCTGGCTTCAAGTTTGAAGTGGTGGATATTGATAACTACCGCATCGACCAGCTGCTGGTAACGCGCATTGATAGTAAACCGACCGTGCTGGTACCGAAGCTGCCAGACGCGGAAGATAAGGTGTCGGCGTAACCCTTTGTATGTCCCACAAACATCAACGGCTCCCATCGGGAGCCGTCTTTTTAACTACTACTGCATAGCACGTTGGTTAAGCCATCTCAGTTTGCAGACGCATAACCTGACGGTTGACTTCGGACATCACAGACAAGTGCTGTTTGTCCTTCACTTTCGGGATAAGGATTTTGCCCTTATCGAACTCAAAAGCGCCAACATCCTTGATATACAACCGTCCACGGAACAGGATCTTCACGTACTTCGCCACCTGAAGCGGGTTGTAGCGTTGGAAAATTTTCATTCTTGTATCTCCTGCGAATCATACGCCCTTGCGGTGCCACAATCGGCCCGACTGTCCTGAGCGCAAATTTTGATGCCCAATGACTATAGACCAGAACCTCGAACTTACCCAGTGTGCATAAGTTTATTTACCGTTTGATTACAATTATTCAGAATAATCTTTGCAAAGCGTGATACAGAGCAGTATATGCCGTCGTTTTTGCGTGGATATGTGCGTTCGCCCGCAAACTGGCATCGGGATTGCGGGAAAAGCCCATTGATCGCACTTATGATTAAAAGCGCATGACCAAGTGGTCGGATCACCTGCTCACAATAAGGAAACACCATGACCCTACGTAACCTCCTGGCAGCAGCTTGCCTGTTGCTGCCGCTGATGGCTTCCGCACACAACATTGAAAAAGGACAACGTGTCCCGCCGGTCGGCATTGCTGACCGGGGAGAATTGATTCTCGACAATGATAAGTTTAGCTATAAAGCCTGGAATAGCGCGCAGCTTGCGGGCAAAGTGAGAGTTGTACAGCATATTGCCGGACGTACATCCGCTAAAGAGAAAAACGCCACCCTCGTGGAAGCGATCAAGGCCGCAAAACTCCCGCACGATCGCTATCAGACCACCACCATCGTGAATACCGACGACGCGATTCCCGGCTCCGGGATGTTTGTGCGCTCAAGCCTTGAGAGCAATAAGAAGCTCTATCCTTGGTCGCAGTTTATTGTCGACAGCAACGGCGTGACGCGTAAGGTGTGGCAGCTGGAAGAAGAGAGTTCAGCGATTGTTGTGCTGGACAAAAACGGTCGCGTACAGTGGGTTAAAGACGGCGCGCTGACGCAGGATGAGGTGCAGCAGGTAGTAGCCCTGCTGCATAAGCTACTAGCTCAGTAAAGTGACACCCTGAAGCCAGGATTGAGGAATGACTCGCGCGGGGTGTAGTCCAGTGGCTTACCCTGCCAGTCATGCACATGCGCGCCTGCGGCCGCAGCCACCGCATGCCCTGCCGCCGTATCCCAGACGTTCGTCGGCCCGAAACGGGGGTACAACTGCGCCTGCCCTTCCGCCACCAGACAGAACTTCAGCGACGAGCCGATCGACGTCGTCTGGTGTTCCCCCAGCTGTTGCAGGTACTCCTCCAGCTCGCTGTCGCTGTGCGAGCGGCTGATCACCACCAGCGGAGGACGGGCATCTCGCACCTGGATCTGCTTACGCACGCCGCACTCTTCCTTCCAGGCTTTACCTTCCGCCGCGCTGTACATCACCTTCATCACCGGGGCATAAACCACGCCAAGCACCGCCTTTCCTTTTTCAATCAGGGCGATATTCACGGTAAATTCACCGTTACGCTTGATGAACTCTTTCGTGCCGTCCAGCGGGTCCACCAGCCAGTAACGCTGCCAGTGCTGACGTTCGTCCCAGCCCTGGGGCGCTTCTTCAGAAAGGACCGGAATATCCGGCGTCAGGGTCTGCAAACCTTTCAGGATCACCGTATGCGCCGCGATATCCGCCGCCGTCACCGGGGAGTCGTCCGCTTTGCTGACAACATCCATCGGTTTCGCACCGTCGTACACCTGCATAATGGCATCACCCGCATCCCGTGCGAGCTGACAAATTTGATCTAACATTCTCCACCTCTTCGTTAACGCAGTGGGCATAACTTATTGTTTTAGTTATATCGTAATGTGAACAATTCCGCTATCTGTGAAGCAATTCTGGTTTCAGCGTTCTTTTTTCTGGCAGCATTCACACTTCTGTAAGCAACAAATACTACATACATACTCTTTTGTGGCTTGGATCGAAAAAAGGACTCCTCAGATGATTAAGTTTAGCGCAACGCTCCTGGCAACGCTGATTGCGGCAAGCGTTCAGGCAGCGACGGTGGATCTCCGCATTCTGGAAACCACCGATCTGCACGGCAACATGATGGACTTCGATTACTACAAAGATACGCCTGTCGAAAAATTCGGACTGGTACGTACGGCAAGTTTGATCAACGCCGCCCGCGGTGAAGTGAAAAACAGCGTGCTGGTCGATAACGGGGACTTAATTCAGGGCAGCCCGCTCAGCGACTACATGGCGGCGAAGGGGCTGAAGAAAGGCGAGATCCATCCTGTTTATAAGGCAATGAATACGCTGGACTATGCCGTCGGCAACCTGGGCAACCACGAATTTAACTACGGCCTGAAATACCTGCACGATGCGCTGGCAGGAGCAAAATTCCCGTACGTTAATGCCAATATCATCGACGTTAAGACGAAAAAGCCGCTCTTTACCCCTTACCTGATTAAAGAGACCGAGGTTGTCGACCAGGATGGTAAAAAACAGACGCTGAAAATCGGCTATATCGGCTTTGTGCCGCCGCAGATCATGACGTGGGATAAAGCCAACCTCGACGGGAAAGTAACCGTCAACGACATTACCGAAACGGCGCGCAAATACGTGCCGGAGATGCGGGCGAAAGGCGCAGATGTGGTGGTCGTTGTGGCCCACTCTGGCCTCTCGGCCGACCCGTATCAGGCGATGGCTGAGAACTCCGTGTATTACCTCAGCCAGGTACCGGGCGTGGATGCGATCCTGTTTGGTCACGCCCACGCCGTCTTCCCGGGCAAAGATTTCGCCAGTATCAAAGGCGCGGACATCGAAAAAGGGACGCTCAACGGTGTGCCATCGGTGATGCCGGGCATGTGGGGCGACCACCTTGGCGTGGTAGATCTGGTGCTGAATAACGACAGCGGGAGCTGGAAAGTCACGCAGTCGAAAGCGGAAGCGCGTCCGATTTATGATGCCGCTGCAAAAAAATCCCTGGCCGAAGAAGATAAAAAGCTGGTCGACGTCCTGAAGCATGACCACGACGCAACGCGTGAATTTGTCAGCAAGCCGATCGGTAAATCGGCTGATAACATGTACAGCTTCCTCGCGCTGGTACAGGATGACCCGACCGTGCAGGTAGTCAACATGGCGCAGAAAGCCTATGCCGAGCACTATATTCAGGGCGATCCGGATCTGGCCAATCTGCCGGTTCTGTCTGCCGCGGCGCCATTCAAAGTGGGCGGGCGTAAGAACGATCCGGCCAGCTACGTTGAGGTGGAAAAAGGCCAGCTGACCTTCCGTAATGCCGCCGATCTCTACCTCTATCCCAACACCCTCGTGGTGGTGAAAGCCACCGGGAAAGAGGTGAAGGAGTGGCTGGAATGCTCTGCCGGACAGTTCAACCAGATCGATCCGCACAGCAGCAAACCGCAGTCGCTGATAAACTGGGACGGTTTCCGCACCTACAACTTCGACGTGATCGACGGCGTGGAATATCAGATTGATGTAACCCAGCCCGCGAAATATGACGGCGAATGTCAGGCCATTAATCCGCAGGCAGAACGCATCAAACACCTGACCTTCAACGGCAAAGCGATTGATCCGAATGCCTCTTTCCTGGTGGTGACCAACAACTACCGCGCCTATGGCGGTAAGTTTGCCGGTACGGGTGACAGCCACATCGCCTTTGCCTCGCCGGATGAGAACCGTTCGGTGCTGGCGGCGTGGATTAGCGCGGAGTCGAAAAAAGCGGGTGAAATTCATCCGGCGGTGGATAACAACTGGCGTCTGGCGCCGATCCACAGCGACACGACGCTGGATATTCGCTTTGAGACATCACCGTCCGATAAAGCAGCCGCGTTTATCAAGGATAAGGCGCAGTATCCGATGAAACAGGTCGCGACGGATGATATTGGGTTCGCGATTTATCAGGTGGATTTGAGCAGGTAGCGATGATTGTGCCGGGTGGCGCTTGCGCTTACCCGGCCTACGGGATCGAGGATTGCGGGTAGGCCGGGTAAGGCGAAGCCGCCACCCGGCATTTCATGCCGCACGATCGTCCCGATTCGCCATCACCTTCGGCGTATTCACCTCAATCCAGTCAGCCAGCGCGGCCACCTTCTCGCTCACCTCCAGCCCCATCGGCGTCAGGCTATATTCCACGTGCGGCGGCACAACCGGATAAGAAACGCGATCGACAAACCCGTCCTGCTCCAGCGCCTGAAGCGACTGGGCCAGCATCTTCTCGCTCACACCGCCCATCTTGCGGCGCAGATCGCTAAAACGATGCGTCCCCTGACGTAACGCCACCAGGATCAGCACGCCCCAGCGGCTGGTAACATGTTTGAGCACTTCCCGTGACGGGCACTGTTCTGCAAAGAGATTGCCATCGCGCATTTGCTCGCTGAGCGTCGGTATCGGTGTTTTCATACTTACCTTTTTGTGCGTACTTACTAAAAGTTAGTTATGGTGATAGTGTGCCACAACACCAGACAAACACGAAGGAGATTCATCATGATCGCGATTACCGGCGCAACCGGCCAGCTTGGCCAACACGTTATTGAAGAACTGCTGAAAACCGTTCCGGCCAGCCAGATCGTGGCTATTGTGCGTAACCCGGCAAAAGCCGACGCCTTAAGCCAGCGGGGAATTGTGGTACGTCAGGCGGACTATACCGACCAGGCCGCGTTCACCACCGCCCTGAACGGCGTGGATAAGCTGCTGCTTATCTCCTCCAGCGAAGTGGGCCAGCGCGCCGTACAGCACCAGAACGTGATAAACGCCGCCAAAGCCGCCGGGGTGAAATTCATCGCCTATACCAGCCTGCTGCATGCGGACAGATCCCCGCTGGGTCTGCACGTTGAGCACGTCGAAACCGAAAATGCACTGGCGGCTTCAGGCGTGCCTTACGCCCTGCTGCGCAACGGCTGGTACACCGAAAACTACCTGGCAAGCGCGCCGCCAGCGCTGGAACACGGCGTATTTATAGGTGCCGCAGGCGAAGGCAAAATTGCCTCTGCGACCCGTGCGGATTACGCGGCGGCTGCGGCAAAAGTGATTTCTGAAGAGGGTCACGCCGGCAAGGTGTATGAACTGGCAGGTGACAATGCCTGGACGCTGAGCGAACTGGCTGCGGAGCTGAGCAAGCAGAGCGGTAAGCCGGTAACGTATCAGAACCTCAGCGAAGCCGATTATGCCGCTGCACTGAAAGGCGTTGGTCTGCCTGCCGGGCTGGCGGAGATGCTGGCGGATTCCGATACCGGTGCGTCCAAAGGCGGCCTGTTTGACGACAGCCGTACCCTGAGCAAACTGATTGGCCGTCCGACCACGCCGCTGGCGGAGAGCATCAAAGCCATTCTGTAATTGTTAAGAATTGGTTATTTTTTGTGGCATCCCTTCGGGTCATCTCGGATAATGAAGCGATGACCCACAAGGAGGCTCACCGTGCAAGGCGTACCGGAACAGTTTACTGATGAGAGAGACAGCGCGCGCTTTCGCCATCTGGCGCAGTTGCCAGGTCTGGAGCTATATCACGCGCATATTGCTGACTACGCCTTTGAGCCTCACACGCATGAAGCCTTCGGTATCGGCACCATCGAAACCGGCGCCGAACGCTTCCGTTACCGCGGAACCCAACACTTAGCCGCTGAAAAATCGGTCGTGACCATGAACCCGGACGAGATCCACACCGGCGAATCCGCCACCGAAGGCGGCTGGCGCTACCGGATGGTCTATATCGAACCCGACCTGCTGGAAGAAGTCACCGGCCTTCGCCACTGGTGGTTTAGCGACGTGACCCGCCACGACCCGCTGCGCTCGCAGCAAATTGGCCAGCTGATTTACGGCCTTTGGCATACGAACGATGCGCTGGCACAAAAAGGGTTGCTGCTGGATCTGATTGAGACGTTCCAGCCGCTGGCCCGTCACGCGCCGGTAGCCCGGGAGGGCGCGCACCGCTTCGAGCGCGTTCGCGACTATCTGCACGACAACTATATGCGCGCGCTCACCCTGGACGAACTGGCGAGCGTCGTGTCGCTCAGCCCGTACCATTTCCAGCGCCAGTTTAAGGCCCATTTTCACGTCACCCCACACCAGATGCTGATGGCCATCCGGCTGTGGCGCGCCAAAGCATTCCTCACCCACGGCATGCCTGCCGCCGAGGTGGCCGCCGCAACGGGGCTGACCGATCAGTCTCACCTGACCCGCGCCTTTACCCGCCGCTACGGCATTACGCCCGTGCGCTACCAGAAGCAGGTTTCGCCGCGCTTAACGGCTCAGGGCTTTATTGCACGTTAAATACTGTGCTTAGATTATTTATCAGTTATTGCAGCGATACACTGTACCGCTTAGCGTGACGTTAGTTTGTTGGCTGGAACCTGAGCCGAAGTAGGCGCTCCCGGTCTGCCCTGCTCGCTGCGTAAGAATAACGACAACGTTACCCCCCATACTGTAAGCCTGGTTTTTTAAATCATTACGTGCGCCAGTCTCAAGATTAGAGTTTGACGTCCATCCACCCGTGAAGAAGTTTCCCTGGCTGCCCGTCACTTCCCCCAGGAATGTACAATTGCCGGTTGGTTCAGTATTAGTAATACGTACCCGTTCAGCGCCCTGGTTCAAGTTATTTGCTGAGCATGCGGTTAACGCCATACTGAATAATACTATCGCTCTTTTTTTCATGTCTTTATTTTATCCCTTTGAAATAAAATGAGTTATCAGGCATTTTTGTTATACACGCGCGATCACTCAAATAGCGTATCAATAATAGAGTAATGTTACATTCAACTCAAGAATTATAATTCCTCATCTAAAGCCGGTCACAAATAAAACCGGTTTTTGCCGGGCTAAATCCTGAGCACGATAATGGTCTTCGCTTTCATTGATTTCTTCATTACTCCTGTTTCCAAAGATCGCGCTTGGGTTTACAAACATTAGTGCAAACACCGCCATTAAGCAGACTAAAAATAGTTTTATCACAATTATTACATTAACGTTCGATCGTAAGACAAACATAATCGCCAGCTCGCTGTGGCTATTAATATGGTGCAGATAAAAAATGAAAAACCATCAAAAACGCTTACCACGCCTGAAATAATCTAGTAGCCTGCTGCCTTATTGGCAGCCTTAATTCTTTTGGATCGCGAGTCTTTCTCATATTTATCTTTCTCCTCTAACACACTTCCAACCGCATCAATCCATGAATTAGCCGTACAGCCGGTAAAAAGCGTTATTGAAAGCAGCAGTAGCGCATTTTTTAAAAAATGTAATTTCATTTGTTTTCCTGTCAACATCGAACTGACTGTATTTTATTTTACCAGCCGAATGGATAACATCAGCGTTGGCGACAATGTACGTAGGAAAAGTCCCACAATCCTGCGTGGAGAGTTGCGTGTTACGGAAATCAGTCAGTGACGATAAAAAGAGGAAAAACCTTACACGTGAAAGCGAAAAGGGACACTGTAGATTCAATCTGTCAATGCAACACCCCTTTCAATTATCTCTTTCGGTGTTTTGAACTTCAGTGTCTTTCTCGGTCTGTTGTTTAGCTGAGCAGCAACCAGATCTAGTTCATGTTGAGTATATTGGGCAAGACATGTCTTTTTAGGAAAGTACTGCCGAATTAGCCCATTTGTGTTCTCATTTGTTCCCCGCTGCCAAGGACTCTGAGGATCGCAGAAGTAAACTTTAACGCCGGTGCTGACAGTAAATTCTAGATGTCTGGCCAGTTCCATTCCTCTGTCCCATGTCAGTGATTTTCTGAGTTCTGACGGTAAACTCAGGAATTTGTCGGTAAGAGCCTGATTTACTGAGACAGAATCTTTGCCCCTGAGTCTAAGGATGATCGTATAACGTGATTTTCGGTCTACAAGTGTGGCTATATGAGAGTTTTTTGTACCTGAGACTAAATCGCCCTCCCAATGCCCCAGAGAGCGTCTGTTATCGATATTTCGGGAACGTTCGTGAATTGGTGTTCCGTTCACTATGTTAATCGTACCTCTTTCGCCTTTGCGGGTATGACGCCTGCCATGGCGAAGGCTATGCGACCGTCGCAGATGCTGTATATTCAGGTGGTGTAGCGCTTCACGGCTACGAAAGTACAGCGTTTTATAAATTGTCTCAGGTGATATTCGCAGCGTTTTTTGACGTGGTTTTGTTCGCCTTAACCATCCTGATATTTGCTCTGGAGACCATTTCATCTCCAGCTTTTCCAGAACAAGCTTTCGCAATGGTAAATTTTGATCCAGTAAGCACGGTTTTGGCCTTTTCGCCATTCTGTTGGCTCGGTTATTAGCATCAACAGCTTTGTAATAGCGTCTGCCCCGATTACGCTGAACTTCACGTGAGATCGTCGAAGGACTGCGATTCAGCGCAGTAGCTATCGCACGAATGCTCATTTTGGCTGACAAACCAGCTCGTATCTCCTCGCGCTCAGACAGTGTCAGGTGAGCTACAGCCCGCTTACGCTCATGGGGTTTTATGCCGCCAGTATCCCTTAACATAGTGAAGATCGTTCCGGGTTTTGAACCCAGGATATTCGCTATTTCACTGAAGCCTGTTCCGTTCTTCCATAGTTCAAAAACAGAGGCTTTTTCCTCTGCTGTAAATGTTCGTCTCATTCAAAAAACCTCCGCAACCCCATGTTTTCACATAACTGTTGCGTTGACCAATTGAATCTACAACCTCGTTCTGTAGTAAAAATGGCTATACTGAGCGTTAAGTAGCAAGTAAACAGAACGATTTAACAACCTATTATTCAACACGTTATATACATTTTACGCATTCAGGTTGTTTTGGTGAAGCCTGATTTGAAATGAACTGACTGCACGGGTTCAACCTACAGCCAGTTTGTCGCCGCACCAGTGGAATGAACCAGGCTAATGCGTTAACATCAGAATAATGCATCGCTTGCCGATTATATTAAGGGTTAGTATGAAAACCGCACTTGTTGTAGACGATCATCCTTCAGTCCGCATGGCATTGAAAATGACATTAGAAAAGATAGGCTTCACTCATGTGGATGAATGTGATAACGGTGCGCAGGCTATAAACCAGATAAAAAAAGGGAAATACAATATCGTCATACTGGATATTGGTATTCCTAACATGGATGGGATGTCGGTTATCGCGGCGGTGCGAAAAGCAGAGATTAATACAAAAATCCTAGTGTTCACCTCACAGTCAGCGGAACTCTATGCCAGCAGATGCATGATGTCCGGCGTGTCTGGATTTTTGACAAAGAATGAGGGTATGGAAGATGTTTCAGCGGCGATCAAAGCCATCAATTCTGGTTTTACATTTTTTCCAAATATAAGCTATGCCAACAATTTTACATCAAGAAAATCATCCTCACTGACAAACCGCGAGCTAGAGGTACTGCGTAAAATCATTGCTGGAATGAAAAATATTGAAATAGCAGACAGCATGTGCCTGAGCAGCAAAACAATCAGTACCTATAAAACCCGGATAATGACAAAAATGGGCGTTACGACACTGGTTGATTTGATCGAGATTGCTAAAAGAGAAAAGATTGAATGAAGCGATGGGTTCACTTTAAGCTGCTGCTTATTTTATTGCCATTGTACGCCTGTGCGGAACCACTGAGCGACAAATCTCTGTCTCTGGAACTTTACCCCGATACAACCATCCAGCGTTTTTATAAGCAATCTCTGAAGGTGGGTGTTTACAGACCCGATTATCCGCCTTTCGATATCGTTATTAATGGCGAATACCTTGATGGGATCAATGCCGACATACTGCGGACAATCCGTAATAATTCGGATATCCATTTCTCTGTCACCCTTTTCGATAACGCTGTCGCTGCTTTTGACGCGCTGGCAGAAGGGTCTATTGATGCGATCACGACCACTGGTCCGGTAACTGAAACGAAAAAATCCAGGTATTCTTATCTCCCGGTTATTCCAACGAATAAAATAGTTGAAATCGCACCCGCGGAAAATAAACTCGATACAAAAGATTACGAGACGATTGCCATCGTTGATCGGTTTATTTCTGATGAGTTTATAAAAGAGCGCTATCCTGAAGCAAAAATAAACCGCTACGATTCCGTACTGAATGCGCTTGCCTCTGTCGCCCTCCATAAAAACGATATCTATGTGGGTGATGCAATAAGTGCTGGTTATTTTTATAACAATAGCGTTTTCAACACCCTTCACGTCAGTCGCCAGCTTAATACCATTGACCAGGCAGAAGGAAAAGTATACTTCGCAATACGTAACTCTGATATAAAAACCAGACAAATCATAGAATCCGGGCTACAAAAGATATCCCAGTCAGATCTGTCAGAATTCATAAGGGGCTGGGATAAATCCAGTGATTTTATCACGCCGGGTTCACCACAATATCTCACCGAAAAGGAAGCCCGGTGGTTACAAGGTAAAAAGCAGTTTTATGTTCAGCTGCCAACAACCGCGCAACCTTTTTCAGAGTATGCTAACGGTACGTTTACTGGCATCATCCCTGATGTATTTAGTCTCATTGGCAAAATGCTTAACGTCACGTTTGCATTTTTGCCAGAAAACCCGTCATCAAAGAACATTAACCCTGATGAGATCGTTGGCTTTGCCAGCTCCGTATACAACACCGATACGCGATATCGGTTTACCCGAAGCTTCATTCAGTTTCCTCTTGTTTTCGTTACTCGTCACGGTGAGAGCCTAAAAAAAGTGCCTACACGCGCTCGCCGGATCGCGACTTTTATGGATGTTAATCATCTCGAGGGTTATGATCTCACTTCGCATACCGTTGTGCCTGTATCTTCGACGGCAGCTGCCTATGATTTATTAGGCAGTAACAAAGTCGATGCCGTACTTGATAATTTTGTCTCCGCTAATTATTACACACACACGCATCAATATTCCCTGGCCATAGACGATATAGTTGATGGAAATTTTGCCAAACTTTCCCTGGGCATTTCCGCGCACAATGAAATTTTGTATGAAATAATCAATAAATCATTAAAGAACCTCGCCGGATCTGAACTCGACGATATCACCACGAAATGGACCGCCGCGCCCTCAAAAACAAGTTTCATCGAAGCAAACAAAACCGCCATTCTCTACACGGTAATAGTCCTTCTCCTGCTGGGCATGATTTCCACCGGCTGGGCGCTTGTCCTTCGAAAGCACGTTCGACATGCACAGCGGACCCAGAGAAAACTGGACGATCAGCTGGCTTTGACAAACGCGCTTATCAACGGCACGCCGAATCCCCTGTATGTTCGTAATAAAGATGCAGAGCTCATATCGTTTAATGAGGCCTATACGGAAGCTTTAAAAGATTTCCATATCGAACAGGAATACGCTTTTAGTCAGGCTGAGTATGAAAATACAACGGCCTCACATCTTTCGTCTCTTGAAACATACCGCCAGGATTTCTTCAGCGTGTTACGGGATAAGGTATCAATATCGAAAGACCGGGCAATTACATTCAGCGATGGGCGCCCTGATGCCGTGATATATCACTGGATGGTGCCATTCCTGGATGCCGAAGGCCGCGTAAATGGCGTTATTGGCGGCTGGATTGACATCACGTCGAGAATCGAAATGGAAGAGAGCCTAAGAGCAGCCAGGAAGGAATCTGAAAGGGCGAATGTAGCAAAATCCACTTTTCTTGCCACCATGAGCCATGAAATTAGAACGCCTCTGAATGCCATTATCGGTATGCTGGAGCTTGGAACAAAAAAACTCCACGATGGAATCATAGACAGTACCGCATTCGACGTCGCCTATTCTTCGTCAAACGTACTACAGGAACTTATTGGTAATATCCTTGATATTTCCATGATTGAATCTGAAAAACTGGTTATTCATTATACAGAAATGGAGCTCAGAAAAACCATTGAACAGATTATCTCCTTATTCAGGCCTGGCGCGTTCAACAACGGTATCGAGCTTGTACTCCTATATCCAGCAAAGCTCGACGACATCATTGTGACAACAGATGAGCTTCGGTTCAGACAGGTTGTCAGCAATATCATCAGTAATGCCATCAAATTCACGAATGAAGGCGAAGTGCGTGTCGCAGTAGAATGCGTTAATTCTCAAGTCACAGACGTCGCCCTGCTGCAAATTGCCATAACGGATACGGGCTGCGGTATATCGCCTGAAGGGCAACAGACATTATTCCGACCTTTTTCCCAGGCTGATATTAACGGCTATTCTCATCAGTCAGGCTCCGGGCTTGGACTCCTCATCTCTCGCCGGCTTTGTGAAGCTTTGGGTGGAGGCATACAACTTCATAGTCAACCGGGCGTGGGAACCAGAGTCGACATTACGTTAAAAGTGGGCGTAAGCCAACAGAAGAGCAAGCGTGCTGCGGCAGAGGTTATAGATATCCAGCGTCAAAACAGCTCAGCCACCGTTCTTGTCGTTGATGATTTTTACCCAAATCTCATGCTGTTAAATAAGCAGCTGTCATACCTTGGCTACGTCGTGATCGAATGTAGCGATCCTCGTGACGCATATGCTCAGTGGAGAAGCACCGGTGCCGAGATTATTATCACTGACTGTAATATGCCGTATATCTCAGGAATTGAGCTGACAAAATTAATCCGTAAGGAAAACAGCGATACTGTAATTATCGGCCTGACGGCTGATGCCCGCGATGAACAAAGAGGAGCCTGTCTTCAGGCCGGGATGACGGAATGCCTCTTTAAACCCGTTTCGCTCAAAACCCTATCCCTCGCATTAAGCAAATTTGCCAGCGCTATCCAGCCCGCCACAAACGCATGCGCAAAAGCGGAAGATCGGGTCGACCAGCATGTATTTAACTCCTGCTTAGCGCATCTCGACGTCACCATCAGCGATTTGCACGACGCTATCAGCGCGGAAGATTTCTTGCAGATCGCCGAACTTGCTCACCTGATGAAAGGCGGTTTTTATCTTCTGAAGAACGATTCGCTGGCTGACTTATGTACTGAACTGGAAGAAGCCGCAGACAGGAAAACCATCAGCCTCTGCCTTCAGCTTGCGCTACGTCTTGAAGATGCGGTAAGCGATCTCTCGTCATGAACCTTGAGCCTAACCAAGCGCTAATGTTTGGCTTTGACTGAGTATCAGACGCGCTTTTAGATATAATTCCTGACGGCTGTGCGTCCCGATCCGGTCCGACAGTAAAGCGCGCTGACAATAAAGCGTTTTTACCGAGCGAAAGAGCCGTCTGGCCTCAAGAGGAAGTGGGATATCTTTTTCCAGCATTTGCATGGTTCGGTTATCACATCGAGTGAGCAGAGGCAGAACGTTGTCCGAAGCGTGCGAGGCGTAACCGGCAATCCAGCGTCTGATTATTTCAGCCACCGCATAAATGCTGGTATCTGGAGTAATGAACAGTGTTCGTTCATATCCGCTGGTCCCTGACAGCATTCGGAAGCAAGAGTCAGTACAGAAAACAATACGAGGGATCTTCCCTTCCATTGCCGCATCCTCCTTCATCCGCCATACGAACACCTGTGGCAGCGTCATTCCGACAAAGACCTGCACCTGGATCTCTGGCATGGTAATAATGTCTGGCGAAATAATATTCCTGAAAAGCACCACCAGCGCGGAACAAAATACATTATTGGCTCCGCTGATAGAAATACGGGAACGCCCTGTCAGCATCACCTGTTCGGACCATATGACTTCCTGCATCTTCTTTCCTGTAAAATAGGCCGATCGTTCTCATCGTCCCACGTCGTTGATTGCAGGATATGAAAACCGACGTTATGCCGTGGTCGTAAAAATCCGTCGACTATAGTAATGACACCGTCCTTCGAAGCCTGTAGGTCTTATAGGTATGTCTTGTAGGATTAAACTGAAACCACGGAAAAAGTATCCTGGCGGCTGACGCTTTGGCCCCATGTCTTTACGTTCCCTGAGCGCTAATGCGCAACCTCATACAATACGCGTGCATCTGTGCCTCCTACACTGGCTACAACATGTATTACTGTGGACGAAAAGATGATTAGCGGCGTGTTGTATGCCCTGCTTGCAGGGTTGATGTGGGGGCTGATTTTCGTCGGCCCGCTGATTGTGCCGGAGTACCCGGCAATATTGCAGTCGACCGGACGCTATCTGGCGCTGGGGCTTATTGCCGTGCCGCTGGCATGGCTGGGGCGTGCGCGTCTGCGCCAGCTGAGTTGCCAGGACTGGCTCACCGCGCTGTGGCTGACCATGATGGGTAATCTTATCTACTACGTCTGCCTGGCGAGCGCCATTCAGCGTACCGGTGCGCCGGTGTCGACCATGATTATCGGCACGCTGCCGGTGGTCATTCCGGTTTTCGCAAACCTGCTTTATAGCCAGCGAGACGGGAAACTGGCGTGGTCAAAGATGGTGCCTGCGCTGGTCTGCATCGCCGTGGGGCTGGTGTGCGTGAATATTGCCGAGCTACGCCACGGCCTCGAAAACTTCAGCTTGTGGCGTTACGGTTCTGGGATCTTTCTGGCGGTTATTTCGGTTGTCTGCTGGGCCTGGTATGCCCTGCGCAACGCACGCTGGCTGCGGGAAAACCCGGATAAGCATCCGATGATGTGGGCGACGGCGCAGGCTCTGGTCACGCTTCCTGTCTCGTTGCTGGGCTATGTGGGTGCATGTATCTGGCTGGGTAGCCAGCATCCGGATTTCGCCCTGCCCTTCGGACCGCGCCCGTGGGTATTCGTCGGGTTAATGGTCGCCATTGCCGTGCTCTGTTCGTGGGTTGGCGCGCTGTGCTGGAACATTGCCAGCCAGAAGCTGCCGACGGTGATACTGGGGCCGCTGATTGTCTTTGAAACGCTGGCCGGGCTGCTCTATACCTTCCTGATGCGCCAGAGCGTGCCGCCGCTGCTAACGGCCTGCGGGATCGCGCTGCTGGTCGTTGGGGTGGTGATTGCGGTGAGAGCGAAGCCGGAAAAACCGATGGTCGTTCCGGCATCGGAGGGGTGAGCTTTTCGACCAGCGGCGCTTAGCTTGCAGGGCCTACAAAACCGTAGGCCGGGTAAGCGTCAGCGCCACCCGGCACAGTATCAGAACGTTTCCCAGTTCGCTTCAGACGCCGCTACGGGCTGCGCTTTAGGTGCATAGGTCTTTACCGGCGCGGCTTTCACCGCCTGGTTACGGGTGATCTTAAACACCGCCACCGCGTCGTTCAGGCGCGCGGCCTGATCTTCCAGCGCCGCCGCCGCCGCCGCAGACTCCTCCACCAGCGAGGCGTTCTGCTGGGTAACGCGATCCATCTCCGCCACCGCCTGGCCCACCTGGTCGATACCGCGGCTCTGTTCGTCGGAGGCCGACGCAATCTCACCCATGATGTCAGTCACGCGCGTAACTGCATTGACGATCTCTGCCATCGTCGCGCCCGCTTCATTTACCAGCTGAGAGCCCGCGTTAACGCGCTCGCCGGAATCATCGATCAGGACTTTGATCTCTTTCGCCGCCTGAGCGCTGCGCTGGGCAAGGGTACGCACCTCACCCGCGACAACCGCGAAGCCACGCCCCTGCTCGCCCGCACGCGCCGCTTCTACCGCCGCGTTCAGCGCCAGAATATTGGTCTGGAAGGCAATGCCATCGATTACGTTGGTAATTTGCGCAATTTTGCTGGAACTGGTGGCGATTTCGTCCATGGTGCGCACCACGCCTTCTACCACGTTTCCGCCCTTCTTCGCGGTGGAGGAGGCGTCCAGCGCCAGACGCGACGCCTGACGCGCGTTATCGGCGTTTTGCTTCACGGTGGCGGTTAACTGTTCCATGCTGGCTGCCGTCTCTTCCAGAGAAGCGGCCTGCTGCTCTGTGCGAGACGAGAGATCGTTGCTGCCCGCCGAGATTTCACCCGCGCCGGTGTAGATGGTATCTGCGCCTTCACGCACTACGCCCACCGTGTTGGCCAGCGCAGTCTGCATCTCCTGAACGTTGCGCGCCAGGATCGCCATTTCATTTTTACCCTCAGCCTGAATCGGCTGGGTTAAATCCCCTGCCGCAATGGCGCGGATATGGCTGATCACCTCTTCCAGCGGCAGCAGCAGCACGCGGCGCATCGCAATCCAGCTGGAAATAATCACCGCGATCACCAGCAGCATCACCGCAGAGAGGATCCACAGAATGCGTTTGTAGTCGCTTTCATTGTCTTTGATGCCTTTGTCGGTGAGCGCGGCCTGCGCCTCGCGCCATTCGCGATAGACCTTTTGCATCGCGGTCTGCTTCTGTTCGGCATTTTGTTTGAACATATCTTCCAGATTGCCCTGCCCCAGCAGAACGTTCATTTGCGTCAGCGTGGCGGAGTAGATGCGGTAGTGCTCTTCCAGCCTGTCGGCCAGGTGCTCGTCCATACCCGGCGTTTCCGGCAGCGCGTAATATTTATCGTAATGTGTCTGGGCATCAGCCAGCAGGTTTTTCGCGGTATTGACCAGCTCGTTCAGCTGCCCGCCATTAATCTGCGACGCCATGCTGCTTTGCAGACGCAGCATGCCGCGGTTAAGGGTGACACGCGCCTGATTCAGGCTGATCCAGGCGTCGGTAAACTCCGCGACGTTCTGGCTGGAAAGCTGAGAAACGGTGAAGTTCTCTTTGTCGTTATTGAGCGCATTAATGTAAATGCCGGCGGAGATCAGTTGCATGATGCCGAGCACAAGCAGCACCGAAATCAAAAGAGTAATGACTTTTATACGTTTAAACATGCGTTGCCTTTTTTATATACAGGTATTGTCTGACCTGTATCTATCGGCACGCGCGGCAGGTTGTTTACTGTTTCTCCACCTTTAAAAACTTTCGAAAGCCCTTTTCTGCATTCAATCAGCAAGTTAAAAGCACGATTTTTTTGTGATCCCCTTCTCATTTTTACCCTTGCCTCTAAAGGGTTATAGTATCCACATAAAGATGCATTTAAAATGCACCTTATATTCCTGATGATGAGGTAACTGCTATGGCCTTCCGCGACCAACCCTTAGGCGAGCTGGCGCTCTCCATCCCTCGCGCTTCAGCGCTGTTCCGTAAATACGATATGGATTACTGCTGCGGCGGTAAGCAAACGCTGGCGCGCGCAGCGTCGCGTAAAGAGCTGGATGTAGAAGCTATCGAAGCGGAGCTGGCTAAGCTGGCAGAACAGCCTGTCGACAAAGACTGGCGCACCGCGCCGCTGGCTGAAATCATCGACCATATCATTGTGCGTTACCACGACCGTCACCGCGAACAGCTGCCGGAGCTGATTTTACAGGCCACCAAAGTTGAGCGCGTTCACGCCGATAAACCTTCCGTACCGCGCGGCCTGGCGAAATACCTGACCATGCTGCACGAAGAACTATCCAGCCACATGATGAAAGAGGAGCAGATCCTCTTCCCGATGATCAAACAGGGCATGGGCAGCCAGGCAATGGGGCCAATCAGCGTGATGGAAAGCGAACATGATGACGCCGGCGAACTGCTGGAAGTGATCAAACACACCACCCACAATGTCACACCGCCGCCAGAGGCGTGCACCACCTGGAAAGCGATGTACAACGGCATCAACGAGATGATCGACGATCTGATGGAACACATCAGTCTTGAGAATAACGTTCTGTTCCCGCGTGCATTATCGGGTAAATAAAAAAGCCCGGTGGCGCTAGCGCTTACCGGGCCTACAACGTCCTCGAACGTAGGCCGGGTAAGCGTCAGCGCCACCCGGCAACATGCTTAACGCATGCCTGCCATCCGTTTCTTACCGATAAACAGCCAGCCCAGCCCCAGCGCGATAAACCACAGCGGCGTGACGATCAGCGCCTGACGGGTATCTTCTTCCAGCGTCAGTAGCACCAGCACGAAGACGAAGAACGCCATGCACACCCAGCACATCAGCTTGCCCAGTGGCATCTTGTAGATCGACTTCTCATGCAGATGTGGACGCTGTTTGCGGTACACCAGGTATGAGCAGAGGATGATGGTCCAGACGAACATAAACAGGATCGCCGACACCGTGGTGATCATGGTGAACGCGCCGATTACGCTCGGGTTAACGTAGAGCATCACCACACCGCCCAGCAGACAGATGCAGGAGAAGGTCAGCCCTTTCGCCGGTACCGCACGTTTAGACAGTTTGGCGAACGCGCTCGGGGCAACGCCCTCCTGCGCCAGACCAAACAGCATACGGCTGGTGGAGAAGACGCCGCTGTTCGCGGAAGAGGCCGCAGAGGTCAGCACCACGAAGTTAATCAGGCTCGCGGCAGCAGGCAGCCCCACCAGAACGAACAGCTCGACGAACGGGCTCTTGGTTGGCACTACTGAGCTCCATGGCGTCACGGACATAATGATGATCAGCGCGAACACGTAGAACATGATGATACGCAGCGGAATGGAGTTGATCGCGCGCGGCAGGGATTTCTCCGGATCTTTAGTTTCCGCCGCCGTGGTTCCCACCAGCTCAATCCCGACAAACGCGAACACCGCAATCTGGAAACCGGCGAAGAAGCCGCTGATGCCTTTCGGGAACCAGCCGCCATCATTCCACAGATGGGCAAACGAGGCCTGAACGCCAGTTGGCGACTGGAAGTGCGTCAGCACCATTACCAGCCCGACGACAATCAGCGCGATGATGGCGACGATTTTGATCATCGCGAACCAGAACTCCATCTCACCGAACATTTTAACGGTCGCGAGGTTGAGGCTCAGCAGCAGGACAATCACCGCCAGCGAGGCCACCCAGTCCGACAGGCCGGGGAACCAGAATTGGGCGTAGGCCGTAATAGCGACAACATCCGCCATGCCGGTAACCACCCAGCAGAACCAGTAGGTCCAGCCGGTAAAATAGCCCGCCCACGGGCCGAGCAGGTCTGACGCGAAGTCGCTGAAGGATTTGTATTCGAGGTTCGAGAGCAGCAATTCACCCATTGCACGCATCACGAAAAAGAGCATAAAACCGATGATCATATAAACGAAGATGATCGACGGGCCTGCAAGACTGATGGTTTTGCCCGAGCCCATAAACAGCCCTGTGCCGATGGCGCCGCCAATGGCAATGAGCTGAATGTGACGGTTCGTGAGATTTCGCCGTAGCGACTGTTCAGACGTCGCCTCTTCTGCGGCGGCGACTTTGACCTGATCTACCATGTGATATTTTCCTGTTTATGCCTGTCTGTGTTGTTAAGGCTCTTCTGGCCTTTAAATACGCCAAAAAAATGACGCTCCCTTTGTAAGGGCTTATCGATAGTAGGTAAGAATCGGCGGGATGAATACTATGATTTGAATATTATGTTAATAATATGTTGAAAGTGAGTGTCATATCACTCATACAGCGCGAAACAGCTCACAAAAATACACGTAACAGTTTCGTTTGCAATACAAAATGTTGATTCCGTCGTAACTCCAGGTTTTATCGCTATTTTCCTCTCCCCGATCGGAGAGAGGAAAATAAGAAAAACCGATTACAGGATTTCCAGCAGCTCGACTTCAAACACCAGGGTGCTGAATGGCGGAATGGACGCGCCAGCGCCACGCTCGCCGTATGCCAGGTTGTGCGGGATAGTCAGTTCCCATTTTGAACCTACTGGCATCAGGGTCAGGGCTTCGATCCAGCCTGCAATCACGCCGTTGACCGGGAATTCAGCCGGTTCGCCACGCGCGACGGAGCTGTCGAACACGGTGCCGTCGATCAGCTTACCGGTGTAGTGTACGCGAACGTGGTCGGTACGCGCCGGGATTGCGCCATCACCCTGATTGATTACGCGGAACTGCAAGCCGGATTCGGTGCTGTTCACGCCTTCACGCTCACGGTTCTCTTCCAGATATTTCACGCCTTCTGCCGCCATCTCTTCGAAACGCGCGCGACGTACAG
Source organism: Enterobacter sp. MGH 4 (assembly GCF_000534735.1). Taxonomy (NCBI): domain Bacteria; kingdom Pseudomonadati; phylum Pseudomonadota; class Gammaproteobacteria; order Enterobacterales; family Enterobacteriaceae; genus Enterobacter; species Enterobacter sp. MGH 4. The sequence continues at coordinate 70,821 of NZ_KI973293.1, read as the reverse complement.
TGTCAGCACGTTCGTGGATTTCACGCAGCGCACGGTGCACAACGTCAACCGGCACAGCGGGCTGCTTGCCTTCCAGCGCGTCAGCGATACCCGCCACCAGCGCTTCCGGTAACAGACCTTCCAGGCCGGATTCGCTCAGCTGCTGTCCTACCTGCAAGCCGATGCCGTAGCTTGCCTGCGCTTCGATAGTGTCAAAAGTCGGGGTGGTCATGGGTTTTCCTTCCATCACATTTAAAGTAGCGGGCAGCATATCAGCCATGCCCTTATGGGTAAAACTTTGTCTTAAGTAAAGGTGACAAACTGCGACGAAACGGAAACAATAGTAGCCGTCAGGATTTTCCCTAATATATGTCACGAAAGCTGGCTTTGTTACGCCCATCAGGCAGTTAGCAAACTACACTTCTCATGACAGGATAAAAAGACGCGGAGCAGGAGGAGAGCCATGCCCGGGCGATTTGAACTGAAACCTACCCTGGCGAAAATCTGGCATGCGCCGGATAACTTTCGCATCATGGACCCGCTGCCGCCTTTGCACCGCAGAGGCATTATCATCGGCGCGTTGCTGATGGTCATCGGTTTCCTGCTTCCTTCCGGCAGTGACAACGTTGATACCGGGCCGGTAAGCCGCAATGCTGAGCTGGATATCCAGTCGCAAAGCCAGCCGCAGCCTGATTCACAGCCGATGCAGACGCAACTGGTCACACCGTCTAACGATCCGGGCCAGGTTGCGCCGGTTGAACCTGAACCTGTTCAGGAAGATCAGGAGCAGGCCGCCGCCCCTTCAGAGCCACAGGCGCAACAGCCCACCGGCATTGAGCAGCAGTGGCGTTCGTATCGCGTAGAGCCAGGTAAAACCCTTGCTCAGCTGTTCCGCGACCACAATCTGCCGGCAACGGATGTGTATGCCATGGCGCAAGTCGAGGGGGCTGGCAAGCCGCTCAGCAACTTGCAAAATGGTCAGATGGTGCAGATCCGCCAGAATGCCAGTGGGGTGGTGACCGGGTTAACGATCGATACCGGAAACGGGCAGCAGGTACTGTTTACCCGCCAGCCGGACGGCAGTTTTATCAGAGCACGTTAATAGCCCAGGCCGGGTAAGGCGAAGCCGCCCCCCGGCACTTTTGTTCTCAGGCACGACGTTTATTCACCCACCAGATCCCCGAGCAGACCAGCACCAGCGCAATCGCGTATTTGATGTCCAGAATGTCTTCGCCGAGGAATATGGCGGAGAGCACTGTTCCTGCTACAGGTATGACAAAGTTGAACGGGGCAATCATACTCACGCGGTTCACTTTCAGCAGCGCGCTCCACAGGGCGAACGCCACGGATGAGAGCAGCGTCAGATACCCCAGCACGGCGACGGCCTTCATGCTGTGCACCTCCAGCGCCCCGCCCGTGGCATAGCCTCCCGCAACCAGTGCCGCCCCGCCTATCGCCAGCTGCCATCCCGTCATCACCGTCGGGTCAACGGTCTGGGAAATGCGTTTCCCGTAAAGCGTGGCCGCAGAGAGAATAAAGGCCGCCAGCACCACAAATCCGTCACCTTGCCAGACAAACTGGAAATCACTTAACCCGCCGTGGAAGTTCACCAGCATCACGCCGGTAAAGCCCAGAACACAGCCCAGCGTTTTGTTATAGCTGAGTTTGTCGTTGTGGTAGATAAAGTGCGCCAGCAGCACGCTGAAGAAGGTCCCGGTGGCATTCATGATCGAACCGTTCACCCCGGTGGTGTAAGCAAGGCCGATATAAAAGAAGGTGTACTGGATGGTGGTCTGGGTCAGCCCGAGGATCGTGAGCTGACCAAACTGCGTGGGTGTGAGCCTGGCAATCGGTTTACGTTGGGCCAAGGCAAAGAGCAGCAGCAACGCACCGGCAAACAGAAAACGGTATCCAGCAAAGACGACTTTGGACGGAATATCATCGGTCGCGATCTGGAAGAGTTCGTAGCCGCTTTTAATGGCCGGGTATGAGCTTCCCCAAAGCAGACAGCAGAGCGTGGCGCAGGCATAGGCCACATTTCGACGGGCAAAGACGGGCGTGGGCAGAGCGGTATCCATGACAAATCTCATAAATAAAATTGCGTTTCAATTTATTATCAGAGAATGCATCAGGAATAGCGACTTTACAATCGCAAAACATGACGTAGGGTCACGCTAAAAAGCAAAACGCCGGCACAAGGCCGGCGCTTCGACGTGAGCAGAGTAAAAAATTACTCAGCTACTACGTTAACAACCAGTTTAGCGAACACTTCGCTGTGAACCTGGAAGTCAACTTCGTGCTCACCAGTGGTACGCAGAACGCCGTTCGGCATACGAACTTCGCTCTTAGCCACTTTAACGCCTGCCGCAGTAACTGCATCAGCGATATCGCGGGTACCGATGGAACCGAACAGTTTACCTTCGTCGCCAGCTTTAGACGCGATGGTAACGGTGCCCAGTGCGTTGATTGCTTCAGCGCGAGCGTTAGCAGCCGCCAGAACGTCAGCCAGTTTGGCTTCCAGTTCAGCACGACGTGCTTCGAAAAACTCTACGTTTTTCTTAGTAGCTGGAACAGCTTTACCCTGTGGTACCAGGAAGTTACGAGCGTAACCCGCTTTAACGTTTACCTGATCACCCAGGCTGCCCAGGTTTGCTACTTTATCAAGCAGAATAACTTGCATTACCTTATCCTCTTAAAGTCGTATTAATGGACCGTGCCCGATTACTGATGACGATCAGTGTACGGCAGCAGAGACAGGTAGCGAGCGCGTTTGATAGCGCGAGCCAGCTGACGCTGATATTTTGCACGAGTACCGGTGATACGGCTTGGGACAATCTTACCGCTTTCGGTGATGTAGTTTTTCAGCGTTGCGATATCTTTATAGTCGATCTCTTGAACGCCTTCCGCGGTGAAACGGCAGAACTTGCGACGACGGAAATAACGTGCCATTTGGCTAGTCTCCAGTATCTATCAAATCAATCTGCTCGGCATGCAGAACCATTTTGCTCAGGCCGTTCTTTGCCTTGTGGCAAGAGATGAACCCCTGAACGATTACTGCACTACCGACCGTTAAACTGTGAGTAATGGCCTGGTTTTCGTGTCCGCTAATGATAACGGGCATTTGGCACCACGCCTGCCGGTGAAACCCGGCTTCCTCTTGCACAGAACGATGCTCAAGCACGAACTGGCAATGCGGAATTCCTGATGGGCTGACCTTTCGAAGGGGGGTCCTGCACACGGTGCCGGACAACACCAGACGGTTGGTCATCAGAAATTACTCTTCAGAATCCCCAGCATCAGAATCATCTGCGGTTTCGTTTGCGAAATCATCGCGACGCTCACGGCGCTCGTCTTTCGCTTTAACCATCGGAGATGCTTCGGTCACTGCGTGTTTGGTACGCATAACCATGCTGCGGATAACGGCATCGTTGAAGCGGAAGGTAGTTTCCAGCTCATCAATCACTTCCTGCGGCGCTTCAACGTTCATCAGAACGTAGTGAGCTTTGTGCAGTTTGTTGATTGGGTAAGCCAGCTGACGGCGGCCCCAGTCTTCCAGACGGTGGATCGTGCCTTCTGCACCAGTGATGGCAGCAGAGTAACGCTCGATCATACCCGGAACCTGTTCGCTCTGGTCAGGATGGACCATAAAAACGATTTCGTAATGACGCATCGAATTGCTCCTTACGGATTATTCAGCCTCCTGTCTGGGTCAGCCGAGGCCCGGGGAGGCAAGGAACGTGTTAAAGGTCGGCTGAAAAATTGACGCGTCATAATACTTGCGCGCCCCGCTAAACACAAGGTGATTGCACAAATAATTCGCACAAAGGGTAAAGCTGTTCTAAGTGGGTGATTTAAAATCTCACTTATCAGAAACGCTGTTTTTTTGAACAACACCATCAGAAATGGTCACCCATCGCAACCCGAGTAGCGATTACACTTTAATCAGAAGCCTTAAGCAGAGAAGGAGAGCATTACCCCATATCACAGCACGCAGTCGTGGAGCGCATATCATGAAAAGAATCGCATTCGCCATTTTGGCTGCGCTTTTGCTCAGTGCAAACGCGATGGCAGCCATCAAGATAGACAGCCGACAGGCCAGAAACATGGATGATGTGCAGAGCTTAGGCGTTATTTACATCAATCATAACTTCGCCACTGAAAGTGAAGCAGATCAGGCGCTTAATGAAGAAACCGATGCGCAGGGCGCAAAATACTATCACGTCATACTGACACGTGAGCCCGGCAGCAACGGCAATATGCGCGCCAGTGCAGATATTTACCAGTAACGCTTTATCGCCAGCACCAGGAAAGCCAACGAAAATCATAGCTATATATGATTGCCCCCTGCCGGGGGCTTTTTTTATGAATGGCTCCGGAATACCACCGGTTACAACTGTTTCGGTATTCCAGAGCACTTATTCACTTCTGCCCGTAATAAGCATTCGGGCCGTGCTTACGCATGAAATGCTTGTTCATCAGATAATCATCAATGCCCTGAAGCTGTGGGTTAATGCCGCGCGCAATCCACGCCATTCGAGCCACCTCTTCCATCACCACCGCGTTATGCACGGCGTCATGCGCATCTTTACCCCAGGAGAATGGACCATGCTGGTACACCACAATACCCGGCGTATGCAGTGGTTCCGTCTCACCCAGCGTTTCGATAATGACCCTGCCGGTGTTAAGTTCGTACTCGCCTTCGACCTCAGCCTGCGTTAACGCCCGCGTGCAGGGAATATCGCCGAAGAAGTAGTCCGCGTGCGTCGTACCCAAAGCAGGGATCGCCAGCCCGGCCTGTGCCCAGGCGGTGGCGTGCGTGGAATGGGTATGCACAACACCACCCAGGGACGGGTAACGCTGGTACAGCGCCAGATGGGTTGCCGTATCTGAAGAAGGACGCCATTTGCCTTCAACAACGTGTCCTTCCAGGTCAACCACCACCATATCGTCCACTTTCATGGCGTCATAGGCCACGCCGCTCGGCTTAATCACCACCAGCCCCCGATCGCGATCGATGGCGCTTACGTTGCCCCAGGTAAACGTCACCAGTCCATAGCGCGGGAGATCCATATTGGCCTCAAAGACCTGCTGTTTCAGCTTAAGCATGTTCCGCCTCCAGTAAGCCTGCCCGCGCCATGCGCTCGCGCACCCAGTCCCGGGCTTTCGCCACTTCTGCCGCCGGGTCGTCCGCGGTTTCGCTCCACATCTCAATCAGGTAAGGTCCGCAATAACCTGTCTGTTTGAGCGTCTGGAAGCACCGTTCGAAATCCACCACCCCGGTGCCGAACGGTACGTTTTTAAACACGCCGGGACGGGTATCTTTTACGTGCACCGCCACGATATGCCCGATGCCCGCCTGAAGCTCCATCTGTACGTCGTTATCCCATGCCGACAGGTTGCCGATATCCGGATAAAGCTGGAACCACGGATTGTTCAGATAGTGCGCGTAGCCCAGCGCCTTGCTGATGGAGTTCATCAATGGATAATCCATGATCTCCATCGCCAGCGTCACCTGCGCACGGCTTGCCATCTCAACGCTCTCTTTCAGGCCGTCACGGAAACGACGGCGCGTCTCATCGTTGGCTTCCTGATAGTAAACATCGTAACCCGCCAGTTGGATCACGCGGATGCCAACATCCTGTGCAAAGCGAATGGCTTTACGCATGATCTCCAGCCCTTCGGCGCGTACGGCATCATCTTCGCTGCCAAGCGGAAAACGACGGTGAGCGCTCAGGCATATGGACGGCACGCGCACGCCGGTTTCGGCAATGGCGCTCACCAGCGCCAGACGCTGGTCGCGGCGCCAGTCCAGGCGAGAAAGACGCTCGTCCGTCTCATCCACCGACATTTCGACAAAATCGAAACCCAGCTGCTTCGCCAGCTGTAACCGCTCCAGCCAGCACTCCCCCGCAGGGAGTGCCTTTTCATAGATGCCAAGCGGGACCTGTTTTGACAACATACCCGCTCCTTAACCCCAAAGCTGAGCGATTGAGCGTTTAAACTGACGCGCAGCTTCCACCGGAGATTCCGCATCGCGAATGCTACGACCGGCAATAAAGACGTGGATTGGAATACCCTTGAACAGCGGCAGATCTTCCAGCGCCAGACCACCGGTCACGGTCACTTTGAAGCCCATATCGGCCAGGCGTTTGATCGCGTTGATATCAGCTTCGCCCCACGCCACACCTGCGGCCTGCGCATCACGGCTGCGGTGATAAACCACCTGCTGGATACCCGCTTCGCGCCACTCCTGTGCCTGCTCCCAGGTCCAGAAGCCGGTCAGTTCAATCTGCACGTCGCCGTTGAACTCTTTCGCCACGTCCAGCGCGCCTTTCGCAGTGTTGATATCTGCACAGCAGATCACGGTGACCCAGTCGGCGTTGGCTTCAAAGCACATGCGAGAGAGAATTTTGCCCGCATCGGCAATTTTGGCATCCGCCAGCACGATTTTATGCGGATAGAGCGCCTTCAGGTCACGAACCGCACGAACGCCTTCGCCCACGCACAGAATGGTGCCGACTTCGATGATGTCCACCTCTTCCGCAATCAGACGGGTGGTTTCGTAAGCGTGAGACAGCGTCTGGTTATCCAGCGCGACCTGCAACATTGGTAATGACATTTTCAATTCCTCTTAAACGGCCGCCGCAGTGGCGTTATCAATTAAATCCAGCACGTCCTGCGCGGTACGGCAGGCACGTAAACGGTCAAAATTAGCTTCGTCATCAAACAGGTTAACGATCTGCATGATGCCCACCTCCTGGTGGGTGTTGGCATCGACAGCTGCCATGGTGATCAGAATGTCGACCGGGTCGTTATCTTCGTGGTTGAACACCAGCGGGGTTTTCAGCGTCACCAGCGCAAAACCGGTTTTCTTGACACCCTCTTCCGGGCGGCCATGCGGCATTGCCAGTCCTGGGGCAATCACAAAATAGGGGCCGTGCTGCGCCACGCCATCCAGGATGGCCTGGTAATAACGCGGCTCGACAACGTCCGCCTTAACCAGCAGGTCCACGCTCAGCTTCACCGCTTCCTGCCAGGTACTGGCTTCGGCCTGTAAAAGGATGGAGTTATTCTCAGCCAGCGAATCACGTAGTTTCATGTGGCATCCTTACTTCACGTCTTGTGGGAAGTGCTCTTTGATCACTTCCAGCAGTTTTGGCCCAAAATCCGCAGGCGACAGCATGTTGCGCACGCCTACCACGTATTTGTTGCCCGACACGCTAATCTCGCCGGCAATGTGCGTTGAAGCGATGATGATGTCCGCGCCGTTCAGTTCACTTTTGTATTCACCCACTGCGCAGCTGTTCACCGTGTGGTCAATGTTTGACTGGGTTAAAAACTGGTCCACTTTCATTTTCATGATCATGGAGCTTCCTTGCCCATTGCCACACACAGCCAGGATACGTACGGTCATAATCGAAACTCCTTAGTGAGCAGAAACTTCTGCTGTTTGTTTTTCCGCATCTTCTTCAGCTCGCAGCGAACGGCCAGCGAAGAACATATAAGTCAGTGCAATCAGGATGATGACGGCCATAAAGACCAGCCCGACGGACGCAAAGCCCTGCATCATCGGCGGCGCCAAAATTGACCAGTCCGCCATGCCCATCCAGGCGCTCATGCCGGTGAGCTTGACCGCCCACACGCACCCGAAGATTTCAACCATGCCCATCACCAGGCAGATCTTGAGCGCGGCGCGCCATCCGCCGAAGTGGTTAGCAAACACGCCGATAGTGGCGTTGGAGAAGAACATCGGGATAAAGCCAGGAATAATCAGGATTGAGGAGCCACAGCCCACCAGGATGCCGACCGCAATCAGCTGGCCGATGGTGCCCCACATAAAGCCCCAGACGACGGCGTTTGGCGCAAAGCTATAGATAGCCGCACAGTCAATCGCCAGCACCGCGCCAGGGATCAGGCGCTGAGAGATACCGTTGAACGCTTCCGACAGCTCGGCGACGAACATACGCACGCCCTGAGTGATGATGAAAATGGCCACGGCAAAGGAGAAACCGGTTTGCAGGATATAGACCGTCCAGTGGGTTTTACCCGCCATCGCCTGCACCACGTCAATGCCAAAGGAGAGCAGGATGGCACCGAAGAAAAGGGTCATCACAATCGCCGTGGAGACGATGTTGTCGTGGAAGATATTCAACCAGCCAGGCAATTTGAGGTCTTCAACACTCTCCTCTTTTTTACCCAGGTACGGTGCAACTTTGTACGCAATCCAGGAGGCGAACTGCTGCTGGTGACCGATGGAGAAGCCGCAGCCGTCAGTAACGTCCTGCGTTGGCTTATACATCATGTTGGAGGTGATGCCCCAGTAAAGCGAGACCAGCACTGCCGTGCAGATGACCGTGGTCCACATTGGGTAGCCGAAGATATAGAGAGAAACGGCAATCAGCCCCGCCTGCTGGAACATGATGTGCCCGGTGAGCATGATGGTGCGAATACCGGTGATGCGGCGCAGGAGCACGTAAATGATGTTCAGCGCCAGCGCGAGCAGTACCGCATACCCAACCCAGCTGTACGCATCCCCCATGCGATCGATGGTGGCCATCATGGACGCGTAAGTGTCAGAGATGGCGCCGTTAATGCCATATACCTCAGACATTTTGGCAACGACCGGCTTAAACGTGCTGGTCAGAATGCCAGACCCCGCCTGCAACAGCATAAAACCAATGATGGTTTTGATGGTGCCTTTGATAATCACGCTGACGCTTTTGCGCAGCAGGATGTACCCCAGGCACGTCACGATACCCAGCAACAGCGGGGCGTTGGTCATTACCTGATTAAAGAAAACGGTAAAGACGTTGTAGAGGATCTCCATAACTCTCTCCAGAAAATGAGAACACGAGGGGCAATCCCTGTGTGGTTGGTGTCATCACTCTATTAATCACAAATAATCACCACAAGATTGCATTTGATTATTTGTGACGGATCACGCAATTTATTTCCATGGAGTTAGTAATGATTTTCACTACCGATCCAGAAAGATAAATAAATTCTCAATTTTCAATATATTAATTATATGTAGCGGTTATCTTAACAACGCCGAGGTGTATTTTCTGTGATGTGGCGAGGGGAATTTTCCGCAAATCAGCCATTGCAAATCGATTCAAACAGTGCCAGCATTAATCACAACAAGTCACAGTATGATTACTTTTGATTAAAACCAGGAGTCAAACGATGAGTAAAGTGAAAACCATCACCCGTGAATCATGGATTTTGAGTACCTTTCCGGAGTGGGGTAGCTGGCTGAACGAAGAGATCGAGCAGGAACAGGTTGCTCCTGGCACATTTGCGATGTGGTGGCTGGGATGCACCGGGATCTGGCTGAAATCAGAAGGCGGCGCCAACATTTGTGTCGATTTCTGGTGCGGCACCGGCAAACAGAGCCACGGCAATCCACTGATGAAAAAAGGCCACCAGATGCAGCGTATGGCCGGCGTTGAAAAGCTCCAGCCGAACCTGCGCACCACGCCTTTTGTGCTTGATCCTTTCGCCATTCGCCAGATCGACGCCGTTCTCTCTACCCACGATCACAACGATCATATCGACGTGAACGTGGCGGCAGCGGTAATGCAAAACTGCGCGGACGACGTACCCTTTATCGGGCCGCAGACCTGCGTGGATTTGTGGATTGGCTGGGGCGTGCCAAAAGAGCGCTGCATTGTGATGAAGCCGGGCGACGTGGTGAAAATCAAAGACGTTGAAATTCACGCGCTGGATGCCTTTGATCGCACCGCGCTGATCACCCTGCCTGCCGACCAGAAAGCCGCAGGCGTACTGCCAGACGGGATGGACGAGCGCGCAGTGAACTACCTGTTCAAAACGCCTGGCGGTTCCCTGTATCACAGCGGTGACTCTCACTACTCCAACTACTACGCGAAGCACGGTAACGAGCACCAGATTGACGTGGCGCTTGGCTCTTACGGGGAAAACCCGCGAGGGATTACCGACAAAATGACCAGCGCGGACATGCTGCGCATGGCCGAAGCGCTGAACACCAAAGTGGTGATCCCCTTCCACCACGATATCTGGTCAAACTTCCAGGCCGATCCGCAAGAGATCCGCGTCCTGTGGGAGATGAAAAAAGACCGACTCAAGTATGGTTTCAAGCCGTTCATCTGGCAGGTTGGCGGCAAGTTCACCTGGCCGCTGGATAAAGACAATCTCGAGTACCACTACCCGCGTGGTTTTGATGATTGCTTCACCATTGAGCCAGACCTGCCGTTCAAGTCCTTCCTCTGATTGTGCAGCCCAATCGCCAGACACAGTGTCTGGCGATGTCATATTTAATTTAGTAATTTCATGCTATTTCAAATATCATCTTTTCAAATCAATTCTTTTCGGAATAGCTCATGACGGAAGCGCAACGGCATCAAATTTTACTGGAACTCCTGGCGCAAACAGGGTTTATCACCGTCGAGAAAGTGATCGAACGTTTAGGGATCTCCCCTGCTACCGCGCGGCGGGACATTAACAAGCTGGATGAAAGCGGCAAGCTGAAAAAAGTCCGCAACGGCGCAGAGGCCATCAGCCAGCAGCGTCCACGCTGGACGCCGATGAATATTCACCAGGCGCAGAATCACGATGAAAAGGTGCGGATTGCCAGAGCGGCATCACAGCTGGTGAATCCCGGGGAAAGCGTGGTGATTAACTGCGGCTCGACAGCGTTTTTACTGGGCCGAGAGATGTGCGGCAAGCCGGTGCAAATCATTACCAACTATCTGCCGCTGGCCAACTATCTCATTGACCAGGAACATGAAAGCGTGGTGATCATGGGGGGCCAGTATAACAAGAGCCAGTCCATAACCCTGAGCCCGCAGGACAGTGAAAACAGCCTCTACGCCGGGCACTGGATGTTTACCAGCGGCAAAGGCCTGACGGCGGATGGCCTGTATAAAACCGATATGCTCACCGCAATGGCAGAGCAGAACATGCTCAACGTGGTGGGTAAACTGGTGGTGCTGGTCGACAGCAGCAAGGTCGGTGAACGCGCCGGCATGCTTTTCAGCCGCGCCGAGCAAATCAGCATGGTGATCACCGGCAAAAACGCCAACCCCGAGATCCTCAGCAAGCTCGAGGATCAGGGTGTCACGGTGCTGCGCGTTTAAAGGTGCTGACGGAAAAACTCCACGGTGGCTTCCAGCGCAGCCGGAGTAATACGGTGCCGGACACCGGCACCCCACAGGCAGGTCAGATTGCTGTCCAGCCCTTCACGCTGTAGCGCCTGTTGCAGACGGAACGTTTCACCGGGCGGTACGACATCGTCGGCATCCCCATGCCACAGCAGCAGGGGACGCTCGGCCAGCTGCGAAAGCGCATGGCTGACGTCCCATTCAGACAACAGGGCTTCAATCTCCTGAGGTGCCTGCGGCGGGAACAGCGTCTTTGCCAGTGACATAAAGTAGCCCGATCCCATCAGGCAAGCCACGGACGTCACCTCCGGATGCCTGGCCATGATCCCCAGCGCCGTCATTCCGCCCATTGATGCGCCTGCGACCGCCAGCCGTTTCCCCTCCACCAGCCCGGCCTGTAAAAGCGCGTCACGCAGCCCGGCGAACTCGGTCAGATTGCCGTGCAGCGTTTGCCAGAACAGCCCCAGCCGCGCCTGTTCATCGCCCGTAAAGCGTGCCCCATGATTCGGCGCATCAGGCATGACCACCCGGAAACCGGCCTGCGCCAGCGCGACGGCAAAATAGCTGTAGACCAGCTTTGAGGAGAGAAAGCCATGATAGAAAACTACCGTCGGCAGCGGCTGTTCACCTTTACCAGCCGGAAAAGCATGGATGATTTCATGCTCACTAAGCAGGCGAGTTTCAATTTCAATCATTGTCGATCCTGTGCTGATGAATGATTCATAATGTTGAGAGCTGGATTACGGTTTCACGATATTTTCATTCGAAATCTACGTCCCAGATAACACTTCGGGAACATTCCCCCAAAACTAAATTCGCAGACCACTACACTATGGCTATCAGGAAAAGAGACAGGTTTATGCGCAGGCTTACCGCTTTATTGCTGGTCTCACTGCTCAGCGGATGTTCCGTATTGCAGGGTACGCCAGAACCGGCACCGCCGGTTACCGATCATCCTCAGGAAATTCGTCGTAATCAGACGGAAGGATTACAACGCCTGGGAACCGTATCCGCGATGGTTCGCGGTTCACCGGATGATGCAGAAGACGCAATTGAAGCACAGGCCGTTGCCGCAAAAGCAGATTATTACGTCATCACGATGATTGATGAAACCATTATTACGGGACAGTGGTATGCACAAGGCATTTTGTACCGTAAGTGAGCATCATCATTTGAACGACCTTTACACTGCTTTGCGTCCGTAGACATTTTCCTGTCCACAATAAACTCCATGCCAGCAACAATGGAAATGAGTTTATTCGCGAAGGATTGCCCGGCGGATACCGGAGACACGTGAAAAGGAGCTGACGATGAAACGAACCCTTGCTTTAACGACGCTATTGCTTTCAGCGGGCCTGCTGAGCACCACGGCGCAGTCGGCTGAATTTGCCAGCGCGGATTGCGTCACGGGCCTGAATGAGATTGGTCAGATCTCCGTCAATAATATCACGGGGAGTCCGCAAGACGTTGAACGTGTCGTCGCCCTGAAGGCCGATGAACAGGGCGCATCCTGGTATCGCATCGTCCAGATGCAGGAAGATAACCATGTTAATCACTGGCGCGTGCAGGCTATTCTTTATGCATAATCCCCTCCGATAAAAGCCACTTAATTTTAGTGGCTTTTCACTTTTGCAAATTTTTTATCTCTCCCGAAACTCAATAAAAACAAACACGTAACATTCAGTTACATTAAACAGATAAACGTTCTCTCCGCTCTGCCGTTGAACAGCCATCACTTTTCAATAATGAGCAATATATGATCACCTTTTTCCGCCGGGCAGGACTGGGCACGAAGCTATCGCTGCTAACAGGTGTAAGTGTCGCTACGCTTTTTTTGCTGTTCACTTTCCTGTTGAGCCACAACGCCAGCCAGCAGCTTGAAGATCTTGCGGTTGAAGACCTGCATAACCAGTCCACCGGCATGGTGGATATGGTAGAGATGTTCAACACCAGCCTGAGCGAAGAGGTTGAAAGCTATACCCGTCTGTTCACCACCTTTTTGCCACAGCCATTAAACAGCGACAGCAGCCAGAGCCGGACCATAAATGGGCTTACCGTTCCTTTGCTGAAAGGCGGCGAAACGGAGTTGCATGAAAACAATACGCTTTCTGATGACTTCCTGAGCCGAACGGGAGCCATCTCGACGCTGTTTGTCCGCAGCGGTAACGATTTTGTCCGCGTGGCGACGTCGCTGCGCAAAGAGAATGGCGACCGCGCCATCGGAACCGTTCTTGATACCACCAGCCCGGCATTTGCCGCCGTCACTAAAGGGGAGGTCTATCGTGGCCTCGCGCTGCTGTTCGGCAAGCGCTATATCACGCAGTACCAGCCTGTTAAGAATGCGGAAGGCCAGGTTATCGGGATTATCTTTGTCGGCGTGGACATCACCCATTCGTGGAACGTCATGCGCGAGAAAATCCTTAACCGTCGTCTGGGCGAGAGCGGTCACTTCTTTGTACTGGATCGCAGTAGCGGCAAAACGCGCGGACAGTATCTGTTCCATGCCAGCGAAGAGGGCAAACTGCCTAACTGGGACACGGCGACACAGCAGCAGCTTCTGAGTGATAAAGCCGGCACGCTGGAACGCGTGAGCGCGGATGGCCGTACGCTCAAAGTTGCCTACACGCCGCTGCCGGGCTGGAACTGGACCATCGTGGGTGAAGTGGATAAAGCCGTACTGCTTTCAAGCGTCACCACACTGCGCGATCGCTTCCTGATGGCGGGCGTGGTGCTATCCGCTCTCTTCGCGGGCCTGTTCGTTATCCTCATTCGCCGGATGCTAACCCGCCCACTGCGCGAGGTGATCGCGCTTGCCCGGCAGTATGCCGCAGGCGATCTGCGCGCCAGCCTGCCGGTTACCCGCCAGGATGAAGTCGGCCAGCTGATTGACGCCATCAACGGGATCGGGGAAGGCCTGCAAAAAATTGTGTTGCAGGTCCGCGAGGCCGCAAGCGAGATCCATCTGGGGACTAACGCGCTGGCTTCAGACACCGGCGAGATCTCTGAACAGATCAACAAGCAGGCCAGCAGCGTTGAGGAGACCTCCGCCAGCATGGAGCAATTAGCCGCCACCGTGCAGCAAAATGCCGCCAACATGGAGCAAACGCAGCAGCTGGTGGGTGAAACCTCGCGCGCGGTGCATCAGGGTGGAGAGACGGTGACCCACGCAGTCTCCACCATGGATGATATTCGCGATGCATCGAAACGCATTGAAGACATCACCCGCGTGATTGAGTCCATCGCTTTCCAGACCAATATCCTGGCGCTCAATGCGGCGGTTGAAGCGGCGCGGGCGGGCGAGCACGGGAAAGGTTTCGCAGTGGTGGCACAAGAGGTACGCGCCCTGGCCGCACGCAGCGCCAACGCGGTAAAAGAGATTGAACAGCTGATTGGGGATACGCTGAACAAGGTGAGCGAAGGCCATGCGCTGTCTGAGCAGACGCGTCTGGCGATGGATGCCATCATTGTTCATATCGATAACATCAGCCAGCTTGTCACTGAGATCAACCACGCCTCCCGCGAGCAGTCGGCGGGAATTGGCCAGGTGAATCTGGCAATGACGCACATCGGTGAGGCATCGCACATCAATGCCGATCGCATCTCACGCAGCGAGCAGACAGCACAGACGCTGCGCGAGAAGGGTTCACATCTCACCCGGCTGGTGAGCCTGTTCCAGCTGAAGGCTTAACCGACCCGGCCCGTGGCGCGCAGCAGCAGGTCGTTTTGCACCTGCTCGCTCATCAGCGTGCCGCCCCGGGTATCCAGCATCATGCGGCACCACGCCTGCGCCACGGGCGGCGATGCGTGCCGCAGTATTTGACTTCCGGCCCCGAGTAAAAAGAGCTGCTGCGCGATCTCCCTGCCCTGCGCTTCCTGCGGTTTCCGCAGCTTCTGCTGTAGCTGACGCCAGCTGCGATCGAAGTGCCTGTCCTGACCTTTGACCTGCGCGAAATCATCGGCGAGCAGGTCGAGAATGCCCGGCTGCTTCGCCAGCACGCGCAGTACATCCAGGCACATAATATTGCCAGAGCCTTCCCAGATGCTGTTGACGGGCATTTCACGGTACAACCGCGGAAGCTCACTCTCTTCGCAATAGCCTGCACCGCCCAGCACCTCCATTGCCTCTGCCACAAACGGTATACCCGCTTTGCAGACGCTGTATTTTGCCGCCGGAGTGAAAAGCCGCGCCCATGCGGCTTCCTGCGGGTCGTTGCGGTTGTCCCACGCCCGTGCGAGTCGGAACAGCAGTGCCGTGTGTCCCTCCAGCACCAGCGCCATACGGCTTAGCACGTCGCGCATTAACGGCTGGTCGATCAGATTTTTGCCGAAGGTCTGCCGCTGATGGGCATGATAAAGCGCCACCGAGAGCGCACGGCGCATCAGTCCGTGGCTGCCCAGCGCGCAGTCAAAGCGCGTCAGCCCGCCCATCTTCAGAATTTGCCGGACGCCTTCCCCCTCTTCGCCCAGCAGCCAGCCGGAAGCATCAAGAAATTCAGCCTCACTGCTGGCATTTGAGCGGTTGCCGAGCTTGTCCTTCAGACGCTCAAGGCGCACGGCATTACGTTGCCCGTCGGGTAAGAAACGCGGGACAAAAAAGCAGGACAACCCGCCCTTCGCCTGCGCCAGCACCAGATGCGCATCGCTCTGCGGCACGGAGAAAAACCATTTGTGCCCCACCAGTCGGTAACTGCCATCGCTGCATTTCTCTGCTTTGGTAGTATTACTGAGTACGTCCGAACCGCCCTGCTTTTCCGTCATCCCCATGCCGATCAGCAGGCCGCGCTTTTGCGCCCCCGGCGCGAGATGGGGGTCGTAGCGATCGCTCATTAGCGGCGTTAACCACTCATGAAACGGTTTGGGCAGCGACTGTTGCAACAGCGGCGTGGCCGCAAAGGTCATGGTCACCGGGCAAAGCGTTCCCGCCTCCACCTGAGCATGAAGTACGAAACGCGCGGCCCTGGCGACGAACGATCCTTTCCGCACCTCCTCCTCCCACGCCAGGTTGTGCACCCGGTTGGCGCAAAGCCCCTGCATCAGAAGATGCCATGCCGGATGAAAGCGGACGTCATCCAGCCTCGCTCCCGTGGCGTCATAACGCAGCAGCTCCGGCGGATTAACGTTCGCCAGTCTGCCCAGCTCCAGCGACTCTGCCGTACCCAACTGCTGGCCGATGCTGGCAAGAAGATCCACATCCCACTCAGCCCCTTCGCGCGCTACCGCATCGCGCAGGGCGCAATCAGAGAGAAAAAGGTTGCTGTTCGATAGCGGTGCAGGTTGATTAAAAACGGTATGTGTCTGCCAGTGCATGCTGTCTCCCTCCTTTCATTGGCAATAAAGATAAGTATGGACAGAGAGCATGCACGCTGCATGGGAGGGGGGTCACACGATGACGATCGTGTTGATATCATTCGTGAAATAGCTCACAGAACATAAGAATAAACTATTTCATTACTTCACTAATGCTGAATAATTTATTCTTACCCCGTTTTTGTGAGGATCGTTATGCAACAGGATGCGCACAAGCGTGCATTAATTGCAGGCTCCATCGGTAATTTCATCGAGTGGTATGAATTTGCGGTCTATGGTTTTCTGGCAACGGTGATTGCCAGAAACTTCTTCCAGCTTGAGGGGGAAGCGGAGCTCACCAGCCTGATCCTCACCTGGGCCTCATTCGCCATCGCTTTCTTCTTCCGCCCGCTGGGTGCGGTGGTCTTTGGCCGCATTGGCGACAGGATTGGCCGTAAACCGACGCTGATTATTGTGCTGGTATTGATGACGCTCGCCACCGCTGCCATCGGTATTGTGCCGGTCTACGCCAGTATCGGGATTGCCGCGCCGCTGATCGTTACACTCCTGCGTATTCTGCAAGGACTGTTCGCGGGCGGTGAGTATGGCGGCGCGGTCTCGTTGATGACGGAGTTCGCCCCGCGCGGCAAGCGCGGTCTTTACGGGGCATGGCAGTCCTTCACCGTGGCGCTCGGGCTGTTAGCAGGCGCAGGCATTGTCGCGTTGCTCTCTGCCCTTCTCTCCCCTGAAGCCTTGCACGACTGGGGCTGGCGCATTCCGTTCTTCCTGGCGTTGCCGATGGGTGCGGTCGCGCTATGGCTGCGGGTAAGCATGGAAGAGACACCGAGCTTTGTGCAGCAACGGGAAAAACCGGTTGTTACTCAGGCCAGCACCGCCGCCACGTTCAAAACCATTCTGATGGGCATTGGTCGCGTGATGGTCTGGTCTGCGGCGGGTTATACCTATCTGGTGATTATGCCGACCTATCTGCAATCTGCGCTGCACACCGGTTTTAACCAGGCGCTGCTGATTGCGGTGATTTCTAACATTGGGTTTGCGTTCACGATCATTCCGTCGAGCATGCTGAGCGACAGGATCGGGCGGCGGACGGTGATGATTATCGCCACCGTGCTCCTGCTGATCCTCGCCCTGCCGCTGCTGAAAATTTTGCAGGCGGAGTCCAGCACGCTGGCTGTCAAAGCGATTGTGGTGCTGATTGCTGGAGGTCTGGTTGGGATGCTGGCAGGGCCGGGGCCGGCTATGCTGTCTGAGATGTTCCCGACGCGCGTGCGTTATACCGGGCTGGGGCTGGCCTATTCTCTGTCGAATGCGATCTTCTCGGGCTGTGCGGGGCTGATCATTACCGGGCTGATTAAAGAGACGGGCAATCTGGATATTCCGGCCTACTACGTGATGGCAACGGCGGTGGTGAGTATTTTCGCGCTGATGACGTTGAGGAAGGATGACCATTTACGGTCGTTAGAGGAGTGAGATTGTTGCCCGGTGGCGCTGCGCTTACCGGGCCTACGGTACCATGCTTTTGTAGGCCGGGTAAGGCGAAGCCGCCACCCGGCACAACAGGCTACCCGCGCTGACGCACCGCTTCAAACAGGCAGATACCCGTCGCAACAGAAACGTTCAGGGACGATACGCTGCCCGCCATCGGGATGCTGATCAGCTCATCGCAGTGCTCGCGGGTCAGGCGACGCATGCCTTCACCTTCTGCCCCCATCACCAGCGCCATACGGCCGGTCATTTTGCTCTGATACAGGGTGTGATCCGCTTCACCGGCTGTGCCGACGATCCAGATATTCTCTTCCTGCAACAGACGCATGGTGCGCGCCAGGTTAGTCACGCGGATCAGCGGAACGTTTTCCGCTGCGCCACAGGCCACTTTTTTAGCGGTAGCGTTAAGCTGCGCGGAACGATCTCTTGGCACAATCACCGCATGCACGCCTGCTGCATCGGCGCTACGCAGGCACGCGCCCAGGTTGTGCGGGTCGGTTACGCCATCGAGGATCAGGAAGAACGGGTTATCCAGCTCAGCGATCAGATCCGGCAGATCGTTCTCCTGATACTGACGGCCCGGCTTCACGCGCGCGATAATGCCCTGGTGTACAGCACCTTCGCTTTTCTCATCCAGATACTGGCGGTTCGCCAGCTGGATCACGACGCCCTGCGCTTCCAGCGCGTGGATCAGCGGCATCAGACGTTTGTCTTCACGCCCTTTCAGAATAAAAACTTCCTGAAAACGCTCCGGCGCGCGCTCCAGCAGGGCCTGCACCGCGTGGATGCCGTAAATCATTTCACTCATTGATGGTTCTCGTAATAAATATTTTCCCTCTCCCCGTTGGGGAGAGGGTCAGGGTGAGGGGAAATTACTCCGCCTGCTGTTTCTTCGCCGCGCGCTTCGCTTTGGTTGCGGCCGCTATTTTTTGGGTCTTGGTCGACGGTTTTTTCGCTTTACGAGCGTCTTTTTTCGCCGCCTTGGGCTTCTGCTGCTTCTCGCCACGGAAGGCGCTGTCTGGCTCAAAGTTTACTCTTTTACCTGCCTGACGTCGCTTGCCGCCCGCTTTACCGTTGCCGCCTTTTTTCGCTTTCTCACGCTCGGTTTTCCCGACGTTACGCGGAGCCCGTTCGCTGGAGATGAGGCTGAAGTCGATTTTACGGTCGTCCATATTCACGGCTTCAACCTTCACTTCCACCCGATCGCCCAGACGGTAGGTCTGACCGCCGGATTCACCGATCAGACGTTGTCCGACCTGGTCGAAGCGGTAGTAATCGTTATCAAGGCTGGAAACGTGCACCAGACCGTCGATAAACAGCTCATCCAGACGTACGAAGAAGCCAAAGCCGGTGACGCTGGCAATCACGCCTTTAAAGACGTTACCCACCTGATCCAGCATAAAGTCACACTTCAGCCAGTCCGCCACGTCGCGCGTCGCTTCATCCGCACGACGCTCGGTCATGGAACAATGCTGGCCCAGTTGCAGCATCTCGTCCATGGAGTAGTGATACCCTCCGGTTTCGGTCGTGTTGCCTTTATGACCCTGCTCGTGCGCCAGCAGATACTTGATCGCACGGTGCAGGGACAGATCCGGATAACGGCGAATCGGCGAGGTAAAGTGCGCATACGACTGTAACGCCAGACCAAAGTGGCCCCGGTTTTCCGGATCGTAAATCGCCTGCTTCATGGAACGCAGCAGCATGGTTTGCAGCATTTCCGCGTCAGGACGATCGCTGATGGATTCCAGCAGCTCGGCATAATCGCGTGGCTCAGGCTTATTGCCGCCAGGCAGCTCCAGGCCGAGTTCAGCCAGCACGGAGCGGAATGAGGTCACAGCTTCCGTGGTTGGCTTATCGTGAATACGGAACAGCGCAGGCTCTTTGGCTTTCTCAACGAAACGTGCCGCCGAGATGTTCGCCAGGATCATACACTCTTCAATCAGCTTGTGCGCATCGTTACGCTGAGTCTGCTCGATTCGCTCGATACGACGCTCAGCGTTAAAGATGAATTTCGCCTCTTCACTCTCAAACGAAATCCCACCGCGCTCTTCGCGCGCCTGATCCAGCGTTTTGTAGAGGTTGTGCAGCTCTTCGATGTGTTTGACCAGCGGCGCGTACTGTTCGCGAAGATCCTGATCGCCCTGCAACATATGCCAGACCTTGGTATAGGTCAGGCGCGCATGAGAACTCATCACCGCTTCGTAGAACTTATAGCCCGTCAGACGTCCCTTGCTGGAGATGGTCATTTCGCAGACCATACACAGGCGGTCCACCTGCGGGTTGAGGGAACACAGGCCGTTCGAGAGCACTTCTGGCAGCATCGGTACAACCTGCGACGGGAAGTAGACCGACGTACCGCGGCTGCGCGCTTCGTTATCCAGCGGCGTGTGTGGACGTACGTAATAACTCACATCCGCGATAGCCACCCACAGACGCCAGCCGCCACCGCGTTTTTTCTCACAGTACACGGCATCATCGAAGTCACGGGCGTCTTCACCATCAATGGTGACCAGCGGCAGATCGCGCAGATCCACGCGGCCTGCTTTGGACTCTTCCGGCACTTCTTCACGCAGGTTTTCGATCTGGTCTTCAACCGCTTTCGGCCAGACGTAAGGAATTTCATGGGTGCGCAGCGCCATATCAACGGCCATGCCGGTGCCCATGTTATCGCCCAGCACTTCGACGATTTTACCTACCGCTTTGGTACGGCGGGTCGGGCGCTGGGTAAGTTCAACCACTACCACAAAGCCCATGCGTGCGCCCATCACCTCTTCAGGCGGGATGAGAATGTCGAAGCTCAGACGGCTATCGTCCGGCACCACAAAGCCTACGCCCGCATCGGTAAAGTAACGGCCTACAATCTGGCTGGTTTTCGGCACCAGCACGCGGACCACGCGCGCTTCGCGGCGGCCTTTACGATCTGCACCCAGCGGCTGCGCCAGGATCTGGTCGCCGTGAATACACATCTTCATCTGTTCGGATGAGAGGTACAGGTCGTCTTTACGGCCTTCCACGCGCAGGAAGCCGAAGCCATCGCGATGACCAATAACGGTGCCTTTCAGCAGATCGAGGCGTTCTGGCAGCGCGTAGCACTGGCGACGAGTAAAGACCAGCTGGCCGTCGCGCTCCATGGCGCGCAGGCGGCGGCGAAGGGCTTCAATTTGCTCTTCACCCTCAATGTTTAATTCAACGGCAAGTTCTTCACGATTGGCGGGTTTTTCGCGTTTTGTTAAGTGTTCAATGATGAACTCGCGGCTGGGGATAGGATTCGCGTATTTTTCGGCTTCGCGTTCCTGGAAAGGATCTTGTGACATGTCGGTTCCTCCGTTGTCAGCTCCGGTGGAAATTTTCTTCATTCCACCAGCAATAATTTATAAAGCGGTTGATTCTCTTCAACCAAATCGGCCAGCGTGTAGTTATCCAGTTCCTTGAGAAAACTTTGCACGGCCTTTGAAAGCGCCTGTTTCAGGCGGCAAGCGGGCGTAATGTGGCAAAACGCACTGCTACAGTTCACCAGAGATAGCGGCTCCAGTTCACGTACCACATCGCCGATACGGATACTCTGTGCCGGTTTACCGAGACGGATCCCTCCATTCTTCCCGCGGACGGCAGCAACGTATCCGGCACGACTAAGTTGATTGATTATTTTGACCATATGATTACGGGACACACCGTACACCTCTGTGACTTCAGAGATGCTGGTCATCTTCCCATCGGGTAACGACGCCATGTAAATCAGCGCGCGTAAGCCGTAATCGGTGAAACTTGTTAACTGCACATCAACCTCAGGAAAAAGGGAAAATGCGGTCAAACCGCAGAGATATTCATTAATGATGATAAACCAGCCAGATAGTTAGCGGCTAATTTATTTGACAGACGGGGCGAAAAAGCGGAGATCCAGGAGCGGTCGCCGGATGGCGCTGCGCTTATCCGGCCTACGGGTTTCCCCGCAGGCCAGCAGTCACGAAGATTATGCGTCGAACGGGTCGCGCAGGATCATCGTTTCAGTACGATCCGGGCCGGTAGAAATAATATCGATCGGCACTTCGGTCAGTTCTTCAATACGCTTAATGTAGTCCAGCGCAGCTTTTGGCAGGCCACTACGTTCTTTCACACCGAAGGTGGTCTCAGACCAGCCCGGCATGGTTTCGTAGATTGGCTCAATGCCTTCCCAGTCGTCAGCGGCCAGCGGAGTGGTAGTCACTTCGCGACCATCTGGCAGACGGTAGCCCACGCAGATTTTCACTTCTTTCAGGCCGTCCAGTACGTCCAGCTTGGTCAGGCAGAAGCCAGACAGGGAGTTGATCTGCACAGCACGACGCACGGCAACGGCGTCCAGCCAGCCGGTACGACGACGACGACCGGTGGTTGCGCCAAACTCGTTACCCTGCTTGCAGAGGAACTCGCCGGTTTCATCAAACAGCT
Organism: Enterobacter sp. MGH 4; assembly: GCF_000534735.1. Lineage (NCBI taxonomy): Bacteria > Pseudomonadati > Pseudomonadota > Gammaproteobacteria > Enterobacterales > Enterobacteriaceae > Enterobacter > Enterobacter sp. MGH 4. The sequence goes on along the minus strand of NZ_KI973293.1, from coordinate 48,484 downwards.
CGGTCGGGAATGGACCTGCACCCACGCGAGTGGAGTACGCTTTGATGATGCCCAGAACGTAATCCACATAACGTGGGCCCAGGCCGGAGCCGGTTGCCACGCCACCCGCGGTGGTGTTAGAGGACGTTACATACGGATAGGTACCGTGGTCGATGTCCAGCAGGGTACCCTGCGCACCTTCAAACATGACGAAATCGCCACGCTTGCGCGCCTGGTCCAGCAGATCGGACACATCAACAACCATGCCGGTCAGAATGTCAGCAATCGCCATGACGTCATCCAGCACTTTCTGGTAGTCAACGGCTTCGGCTTTATAGAAATTCACCAGCTGGAAGTTGTGATATTCCATCACTTCTTTCAGTTTTTCAGCGAAGGTCGCTTTGTCGAAGAGGTCGCCCACGCGCAGACCGCGACGAGCCACTTTATCTTCGTATGCCGGGCCGATGCCACGACCGGTAGTGCCGATCGCTTTCGCGCCACGCGCTTTTTCACGCGCCACGTCCAGCGCCACATGATAGTCCAGGATCAGCGGGCAGGCTTCGGAGAGCAGCAGACGCTCACGAACAGGGATACCACGGTCTTCCAGACCTTTCATCTCTTTCATCAGCGCAGCTGGAGACAGCACAACGCCGTTACCGATGATGCTGGTGACGTTTTCGCGAAGAATGCCTGATGGAATAAGATGGAGGACGGTTTTTTCACCGTTGATTACGAGAGTATGGCCTGCGTTGTGACCGCCCTGGTAGCGTACAACATATTTAGCCCGTTCAGTCAGAAGATCGACAATCTTCCCTTTACCTTCGTCACCCCATTGGGTGCCCAGTACGACGACGTTGTTACCCATTTTTTTCAAAATCACCGTTTGCTTAAAAATGGATTCTACCATCGCTTTTTCAGATATACAGCACTTTTTGACCCTAAAATATGCCGATTGCGGTTAGTTTTTGATCAGCCAATCGTTTTCCTCAACATGTAGTAGATAACGATACCGGCAACCACAAGACCACCGCCAAAACGACGCAAAATATTGTCCGGAAGTTGGCTCATTGTCGCGATCATCCGTCGCCATGCGCGTGGATAGAGCATCGGGCCGAGGCCTTCCAGCACCAAAACCAAAGCCAGTGCGAGCCAGATCGTTGAATTCATTTTTCATCCTTATAAAAGAAAACCACCGCTCCGTGAAGAGCGGTGGTTTGAATACTCAAACGAGCCTGAGTTTATCGCGTTGCGTTAGTCGGCGTCTTCATATAACGGAAGAAATCGCTGTCCGGGCTGAGTACCATCACATCCTGGTTGCTCTGGAAGCTATTCTCGTAAGCACGCAGGCTACGGATAAAGGCGTAGAAGTCGGGATCCTGGCTGAAGGCATCGGCAAACAGCTTCGCGGCTTCGGCATCGCCTTCACCACGCAGGATACGGCCCTGACGCTCAGATTCCGCCAGCGTCTTGGTCACTTCGTAGTCCGCTGCGGCACGCAGTTTCTCGGCCTCTTCCTGACCCTGTGAACGGTGACGACGGGCTACCGCTTCACGCTCGGCGCGCATACGGTTGTAGATCGCCTCGGACACCTCCGCTGGCAGGTTGATCTGCTTGATACGCACGTCAACCACTTCGATACCCAGTGCAGCCATACTGTTCGGGTTGATCACCGGTACTTTACCGTTGGTTTCAGCCTGAACGCGTTCAGCCGCTTTGGCAATCGCGTCATCCGCTGCCGGTGTTTCCACTTCGTCTTCGGTACCCGCTGTACCTGAGTTCAATGCATCACGCACTTCCAGGGTCAGACGACCACGGGAGTCGGTCACGATGTCTTTTACATCCAGACGACCAATTTCAGAACGCAGACGGTCAGAGAACTTACGTTTCAGCAGCACTTCTGCCTGAGAAACGTCACCACCGCCGGTTGCCAGGAAGTAGCGGCTGAAGTCGCTGATACGCCATTTGATGTAGGAATCAACGATCAGGTCTTTCTTCTCTTTAGTCACGAAACGGTCGGCCTGGTTATCCATGGTCTGGATACGTGCGTCGAGCGTTTTGACTGACTGAATGAAAGGCACCTTGAAGTGCAGACCCGGCTCGTAGATCACCGGACGCTTGTCGCCGTCACGCACGACGCTGCTAAACTGGAACTTGATCCCACGTTCGCCCTCTTTCACCACAAAGATGGAGGTGTAGAGCACGACCAGTGCGATGATGATGATCGCAATAACTGACTTACGCATCCTTATTCCCCCTGACGCTGGTAGTCGTTACGCTGCGCGTTAGCACGGCGTTGGTCCATAATGTCACCATCGTTCGAAGAAGGCGTTGTGTTCGCGCTGGAGCTACCAGACGAGGCTGGCGGCAGACGCAGCAGGTTGTTGGCTCCGCTGTTGTCTTTTGCTGCCGGTGCAGAACCGCCTTTAAGCATCTGATCCAGCGGCAGGACCATCAGGTTTCCGCCTTTGTTGTCGTTAACCAGCACTTTACGCGTATGGCTCAGCACTTTTTCCATGGTCTCGATATAGAGACGCTCACGGGTAATTTCCGGCGCGGCTTTATATTCCGGCAGGATCTTCGCGAAGCGAGCCACTTCACCCTGTGCTTCCAGGATGGTCTGGGTCTTATACGCGCGCGCTTCTTCCAGAATACGCTGCGCCTGACCGTTTGCACGCGGCTGAACTTCGTTGGTGTACGCTTCCGCTTCACGGATGTACTGCTGTTCGTTTTCACGCGCGGCAATCGCATCGTCAAACGCCGCTTTCACCTCTTCCGGCGGACGTGCAGCCTGGAAGTTGACGTCCAGCAGGGTGATACCCATGTTGTACGGACGGATGGTCTCTTCCAGCTCGCGCTGGGTATCGCTACGAATAACGGTACGACCTTCGGTCAGGATACGGTCCATGGTGTATTTACCGATCACGCCACGCAGGGCGCTGTCGGTCGCCTGACGCAGGCTGTCATCCGCGCTGGTCACGCTAAACAGATAACGCTCAGGATCGGTCACGCGGTACTGGACGTTCATCTCAACGCGCACCACGTTTTCGTCAGAGGTCAACATCACGCCAGACGCCGCCAGTTCACGGACGGACTCCACGTTCACTGCGGTCACGTTATCAATGAAGGTCGGTTTCCAGTTCAGGCCCGGCTCAACCAGATGGCTGAACTTACCGAAACGGGTTACCACGCCGCGCTCTGCTTCTTTAATGGTGTAGAACCCGCTGGCTGCCCAGATGATGACTACCGCCGCGGCCACAATGCTTACTACGCGGCCACCCATAGGCGGGCGCGGACTCTGAGTGGAGTTGCCACCCGAGCCAGAACCTTTTCCTCCGCCAAGGCCACCAAGCTTTTTGCTCAGTTTGCGGAAGATATCATCCAGATCCGGCGGCCCCTGCTCGCGACCACCTTTGTTGCCATTTCCCCCAGAGTTGCCGCCTTGATTATTGCTGCTTCCCCACGGGTCGCGGTCTTGTCCGTTATTACCGGGCTGATTCCACGCCATGTATATGCTCCATATTTGTTATGCAAGGGCGAATTTTTCAGGCTTCCCCTTTCTGATCAGACGATATAGTCCGCCAGCGCAGGTTCTTGTTTACAGAGGCGACGCCAGTCAACGATCGGCATACGCACCTGCATCCCCACGCTGCCGTCATCCTCCATCCACTCTTTTTCTATCGCCTGAAGCTGATAAAACCGGCTACGCAGCCTGCCTTCCTGTGGTGGCAGTCGCAGCGTGTGCTGAGCTACCTCACCGGAAAGACGTTCTGTCAAAGCCTGGAAAAGCAGTGGCACACCAATCCCGGCCTGAGCAGATAGCCAGACCCGAATTGGTTTGTTCTCTTCATCTCGGTCGATACGCGGTTCGAAATCGTCCAGCATATCGATCTTGTTCATCACCAACAGGGTGGGAATTTCGTGGGCGTCAATCTCTTCGAGCACCACATTCACCGCGTCGATGTTCTCCTGCACGCGTACGTCAGCCGCATCAATCACGTGCAGCAGCAGGGTCGCCTGACGCGTCTCCTGCAACGTCGCTTTAAACGCCGCCACCAGATCGTGCGGCAGATGGCGGATAAACCCTACGGTATCCGCCAGTACCGTTTCACCGACGTCTGCGACGTCAATACGGCGCAGCGTAGGGTCCAGGGTCGCAAACAGCTGGTCTGCGGCATACACCTGGGCCTCGGTTATCTGGTTAAACAGGGTGGATTTACCGGCGTTGGTATAGCCCACCAGCGACACCGTTGGGATGTCGGCTTTGGTTCGCGCCCGACGCCCCTGTTCGCGCTGTTTCTCGACACGCTCCAGACGAGAAAGGATCTGGGTTATACGGCCACGCAGCAAACGACGGTCGGTTTCGAGCTGGGTTTCACCCGGGCCACGTAAACCAATCCCGCCTTTTTGTCTTTCAAGGTGTGTCCAGCCACGCACCAGACGCGTCGCCAGATGGCGCAACTGCGCCAGCTCAACCTGCAACTTACCCTCGTGGGTACGCGCACGCTGAGCAAAAATATCTAAGATCAACCCCGTGCGATCGATAACACGACATTCGCAGAGAGCTTCCAGGTTACGTTCCTGAGCCGGAGACAGCGCATGATCAAACAGCACGACTGATGCGCCGGTTGCTTTTACGGCATCCGCAATTTCAACTGCTTTACCTTCACCAACAAAGTACTTCGGGTGCGGCGCTTTACGGCTACCGGTAATCACCTGCATTGCTTCGACACCGGCGGAAGAGACCAGAGATTCAAACTCCTGGAGGTCTTCCATATCTTTGTCTTGCGAAAAATAGATGTGTACCAGCACCGCCTGCTCACCGGCGTCATATCGGTCAAACAAGCGTAAACCTCTCTAAAAAGATCAGCGGGGAACGCAGGATCCCTGGCTCCCCGTGTGGAAAACAGCCCAAAACCTTATTCGGTTTCTTCGCTGTCCTGCGCAGGAGCAGATGAACCCTGCGCGTTGCTGCCATGATGGTAGTTACTGCCAGTGCCGCCGCCAGCGTTATTGCTGTGATGAGATACCGGACGGGACGGAACAACAGTAGAAATCGCGTGCTTATAGACCATCTGGCTGACCGTGTTTTTCAACAGGATCACGAACTGATCGAAAGACTCAATCTGACCTTGCAGCTTAATACCATTCACCAAATAAATAGAAACTGGAACACGCTCCCGACGCAATGCGTTCAGGAACGGATCTTGTAAAGATTGCCCCTTAGCCATTCTATCTTTTCCTTATATGCTTGTTTTGTACTTAGAACCTTGCGATTCTGAAAAATTGCGCACGATACGGCTTAATTGTACACATTCAGTCAGCGATATCACCAATAACCTCAATCACTTCGTTTAACGCCTGTTGTGGTTTTTCACTGTCTAACCAGTGAACCCCCTCCCAACCGCGCAACCAGGTGATCTGGCGCTTCGCTAACTGTCTCGTGGCGCAAACACCTCGATAAACCATTTCATCGTATGAAATCTCGCCTTCAAGATACGACCACATCTGGCGGTATCCCACACAACGAATGGAAGGCATGTCCGTATGCAAATCTCCACGGGCAAAAAGCGCCCGCACTTCTGCTTCAAAATCTGAAGCCAACATCTGATGAAAACGCTGCTCAATTCGTTGATGGAGCAGTTCACGGCTCGCCGGGGCGATGGCGAACTGATGCACCTGATACGGCAGAGCGTCTCCTGACGTTTGCGTCAGTTCCGTTAAAGTTTTACCCGAAATGAAAAAAACTTCCAGTGCCCGGGAAAGCCTTTGCGGATCGTTTGGGTGGATCCGCGCTGCGGCAACCGGGTCAATCTCTTCCAGTTGCCTGTGCAAAACGTCCCACCCCTGCTCTGCCGCCTGCCGCTCAATCTTCGCTCTCACTTCCGGATCGGCCGATGGCAGAGGCGATAACCCCTCCAGCAGCGCCTTAAAGTAGAGCATCGTGCCGCCAACTAACAGCGGTATGCGTCCCGCGGCGGTAATCTCGGCCATCTCGGCTAAGGCGTCGCGGCGAAAATCTGCTGCGGAGTAAGCCTGTGCCGGGTCGAGAATATCCAGTAAACGGTGCGGTGCCGCACGCAGTTCGTCTGCGTTGGGCTTCGCCGTGCCGATGTCCATTCCTCGGTAAATGAGGGCTGAATCAACGCTAATCAACTCTACTGGCAAAACTTTACGTAACTCAATGGCTAACGCCGTTTTACCGGAGGCCGTTGGCCCCATTAAAAAAATCGCCTTTGGCAGGCTCGCCTTACTTACATCAGTCATGTTTCAGGGCGGTCATCGCCGTTTTTAAATCAACAGGTTGTAACAAACCACCTGGCGGCGCTTTCACCAGCTGTGGACAGAGGCGTTCCACCTCTGCCAGAACGGTAATCGCCTGCGCCATACTCCACGGCGAATGTTCGCTGGCCAGATGGCGGGCGATCCACTGCGCGGTATCGGCGGCATCAAACGTCGTTTGCTGCGCCAGGTAGCCTATCAGTTCAGGAATCAAGTTTTGTAAATTTTGTTGGCGTAAGGGTAAAGGCACTGCGCGAATTGTCACATGCTGCGCGTCCAGTACGATTTCAATCCCCATTTCGGCAAGAAGCGCCTGGGCACGCTGCAAAACCCCTGTTTCTTCATGGTTTATTTTTAACCGAACCGGGATCAGTAACGGCTGAGCACAGGCGGCGTTTTCCCCTGGCGTCAGTTGCGCCTGTTTAAGCCAGCGTTCCGCTACCGGCAACGCCAGCAGCATCAATTTCCCCTCACGTTCAAGCAGTGCCATGTCCGGGGCGACAATCGTCAATACCCGGCCAAAACTCTGGCTATGTCCGTCAAGGGAAGACGGCGATACCTCAATATGTTCTTTCCGTTCCACGGCTGGGGTGTCCAGCAATTTACGGTATAACGCACCTTGCTGCTTTTGATACCCCGGCTGGGCATTTGGGTAGTTGGCGCCCGTCGGGCGCGGTGCGCTTCCCGCTGACGAAAAACGCGGAGCCACTGGTTCGCGCGCGACTGCGGGTTCAGCGAAATGGTTACGTCCGGCCGCCACGCGATTTTCTGGCAGCGATCGCGGTGCAGGAACGTCGTTTTCCAGCGGCAGCGTTGGCTCAGCCTGCTTCTGCAAAACGCTAACGACGCCCTGATAGATAAAATCATGCACCAGACGCGACTGGTGGAAACGCACCTCGTGCTTGGCGGGGTGCACGTTAACGTCAACCTGATGCGGGTCGATCTCCAGATAAAGCACAAAGGCGGGCTGTTGATCGGTGCCGAGCTTATCTTCACAGGCCTGGCGAATGGCGTGGTTAATCAGACGGTCGCGCATCATGCGACCGTTGACGTAGCAGTACTGAATCTCAGCAAACGCGGCGCTACTGGCGTTCGGATCGGCAACCCAGCCGCGCAGGGCCAAATCGCCATGCTGCCACTCCATGGCCAGCGCTTTTTCCAGGAACGGCGTGCCGCAGATGGCGCCCAGCCGACGCTCCTTTTGCCCGCCTTCCGCCACTGCCCGGTACTGACGCATCACCTTACCGTTATGACTGAGGTTAAGAGTGACATCAAAGCGTGCCAGCGCGATGCGGCGGATGATCTCGTCGATATGTCCGAATTCGGTCTTCTCGGTTCGCATAAACTTGCGCCGGGCGGGCGTGTTATAGAAAAGATCCAGCACTTCAAGCGTGGTGCCTACCGGGTGCGCCGCTGGTTTAACCGTGACGTCCATATCGCGCCCTTCGGCGTAGGCCTGCCAGGCTTCCTGCTGGTCGGCCGTGCGGGAGGTCAACGTTAAGCGGGAAACGGAGCTGATACTGGCCAGCGCTTCGCCGCGAAAACCCAGGCTGATAATCGCTTCCAGATCGTCAAGTGACGCAATTTTACTGGTGGCATGACGCGCCAGCGCCAGCGCCAGCTCGTCCTTTTTGATGCCACAGCCGTTATCACGAATGCGGATAAGCTTTGCGCCCCCGCGTTCAATATCGATATCAATGCGGGTCGCCCCTGCATCGAGGCTGTTTTCCACCAGCTCTTTTACCACCGATGCAGGGCGTTCCACCACCTCACCGGCGGCGATTTGGTTCGCGAGCTGCGGCGGTAGAACCTGAATCGGCATGAACTCTCCTTAATTAGTCGCGGTCATCTCACCCGGCAGCGCGGCGCTTGCCGTCTGGGCTGCCCCGCCCTGCGGCGCAGACTGAAGCGGATGCGCGTCAAAGTATTTACGCAGACCGTTATAAATCGCTTCAGCAATTTGCTGCTGATAGCTGTCGCTTCCCAGTAAACGCTCTTCACCGTGATTACTGATAAAACCCGTCTCTACCAGAATCGACGGAATATCCGGTGAACGCAGGACACCGAGGCTCGCATGTTCCGGACGACGCTTATGCAGCGATCCGACGCTTTGCAGCTGGTTGAGTACGTTAGTGGCGACATCATACCCGACGCGCTGAGAATGACCGAACTGTAAATCCAGCACCGCCTGGCTGAGATACGGATCGGCCTGGCTGTTTGCCAGCACATCGCCTGCCCCGCCTAACAGTTCAGACTGCTTCTCGTGCTCTTCAAGCCAGTTCGCCATTTCACTGTTGGCACGACGGTTCGACAGTACCCATACCGACGCGCCGGTGGCGTTACGGTTCGGCGCAGCATCCGCGTGAATCGACACCAGGAAGTTGGCGTTTTGCTTACGCGCCACATCCGAGCGTCCCATCACTGAAATAAAATAATCTCCGTCGCGGGTCATGACCCCTTTGAACATCGGATCGTCATTCAGAAGCGCACGCAGCTTACGGGCAATGGCGATAGTGACGTTTTTCTCCCGCGTGCCGCCCGGGCCAATCGCGCCAGGATCTTGCCCGCCGTGTCCGGCGTCGATGGCGATAATCACTTTGTCGCCACTGACCGGCGTTCGCCGCGCGCTGACCGCCGGACGCGTCACCGTGTTGCTGCTGGTCACGGCGGTAAGTCGGTCATTTTGTGATTTAAACGGATTACGGGCTGGCTCAGACGGCCTTGGGGTATAAACCGGCGCTTCTACGCGTTTTGCTACCACAGGTGCAGGCGGTGGCGGCGGCGGAACATCAGCATTAATGGTAAAGACCACCGTATAACTGGCGCCGTTTTGCTGCTTAACCGCCTTCGTTTTGCCCTTTTCGGTGAGATCGACCACCAGACGCAGAGACTGCGCATCCTTCGGCGTCCCCGAACGGATGCTTTTCACCAGATTGTTGCCGCTGAACTGGAGCGGCAGCCCCTGGATCACCCCGGACTGTTTAATATCGAGCGCCACGCTGCGGCTGTCGATTTGTGAGAAAGCATATTCAGGATCGCCCATAAAGCTGAAGGTAATGCGGGCCTGGCTATCGCCATTCGACACCTGAATATCCGAGAGGCTGGCCGCACCGGCCTGCGCGCACAGCAGAACCGTGGCTGCCAAAATCCAACCTTTAACGCGATTAATCATCCCGTTATCCCTACGCTCAACCGGCTAAACGCGCCAGTAAGGAACAGCCTGATGAGGAAACCGCACTGATGCGCGCCTCACGCCCTTGTGCCTGATAATCCAAGTGAATTTCGACATCCGGGTCAGGCAGCACACCCGCACCTTGTTGCGGCCACTCCACCAGGCAAATGGCGTCGTTGGCAAAGTAATCGCGAATCCCCATAAATTCCAGCTCCTCAGGATCCGCAAGACGATATAAATCAAAGTGGTACACCATGATATTTTCAAGCGTGTACGGTTCTACTAGCGTATAAGTCGGGCTTTTTACGTTCCCGTTATGGCCTAACGCCTGCAAAAAACCACGGCTGAAGGTTGTTTTACCCGCGCCTAAATCACCATACAGATAAATGACGGTCGCCCCCTGACAGGCCTGCGCCACGCGCTTGCCGAGATCTAAAGTGGCTTGTTCATCAGGTAAAGGAATCGCTCGATTAGTCATTTTCTACGTCAATCACATCCGGGTTAACAACACGCCGCAGCGTGCAAAAAAGATCGGTGGCCAGCATACCGCGCGTTCCGTAACGAGCAGCCAGCCTGTCAGCCGCCGCACCGTGGGCCACGCAGCCAGCACAGGCTGCATCATAAAGGGGAAGTTTCTGTCCGAGCAATGCGCCAATGATGCCAGAGAGCACATCACCCATGCCGCCGCTCGCCATGCCTGCATTACCGGCATCAACGATGCCCATCGCATCATCGCTGGCAATAACGGTCCCCGCCCCTTTCAAAACGACAACACCTCCGTAACGTTTTACCAGACGTTGGGCTGAAAGTAAGCGATCGCTTTCAATTTCTGCCACGCTACAGTTAAGCAGCCGTGCGGCTTCGCCGGGGTGTGGCGTCAGAATGCGATTGTGACGCGTATCCGGGTTTATTGCCAGAAGGTTAAGCGCGTCGGCATCCCAGAGCATCGGCTTACGAAAATTCTCGGCCTTTTGCAGGGCCCGTTTACCCCACTCCTGCTGACCCAGGCCCGGACCAATGACTACCACGTCCGCCCACTCAAGACCCTCTTCAATCGCCTGTGGGGCAAGCTCGTGGACCATCAGCTCCGGCCGCGCGGTAATAATCGGCGGAATGTTTTCGCTGCGGGTCAGCACGCGTACTAATCCGGCACCGCTGCGCAACGCGGCCTCTCCTGTCATGCGAATCGCACCTGCCGTGCCATGATCGCCACCGATAATCAGCAGCCGGCCATGATCACCCTTATGGGATGTGGGGCGGCGCGGAGGCAGCCACTGAGCAAGCAGGGAGGCATCAAAGCGGGTGATGTGGGTATCCTGTCCAGCCAGCCAGTTTTCCAGCCCCAGTGCGTTGTGATGTAACGTCCCCACGACATCCCGCGCTTTACCGGTAAGCAAACCCGGCTTCAGGGCGATAAAGGTCACGGTGTGCGCAGCCTCAATCGACACGCCCGGCGTCGCGCCGGTTTGCGCCATCAGGCCGGAGGGAATATCCAGCGCCACCACCGGGGCGGGGTGCGCATTAGCGTGGGTAATCAGCGCGGCGACGTCATCGCGAGGCGCGCGCATCAGCCCCGTCCCCAGCAGACCATCAACAATCACGTCGACATCCTCGGGCCAGACGATATCAGGCGCATGAATAATGCCCCCCGCATTCAGCCAGGCCTCTCTCGCCATGCCAGCCTCTTCCGGTAGCGGCTTGTCGCTCTCCAGCGCCAGCAGGGTAACGCGCAGCCCCGCCGCCACCGCAAGACGAGCCACCACATAGCCATCGCCACCGTTATTGCCGTGCCCGCACAGAATCAGGTAGTGCGAGGCATCCGGATAAGCCGTGCGCGCTACGTTAAACGCCGCCTCGCCCGCGCGCTGCATCAGTTCATAAAGGGTAACGCCCAGGCTATCTGCGGCCTCTTTTTCGGCCCGACGGAGGTCATCCGCATGCCAGATGGAATGTGGTATACTTGCGGGGTTTTTCTTCACAGTATGGTCCGTCATGTCACAGCCCCTCGATCTCAATGAATTAGCGCAAAAAATAAAACAGTGGGGTGCTGAACTGGGCTTCCAGAAGGTCGGTATTACCGATACCGACCTCTCTGCCAGCGAGCCTAAGCTACAGGCATGGCTGGATAAACAATACCACGGCGAGATGGAGTGGATGGCGCGTCACGGTATGATGCGTGCCCGCCCCCACGAGCTGTTGCCGGGTACGCTGCGCGTCATTAGCGTACGCATGAACTATCTGCCCGCTAACGCGGCCTTTGCGCGCACGCTAAAAAATCCTTCGCTGGGTTACGTCAGCCGATACGCGCTGGGACGTGATTACCATAAACTTCTGCGCAACCGTCTAAAAAAGCTCGGGGAAACCATTCAGCAGCACTGTGTTTCGCTGAATTTTAGACCCTTTGTCGATTCTGCGCCTATTCTTGAGCGCCCTATCGCCGAAAAAGCCGGGCTTGGCTGGACAGGTAAGCACTCACTTATCTTAAGCCGCGACGCGGGCTCATTCTTTTTCCTGGGTGAACTGTTGATTGATTTACCCCTGCCGGTAGACGGTCCGGTGGAAGAAGGGTGTGGCCGCTGCGTGGCCTGTATGACCATCTGCCCAACGGGCGCTATCGTTGAACCCTATACCGTTGATGCGCGCCGCTGTATCTCTTATCTCACCATCGAGCTGGAAGGTGCTATTCCAGAGGAATTTCGTCCGCTTATTGGCAACCGCATCTACGGCTGTGATGACTGCCAGCTGATTTGTCCGTGGAACCGTTATTCACAGTTGACGGACGAAGAAGACTTCAGTCCCCGCAAGGCGTTACATGCCCCGCAGCTGATCGAACTTTTCGCCTGGAGCGAAGCCTGGTTCCTGAAGGTGACGGAAGGTTCCGCCATACGTCGTATCGGCCACCTGCGCTGGCTGCGTAATGTGGCCGTTGCGCTGGGTAATGCCCCATGGGATGAAGCCAATCTTCAGGCGCTCGAAAGCCGCAGAGGTGAGCACCCACTTCTTGATGAGCACATAGAATGGGCGATTGCGCAGCAAATTGAGAAGCGAAATGCCGGCGTGGTTGAAGTGCAGTTACCGAAGAAACAGCGCCTGGTCAGGGTGATTGAAAAAGGGCTGCCACGGGATGTGTGATATATTCACAGGCTGTGAATAAAAATAAGAATTCAGGCGCAATAAGGTTTAGCAAACAGGTCAAGTGATCTCAATAACATTTTGAAATCAAATTTTCTTCATAGATTACAGTTAATTACGAAGATATTATTCACCCTGCTAACATTTTGCACAACTGGGATTTATTACAGTTTCTGTGGATAACTCTGTTTACAAGAGTATTTCAGACATAATAGAAAACGTCCCCAACGAAGCATTTCGCTGTGGATAATTTAGGAAAGAAGAAGAATTTGGAGCGGGAAACGAGACTCGAACTCGCGACCCCGACCTTGGCAAGGTCGTGCTCTACCAACTGAGCTATTCCCGCAAATCTGTACTGCTTTTGTTGCTGTCGTAACGTGTAATTCTCTGTCGTTACGGGAGGCGCATTATACGAGAAATCCGTTTAGCTGCAACCCCCCTCAAAGCGATTTTTTTGAAATTCAGTTCAAGTGCTTATTTAATCGGCAAGCTGAACAATTTAGCGACAAAAACCCGGCCACGCAAGGCGCCGGATCGCAAAATTAAAGCTTAATAAAGTTTTCGCGATAGTACGCCAGCTCCGCAACAGACTCACGGATGTCGTCCATTGCCTGGTGCGTCCCCTGCTTTGTGAAGCCGTCGAGAATTTCCGGTTTCCAGCGGCGGGCCAGCTCTTTTAAGGTGCTCACATCCAGATAGCGGTAGTGGAAGTAGGACTCCAGCTCCGGCATGTACTTAAACAGGAAGCGACGATCCTGACCAATGCTGTTGCCACAGATAGGCGATTTTCCTGCCGGCACCCACTGCTTCAGAAACTCAAGCGTCGCCAGCTCCGCTTCGCGGTCGCCCAGAGTGCTGGCCTTCACGCGTTCCACCAGCCCGCTGCCAGTATGGGTACGCACGTTCCACTCATCCATCAGCGCAAGCTGGTCATCGGACTGGTGCACGGCAATCGTTGGGCCTTCCGCCAGAATATTGAGGTTAGCATCGGTGACCAGTGTGGCGATCTCAATAATGCGATCGCGCTCGGGATCCAGGCCGGTCATCTCCAGATCGATCCAAATCAGGTTGTTTTCGTCCGCGCTCATGTTATTTTCCACCCTTCTCGCTTAACCGGCAGTAGCAGGTTAACTAGTATTAATTAGAGTGTATCATAGAGGTTTTGCCCGCTATGGGCGACCAGGAGCCAGCGCGATTGAGTAAAAATAAACTCTCCAAAGGGCAGCAGCGCCGCGTGAATGCAAATCACCAGCGCCGTCTTAAAACCACTACGGAGAAGCCCGATTACGACGACAACCTGTTTGGCGAAGCGACGGAAGGCGTGGTGATTAGCCGCTTCGGTATGCATGCCGATGTCGAGTCTGCCGACGGGGACATCCACCGTTGCAATATCCGTCGCACCATCCGTTCCCTGGTGACCGGTGACCGCGTGGTCTGGCGTCCAGGCAAAGCGGCTGCGGAAGGGGTAACGGTTAAAGGTATCGTTGAAGCCGTGCATGAACGCACGTCGGTTCTGACCCGTCCTGATTTCTACGACGGCGTAAAGCCCATTGCCGCCAATATCAACCAGATCGTGATCGTTTCAGCGATTTTACCCGAACTTTCGCTCAACATTATTGACCGTTACCTGGTGGCCTGCGAAACGCTACAGGTTGAGCCGCTCATCGTGCTGAATAAAATCGATCTGCTGGATGACGAGGCCATGGCCTTTGTGAATGAGCAGATGGATATCTATCGCAATATTGGTTATCGCGTTTTGATGGTTTCCAGCCGCACCAAAGATGGCCTGAAGCCGTTAGAAGATGCGCTGACCGACCGCATCAGTATCTTTGCAGGGCAGTCTGGCGTGGGTAAATCGAGCCTGCTTAACAACCTGCTCGGCCTTCAGCAAGAAATCCTGACCAACGATGTGTCGGACGTCTCCGGGCTGGGCCAGCACACCACCACCGCCTCACGTCTCTATCACTTCCCGCACGGCGGCGATGTGATTGACTCCCCGGGTGTGCGTGAATTTGGTCTCTGGCATCTTGAGCCGGAACAAATCTTTAACGGATTTGTCGAATTCCATGACTATATAGGCGCTTGCAAATACCGCGACTGTAAACATGACAACGATCCGGGCTGCGCCATCCGCGAAGCGGTGGAGAACGGTGAAATAGCGGAAACCCGTTTCGAAAATTACCATCGTATTCTCGAAAGCATGGACCAGGTAAAAACGCGTAAAAACTTTTCTGATTCTGATAACTGACAACTAAGCTAAGCGTCGCTAAAATCGTCCCCTTTTTTCAGGTTCCGGCAGCGTACTGCCGGATCAGGAACGACAAAACAATGGCCTGGAGGCTACCTTGTTAAACTCATTTAAACTTTCGCTTCAATACATTCTGCCTAAACTGTGGCTCACTCGCCTGGCGGGCTGGGGCGCGAGCAAACGAGCGGGCTGGCTGACCAAAATGGTCATCGACCTGTTCGTGAAATACTACAAGGTCGACATGAAAGAAGCGCAGAAACCGGATACGGCAAGCTACCGCACCTTCAACGAATTTTTTGTGCGTCCGCTGCGCGACGAAGTGCGCCCGCTGAATACCGACCCGAACGTGCTGGTGATGCCTGCTGACGGCGTGATCAGCCAGCTGGGTAAAATTGAAGACGACAAAATTTTGCAGGCGAAAGGCCATAACTACAGCCTGGAAGCGCTGCTGGCCGGTAACTACATAATGGCGGATCTGTTCCGCAACGGGACTTTCGCGACCACCTATCTCTCCCCACGCGACTACCACCGCGTTCATATGCCGTGTAACGGCATCCTGCGCGAGATGATCTACGTGCCGGGGGATCTGTTCTCTGTAAACCACCTGACGGCGCAAAACGTCCCTAACCTGTTTGCCCGTAACGAGCGCGTCATCTGCCTGTTTGATACTGAATTTGGCCCAATGGCGCAGATTCTGGTAGGTGCTACCATTGTGGGCAGCATCGAAACCGTCTGGGCGGGCACCATTACGCCGCCACGCGAAGGCGTGATCAAGCGCTGGACCTGGCCTGCCGGGGAAGAAGAAGGTTCTGTGGCCCTGCTGAAAGGTCAGGAGATGGGCCGCTTCAAGCTGGGCTCAACGGTAATCAACCTGTTCGCACCGGGCAAAGTTAACCTTGTCGACGAGCTGGAAAGCCTGTCCGTGACCAAACTCGGCCAGCCTCTGGCAGTATCGACGGAGGTCTTTGCAACGCCAGACGTTGCGCCAGCCCCGTTGCCGGAAGAAGAGATCAAAGCCGAGCACGATGCCAGCCCGCTGGTTGACGGCAAAAAAGACGAAGGTTAACAACAGAAGGATCGCTGACGTGCGCCCGATTATCGTATTACTGATGGCCTGGTGCCTCAGCATGGGGGCGTACGCAGCGACGGCCCCCGACGCCAAACAGATAACCCAGGAGCTGGAGCAGGCAAAAGCGGCGAAACCCGCTCAGCCGGAGGCCGTTGAGTCGCTCCAGTCTGCACTGAACGCACTTGAGGAACGAAAGGGTTCTCTTGAGCGCGCCCAGCAATATCAGCAGGTTATCGACAACTTCCCCAAACTCTCTCAGACCCTGCGCTCGCAGTTAAACAGCCTGCGTGATGAACCACGCCAGGTACCCGCAGGGATGACGTCCGAGGCGCTGAATCAGGAGATCCTGCAAGTCAGCAGCCAGCTGCTGGAAAAAAGCCGTCTGGCACAGCAGGAGCAGGAACGGGCGCGTGAAATTGCCGACTCTCTCAGTCAGCTTCCACAGCAGCAAACCGATGCCCGCCGTCAGTTAAATGAGGTGGAACGCCGCATTGGGACGCAGACCGGCAACACCCCGCAGAATCAGGCCCAAAATCTTGGGCTACAGGCGGAATCCGCCAGACTAAAAGCGCTGGTTGATGAACTGGAGCTGGCACAGCTTTCTGCTAACAACCGCCAGGAGCTGTCGCGGATGCGTTCGGAACTGGCGCAGAAGCAGAGCGAACAGCTGGATGCGTATCTCCAGGCGCTGAGAAATCAACTCAACAGCCAGCGTCAGCGTGAAGCTGAACGTGCGCTGGAAAGCACCGAGTTGTTGGCCGAAAACAGCGCTAACCTGCCCGACAGCATCGTCGCCCAGTTTAAGGTTAACCGCGAGCTTTCTGCCGCGCTGAATCAGCAGGCGCAGCGCATGGATTTGGTGGCCTCGCAGCAGCGTCAGGCCACTAATCAAACCCTCCAGGTTCGTCAGGCTCTCAACACGCTGCGTGAACAGTCCCAGTGGCTTGGCTCATCTAACCTGTTGGGCGAAGCGTTACGCGCACAGGTGGCTCGTCTGCCAGAGATGCCAAAACCGCAGCAGCTTGATACGGAGATGGCGCAGCTGCGCGTTCAGCGTCTTCATTATGAAGACCTTCTTAATAAGCAGCCGCAAATCCGCCAGATCCGTCAGGCTGACGGACAGCCGCTCACCGGCGAGCAAAGCCGTATTCTGGAAGCGCAGCTGCGCACCCAACGCGAACTGCTCAATTCCCTGTTGCAGGGGGGCGATACGCTGATCCTCGAACTCACCAAGCTGAAAGTCTCAAACAGCCAGCTGGAGGACGCGCTGAAAGAGGTCAACGAAGCCACGCACCGTTACCTGTTCTGGACATCCGACGTGCGGCCGATGACCTTCGCCTGGCCGATTGAGATCGTGCAGGATCTGCGCCGCCTCATTTCGCTGGACACCTTCAGCCAGCTGGGTCTCGCCAGCGTGATGATGCTCACCAGTAAGGAGACCATCTTCCCGCTGCTGGGGGCACTGATTCTGGTGGGTTTCAGTATTTATTCCCGTCGCCACTTCACCCGTTTCCTTGAGCGCTCCAGCGCCCGGGTGGGGAAAGTGACACAGGATCACTTCTGGCTGACGCTGCGTACAGTGTTCTGGTCAATTCTGGTCGCGTCTCCGCTGCCGGTGCTGTGGATGACGCTCGGATACGGCCTGCGTGAAGCCTGGCCCTATCCGCTTGCCGTCGCAATTGGCGATGGCGTGACCGCCACCGTTCCGCTGCTGTGGGTGGTGATGATTTGCGCCACGTTTGCGCGGCCAAATGGTCTGTTCATCGCTCACTTTGGCTGGCCGCGTAATCGCGTGGCGCGGGCGATGCGCTATTACCTGATGAGCATCGGGCTGATTGTGCCGCTAATTATGGCGCTGATCATGTTCGATAATCTCAATGACCGGGAGTTCTCCGGCTCGCTGGGACGGCTGTGCTTTATGCTGATCTGCGGGGCATTAGCGGTAGTGACGCTCAGCCTGAAGCGCGCCGGGATCCCGCTTTATCTCGACAAGTCCGGCAGTGGCGATAACATGTTTAACCGTCTGCTGTGGAACCTGCTGCTTAGCGCGCCGCTGGCGGCGATGCTGGCGGCGGCTGTCGGTTATCTCGCCACATCGCAAGCGCTGCTCGCACGACTGGAAACGTCAGTAGCTATCTGGTTCCTGCTGCTGGTGGTCTACCATGTTATTCGCCGCGGCATGCTGATCCAGCGTCGTCGTCTGGCGTTTGACCGTGCCAAACATCGTCGCGCAGAAATACTGGCCCAGCGCGCGCGGGGTGAGGAAGAGCCGAACCACGTCAACAGCACCGAAGGGACTTCAGACGCCGATGACGTCGAACTGGATCTCGATGCGATCAGTACCCAGTCCCTGCGGCTGGTACGCTCAATTCTGATGCTGGTTGCCCTGCTGTCGGTGATCTTCCTGTGGTCGGAAATCCACTCTGCGTTTGGCTTCCTGGAGAACATCTCTTTGTGGGATGTGACGTCGACGGTGCAGGGGGTCGAAAGCCTGGAGCCAATCACCTTAGGGGCCGTGCTGATTGCGATTCTGGTACTCATTATCACCACGCAGCTGATCCGTAACTTCCCTGCCCTGCTGGAGCTGGCGCTGTTGCAGCATCTGGATTTAACCCCCGGCACAGGCTATGCGATCACCACCATTACCAAGTATTTAATCATGCTGTTTGGTGGGCTGGTTGGCTTCTCGATGATTGGTATCGAATGGTCAAAACTGCAATGGCTGGTTGCCGCCCTGACCGTAGGCCTGGGCTTTGGTTTACAGGAGATCTTTGCCAACTTCGTCTCGGGTCTGATCATTCTGTTTGAAAAGCCGATTCGAATTGGCGATACGGTGACCATCCGCGATCTGACCGGCAGCGTCACCAGGATCAACACCCGCGCCACCACCATCAGCGACTGGGACCGTAAAGAGATCATCGTCCCGAACAAAGCGTTTATCACCGAGCAGTTTATCAACTGGTCGCTGTCTGACTCCGTCACGCGTGTGGTGCTGACCGTACCCGCTCCGTCGGATGCCAACAGCGAAGAGGTGACGCAGATCCTGTATACGGCTGCTGAACGCTGTTCGCTGGTAATCGACAACCCGCCGCCGGAAGTCTTCCTGGTTGATTTGCAGCAGGGGATCCAGATTTTCGAGCTGCGTATCTACGCCGCCGAGATGGGACACCGTATGCCGCTGCGCCATGAGATCCACCAGCTGATCCTGGCTGGCTTCCGCGAGCACGGAATTGATATGCCGTTCCCACCTTTCCAGATGCGTCTGGAAACGCTGGACGGACGTAAGACGGGAAGAACGTTGACGTCTGCGGCGCGTTCGCGCCCGGCGGGAAGTTTATAATCCATTTCCCCCTCCCTTCCGGGAGGGGTTTTTTCATCCGCTATGCCACTTCTGCCACGCAGGTCATCATGCGGCGGCGGTAGTTCTCATAAATCCCCATTGCCAGCAGCGAGAAGAAGATCGGTCCGCCAACCATCCACAGCGTGCTGCTCCAGTCATTTGCCTCAACCACGGGCTGAATGACGGTAAAGATGTTGGCGAACGCGACGACCAGCACCACAACAGTGGTCGCCAGCAGCGTCGCCACGCGGGTTTTGAAGATCACAAACGGTCGCTCCAGATCTCGCTTCGCCTTAAAGAACGGGAACGCCAGCGCCAGGAATAGGTACGGAAGCGTCATCGATACGTTTGCCATCAGGGTCAGCTTGTTATAGAACGCCGACGCGGTATCGCCGCCAAAGGACACCAGCAGAATGAACACGCACACCAGCAGGCACTGCATCCACATCGCGTTGGCAGGCATACCGGCAGCATTCAGCTGCGTCATACGTGCGGGCCACAGCGCCTTTGGCGTCCCCTGAATAATCGCTTTCAGCGGCGAGTAGATCAGCGTGAAGAACGCGCCAGTATAGGCGAGGAACATCGACAAACCGGTAATCCGCGCAAACCAGATCCCCAGGGTGGCCGACGTTTCCGGCGCGAGATCCATGGCGTTGCCCAGCGTCACCCCCAGGCTTTTCATCAACACGTAGGTAATGTTGCCGAGGTTGGTGGTGTTATTGCTCAGTACCTGCTGCCAGTTGGTGCTGACGCCCCAGAGGAAAATCGCCAGCGAGTAGCCAATGGAAATGACGATGGCGGCAAAGATAATGCCTTTGGCGAAGTTCTTTTCCGGGTTTTCGGTTTTATCGACCAGCCCGCCCACGGCTTCAATTCCACCGTAAGCAAAGATGGCAAACACCACGAAGGAGAGCATGGCCAGCCCGGACTGGTAACCCGGATTAGGCGATGAAACGAAGTTGACTTCCTGTGCGAAATGCCCGCCGTTCAGGCACAGAATAGCGATACTGACCAGCAGCAGCACCAGGTTCAGGCACATCACGGAAATTCCGCCAACGGCAGTGATACGGGCAATTTTGTTGATGCCTTTCGAGGCCACCCGCGTGACAACCACCATCCAGCACACCGCCAGAATACCGACCACCTGTGTGGAACTCAGCCCCGCCAGAGACCAGACCTGCGTTTTATCCGCACCGAAGAGAAACGTTGAGAACGGCACCCAGACCTTGGCCGCCGTGCTGACCATCCAGACGACATAGGATGAAAACCACATGAACGTACCGATAAACGCATAACGCGGACCGACGCTGTTGTTCATCCACGAATAGATGCCGCCTTCTTCTTTCCTGTACGCCGACCCCATCTCCGCCATCATTAGCGCAAACGGAATAAAGAAGAACAGCGCGGAAACGATATAAAACGGCGTCGCGCTGTAGCCCATCAGATAAAACGCGGACGGGCTATTGGCAAAGCCAAAAACTGACGTAAAAATCATCAGGATGAGCCCGGTAAGGGTCATTTTTTTGAGTGAGTGAGACATATAACCATCCGAAACGGAATTAAACTGCGCGGATGGTAGCAGATGACCAGACAAATATTGTGTCTATCCGAGTCAAATTAAGAAAAAGACCCGTGCATAGAGAAGATAGTAGTTTTTAATGTGGCAGAGTTAAATGACCAAGTAGGCCGGGTAAGCGACAGCGCCACCCGGCAATCCTTTATGCGCGATCGACCGTAAAGGCAATCACATCGCCCAGTTGTTCTGCGCCCAGCGCCAGCATGACCAGGCGATCCACACCCAGCGCCACGCCGGAGCAGTCCGGCAGACCGGCTTTAAGCGCTTCCAGCAGGTTGGTGTCAATCGGCTGCTGCGGCAGACCGCGCGCGTTGCGCTTGCGGTTATCCTGCTCGAAACGCTGTTGCTGTTCGCGCGCGTCGGTCAGCTCATGGAAACCGTTCGCCAGCTCGATGCCTTTAAAGTACACCTCAAAGCGCTCCGCCACGCGGTGATCTTCGGTGCTGATCTGCGCCAGTGAAGCCTGGCTGGCCGGGAAGTGATAGACAAACGTCGGACGATCTTTGCCAATCTGCGGTTCAACACCAAAGGTGAACAGCAGTTGCAGCAGCGTGTCGCGATCCTCTTCGTTATCCGCCACGTTGCTCAGATCCAGTTTTGCCGCCACTTCACGCAGCTGTGTTTTATCAGCCGACAGCGGATCAATTTCCAGATGACGCTGGAAGGCCTGCTGATAGGAGAGCGTTTCAGCTTCCGCGCAATCCAGCACCTGTTGGAGCAGATCGTCGACTTCGTTCATCAGACGATACATGTCGTAGTGCGGGCGGTACCACTCCAGCATAGTGAATTCCGGATTATGGTGTCGGCCCATCTCTTCATTACGGAAGCTACGGCACAGCTGATAGACCGGACCACACCCGGCCGCCAGCAGACGCTTCATATGGTATTCCGGGCTGGTCATCAGATACAGATTCATGCCCTGAGAGTGGCCTGGGCCAACAAAACGGGTTTCAAACGGGACCAGATGAATATCCGTGACCGTCGCCTGACTCATGCACGGCGTTTCCACCTCCAGGACGCCGCGATCCGCAAAGAAGCGGCGGATCTCCGCCATAATTGCTGCGCGCTTTAGCAGGTTTGGAATGGATGCGCTCGGCTGCCAGGTGGCCGTTTCGCTCATGAGTTATTTCTCCGTTTTCAGACAAGGGCACGAAGTCTACTCGCAAGCCGGGGCAGAGACAAATTTTGCACAGTAAAAGCCCCTTTTCATTGCACAGAGAAATACTGTGACGCCATTCATTAATCACGATGATAAATCACCGCACAGAACAGCAAAAAAATCGAACACGTCAAATTTCCCTCACTTCTACGCGGTTATACTGTTTTACCCATAAAGGAGCAGTGGAATCGCTTCCGCAATCGTCCGTTCGGGCAGGTGAACGTCCTTTAGCTCATCACGTTGCGGGAAAACCAAAATCTGGAGGAATGTCGTGCAAACTTTTCAAGCCGATCTTGCCGTAATAGGCGCTGGCGGGGCTGGATTACGCGCTGCAATTGCTGCGGCACAAGCCAATCCGAACGCCAAAATCGCATTGATTTCAAAAGTCTATCCGATGCGCAGCCACACGGTAGCCGCAGAAGGAGGATCCGCCGCCGTCGCGCAGGATCATGACAGCTTCGAATACCATTTCCACGACACGGTTGCAGGGGGCGACTGGCTTTGCGAACAGGATGTCGTTGATTACTTCGTACACCATTGCCCAACGGAAATGACCCAACTGGAACAGTGGGGATGTCCTTGGAGCCGCCGTCCGGACGGGAGCGTCAACGTCCGCCGCTTCGGTGGCATGAAGATCGAACGCACCTGGTTTGCCGCCGATAAGACCGGCTTCCACATGCTGCACACCCTGTTCCAGACCTCCCTCCAGTTCCCACAAATCCAGCGCTTTGACGAACATTTCGTTCTCGACATTCTGGTCGACGACGGTCATGCGCACGGACTGGTAGCAATGAACATGATGGAAGGCACGCTCGTCCAGATCCGCGCTAAGGCGGTGGTGATGGCAACGGGCGGTGCGGGCCGCGTATACCGCTACAACACCAACGGCGGCATCGTCACCGGTGACGGTATGGGCATGGCGCTCAGCCACGGCGTCCCGCTGCGTGATATGGAGTTCGTCCAGTATCACCCAACCGGCCTGCCGGGCTCCGGTATTCTGATGACGGAAGGCTGCCGCGGCGAAGGCGGTATTCTGGTCAACAAAAACGGCTATCGCTATTTGCAGGATTACGGCATGGGTCCGGAAACCCCGCTTGGCGAGCCGAAAAACAAATACATGGAACTCGGCCCACGCGACAAAGTCTCTCAGGCTTTCTGGCACGAATGGCGCAAAGGCAACACCATCTCAACGCCGCGCGGCGACGTGGTACATCTCGACCTGCGTCATCTCGGCGAGAAGAAACTGCTGGAGCGTCTGCCGTTTATCTGCGAGCTGGCGAAAGCCTATGTGGGCGTCGACCCGGTGAAAGAGCCGATCCCGGTGCGTCCAACCGCGCACTACACCATGGGCGGTATCGAAACCGACCAGCAGTGCGAAACCCGCATCAAAGGGCTGTTTGCGGTGGGTGAGTGTTCCTCCGTCGGTCTGCACGGCGCAAACCGTCTGGGCTCGAACTCGCTGGCTGAGCTGGTGGTCTTTGGTCGCATGGCGGGCGAACGCGCGATGGAGCGTGCCGCAACGGCAGGTGAAGCTAACAGCGCGGCGCTGGATGCGCAGGTTGCAGACATCGAAAAACGCCTGAAAGGCCTGGTGAACCAGGAAGGTAACGAAAACTGGTCGAAGATCCGCGACGAAATGGGGCTGTCGATGGAAGAAGGCTGCGGGATCTACCGTACGCCAGAGCTGATGCAGAAAACCGTCGACAAGCTGGCGGAACTCCAGGAACGCTTCAAGCGCGTGCGCATCACCGACACCTCCAGCGTCTTCAATACCGACCTGCTCTATACCATTGAACTGGGCCACGGCCTGAACGTCGCAGAGTGTATGGCCCATTCCGCCCTGGCGCGTAAAGAGTCCCGCGGCGCACACCAGCGCCTGGATGAGGGCTGCACCGAACGTGACGACGTCAATTTCCTTAAACATACTCTCGCCTGGCGCGATGCGGATGGTACCACCCGGCTGGACTACAGCGACGTGAAAATCACTACGCTGCCACCGGCGAAACGCGTGTACGGTGCAGAAGCAGAAGCCGCCGATAAGAAGGAGAAGGCGAATGGCTGAGATGCAAAAACTGAAAGTTGAAGTGGTGCGCTACAACCCGGAAGTGGACGCCGCGCCGCACAGCGCTTTCTATGAAGTCCCTTACGACGAGCAAACCTCCCTGCTGGATGCGCTCGGCTATATCAAAGATAACCTGGCCCCGGACCTGAGCTACCGCTGGTCCTGCCGCATGGCAATCTGCGGCTCCTGCGGCATGATGGTCAACAAAGTGCCGAAGCTGGCGTGTAAAACTTTCCTGCGTGATTACACTAAGGGCATCAAGGTTGAAGCGCTGGGCAACTTCCCGATTGAGCGCGATCTGGTGGTCGACATGACCCACTTTATCGAAAGCCTCGAAGCGATTAAGCCGTACATCATCGGCAACCCGCGCACGCCGGATCAGGGGCCAAACACCCAAACGCCCGCGCAGATGGCGAAATACCATCAGTTTTCCGGCTGCATCAACTGCGGCCTGTGCTACGCCGCCTGTCCACAGTTTGGCCTGAACCCTGAGTTTATCGGCCCGGCCGCCATTACCCTGGCGCACCGCTATAACGAGGACAGCCGCGACCACGGCAAAAAAGAACGTATGGCACAGCTTAACGGCCAGAACGGGGTCTGGACCTGCACGTTTGTCGGTTACTGCTCCGAAGTCTGTCCGAAGCATGTCGACCCGGCCGCCGCTATTCAGCAGGGAAAAGTGGAAAGTTCGAAAGACTTTCTTATCGCTACCCTGAAACCACGCTAAGGAGTGCATGATGACGACTAAACGCAAAGCCTACGTGCGACCAATGCCGTCCACCTGGTGGAAAAAACTGCCGTTTTATCGCTTCTATATGCTGCGTGAAGGCACGGCTGTTCCCGCGGTCTGGTTCAGCCTCGAACTGATGTACGGGGTGTATGCCCTCAAGCACGGCCCGGAAGCCTGGTCCAGTTTTGTGGGTTTCCTGCAAAACCCAATCATCGTAGTTCTGAATCTGATTGTGCTCGCAGCCGCGCTACTGCATACCAAAACCTGGTTTGAACTGGCGCCAAAAGCAGCGAACATCATTGTAAAAGGCGAAAAAATGGGGCCAGAGCCGGTTATTAAAGGGCTCTGGGCAGTGACGGCAGTTGTCTCTGTGGTCATTCTGTTTGTCGCACTGTTCTGGTAAGGAGACTACTGTGATCAATCCAAATCCAAAACGTTCAGATGAGCCGGTCTTCTGGGGGCTGTTTGGCGCAGGCGGCATGTGGAGCGCCATTATTGCCCCGGTAATTATCCTGCTGGTCGGTATTATGCTGCCGCTGGGGCTGTTTCCGGGCGATGCGCTGAGCTATGAGCGCGTACTGGCCTTTGCGAGCAGCTTTATTGGCCGGGTGTTCATCTTCCTGATGATCGTCCTGCCGCTGTGGTGTGGTCTGCACCGTATCCACCATGCGATGCACGATCTGAAAATCCATGTGCCAAGCGGTAAATGGGTCTTCTACGGCCTGGCAACCATTCTGACGGTCGTCACGTTGATTGCCGTGGTTACCATCTGACTGAACAGGCCCGCCATCCGGCGGGCTTTTTACTTTTTCATCTTCTCCACCAGCCACCGGGAAAATTCGCGCATGGCAGGCGTTTCTGTCCGGGATTGCAATCGGGTAAGCCAGTAACTGCCGAGCTCAATCTGCGTTGCAAAGGGCTGCACAATGCGCTCGCTGGCTAACAGATGGGTAAACATATCGACAGGTGCAATGGCAATACCTACCCCTGCCTGAGCGGCCTCCAGCATGGTCACGGACGAATCAAATACCATCACACGGTGCGTTGGCGAAGGGGGGTGCTCGCCGGCCGCCTGCATCCACGCGGTCCACTCGTCGCGTCGGTAGGAGCGCAGCAGCGTAAACCTGAGGATGTCGGCCGGACAGTGCAGACTGGTGGCGATATCGGGCGTACATAGCGGCGCGAGCGGCGCATGACAAAGAAATTCAGCCTCGGTGCCATGCCACGCCCCGCCACCGTAGCGGATCGTATAGTCAAGCCCTTCGGCAGCCGGATCAACGCGGTTGTTATGGGTGGAAAGCTGAAGATCGATGTGCGGATAGCCACGGCGAAAATCGTCCAGCTGTGAGAATAAAACCCCGATGGCAAACGTACCCACCACGCCGATTTTCAGCTTCTCCTGCGCACGATGGTTAGCGAAGCGATCCAGCATTCCGGCTATACGATCGAACGAATCATTCAGTACCGGCAGTAAGTTCTCTCCCTCGGTAGTCAACATCAGCCCGCGCGACACGCGAACGAACAGCTGACAGTTCAGGTGCTGCTCCAGCGCTTTCACATGCTGGCTAATGGCTGAATGGGTCACGTTCAGCTCAATGGCCGCATGCGTAAAGCTGAGATGTCTCGCGGCGGCTTCAAAGGCTCGAAGCGAATTGAGGGGGAGATAGCTTCGCGTCATGGTCTCTTCCGTTAGAAAAATTAACAGCTAATGCTAAATTTAACCGTTTGTCAGGCACAGTCAAATCCAACAGACTACGCCTGTCTGACGGGCCCGGACATCCCCTTGACTCGCTATTACGGAAGATTACTGATGATGAAAAAATCTCTTTGCTGCGCCCTGCTGCTCGGCATCTCTTGCTCTGCTCTCGCCGCGCCAGTGTCAGAAAAACAGCTGGCGGAGGTGGTCGCGAATACGATTACCCCGCTGATGAAAGCCCAGTCGATTCCAGGCATGGCGGTGGCCGTTATTTATCAGGGTAAACCGCACTATTACACGTTTGGCAAAGCCGATATCGCGGCCAGCAAACCCGTTACGCCTCAGACTCTGTTCGAGCTGGGTTCTATAAGTAAAACCTTCACCGGGGTTTTAGGAGGGGATGCCATTGCTCGCGGTGAAATTTCGCTGGACGATCCGGTGACCAGATACTGGCCACAGCTAACGGGCAAGCAGTGGCAGGGGATTCGTATGCTGGATCTCGCAACCTACACCGCTGGCGGCCTGCCGCTACAGGTACCGGATGAGGTCACGGATAATGCCGCCCTGCTGCACTTTTATCAAAACTGGCAGCCGCAGTGGAAGCCTGGCACAACGCGTCTTTACGCCAACGCCAGTATCGGTCTTTTTGGCGCGCTGGCGGTCAAACCTTCCGGCATGGGCTATGAGCAGGCCATGACGACGCGGGTCCTTAAGCCGCTCAAGCTGGACCATACCTGGATTAACGTTCCGAAAGCGGAAGAGGCGCATTACGCCTGGGGCTATCGTGACGGTAAAGCGGTGCGCGTTTCGCCGGGAATGCTGGATGCACAAGCCTATGGCGTGAAAACCAACGTGCAGGATATGGCGAACTGGGTCATGGCAAACATGGCGCCGGAGAAGGTTGCTGATGCCTCACTTAAGCAGGGCATCGCGCTGGCGCAGTCGCGCTACTGGCGTATCGGGTCAATGTATCAGGGTCTGGGCTGGGAGATGCTCAACTGGCCCGTGGAGGCCAACACGGTGATCGAGGGCAGCGACAGTAAGGTGGCGCTGGCACCGCTTCCCGTGGCAGAAGTGAATCCACCGGCTCCCCCGGTCAAAGCGTCCTGGGTCCATAAAACGGGCTCTACTGGCGGGTTTGGCAGTTACGTGGCCTTTATTCCTGAAAAGCAGTTCGGTATTGTGATGCTCGCGAATAAAAGCTATCCGAACCCGGCACGCGTTGAGGCGGCATACCATATCCTCGACGCGCTACAGTAAAACATTGCGGGTGGCGCTGCGCTTACCCGGCCTACACAACGCATGAACTTTGTAGGCCGGGTAAGGCGAAGCCGCCACCCGGCAAAACACCCTGCACAATCTCCCGCATTTTCCCTGCTGTCATCTACACTTAACAAAAAACAGTAAGGAAACTCCTATGCGCATTCTGCCTGTTATTGCCGCAGTA
This sequence comes from Enterobacter sp. MGH 4, assembly GCF_000534735.1. Taxonomy (NCBI): domain Bacteria; kingdom Pseudomonadati; phylum Pseudomonadota; class Gammaproteobacteria; order Enterobacterales; family Enterobacteriaceae; genus Enterobacter; species Enterobacter sp. MGH 4. The sequence continues at coordinate 20,595 of NZ_KI973293.1, read as the reverse complement.
ACAGCCGCGTTTTTAGTGGTTGCTTGCAGTTCCCCTACTCCTCCGCCTGGCGTCACGGTAGTCAGTAATTTCGACGCACAGCGCTTCCTCGGCACCTGGTATGAAATCGCCCGACTGGACCATCAGTTCGAACGGGGCTTAGAAAAAGTCACGGTCAGCTACAGCGCGATGGATGACGGCGGGATCCGGGTCATTAACCGCGGCTATAACCCGGATCGCCAGATGTGGCAGCAGTCAGTTGGTCAGGCCTATTTCACCGGCGCATCTAACCGCGCGGCCATGAAAGCCTCTTTCATCGGCCCATACTACGGCGGGTATAACGTCATTGCGCTGGACAGAGAGTACCGCCACGCGCTGGTCTGTGGGCCGGATCGCAACTATCTGTGGCTCCTCTCACGCACGCCAACGATCTCGGCGGAAATGAAACAGCAGATGCTGGACATAGCGACCCGGCAAGGGTTTGATGTGACGAAGTTAATCTGGGTAAAACAGCCGCATTAGTGCGTACTGAGTTTTAACCCGATGATACCCGCGACAATCAACGCGAGGCTGGCGATGCGCGCCAGACTCGCAGACTCCCCCAGCAGCAGAATGCCGGTAATGGCAGCCCCTACCGCGCCAATTCCCGTCCAGACAGCGTAAGCTGTGCCGACGGGTAAGGTTCGCATCGCCCATGACAGCATGACGATACTGACAATCATTGCGGCGATAGTGATGACGCTGGGCGTCAGGCGGGTAAAACCGTGGGTGTATTTCAGACCAATTGCCCATACCACTTCGAGCAAACCAGCAATAACAAGAACGATCCAGGACATTTCAGGCTCCTTAACTTAAAGACAAGTTGGGGCCGTCCCCGATGAGTGAAGCGCTTACGGGTCGTCCCGCAAGGCAGAAGTTGCGCCTTATATTTTGGTTAGCGTGGAATTTTTTTTCAAACTTTTTCTGCTGAACACCTTAAAGCAAGAAATAGCCTCAGTAAGGCACGTAGTTCAGGCATTTATGACTCATCCGACTTCTCTATGATGATAGGCTTTCTTATGGCAGGAAGCCAAACCACTAGCCGACTGCGAAAATTTTATGTTCAAAATTCTTTTGATTGACCGTTGTCACTTCACCCGCGCGGGATTTGAAGCCTGGGTCAATCATTCAGACCTGTTTTCGGGTCATTTCGTCATAACCGGGGTAAATAATCTTTTCCTCGCCAGAGAGCATATCCTGCAATGGAAACCTGCGCTGGTCATCGCTGATTTATCTGGCTTCCGGCAGGATTTACACCATTTTCAGCAGCTTTCCTCCCTGCTAATTGCCAGCGAAACACTGCCTTTTATTATGCTGCAATCAGGGCAGGAGCAGGAGATGACTGATTATCTGGCGCAGTTCCCGATATGGTCTTCGCTCTCCAAAAATACCGATCTGGAAGCACTGGCGGCGGTGATAAACGATGCGCTAACGTCATGCGCGAGTGCGGAGCTACCGAAAATGGCGGCACCGTTGCTGACGCGTCAGGAAGAAAGAGTTCTGACCTTGTGGATGGATGGTGCGAGCAACCAGAAAATTGCCAGCAATCTTCGCATTAACGGAAAAACGGTATACACGTACAAACGCAATATCCGCATGAAGCTGCATATGGATACGCGCTACTCGCCGTTTTTATCGCTACAGGAAGTGGAGAATTGACGGTACGGTGTAATAACTTGCCGTACCGTCGCTTACATTAGTTCTGAGCTTTAGTTGCTGCGCCAGAAATCGCGCTACCACCGTCGGAGATATCTTCCCCTACGCCACGGGTGGTGTTACATGCAGTCAGTACCGAAGAAAGCACCAGAACAGAAAAGATCGCTGCAATTGTTTTCTTAACCATAATATCTTCCTTTTATAGCCAAAGTTATTTTGTGTATAGCAACTTAAGAATAGACAAAATCTTGCCGTTTGACGGAAAAGGAAGAATTTTTAGGAAAATTAGACGGAATTAGCTGGCCGCATGGGAAATGATATGGCCGAGATCCTGGATATCTTCACCCACGCCACGCGCGGTGTTGCAGCCGGAGAGAATTGCGCTGGAGAGCGCTAACAGAAGCAGAATTTTAACGGTACGTTTCATCTTCCCTGCCTGCAAAATCAGGCGCAGCGGGCGCTGCGCCTTTAATCATGACGTAAATTACTTCACGCGGGATACGTATTCGCCGGAGCGGGTATCCACTTTGATCACTTCACCGATCTGTACGAACAGTGGCACTTTCACCACAGCGCCGGTAGACAGGGTGGCAGGCTTGCCGCCAGTACCTGCGGTATCACCTTTCAGACCTGGATCGGTTTCAACGATTTCCAGCTCAACGAAGTTCGGCGGCGTAACCGCGATAGGCTGACCGTTCCACAGGGTCACGATGCACTCAGCCTGATCCAGCAGCCACTTGGCGTTGTCGCCAATCGCTTTCGCGTCCGCAGACAGCTGCTCGAAGGTTTCGTTGTTCATGAAGTGCCAGAACTCACCGTCGTTGTACAGGTAAGTCAGGTTCATATCGACAACATCAGCGCCTTCAGCGGAGTCAGTAGATTTGAAGGTTTTCTCAACACGGGTACCGGTCAGCAGGCGGCGCAGCTTAACGCGCGCAAATGCCTGGCCTTTACCTGGTTTAACGAATTCGCTGGCTTCAACCGCGTACGGTTCGCCGTCCATCATGATTTTAAGACCAGCACGAAAATCGTTGCTATAGTACGTTGCCATAAGGCCCTCTAAATTTGTTAACTGGTAGCTAAGCCACAAAATGGCGCATATTGTAACCCTAAACACCCCGTCCAGAGAAGATTGGTTATCGCAACTTGCCGATGTAATCACCAGTCCTGATGAATTGCTGCGTCTTTTAGACCTCGAACAGCACGAAGCGTTGCGTGCAGGCCGTGAGGCGAAGCGCCTTTTCGCCCTGCGCGTTCCCCGCGCGTTTGTTGCCCGAATGGAAAAGGGTAACCCTGATGATCCATTATTAAAACAAACGCTGACCTCTCAGGATGAATTTATTACCGCCCCCGGATACAGCACCGATCCGCTGGAAGAGCAGAACAGTGTTGTACCGGGTTTACTGCATAAATACCGCAATCGTGCCCTGCTGCTGGTTAAGGGCGGGTGCGCGGTAAATTGCCGCTATTGCTTCCGTCGCCACTTCCCGTACGCCGAAAATCAGGGTAATAAGCGCAACTGGCAGGTGGCGCTGGACTACATCGCAGCGCATCCGGAACTGGATGAAATCATCTTTTCCGGCGGCGACCCGCTGATGGCAAAAGATCATGAGCTGGACTGGCTGCTGACTCAACTTGAGACCATCCCGCACATTAAGCGTCTGCGCATTCACAGCCGTTTACCGATCGTCATCCCGGCGCGTATCACCGACGCCCTGGTCACGCGCCTGGAGCAGTCCCGTTTACAGGTGCTGCTGGTAAACCATATCAACCATGCAAATGAAATTGACGCGGACTTTCGTGCGGCGATGACGCGTATGCGAATGGCAGGCGTGACGCTGCTCAACCAGAGCGTATTACTGCGCGGCGTGAACGACAGCGCCCACGTGTTGGCCGATCTCAGCAATGCCTTATTTGATGCGGGCGTAATGCCCTATTACCTGCATGTTCTGGATCGCGTCCAGGGCGCGGCGCACTTCATGGTGACGGATGAAGAGGCACGGAAGATTATGCGCGAGCTGTTAACGCTGGTTTCAGGTTATATGGTGCCGAAGCTGGCACGTGAGATTGGCGGAGTGCCGAGTAAGACGCCGCTGGATTTGCAGCTGCGGCAGCAGTAAAAAAGGAGGTGGCGCTACGCTTACCTGCCTACAGGTAAAGCGGCAGCGCCATCAAAATGTTATATCAGTTCGGGCACTTATAGACCTGGCCGTTCATCTGGCTGGCGGTTGGCACAAAGCTGGACAGCATACCCTGCGTCGGGCTGCTCACCCCGTAAATCACGTTGCCGCCCATTGCTGCAGCCTGATTACGCAGGGCATTGGCCGCACCGCGCATAGAGCCGCCCTCCTCGCCGTGCTGCCCTGACATCCAGTTGCTTTGCTCGCCAGAGGCGGTGCCTAACAGCTGGCATTCGCTGCCCGGCTTATCTTCCACAAAGCGAACGCTCTGGCCCGCTGCCGTCAGCTCATTGCTGGTGCTACAACCCGCCAGCAGCAATGCTGCACCTACAATCCCTGCACAGACTTTTATGCGCATGTTATTCCTCGTTTTCAATAAGCTGGACAGTAGTTGTCCGCGTGTAAACCTTATACTAAAAAGATGACCAAAAGAAAAATGCTGAGCATTTCTGCGAGCCAGATTCCGCTGGCACTCCTCCGACATCTTAAATGAATTCTGATAATAACCTTTGGGATATCGTGTTTTAGCCCCCGATCGTTTTTAGTGATGCGACGTACAACTTTTGTACGGGACTAAAAAAAGGGGGTTTCATGAGTGCATCATCCTCAGGAGAGGAAAAAGTAACCTGGGTGGGCTATCTGGCGTTCGTGCTCACCATCGTATTTTTCTCAGGTTTTTTCGCCAAAAGTACTGAATGGTGGCGCATGCTGGATTTTACCGTCCTGAACGGCAGCTTTGGACCGGTGAACGGCGCCCTAACGTTTCGCGGCGAGGGTGGCACAGGAGCGAAAGACGGTTTTTTGTTTGCCCTTGAACTGGCGCCCTCGGTCATTTTATCGCTCGGGATCATTGCCGTTACCGAGGGGCTGGGCGGGCTGCGCGCCGCACAACAGCTCATGACGCCCATTCTGCGCCCGCTGCTCGGCGTGCCGGGCATCTGCTCTCTGGCGCTTATCGCCAACCTGCAAAATACCGATGCAGCCGCAGGGATGACCAAAGAGTTGACCGACGAAGGGGCGATTACTGACCATGAACGCGCCATTTTCGCCACCTTCCAGACCAGCGGTAGCGCCATTATTACCAACTATTTTTCTTCCGGTGCCGCACTTTTTACCTTTATTACCGTCCCGGTGATCGCGCCGCTGGCGGTCATTCTGGTATTTAAATTTGTTGGCGCCAACTTCCTGCGGCTGTGGATCGCCCACATGGAAGTTCGTCGCGTTCAGGAGGAAAAATGATCGCCCAGACGCGTAAAAATATCATGGACTTGTTTATCGATGGCGCCCGCCGCGGCTTTACCATCGCCACCACCAGCCTGCTGCCGAACGTGGTCATGGCGTTTGTCATCATTCAGGCGCTTAAGGTGACCGGCCTGCTGGATATTGTCGGCAGGGTATGCGAGCCCATCATGGCCCTGTGGGGGCTTCCGGGTGCGGCGGCAACGGTACTTCTGGCCTCGGTGATGAGTATGGGCGGCGGCGTGGGGGTTTGCGCCAGCCTGGTCGTCGCCGGCACGCTCAGCGGCCATGATGCCACCATCCTGCTGCCCGCCATCTACCTGATGGGCAATCCGGTGCAAAACACGGGCCGCTGCCTCGGCACCGCAGGCGTGAACCCGAAATATTACCCGCACATCATCGCTGTCTGCGTCATCAACGCCCTGCTCTCGATGTGGGTGATGCAGCTACTCTTCTGAGGAGATAAAAATGGATTTTTCAGTGCTGGAACCGCATCTCTTCCGCCATGCACATCTTGTTTGAGTAACGGCTCGACGGGCAATAAAAAACCCCGGGCATCGCTGCCCGGGGTTCATTCTGAGAGGTTCAGAACAACATGATTACATCATGCCGCCCATGCCACCCATGCCGCCCATACCACCAGCAGCACCTAAGTCAGGCGCGTCGCCTTTAGGCATGTCGGTTACCATGCATTCGGTCGTGATCATCAGGCCAGCTACAGATGCCGCGTACTGCAGAGCAGAACGGGTAACTTTAGTTGGGTCCAGGATACCGAAGTCGATCATGTTGCCGTATTCTTCAGTTGCTGCGTTGTAACCGTAGTTACCTTCGCCCGCTTTCACGTTGTTCGCAACTACTGATGGCTCTTCACCGGCGTTGGACACGATCTGACGCAGAGGGGCTTCCATTGCGCGAAGCGCAACTTTGATACCTACGTTCTGGTCTTCGTTCTGAGCGGTCAGGCCAGCCAGTTTAGCGGCTACACGCACCAGCGCGACACCACCACCAGCAACTACGCCTTCTTCTACCGCAGCACGGGTCGCATGCAGGGCATCGTCAACGCGTGCTTTCTTCTCTTTCATTTCAACTTCGGTCGCAGCACCAACTTTGATTACCGCAACGCCGCCTGCCAGTTTCGCTACGCGCTCCTGCAGTTTTTCACGGTCGTAATCGGAAGTTGCTTCTTCGATCTGCTTACGGATCTGACCAACACGGCCCTGAATAGCGGCTTCTTCCCCCACACCGTCGATGATGGTGGTAGTGTCTTTGTTGATCACAACGCGTTTCGCCTGGCCCAGGTCTTCCAGGGTCGCTTTTTCCAGCTCCATACCAATCTCTTCAGAGATCACGGTACCGCCGGTCAGGGTAGCGATATCCTGCAGCATCGCCTTACGACGATCGCCGAAGCCAGGTGCTTTAACCGCTGCCACTTTCACGATGCCACGCATGGTGTTAACCACCAGAGTCGCCAGCGCTTCGCCTTCAACGTCTTCAGCAATGATTACCAGCGGCTTGCCTGCTTTCGCAACGGCTTCCAGCACTGGCAGCATTTCGCGGATGTTGGAGATTTTCTTGTCAGCCAGCAGGATGAACGGGCTTTCCAGCTCAACAGCGCCAGTTTCTGGCTTGTTGATGAAGTATGGGGACAGGTAACCGCGGTCGAACTGCATACCTTCAACCACATCCAGTTCGTCTTCCAGACCAGTACCGTCTTCAACGGTGATCACGCCTTCTTTACCGACTTTATCCATCGCTTCAGCGATCAGTTTACCTACGGTTTCGTCGGAGTTAGCGGAGATAGTACCAACCTGAGCAATGGCTTTAGAGTCAGAGCACGGTACGGACAGCGCTTTCAGCTCTTCAACAGCAGAGGCGACAGCTTTGTCGATACCACGTTTCAGATCCATTGGGTTCATGCCCGCAGCAACGGCTTTCAGGCCTTCGGTGATGATCGCCTGCGCCAGTACGGTCGCGGTGGTGGTACCGTCACCAGCAGCGTCGTTCGCTTTAGAGGCAACTTCTTTCACCATCTGTGCGCCCATGTTTTCGAACTTGTCTTCCAGCTCGATTTCACGTGCAACAGAAACACCATCTTTAGTGATGGTTGGCGCGCCGAAGGATTTGTCCAGCACGACGTTACGGCCTTTCGGGCCCAGAGTGACTTTCACTGCGTCTGCCAGTACGTTTACGCCGCGGAGCATTTTTACACGAGCGTCGTTACCGAATTTTACGTCTTTAGCTGCCATGTTCTTATTTCCTCAAATTCGTACAGTTTCGTGCGTTAATTACGCTTCAACAATTGCCAGAATGTCGCTCTCGGACATGATCAACACTTCTTCATTGTCGATCTTCTCGGATTTCACGCCGTAGCCATCGTTGAAAATGACGATGTCACCAACTTTAACGTCCAGTGGCTGCACAGTTCCGTTTTCCAGGATGCGGCCCTTACCGACAGCGATGATTTCGCCACGCGTTGATTTTGCTGCTGCTGAACCGGTCAGAACGATGCCGCCAGCAGACTTGGTTTCAACTTCTTTACGTTTGACGATCACACGATCATGTAACGGACGAATACTCATTGATAGCTCTCCTTTGAGAAAGTCATTATCAGTTATGGATGACGCCGGTCCGCATGCGGTTTTCCGGCTAGTGCCCTGAGAGATGGGGATAGCTTTTTACCCCTTCAAGGGGTAATCGAAAAAAAATTTGCGAAAGTGTTACCATCCACTCTCTTTTGATGGTGGCGGGACGAGGTAAATGAGTGGACTCAGGCAGGAGTTGGGGCTGGCGCAGGGCATTGGCTTACTCTCAACGTCTTTGTTAGGCACGGGCGTTTTTGCGGTTCCCGCGCTGGCGGCGTTGGTTGCCGGCAATAACAGTCTTTGGGCATGGCCGGTGCTGATCGTGCTGGTGTTTCCGGTGGCGATTGTCTTTGCCATACTCGGGCGGCACTTCCCGAGCGCAGGCGGCGTAGCGCATTTTGTCGGCATGGCGTTTGGGCCGCGAATGGAACGCGTCACCGGCTGGCTATTTTTGTCGGTGATACCCGTTGGCCTTCCGGCAGCCCTGCATATCGCAACCGGCTTCGGACAGGCGCTGTTTGGCTGGCACGATGAACAGCTGCTGCTGGCTGAACTCGGTACGCTGGCGATTATCTGGTGGGTTGGCTCACGCGGGGCCAGTTCCAGCGCCAACCTGCAAACGCTGGTCGCCGTGTTAATCGTCGCGCTGATCGTCGCCATCTGGTTTGCGGGTGACATTACGGTGGCGGATATTCCTTTCCCCGCGATTAATGACATCGACCACACACAGCTTTTCGCTGCACTATCCGTCATGTTCTGGTGTTTCGTCGGTCTGGAGGCGTTCGCTCATCTGGCATCCGAGTTTAAACAGCCCGAGCGTGATTTTCCCCGCGCCCTGATGATTGGCCTGCTGCTGGCGGGCACCGTGTACTGGGCCTGTACCGTACTGGTGCTGCACTTCAACGCGTTCGGTGAAGAGAAAGCCGCCGCCGCGTCGCTGCCGGGCATCGTGGTGCAGCTGTTTGGCGTTAAAGCCCTGTGGGTAGCCTGCATGATTGGCTATCTCGCCTGCTTTGCCAGCCTCAACATCTATATTCAGAGCTTCGCCCGGCTGGTGTGGTCTCAGGCACTTTATAAACCGGATAGCCCCCTCTCACGCCTGTCAAAGCGTCAGCTTCCGGTGAATGCGCTGAATACCGTACTGGGCTGCTGCGTGGTGAGTTCCCTGGCCATTTATCTCCTCGACATCAACCTTGACGCGCTGATTATCTACGCCAACGGTATTTTCATCATGATCTATCTGTTGTGCATGCTGGCGGGCTGTCGGCTACTGAAAGGACGCTTTAAGGCGCTGGCGGCTATCGGGTGTGTCCTGTGCCTGCTGCTGCTGGCGATGGTGGGATGGAAGAGTGTGTACGCCATCGTCATGCTGGCGGGGCTGTGGGTGTTTTTACCGAAGCGGCAAAATCCGCAGGCCCGGTGAGCGAGCGCCACCGGGCAAGAAACTTACCGATCGTCTTTATGATCTAACCGGTCGCGCTGCTCATCCTTACGCTGATATTCCCCTTCAAAGGTATCCCCCGGGCCGGTGCTGAAACCACCGCCTGGCATACGGCTGAAACGCAGATGCGGCAGCAGCTTCATGGTCAGATGCTTCTGCACCGGCGGCAACAGCAACAGCAGGCCGAGGAAGTCTGTAAAGAAGCCCGGCAGGATCAGCAGCAGGCCAGCAATAATCAGCGACACGCTTTTGATCATCTCGGCGGCCGGGCTTTCGCCTGCGGCCATCTTCTGCTGCATTAACAGGAAATTTTTGAAACCCTGATTGCGCACCAGCGACATGCCGATGACGGAGGTGAAGATCACCAGAATCAGCGTCAGCAGGACGCCCAGCACATGGGCAACCTGGATGAAAATCGAAATCTCAATGTAAACATAAAGAAAGAAAGCAATAAATGGTATCCAGCGCACTGGCATCTCCTGTGTGGCAGGTGCCTTCTGGCCCCTGACTGAATGTGTTCGCGAAGCGTGTAGATAAGAAATGGTGACGGTTAGCCAAAATTCAATCGGTTTGCACGGATATTTTTTCTGGAAATATTAAAGCGGTGACATATTTCACAGATTAATAATTATCATGAAATCGGGTCGATAATAAGTGATCCAGCTTACGGCAATTCGCTATCATCAGCATATGATCTCGAACATCTGGCCGATTGAGGGAATAATCGTCGGTCATAAAATATTCAAAACCACATATCTACTGTGTGTTTAGTACAATCCATCGGCAGCTTGAAAAGAAGGTTCACATGTTAAACAACATTCGTATCGAAGAAGATTTGTTGGGTACCAGGGAAGTTCCAGCGGATGCCTACTATGGTGTTCACACTCTGAGAGCGATTGAAAACTTCTACATCAGCAACAGCAAAATCAGCGACATCCCTGAATTTGTGCGTGGCATGGTGATGGTAAAAAAAGCCGCGGCTCTGGCAAACAAAGAGCTGCAAACCATTCCTAAAAGCGCTGCAAATGCGATTATCGCCGCGTGCGATGAAGTGCTGAACAACGGCAAATGCATGGATCAGTTCCCGGTTGACGTCTATCAGGGCGGCGCAGGCACCTCCGTCAACATGAACACCAACGAAGTGCTGGCAAACATCGGCCTGGAGCTGATGGGTCATCAGAAAGGTGAATACCAGTACCTGAACCCGAACGACCACGTTAACAAATGTCAGTCCACCAACGACGCCTACCCAACCGGCTTCCGCATCGCGGTGTATGCCTCTGTCGTCAAACTGGTCGACGCGATTAATCAGCTGGGTGATGGCTTCCAGCGTAAAGCCGTTGAGTTCCAGGACATCCTGAAAATGGGTCGTACCCAGCTGCAGGACGCAGTGCCAATGACCCTCGGCCAGGAGTTCCACGCGTTTAACGTGCTGTTGAACGAAGAGACCAAAAACCTGCTGCGCACGTCCGAACTGCTGCTGGAAGTGAACCTGGGCGCTACCGCCATCGGTACACGCCTGAACACCCCGGATGGCTATCAGCAGCTGGCGGTACAGAAGCTGGCTGAAGTGTCCAACCTGCCGGTTGTGCCTGCAGAAGACCTGATTGAAGCCACCTCAGACTGCGGCGCCTACGTGATGGTGCACAGCGCATTGAAACGTCTGGCGGTGAAACTGTCCAAAATCTGTAACGACCTGCGCCTGCTCTCCTCCGGTCCGCGCGCTGGCCTGAATGAAATCAACCTGCCAGAGTTGCAGGCGGGTTCATCCATCATGCCAGCTAAAGTGAACCCGGTAGTGCCAGAAGTGGTGAACCAGGTTTGCTTCAAGGTTATCGGTAACGATACGACCGTCACCATGGCCTCCGAAGCCGGTCAGCTCCAGCTGAACGTAATGGAGCCGGTGATTGGCCAGGCGATGTTTGAATCTATCCACATTCTGACCAACGCCTGCTACAACCTGCTGGAAAAATGCATTAACGGCATCACCGCGAATAAAGAAGTGTGTGAAGGCTACGTCTATAACTCCATCGGCATCGTCACCTACCTCAACCCGTTCATCGGCCACCACAACGGCGATATCGTCGGGAAGATTTGTGCCGAAACCGGTAAGAGCGTGCGTGAGGTGGTTCTCGAGCGAGGATTGTTGACCGAAGCCGAACTGGACGATATCTTCTCCGCCCAGAACCTGATGCACCCGGCATATAAAGCGAAACGATATACCGATGAAAGCGAACAGTAACCGTTCAGGCTAAGCTTCCGAAAGGCACGTCACTTGTGACGTGCCTTTTTTCTTTATGGCCGTTACCAAAACACAACAATTCAATATCAACTTGTTAATAAGCAAGGCAGGTCTTTATGTTTGGAGCAGAACTCGTCATCGTCCTGTTGGCGATTTATTTGGGCGCACGACTCGGGGGTATCGGCATCGGCTTTGCCGGCGGTCTCGGCGTGCTCGTACTTACCCTGATCTTTCAGATTAAACCCGGCGCAATCCCTTTTGACGTTATCGAAATCATCATGGCGGTTATCGCTGCCATTGCGGCCATGCAGGTCGCTGGCGGTATGGACTACCTGGTGAGCCTGGCGGAGCGTATGCTGCGTCGTCATCCAAAATACATCACCTTCCTTGCCCCACTGGTGACCTGGTTTATGACCATTCTCGCCGGTACTGGCCATACCGCTTTCTCCACGCTGCCGGTCATCACCGAAGTGGCGAAAGAGCAGGGTATTCGCCCGTCTCGCCCTCTTTCTATTGCCGTAGTCGCCTCCCAGATTGCGATCACCGCCTCGCCCATTTCCGCGGCGGTGGTCTTTTTCGCGGGTATTCTCGAGCCGATGGGCGTAAGTTATCTGACGCTGCTGGCGATCTGTATTCCGGTCACGCTGATTGCGGTAATGATCACTGCCGTGCTGTGTAACTTCCTCGGCGCCGAGCTGAAAGACGATCCGGTTTACCAGGAGCGTCTGGCAAAAGGTGAAGTGAGCCTGCGCGGTAGCCAGGTCTTTGAGCTGAAGCCGCATGCAAAACGCTCCGTGCTGCTGTTCCTGATTGGTATCGTCGCCGTGATGTTCTACGCGACCGCCATCAGCGATACGGTAGGTCTGATCCAGAACCCGGTTCTGCCGCGTAACGAAGCGATTGTGGTATTCATGCTGACCATCGCGACGCTGATCAGTATCACCTGTAAAATCGACACCAGCGAAGTGCTGAACGCCAGCACCTTCAAATCCGGTATGAGCGCCTGCGTGTGCGTGCTGGGTGTGGCGTGGCTCGGTGACACCTTCGTGAAAGCGCACATCAGCGATATCCAGACAGTTGCAGGCGACCTGCTGCACAACTATCCGTGGCTACTGGCGGTGGTGCTGTTCTTTGCCGCAACGCTGCTGTACTCCCAGGCTGCGACCACCAAAGCGCTAATGCCTGCGGCACTGATGCTGGGCGTGACGCCGCTGACGGCGATTGCCTCTTTCGCGGCGGTTTCCGCCCTGTTCGTGCTGCCAACCTACCCAACCCTGCTGGCTGCGGTTGAGATGGATGACACCGGCTCGACCCGTATCGGTAAATACGTGTTTAACCACGCGTTCCTCATCCCGGGCGTGGTGGCGATTACGCTCTGCGTGGTCCTCGGCTTTATCATCGGCGGCATTGTGCTGTAAACGGTTAGCCGTTGTAAAAATAGTTAAAAACGGGCCGCGCTGCGGCCCGTTTCATTAATGACCAATCACATGGCGTGATATAGTGAAGACTTTCGTGATGAGGAGGTCGACTCGTGAACACGCCTGATGCTGTTGTTGTACTGTGTACCGCCCCTGATGAAGCTTCTGCCCAGGATCTCGCCGCCAAAGTGCTGGCCGAAAAACTGGCTGCCTGCGTCACGCTACTTCCCGGCGCCACCTCCCTTTATTACTGGGAAGGCAAGCTGGAGCAAGAGTACGAAGTCCAGATGTTGCTCAAAACCAATTTGACCAACCAGCAGGCGCTCCTCGACTGCCTCAAGTCTCATCATCCTTACCAAACCCCGGAGCTGCTGGTGCTGCCAGTGGTCCACGGCGATAACGATTATCTCTCATGGCTCAACGCTTCTTTACGCTGATCCTGCTGCTGTGCAGCACGTCAGTTTTTGCCGGGTTGTTTGACGCGCCCGGCCGTTCGAACTTTATTCCTGCCGACCAGGCATTCGTTTTCGACTTTCAGCAAAACCAGCACGATCTCAGTCTCACCTGGCAGGTGAAAGAGGGTTATTACCTCTATCGCAAGCAGGTCAGCATCACGCCGGCAAAGGCCGACGTCGGCGCATTGCAGATGCCCGCTGGCGAATGGCACGAGGACGAGTTCTACGGTAAAAGTGAAATTTATCGCCAGCGCTTAAGCGTGCCCGTCACGGTGAATCAGGCGGATAAAGGCGCTACCCTGACGGTGAAGTATCAGGGTTGCGCCGATGCGGGCTTCTGCTATCCCCCTGAAACAAAGGTCGTTCCGCTTAGCGAAGTGAAAGCGGCGGCCTCCCCTCACCCCTCAGGGGAAATGGCCAGTGTGAGGGGTGAAGGCGAAGCCGCTTCAGACCTTCCGTTCTCAGCGCTTTGGGCGTTATTGATTGGTATCGGCATCGCCTTTACGCCCTGCGTACTGCCTATGTACCCGCTTATCTCTGGCATCGTGCTGGGTGGTAAGCAACGCCTTTCCACCGCCCGCGCGCTGTTGCTGGCCTTTATCTATGTGCAGGGCATGGCGTTAACCTATACGGCGCTCGGCCTCGTGGTCGCCGCTGCCGGGTTGCAGTTCCAGGCCGCCCTTCAGCACCCCTATGTGCTTATCGGACTGTCAGCAGTGTTTATTCTGCTGGCGCTGTCGATGTTTGGCCTGTTCACTCTGCAACTGCCCTCTTCCCTGCAAACCCGTCTGACGTTAATGAGCAACCGTCAGCAGGGGGGCTCTGCGGGCGGCGTGTTCGCCATGGGTGCCATCGCCGGGCTGATTTGCTCCCCTTGCACCACCGCGCCGCTGAGCGCCATCCTGTTATACATTGCCCAGAGCGGCAACCTTTGGCTCGGCGGCGGCACACTGTACCTTTACGCGCTCGGCATGGGTCTGCCGCTGATCCTTGTGACGGTATTTGGCAATCGTCTGCTGCCGAAGAGCGGCCCGTGGATGGAGACAGTGAAAACCGCGTTTGGTTTTGTCATTCTGGCGCTACCGGTATTCCTGCTGGAACGCATCATCGGTGATGTGTGGGGTACGCGTCTGTGGGCTATGCTCGGCGTGGCCTTCTTCAGCTGGGCATTTATCGTGAGTCTGGGTGCGAAGAAACCGTGGATGCGCCTGCTACAGATCCTTCTGCTGGCGGCCGCGCTGGTGAGCGTCCGTCCGCTACAGGACTGGGAGTTTGGCACCCCGACAGGTCAAACGCAGGCTCATCTGAATTTTATACAGATTAAGAACGTGGACGATCTCAACCGCGCCCTGGCGCAGGCGAAAGGAAAACCGGTCATGCTCGATCTCTATGCCGACTGGTGCGTGGCCTGCAAAGAGTTTGAAAAATACACCTTCAGCGATCCGCAGGTACAACATGCGCTGAGCGATACCGTTCTGCTCCAGGCGAACGTTACCGCCAACAGCGCGCAGGATAAGGCTCTGCTGAAGCAACTTAACGTGCTCGGGCTGCCTACCATCCTGTTCTTCAATGAACAGGGGGTAGAACAGCTGACGCAGCGTGTAACCGGGTTTATGGACGCGACGGCATTCAACGCGCATTTGCGCAATCGCCAACCGTAAACAACACTTTAGACGGGACAAACCGTTGGGAATAGCGGAGGAGATAACCGTGCAACGCGAAGACGTACTGGGACAAGCCCTGCAATTACTTGAGATTCAAGGGATCGCCAGCACCACGCTTGAGATGGTAGCCGACCGTATCGATTACCCTCTGGATGAACTTAAGCGCTTCTGGCCGGATAAAGAGGCGCTGCTGTATGATGCCCTGCGCTATCTCAGCCAGCAGGTGGATATCTGGCGCAGGCAACTGATGCTGAATGAAGAGCTGACCACCGAGCAAAAGCTGCTGGCACGCTATACCGCACTGACGGAGTGTGTCACCAACAACCGTTACCCAGGCTGTCTGTTTATCGCCGCCTGCACCTACTATCCGGATCCCGGACATCCCATCCATCAACTGGCAGATCAGCAAAAACGAGCCGCGCACGAGTTCACACACGAGCTGCTGACCACACTTGAAGTGGATGATCCGGCAATGGTCGCGAAGCAGATGGAGCTGGTGCTGGAAGGTTGCCTGAGCCGCATGCTGGTGAACCGTAGCCAGGCGGATGTGGATACGGCGCACCGTCTGGCGGAAGATATTTTGCGGTTTGCGCAGTGTCGTATGGGTGGTGCACTGACCTAAGCCAGCATTCCCGTCCAGGCGGAAATAAACAAACACAGCGCCATTGCACGTTGAAATCGCACCATCGCCACGGTGGTGCGGAAAATCCGGTTCACCGCCTTCCCCAGCCACGCCCAGCACAACAAACAGACCACTGAGATCGCCAGAAACCATAGCGCCATCAGCGAAATATCCCGTAATGCATGGTCGCTTGCCGGAGCAAACAGGCTGACGACGGCCAGCGCCATCATCCAGGTTTTTGGGTTTACAACCTGTAATAACGCCGCTGCCCGCGCGGTAAATCGGACATGACGCCTGGAGGAGAGATTCGCGGCCGGGGCGCTAAACAGCTGCCAGCTCATCCAGGAAAGCCACAGCACACCCGCCCAGCTCATCACCTGACGTATCAGCGGATACTGGCGTAACACATCTCCTGCCCCAGCGCCTGAAACCAGAACAATAGCGCTGGCGGCAATACACCCACCCAGGATCGCAGGAATCGTATTTTTTACGCCAAAGTGCTGACTGTTAGCCAGTACCAAAATATTGGTTGGCCCCGGCGTAATCGAGGCGACAAATGCAAACAGCAGGAAGGGTATTAAATTCACAGGTGGCTCCTTTTAGTAGAGCCATGAATGTGCCGTTATTTTCTGGAAACGTCTGGAAGGTTTGTGCACAACCGACGGTAGTATGCCGGAGAAATACGGTACGCCCGCTGGAACCAGCGACCAAGATGGCTTTGATCGGCAAAACCTACTGCCGTCGCCACATCAACAGGCAGTTCCCCATACGCCAGCATCTGTCGGGCCTTTGCCAGGCGCAGCTGGATAAGCCAGGCGTGCGGCGCAAGGTGAAATTCGCGCTTAAAGCAGCGGGTGAGCGTAAAGCGATCCGTCCCCGTCTCCCGCGCAAGGTCTGACAGCCCCACGTTCTCGCCGATATGCGCATAGAGATAGTCGCGGGCACGCTGCGCCACAGCGGAGCTTTGTAACTGCGACGGGAGTTTCTTCCGCCAGTGGCAGTGGGCTGTAATCTTAGTGAGCAGGTTATCCATTGTGCTCTGTTGTACGATCTTCATCTCATCGTTATGCAGCGAGGCAAATGTATCACCGATAGCGCGCACCAGCTGAGGCTCTCGCGTCAGCGTTTGGGCAAAGTGGAGGGTGTAACTCCCGGGAGTAGAGTCATACAGCCCTTGAAGCGTACGGGTGAGCCAGTGTTCATCCAGATAAAAGGTCAGATAAGTAAAGCCACCCTCTACCGGTGCATCACCGTCATGAATTTCACCAGGCTCAAGTAAAAAAGCATCGCCCGGCTGGCTACGGTGGCGTTCACGGCGACAGTGGAACTGCTGCGTACCGGAAAGGGTTATTCCGACCAGATAGCTATCATGCCAGTGGGGATCAAAGGCGTGTCCTTCGAAATGCGCCTTAATTGTCTCAATACCTGTTTCTGCATGCTGACGCAGCTCAAGCCAGTCGTTTGCCATACTGCCCTCCTCTTACCGTCAGCATTGCCACCTCTTGCCTGAACTGTCTGGAAGATTTGTGCACTTTCAGCGCACAAACGGACAGATTGCCGCAAACTTAAGCAGTTGAACAGCTTTTCCCGAAATAATGTTGACGATCGCGCGCGATTGCGGTTTAATGCGCTCCGTTGCCCGGATAGCTCAGTCGGTAGAGCAGGGGATTGAAAATCCCCGTGTCCTTGGTTCGATTCCGAGTCCGGGCACCAATATTCATAAGGCCTCGCTGAAAAGCGGGGCTTTTTCCTTTCTTAGCTACGGTAGATTTCTGGTCGTTGCAACACGTTATTTTCTTGCTGGATTTTTCACCATTTTTGCAGATGTTCGTTACATTTAGACACCTCAACATCCTCTGATATACCTTTTTCTAACCACACAGCTACGGTCTTTCTACGGTCCTCTACGGTTCCTTTCTCTCAAATCATTCATAGTGAAGTAGAAAACACGGGGGAAACGGGGGAATTATCATTTCGCCTTAATCCGCTGGTCTTAACGTGATTTTGTCGCGGGGAATAAGATGGGAAAATCCCCAATAGCAAGCGGGGATACCTGGCGGCAACCCTCTCCACATGGGGATCTTCACCAGTCCGTCCACCTGGAACAAGCTCTTCTTGCCCTTTCACTTCTTACCGTTACTAGAATCCCCCGTCCTCCACGCCATCATAAAATGGTTTATCCGTAGTAATTAAACATATTGGACTACTAAACCTAAGTGTCGGACCTGAACTGTGAGTTCAACAAGCAAATTCAACGCTGCCCTTAATCAACGGAGGGCAGGTCAAAACCTCTAACTATTAGGGAAGGTGCGAACAAGTTCCTGATATGAGATCATCATATTCATCCGGAGCGCATCCCAGAGGGACATCATGAGTCATCAACTCACCTTCGCCGATAGTGAATTCAGCACTAAGCGCCGTCAGACCCGAAAAGAGATTTTCCTCTCCCGCATGGAGCAGATTCTGCCATGGCAGAATATGACCGCTGTCATCAAGCCGTTTTATCCCAAGGCGGGCAATGGCCGACGGCCCTATCCGCTGGAGACCATGCTGCGTATTCACTGCATGCAGCATTGGTACAACCTGAGCGACGGTGCCATGGAAGATGCCCTGTACGAAATCGCCTCCATGCGTCTGTTTGCCCGGTTATCCCTGGATAGCGCCTTGCCGGACCGCACCACCATCATGAATTTCCGCCACCTGCTGGAGCAGCATCAACTGGCCCGCCAATTGTTCAAGACCATCAATCGCTGGCTGGCCGAAGCAGGCGTCATGATGACTCAAGGCACCTTGGTCGATGCCACCATCATTGAGGCACCCAGCTCGACCAAGAACAAAGAGCAGCAACGCGATCCGGAGATGCATCAGACCAAGAAAGGCAATCAGTGGCACTTTGGCATGAAGGCCCACATTGGTGTCGATGCCAAGAGTGGCCTGACCCACAGCCTAGTCACCACCGCGGCCAACGAGCATGACCTCAATCAGCTGGGTAATCTGCTGCATGGAGAGGAGCAATTTGTCTCAGCCGATGCCGGCTACCAAGGGGCGCCACAGCGCGAGGAGCTGGCCGAGGTGGATGTGGACTGGCTGATCGCCGAGCGCCCCGGCAAGGTAAGAACCTTGAAACAGCATCCACGCAAGAACAAAACGGCCATCAACATCGAATACATGAAAGCCAGCATCCGGGCCAAGGTGGAGCACCCATTTCGCATCATCAAGCGACAGTTCGGCTTCGTGAAAGCCAGATACAAGGGGTTGCTGAAAAACGATAACCAACTGGCGATGTTATTCACGCTGGCCAACCTGTTTCGGGCGGACCAAATGATACGTCAGTGGGAGAGATCTCACTAAAAACTGGGGATAACGCCTTAAATGGCGAAGAAACGGTCTAAATAGGCTGATTCAAGGCATTTACGGGAGAAAAAATCGGCTCAAACATGAAGAAATGAAATGACTGAGTCAGCCGAGAAGAATTTCCCCGCTTATTCGCACCTTCCTTAACTCAATGTTAAAAACGCAACATCGGTTTCTTATTTTTTATCTAAATGGAATGGAGTGTTTAATTTATAATAAATTATATATTTATTACTGTGTGATTTTCGATGTTATTTGGTTGATATTCCGCTCACATGTTAACATGGAGCGGAATATTATGATTAATCTTTGCAAGTGTGAATATTAAATTCATTCCCACGCGAAATTAACATGCATTTATCTTTGGGGCCGTCAAAAGTATCATTGCTTCGCTTGAGTAAATAATAACCACTATCATGCCCTGATATTTTTATCTGTTCTTGGCTAAATCCACCATAAACCATTAATGCAGCTCTTTCAGATTGTGATATATTTTGGGGGGTGTAAATCGCCCCTTTTCCATCTTTATTAATCATAGATAGTTGATAATACATATCAGGTAGACGGTAAGTAGATATTTCTCTATATATAGAGTTTAATTGGATGATTGAACCTGGAAGAATGACAAGCACCACAAGAACCCATGAATGTTTGGATTTTCCGATAAGTATAGCTGTTGCATAACACATTAACAAAGTATGTGGATAGCCATACCATGGAAGCCTCGTTTGTGCCAGAGTGAAGAATGCAAATAAGGTTAAGATCGAAATAAGAATAATATTTACATCATAACTGAATGTGCTTTTTACTCCATTAGATAAAATTGAAATTGCAAGTGATGATACAAATGCGATCAGCAATAAAAAGTGATTTTCATAAAGGATATCAAGATAATACCATTTGGAGGTTATGTGACCTTCTATTTGAACAGAAGAACGATGAAGTAAATCATAATCAATCATCTTTATGATAAAATCGAATTTATCATATTGATATCTTGCAATAAGCCAAAGAATAACTGGAATTGACACACAAATGATTGGAAAGATAAAAGATTTAAAGTTCAGATTTCTATCTTTAACCTGATAAAAGTATGCTGTAATAAAAGCAAAACCAATTGACAAAGCATGCCAGCTTTTAGTTAAAAATGCTAAAGATACTAAAAATGCGGCAAATGCTATATTTCTAGTTTTGCAATTAAAAGATAAAATAACTACTGATAATACAATGAATAGCAAATAAATCGCATCAGGATCAGCAGAGCGAAATGAGTGGAATGTTATTAGCTTAGAGCAAGATATAAACAACAGCATGAAACACAAGGATGCTATAAAATTATATCTTTTATTTAAAGAATATGCGCAAATGGCAAACAATAACATTCCTGATAAAATAGATGGAATTCTCATTGTAATAAGTGAAATGCCAAAAATTTTTGACGTAATTACTAGAGACCAAAAACTGACAGGAGGCTTGAGATTCCACATATCTACTGCAGCACCCCACTTGTTAACTATATAATTACCGCTTTGTAACATTTGCAAGGCGCTAACTATGTGTCTACTTTCATCCCAATCAGTAAATCTAGAGTTGTTAATATTATATGTTAATAATGATAAAAGAACCATGCCAAGCACAGCAAAGAAAAAAGGGAAAGGTCTGAATTTAGATGTCATTTTTTTAACCTTACTGATGTGTTGATTTTTCGATGAAAAACTTAGGTC
>NZ_KI973292.1:0-2163 GCF_000534735.1 Enterobacter sp. MGH 4 | reverse complement strand
TTTTTTTTATTGTAGATGTATTTATAGATTTTCAATTTTGCAGAAAGGTATACTCACTATACCGAGAAATCTCGGTGTGAGCCTGGCAGGGGCCAAAAAGAAAAAAACCTTACTGCTTTTAACGGGAGGTTTTCGAATATGGCTTATGCAATTTTAAGAGTGGAAAAAACAAAAAATACTTCAATCGCCGGGAAAAATTCTCACAATATGCGATTGAGGAAAACACATAATGCAGATCCTAACCTTAAATCCCAAAACCGAATTTTAATCGGTTCTGGTGATTTAAGGACTGATATTAATGCAAGGTTTCAAGCAACCAATGTTAAAGCTCGTAATTCTACTTCTGTTATTTGTAATGAATTAGTTTTAACAGCTTCCCCAGAATTTTTTGCAAATAACAAAAAATTGGAGGATTGGATTAAAGTTCAAATGGAATATTTGCAAAGTGAATATGGGGAAAATGCAATTAATGCAGTTTTACACTTGGACGAGCAAACTCCACATATTCACGCCTTTATAACACCAATCGAAAATAAAAACGGAATATATAAACTAAACAATAAATCGTATATGAAAAAATACGAAACAATGCAGGATATATATTTTAAATACAATAAGCCATTAGGTTTAATCCGTGGGATTAAAAAAGAGGTTTCGAATGCAGAATATAAGGAAGTTAAAGAATTTTACAGCGATATTAAAAACATTAAGAATGAAACCGAATTAGAAATAGAAAATAATAAAATTGAAAAAATTAGAGTTGTTGAAACAGAAGAAAAGAAAAAATTATTTAGAGATCCGGAGGTAGTGCCTAAGCACTACACAGGAGCTGAGGTTAATCGTTACATACGAAAGGCTCTAAAACCTTACAAGAACGAACGAAAGCCCCTTATAGCTCGTCTAAACGGGTTTAAGAGCCGGTTAGAGCATTCAGAGGCTGAGTTGTCTGATCTCCGTCAGAACTTCAACAGAAGAGTCCAGGAACGGGTACAACAAGAGCAAAAGTTAGCAGTGGCCAAAGCCACGGCTGAGCAAGAACAAATCATTCAAAATAAAAACAGAAAAATAAAAGATATGGAGTTGGAAATAATAGAATACAAAAGGCAGTTAAAGGAAAATGCTTCAATCTCTCAGAGATATGAAAAATATAAAATCAACAGTGATGTTTTAGATCTAATACAAGAGCATAAACCGGCAGAATTTAAACAACTCTTCAATGCTGCTATTGCAGCAGCAGATGCCGAATATTCACAGAAACAGCAAAATAATAACTACACACCCCAGAATAAGCCAAAGGCTTTAAAATTATAAAGCCCGGAACGGGAAACTGTGAAAAATTTCCCGTTGGGTTTTAAAATGAGTTTTTAAAATTATCGTCTTCGACTTGTGCGGATTTCAAATTTTTTCTTTTTTCTTCGTCCAAACGATGAGCTAATCCTTTAGAAAAAATATTACTATTCATAAAGACGTGTCCGTCTTTTTCTACTAATATATTTTTCTTTTTAAGGTTTTTAAAATAATAACTTACATTTGATTTTGCAAGATTTAAATTTTTCGCAATTGTAGATTGTGAAAGGTTAATTAAATTTCCGTATTCCATAACCTTTACAATCTCGACGATAATTCTAAACTCATTAGGTTTTAAATTTAATTTTGCTAAAGCCTCAAGATTATCTACAAATGTAATAACAAAATCTTTTTTTAATGAAGTCTTTTTTTCTTTTTCTACATAAACTTTTGCATTTAAATTAACACCATTGCTTTTATCGCTTCGGTCATTAGGATCGTTAACTTCTTTTATTATAAGTTCTTCTACAGTTTCGTTTGCAATTCTATTAAATAAATCGAATTGATTTAAATCAATTTCTAAAGTCGATTTATTTTCAAATAATGGATCTTCCGGCAAAGTCTCTAATATTGAGTAATTTTCTTTATTTACTAATTTATTTTTTTTCATATTAAAACCCCATTAATAATTAAGTTATAAGTATTTATAACTCAGTTATAAACAAAATATACAACTAGTCAATACATGATTACAACTTTTTATAACTTAGTTATAAGAAGTTGGTCGAATGACCAACTTAGGGGGGTTATAGAAATCTATAACTGGGGTTATAGAAATCTATAACTTTTAGGTTATAGGAATCTATAACTTTTTTT
>NZ_KI973291.1:0-2505 GCF_000534735.1 Enterobacter sp. MGH 4 | reverse complement strand
TTTTTTTTTTTCATCCCTGCCCGCTACCCTGTAAACCTTTCTTCTGCGTTGCCGTTAACAGTAGGTAAGCCATGTTTGGTTTTTCTTCCGGAGCCCTGATGACTCTTAGTGATGATGAGCGACACCTGCTTGTGTCCGTTGTTTCGGTCTGGCTACGGCGTGCCGGAGGGGATGCCGGAGCCATGATGCTGGATGCATACCGGCAGATTTTGTCTGAAACCGAACCGGCCGTAAGGACTGTCATGCTCGAATTTCTTGAATCCGTTCGCATTCATTACATTTCGTCCTGAGCATTTTCTGTATTTCTGTCCATACTTAAACGAGGCGGCCGTCACGGACGGTGGTCGTCGTTCCATGATGCTGTTATGGACGAGTGAGAGTAATCTAATCTAACTTGATTGAGTTCCGGGCGTGCCGCCCGGTTTTTTTTGCTGTTTCCCGGTGTCCGTTCCGGGACAGGATGTGCATTTGTAATACCGCGCACGCGCCGGCATCACAAATACCCTGGTCAGGGCTGCGCCCCGACACCCCGCCATCGCCTCACGGCCGCGCACTGAATTGCGCACCCGTTCACCGATTTTCACGCATTTTCCTCGCCTATCTGTGCGTTCAGCATGGCGTAAAGCGCTTCGGCCTGATCGTGCAGGTGCTCACAGCAGCCGGCAGCCTCATCCAGATCCATCTGCTCGAGCCGCTCAAGGAGGAGAAGTGTCTGTGCGCGGATAAATTTGGCCATATTGAGGGCGGCGGATTCCTGTCTGGTCACTGGTGATTTTCCCCGTCTGGTGATGATTTTTGCGTGAAAAGAGCATGGCGTCATTCTGGTGCATAGTCATGCATGCCGTTAAAATTTAACAGGCGCGTTTCTGACGGGTTCCGGGGTGGTTTGTTGTGGTTTTTGTCATGGTTTCGTCAGGAACGCGCTGAACGCGTCTCAGGCGGTGCGGGCAACGGATGTTATGGTAAATTCTTGGGGGCTTGATTATAAAATACCGCACTTCCTCTTATGTCTTGTGCTTTTTAGACAACCCTGAAAGCTTTTAGCTTTGGTGATGCAATTTGCTGGGATTTTGGCGGAGAACCACAGGTAAAGAAAAAGGCCACATTAGCGGCCTTTTTCGGAGAAGATGCTCAGTGCGGAATTTCGGAGACTTCTTTAACGTCGGTTTTATTGATCTGCTGTTTGACACCATTCGCGTCTGTATAGCCAAGCAGGCCTGAGTCTGATTCTTTAGGTTTGCCGTCGCTGACAATAGTGCGACCGTCATTGGTGTGTATGGCATAGCTTGTGCGCGTGCAGCCGGTGAGGGCTGAAAGCGCAACTGCCGCTGCGAACACTGAAACAAAAATCTTTTTCAAAGCCAGCTCCTTTTATCCATATCAGTTTTGGTCACTAACCATCTAACTATAGGTCATTTTTTATGTGAAAAGAGGCTTGATGGTGGGCTGTATATCGAGTTAGGCGCGAGGTGCTATGGTCAAAGTGTGGTGTCAGGCGGGGAGGAGGCTTATATGAGATGTAATCCGGCCGATACATATACCAAGATGATTTAAGTATTCCTCTTTGTGAGGTTGGATGTCTAATTTATAAAGGATCTTCTTGAGATCCTTTTTTTCCGCGCGTAATCTCTTGCCCTGTAAACGAAAAAACCACCCTGGCAGGTGGTTTTTCGAAGGTTAGGTAATCCTGGCAGATCCCCTAACCGTGGTAACAGTCTTGTGCGAGACATGTCACCAAATTTGTCCTTTCAGTGTAGCCTCACTAAGGCCGCCACTTCAAGAACTCTTGAGACATCTCTCGCACATCCTGTTTGCCAATGGCCGTTGCCAATGGCGATTAGTCGTGTCTTTCCGGGTTGGACTCAAGTTGATAGTTACCGGATAAGGCGCAGCGGTCGGACTGAACGGGGGGTTCGTGCATACAGTCCATCCTGGAGCGAACTGCCTTCCCGGAACTGAGTGTCAGGCGTGGAATGAGAAACCGCGGCCATAACAGCGGAGTGACACCGGTAAACCGAAAGGCAGGAATGCGGGGGAGCACGAGGGAGCCACCAGGGGGAAACGCCTGGTATCTTTAAGCCGCATCGGGTTTCGCCACCACTGATTTGAGCGTCAGATTCTGTGATGCTTGTCAGGGGGGCGGAGCCTATGGAAAAACGGCTTTGGCGCGGCCTTATGCTTTCTTCGTTAAGTATCTTCCTGGCATCCCCCAGGAAATTTCTGATCCATCCGTAAGCCCGTCCCGCTCGCCGCAGCCGAACGACCGAGCGGAGCGAGTCAGTGAGCGAGGAAGCGGAATATATTCTGTATCACATTTTCTCCTGACGCGTTTTCTTTCACTTTCTGCGCCTGTCTTATGTGGCATTAATGCTATGTGTTACTGCCATGCTACATCTTAAGCCAGTATACACTCCGCTAGTGCTCCGTGACTGGTCCGGCGCTGCGCCCGGAACCCGCCTGTACCGGTTCAGCAGCCGTTCCGGCCTGACTGCAATTTTTTTTTTT
>NZ_KI973290.1:0-33627 GCF_000534735.1 Enterobacter sp. MGH 4 | reverse complement strand
TGATTTAACCTAATATATACTAATATATATTAATATATACTTGATAGTGACAACGTAACCACGTATCCTGTTCTGACTAACTTGACCTGACTAACTACAGGAGTTAAGCTTAAAATGTGTTCAATGAGAGGTGATATTATGGAAAAGGTTAACATCTATGATGCTAAAACTAACCTGTCCAAGATCGTTCAAGAGGTCGCCCGGACTGGTGAGCCAGTTGTGATCGCAAAGAACGGTCACGCTCTGGTAAAAGTCATCGCCTACAGAGAAGAGAAGCCTAAGCGCAAGTTAGGTTTCATGCTCAACAAAGGTAGCGTTTCTGATAGCTTCCTTGATAACTTTGATGATATGAACGCTGATGAAATTCAAGATATGTTTGAAGGGAAATATGAGTAATGGATTACCTCTTAGATACCAATATCTTAATATTCATGGGTTATCGTCCTGATCGCTTAAAGCAAGAGGTTGTAGAGCTGTTGGAAGACACCGAAAACCGCCTGTTCTTCTCTGCTGCCAGCGTTTGGGAAGTCGTAATTAAAAGTAGTCTTAACAAGCCCTTTGACGTTGATAATCCAACGCTGTTTAGAGATGGCCTGTTTGAAGCTGGCTTGATTGAGATACCTGTTAAAAGCGAGCATACGCTTGTTGTAGCCGATTTGCCGGAGAAGCTACACAAAGACCCGTTTGACCGTCTTATCGTGGCTCAAGCGAAGCATAACAAGCTTCCTTTGATTACCAGCGATAGCAAGCTGATTGAGTTCGTTAGCGACTACATTACCATCATACCTAACCGATAAAAAAAGCCCCATAACAGGGGCTTTTTATTCAGTCTTCTTTACATTTTTCTTTAATGTGTTCATAAACTGATTTTAACTCTTCTTTTATCTGATGTGCTTTAAACCTTTTACCGTAGTTTTGAATACGATCTAGTTTAGTAATATTTAAACCACCTCTAACACAACATAGATAATAATCATTTGGGTTAATATAATATCCATTAGCTCTCATTTCAGAGACAAGAAATGTCAAAGCTTCACTTTCATCATCAAAACGCTCCGCTACTATATCTTTCATTATTACATTAAAGTTTGTTCTATTCATAATACTTTCCTTTTTTTATGTTTATTAACCTTTCAATACCATCCTATAACATTCAGTCAGAAAGATCGCTTTTAGACGCTTCTATCAATACTTTTGAAAGTGATGGGAATATATATTTATGCTTAGTGTTGTTATAACTCATAGATGTTTTTAAAACAAAACCACCCTTTTTAGACTCAACATACCACCATTTATGTGCTTCTAACTCAGACCTTTCTCTTCTTGAATAACCTAATTCAATCTTATCTTCTGACCATAGATTGATTATCTCTTTAGTGTTGATGTAATATCTAACTTCATCACTTCCGGGTTTTTTCCATTCATTAATAAAACCAGCTTCTTTCAT
This sequence comes from Enterobacter sp. MGH 4, assembly GCF_000534735.1. Lineage (NCBI taxonomy): Bacteria > Pseudomonadati > Pseudomonadota > Gammaproteobacteria > Enterobacterales > Enterobacteriaceae > Enterobacter > Enterobacter sp. MGH 4. Next base: position 32,180 of record NZ_KI973290.1, on the reverse strand, counting down.
TGCGTTAAAATCTTCACTATTTAAGTTTGACATAATATTCTCCTTTTGCTTTATGTTATATATATTAATTACACCATATTAAAATAATAGTCAAATAAATATATACTTTTATTTTAACTATCCGATAAGCGGTTTAGGTTTCTATTTTTTATTAGTGTTTTTATTTCCTCTTTGTATGCTATTAAAGTCATAATCTCTGTTAAAATCCCCATTGCTATCATTGTTGGAATATTGTTTGTTATCTCAAATAATGATGTTATCCCTAAACTGAACGCCACATTAAAAATTGAAGAAGTTATAATATTGATTGGTTTTTCTGTTTTATTCATTATTAATCTCCTCCACCGCCGCAATCGCCGCCACCATCACAATCTCCACCACTTCCAAAAAATGAGTCTGAGGTTGACGATCCTGAGCTTTTACTATTTCTTTTATGTTCTGTAATAAGTGATTTTTCAACAAGGTAGTTAAACTTATTACACAAAACCATTGCTTCATCTAACATATATTCAGCGTTTCTATAGTTGGATGGTTGTTTTAAATCTTTATCATAGAAAGCCAAAAGCTTTTTTCTTACTGTTTTACATTTGTCATTAAAGTCTTTGCTATACCCTTTTGAAAGCATAGCCCTACTTAATACATGTGAGGCTTTATCAATCTTTATCTTTAAAACCAATACCTTTATTTCTATCAAAAAACCTATTAAAAAGTTAATCATGTTATATTCTCCTTACCATAGCCCCTTGCGGGGCTGTGTTAGATATTAGCTGTTTATATAATCGTTAAAATCTACAGTGTAAAAACATTCGATATTATAATACTTTTCAAAGTTATAGATTAAATAGCAACCTTTATGATAATCAGAAGCGGCGTCTACTATTTTTCCAATGATCTTTTTATTTCCAGTTTTTTTAAACATTTCATTGCTTAACATCCAATCCGCAACATTTCTTATTTCGTCTTCTATTTTTACCGAAGCGTCTAAACTATTTAATGAAATGAATTTTAAAATAGCTGCGTCAGTGATTTCTATGTATTTAATTTTTTTCATATTACTTCTCCTTTTGTTTGTTTATATATAATTAATACAACATTTAAAATAATAGTCAAATAAATATATACTTTTATTTTAAATAACCAGATAAACGGTTTAATTAATCCGGTATATAAATCTTTGATTATTAATTTAACTCAATAAAAAATCCCCATTGCGGGGATTACATGGTTTCATTGAATATATTGAATGCTTTATCAAGAACACTTAGATAGTATTTTGGTCTTCTAAATGTATTTACTTCTTCAAAGAAGATAACTTTTTCAGCGAGAATGATTTTAGAGTTCATTGATTGATTGAACATTTCTTTGTTTTCATCATCTCTTATAAACACACACACAATCTTTTTGTGTGATTTTCCTTTTGACTGAGTTCCAAGCATTACAAGATAAACAAGGCTTTTACCATCACCAAGAGGCTTTGCTGTCTCTGAGAAGCTTTCAAACTCCTTGATAAGCTCTTCTACCTTCTCTTTATAGGTATAGCCTAAATCCTTGTTTAACCTTCTTAGCTCTGCGAACATATCATTTAGATAGTTTCTTATTACAAAAGTCTTATTTCCCTCTGTTCTAATCCTCCTTAACTCAATAAAATAGTTTCTGTTGTTTTCAATGAATTCCTGATGTTCCTGAAAATCGGGATTTAATAACCCCGCCTCATATAGTAAGTTAATGAACTCTTCAAAGTAAATGACTTCATCTTTATCAAGATTCAAATCAATCATGGATTTGAAAATCTTTTGTGCTGTTGTTGTTTCTATTAGTTTGCTCATTAGTTATCTCTCCCCTCTCTTCTTATTACCTCTTTTACAGCTTCTTCTATACAGTCAAAGAAGCTTTCAACCGCATCATCCAATTTGTTAAACATAACCAGCTCATTACCTACAGAAGCCTCGTAGCGTTCTGCTCCTATGTCTGTTCTTATGCTGACCTCATAGACGCCGCCGCAAAATTCAGCGCATACATAGCCTCTTTCGTTTGATAATGTTATATCCATATCTGACGTGTTTATGTCTTGATACTTAACTGCTAATACCAATGCCTTTTTCTCTATAAGATTGATTAACTGCTCTGTATCGCTAAGTGTAATTTTTACATCATTAAACTTTGTTCTTTTATAATTATTTTTTGGCATTGGAATATTATCAACTTCATTTATTATCATATACCCTTGTTCGCTTATATAATCCATAAGTAGACGTGAAGTGATAGTTGGTTCCATTCTGTCTAAATCCATAGTTATTGTTCTTTTATTCATAATACTTCTCCTTTTGTTTGTTTAATCATTAGTTCATCTTGTTTATAAAAATCATTTCGTAGATAAAACCTACTACCATCGCTAACATCAAGCTCTCAAGGGTAGATTCCATAACATCCCTTAAGTTAAAGGATAATCCTACACTCATATTTAAAAACATAGGTGTCATTATAAATAATAAAACCAAATGTGAGTTTGCTGATAAAAAATATAAAAACTGTTTCATTTTGCGTTCCTTTTTGTTTGCTTATATTTAATTAATACTATATTTAAAATAATAGTCAAATAAATATATACTTTTATTTTAAAATAACGGATAAAAGGAGTAGTTAACCCGAAGTGTATTTAAAAACCCGCTTATTTTTATTTAACAGTGTATTGTGATTAAAAATATTTACCTCTTTAATATCTACATTTTCTTTAAAAGCAATCGGAGCCATTACTTGAATGATTGCCATCTTTACCATAAGAGGATCTATGTCATTAAGATTTAGTGTTGTATCAAGATAGCATCCATTCTTCTGATGTAGTTCTTTCAGTGTCGATAACACTATAGAGCCAGCACCACAGCATTCTTCATTGATTTTCGCTGTATCCGCCCTTGAGCGCATACCAATAGATGTTATGAGACTGCTTACATCGTCAGGCGTCAGGAACTGGCCTAAACCATCACCGCACTTACCTGTAAGATAGATCTCTTCATACAGCTCTGATAGAACGTCTGTAAACGCTTCTTTCTGTTTGATGATATGAACGTATTGGTAAGCCGCATCTGCAGCCTTGCTATACTTCTCTATCTCGTTTTTTGGCATGTTAGCTATGATATTGCCGTCGAAGATACCAGACGTAATCTGGAAGGTTTTTTGTTTGGTATGTAGAGCATCACAAACAAGGTAAAGGCAAAACCCTGTAAAGAGTTCTATTGCTTTTAAAATGCTTACTGCGTTTAATGTTGTAGAGGGATTTTTGATTTCAGTAATGAGTTTTGATAAATGCTGTATGTTATTCATAATGCCTTCCTTTAGTTATTTATTTCTAAAGTTAACACTATGACAAAAGCATAAATCAAATTTATTTATAAAACAGAAAGCCCCCGAAGGGGCTTAAAGAGAGGTGTTATCTTGTGAATACAACTCTATCGGAATAAATGGTTTTAGAAAGGATAAAAGTTAAGAGTAAGAAGAAACATAGTGAAACTAAACCAGCCATCATGTTTTCAGCCAAAATCAAGACACCAAAGCTTAATACAACAGATAATAAAGCTCCAATTTGACCGAACCACAAAGGCGCTTTACCGTATGTTATGTTTGCCCCACACGGTAAACAAACACCTAATCCGTGTTTAGTCTCATGATCACAAAAAGGACAGCGAACAGTTTTATTTTCCATTTTGATTAATCCTTTTTAAACTTTGTGCCTTGATAAATCACGCCGCCGTCTTTTGTTTTCTCAAGCTTGAACGTCCATGACCCGACAACGCTATGTTGAGTTTTAGCTATGTAGGTTGGTTTTTGGCTTTCATCCCACGACTTCACCGGAAAGCTTTCACCCCTGAACTTGATCACATCCTTTTGAACGTCGAGAACAGCGCCGTATTGAGCGTTTTCATACGTTCCATAGATACCATCATCACCACAACCGGAGAGCGCCAGCGATGCCATAAGAGCCGCTGCTGCTAAAATCTGCTTCTTCATAATGTGTTCCTTACTGTTCTGATTTGTGTTTGTAACAAGAAATTTCAAAACAAGTTAAAAATGACGTAACCGACAATTAAAATCAAGTTATTAATTGGTTTTATCAATTGATTGGTGGTTTTGATAGGTTTTAACTTTCAATGTAAAGATGTGAATAGATGAATACTTTTAAAACCCCTTACGGGGCTTTATGCTGGTTTGGATGTGTTCTTTTTGGATTTTAGTTTGATGTAAAAGGCGTGAACTATAGTCATTAAGACAAACGCGATGACGCAATCAATATAAAAGAAGAAAGATTTAGCTGCTGTCTGAACTGCTTCACCACCCAATATGCTGGCAATAAACATAGCGAATAAGAAAAGAAAACCGATCTTGAATATTCTTTTATACCATATTCCATAAACCTTGTGTTCTGAAATCCAACTAACAAAACCCACCATATTAATGAATATCAATAAATTCACTATAATAACCAATGTTAAAAATATCATATTATTCTCCTGTTCTGCTTATTTTTGTATCAACGCTATTGGTTTTACTCATCACGTCAAAAACTATGTTTGTTAACTCATCCTTCATTGATTCTGCAAACTGTTCTATTTTTGCTTTATCTTTTCCGGCATATACTCTTTTGTCTGTTAAAAGATCAACTTCACTTTTTACTAAATATTTTGGTTCCGTTCCTCTTACTACTTTATGATTTGATTTTTTTTTATAAATCCTAAAGTGATAGTAATTTCCATGTTTAATCTGTTTTAACGTGTAGTCATAATCACAATATTGTATTTTATCTATTATCATAACTACCTCTGCTTTTCGTTATCTGAACAACAAATGCTTTATGTCTAAAGGCAAAGTCTCTTAGTTTCTTTGTTATCTCTTCATCATTACTTTCATCAACATCAGTATAAATAATGAATAAGTCAGTAGCTTTTAATGTATCCCTCATTTTACTTGATAAGAATAACAAGCTTCCCGGCTCAACAACTTTAATTTTTGCTGTGCTGATCTTTATGTTTGCTTTGTTTCTTTCGATTATATATTTAATACCATCTAAATCTTTTTCGTTATCTACTTCGTATTTGTTAAAGTGAACGCTCAAATTCATAGAGCTTATAATGTGTAAAGATAGTTCTTTACTTTGTGCGTAATCCATAAATATCTCCTTTGTTTGTTATATATATAAATATAAATAACAAAACTAACCCAATTGTCAAATAATCGGAAGATGTTTTAGATAAGCGGATTACTTACAGATTTAATCTTTAATGATAAGAGAAGTTAACTCTATTAACTCTTCATCATCCAGAAGATGCCTGTAATAAATATTGTTATAAAATGACTGGATAGCTTTTACGGAAATGTTTTTTTGATAACTGATAATTAGGCGGGTGATAAGAATTGAGGGTTTGTTATATCCAGTTCTGAACGTATCAAAGTATTCAAGTAAGTAGTCATGTTTCACCTGTTTGAAATCTAAACCACTTTCAGAACACTGCTTGAAAACTGATAATATCTCTTCTGCCGTTCCCTTTTTAACAGTGTAATAGAGCTTTTCAGCAAGCCTTTTTTTATATAGCTCTTGCTGTTTCTGTTCATCAAGAAAATCTTTCAGGCTTTTGTATTTGAGCATGAGATACACACGTTAGGACTTAACTTAACCAACATACCATGTGTTGGGGCTGGTTTCTACCCTGTAGAGCTACAGAACGGGCAAGACAAAGGGGCTGTAAGCCCCTTGCATCACCATTCTCTCACCGTGTCTATCAACTCTCTTATCATCAACCCTGTCATCATCACAAGGATAACCGGAAGGTAGATAATCATGCCTAAGATCACTACAATAACACCTCCTGACATTGCCGCATTCTCTAAATGATTTTCGATATTAAATCTCTTCCTTAAAGACTGTTTCTTTTCTGCCTCTTCATCTTCTTTTGATAAAGATATTGTGATAGTCGAGTCATCTAATGATATTTCATCTTCTTTTTTTGTTGTTCCATTCCAGTTATCATTACTTTTCATTTTCACCCTCTTTAATGATGCTTTGAATATGATAAATATCAGACAAAAGCCATTCATTTTCTTTACGAGCACATTCAAGCTTATCTTTTAATTCACTTATAATGTGTTCATACTTCATTATTATACATTCCTTTTCATCTTCTAAAATTTTTAATCTACCAACTAACTCTTTCTCGTTTTTTGTTTTAAGTTCTAAGATCTGGTCTATAACTTGACGTTCTATTGTTTTCTCACTCATAGTGATTTCCTTATATTGGCTTATAAAAAAGGGGATTACTCCCCAATGGTTGTTTTATTATATTTTTAACTCTTCTATTTCATCTTCAAGAGCACTGATTTTCAAATCACGTTTAGCTAACAAGAAGGATAGGATCTCTATTCTCTCTTTAAGCTGCTCAATCTTTTTATCTTTGGATTTTGCTTCTAAGGTTATTTCAGCTATGGTTTTAATCTTTTCATCAATCACACTGATTAAATCATCATGGCTATGTGTTTTATTGTTTTCTACAATCCCAAAGAGTTCTTCAATTATACTGTTTTCATTCATAATGTTTTCCTTTTATTTTATGTTATATTAAATAGATACCTCTTTTAAAATATTAGTCAAATTAATAAATACTTTTATTTTAAATATATTTTATTATCTGGATTAAAGGGCTATGTAAGCCCTTTAATCAATAAAATCAAGCAAGTCATTTCACTCTCTAAATACTCACGATTAATCGTTATGGATTTTATTAGCTTCAAGCATTTCTAAAACTTGTGTGCAAGCATCTAAATCATCAGAAACAGAGTTAATGATTAAAGAGTTATTAATGATAAATAGATCTTCTTCTAAAAGAAATTCTTTTAACTCTTCTTCTGTATCAAAATGGATTGCTTCATATTCATGATTTTTTCCATTAAAGTTAGTTAGGATATTTTCACAAAAAACATCTGTTTCTAATAAATCTATAACGTCATTTAGATATGCTTCTATATCCTCTAAAACATCATAAACATCTATATCAACTTTATGAGATTGAAACTCAGCTAAATCTTCATACTTTGCTAAACTCTCATCATCAAGTTTAATTATTCCTTCATAAATGTATTTTGCTAACATATTAGTTGTTATAGTTGCTATTTTTAGTTCTTTGTTGTCTTTCATATTACTTATCCTTTTTTATGTTATGTTTAATAGATACCACCTTGAAAATACATTTCATTTTCTTAAATACAGGGCTATGTAAGCCCCTTATTTAATCAAGCCAATATAAAACACTCTCAATGTCTTTTTTCTTTAATGTCTTATACATGTTATCGAGTAAACAGTAATAAACAGCGGAATACGTATTACTTAAAGCCTCAATATCTCCATATTTATTACTCATATCACTATTAAAGCAAAGGTTAACAGCATACTTTAATACAGCTTTATTTATTCTGTTTTCTTCCAGTTGATTATAAGTAAACAACAACTTACTACCCTCAAATGAAAAGAATGGAACACGATCAATCTGTGGATAATCCTTGTTTGATACATATTCAGGCATCATTAATGTTTTACTATGTTCATAACCTTCTACGTTCTCTTTTGCGAACTCTTCGAAATCACTTCTCACTACGTTCATGTATTCCATATATCACCTCTTATTTTTGATTAAAATAACTATTATCTTCATTAACGATACCAATACGGCGTTCAATCATCATCATTGATAAACACATATCAGCAACCATTAAAACTTTTTGGTAATGCTCTTCGTTATCACACTTCCTTTTATCTATAAGTAATCTATTAATATTGCTTACTTCTTTTAGACATTGTGAAAATAACTCCGGGCTATGTTCTTTATATGGTGCTGACATCATACCTTCTATTGTTATATAGTTATTTCCCATATTGCTTGTTTGAAAATCTACAGGTCTAAACTTCTTTTTCATTTTTTATTCCCTCACTTTTTAAATCTCGTCAAGATTTACCCAGTTCCAAAAATACATACCCAAATGGCGAGGCCATTTTCCATCATATCGTTCTGTTTCGTCTTCATAATAAAGAATGCCATATTTATCAACAAAAGAACTTACTGACTCGTGATAAGGACAACACCAAGAGTTTATAGAGTTAAAAGATACGGAACTATCGAATATTTCAGCAATATCGCAAGCTATTTCATATTGTTCATATGAATCGACAGGTTGATAAGTTTCAAAGTAAATATCGTACCATTCTTTTCTATATCTTTTTTCCTGCGTAAAATGCTCATCATCTTCAAGATGGTCTTTTTTGACGACATGAAGATCATGCTTTTTTGCAAGTTCTATCAGATTATTTATATCGCTAACCCACGCAGTGAGCTGTTCTCTATTTTTTTTCTTAATCTGAATGCTTAATACATTTAATGCTGTATAACTCATTTTATTTTCCTCTTTTTGTTTTATAAATAATTACGCTGCTTTTTGGTTGATACTTTCCTTACTCCAGATCATGAGCAAGTCAGTAGCTTTAACCGCCTGAAACCCGTCAGCGGTCTTCTTACGCCGTCCGGCGGTATAGGTAATGTCAAAACGCAACACAGAAGCATCTGAGGCGTTTTCTTCAAAGAAGCTATCATTTGCCTCTCTGTTGGCTAACCACACAACACAGCCCCGCTCCTGAAGCTGGCGACACCATTTGATTAGGGCTTTATGGTCTTCATCAGTGAACGCATGGCCATAATCGGCGTAGCTATCCCTGTATGGCGGATCACAGTAGACAAAAGCCCCTACAGGAACATCGAGATCAGCATACGAACCGCAATGGATAGACGTTGCCTGTAAAGCTCTGTGCCAATCGTTCAGGAGTGAGTAATCAAACAGGCCGCTCTTATGGTTAAGCAACCCTGCGCCTGTTCCATAGCGTCCTGTCTTCTTGTTTACCTGCCATATCCCGTTAAAGCCGGTGCTCATCAAAAACAGGAGTAAGGCCGATGCCCGGACACTACCAATCTGTTCTTTCCAGTATTGTTCTCTACGCTGATAGAAACGGTAGTTCCTGACTTCATGAGAGCGTATAGACAGATACGCCGCTTCCAGCTCCTGCAGCTCGATACAGAACGCTTCAAAATCGTGTTTGATGGTATTGAGTAGACTTACCAGCTCAGGGTTAATGTCGTTGATGATTGTAGGGATATGGTTGTATGTAGACTTAACAGACGCAAAGAGAGCGCCAGCCCCGAAGAACGGCTCTACGTATGCGCTTACGCTGTTCAAATCTGGTAAATGTGGATTGTAGCTTTTGAGTAGCTTAGATTTGCCGCCAGCCCAACGGTAAAGGGGCTTTAGGCTTGAAGATGGGGTGTTTTGGATAGATACAGTCATAAACCAACCTCTATAGATAGATCAGCTCCATGAGTTCATGGAACAGGCCGGAACCATTCCGGCGGTTGGTGCATCATCATCTATCGAAAGATGGAGGCTTAAAGCCTGAACCTACATGATGCGTAAAGCATATGACTGCTTTGATTTGGTAATTGTCTACAGAACGCTTATGACGATCAACACTTTTTTCAAGAAAATGAAAAATATTTTTCAACTGCTATTGACGGAAGGAAGGTAATTGATTACTTAATTAATACGTAAATATTAATACCCAATTTCTATTTATTGTAAGTTTTGACATCATATAAGTATCACTTTTAGAAAAAGCACTCTCAATGAGTGCCTTTTCTTTTCTGTATTTCATTAATCAGACTTTGCTCATACCGCATTATATAGGAAAGAAACTTTTCATTCTCATCTTTGATTATTATTTCATACGTGGATTTGTATTTGCTATTTTTCTTTTGGGGATCTGCTCCATTCAAAAGAAGATGGATATAAAACTTAATGTTATTAATTGAGTAAGCTATTTCTAATGGCAGTCTTCCATTTATTGGCTTATTAACATCTTTGAACAACCCCACTACTAAACAGAACAAATTATAGTATTGATGGTTTTCATTATCTGACTTTGAAAAAATAGACAAAAGACACCAAGACAAAATATTCATATTAGTGTCTAATTGGTGCTTAGTGAGATAATCATAGAATAGTGAAGTTTGATTTCTGTCTATATATGATTTTAACGTATCTAAAGAAAACTCATCCATGTTATTTCTCTGCTGATAGTAATACTCTTGACATTGAAGAAGCATTTTGAAGATCAAGTAGTGTTATCTGGTCTGCCGCTTTTCTGCCTTGATTGTCTTTTATTGATACATCGCCTCCTGCGGAGATAAAGAACTTAACAGCCTCTGTATTACCCATGAGAACGGCATAGAACAGAACTGTTTTACCTGCTTTATCTTGCTTGTTAATGTCAAAGTATTTGGTAAGCATTCTTGCTACTTCATAGCTCTTATATTGTTTTGTAAGTAGAACAACATGGAAAATATTGGCTACTTCATCAATATAAAAATCTTCTTCAATAACGCGGTTTTCATTAATGAATTTTTCAATTTCAATTGTATTTTTGGTTTTTAATATGTCTGTTAATGCTTTCATGATTTTTCCTTTTTCTTTTCAATTGGGTGATAATTATAAATTAAAATAAAAACAAAATATGTCAATGCCAGAAAAGAAAAAACCCGCCAGAAGCGGGTTAAACTAAAGAGGTAGTCCGGTTATTTCTTTACGCTACTTGTAGCATCTGCTTTTTTTGTTCAAGTGCGTTCCTGATCATTTCTTTAAGCTTATTCATAAAGCTTTGGTATTCTTCTTTATCCGCAGGCTTGATTTTAGTGTCGTGGCGATCTCCATTCTTGTTTTTGAGGAATGGACTACAACCTAACTTGATAAGTGCTTTAATCATTTCAATGTCGGATGTTTTAAACAATGCTGTTTCACCATCGTTGTTTAAATGGTTAATATTTGCGCCTTGTGAAATCAAAAATTTGATAACAGCGATGTTTTTGTTATAGAAGATAGCTGTTTCACCTTTCTTATTGGTAAAGTTAACATCAGCGCCGTGAGCTACTAATGCCTTTGCTACTTCTAAGTTTTCAGCTAAAGCTAAAGGGAATACACTACCCATAAGGCCGTTTACATCAGCTCCGGCCTTTACCAATATATCTACATCTTCGGCTGTTTCAGCAAACAGCAACTCTCTTTTAATATCTAAATCAAGCATAAACCACCTCTTATAGTTTAAATTATTTATAATAAATATATATACTATTTTTTTAATAAAATCAAATTTTGCACGCTTAATATAAAATATTTAGCGCATATATTTGAAAAATATCGAGTAAAATAAAATTGATTATTCCATGAATAGAGTGTATATTGAAGTTCTATTCATAATGTGTTTTCTATTTTGGAAAACGACTATTTAATAAAGTTTAAGGGGCTGCTTTCGCAACCCCTTTTTTTTATGTTCTATCAAAGTAAGCGGAATAATCTTCTTCGTATTGAGCGGAAGCTTCAAGTATTTTGTTTATGTTAAACTCACTATCAGCATTGTTTTGATTAAGAATTTCGGTTTGTCCTTCTGTTTTCTCACTATCGTTCACAAGAACAGTATTCTTTGTAGTGAACATGGTGGAACTTAGCTCATCTATAGGTTTCAATGTTAAGCGAACAGTTCTTGTAGTGGATAAACCTAAATAATCCTTCTTCTTATCTGTAAATTTCGCGTCATGTTCAACCATACCTAACTTCTCAAGAGATTGGCAAAGCTCGTTAAAATCAAGTTGAGCATGTTGTTTGAGGTGTTTGATGCCCATAGCGTTGAAAACTATTGTTCCGTCAAAATCATCAGCGTGTTCCATGACTCTATTGATCTTAACTTCCGCTAAAACCGAACCTCTATGAGTAGCATTGTTAGTAAGCGTTTGAGCCGCTTTTTTCTGCGTTCTGCTGATACTTTCGTTTATATCATCTGATTGTTCAGCATAAGCAAACTTACTCCAAGAGATCATGCCTTTGTTAGCATTAATCCATTCATAAAGACGCTCAATATGAGAAATGTATTTATAATCAGCATAATCAATTTGTTCGTTAATATCCTGAGCATATTTATTTTTATAAATGTTTATTGCTTCATGAGTTAACATAGCACTTTCTTTGCCTAAAACGCTTTCCATAATTTCAGCACCAAGCATGATAAGAGCTAAAGTATGCGCTGAACGACGGTTCTTTTTGAAATATCTTAACTCTTCTGTAGTTAATAACTCAGATTCAAAATCAGCAAGTTTTTGCTCAAGTTCATCAGCGTTTTTTGTTATATATGCGATAATTTCATCATATATATGACCATAATTCTCTGAAAGCTTAGACATCCACTGAGAAACTTTACCTCCATCATTCTTGTCAGGGAAGAAGATATGAAGGTCAGGATCATGAATATCTATTTCAATAAGACGAGTTAAAATAGCCGACTCTTTGCCATCACCTTTAACACTTTGTCTTAGTGATTGGTTGGAAGTCGTGAAGAACATACCGTTCCAAACGTTAGGTTGTTTAAAAGTGTTATCTTTATCGAAAATAACTCTACCACCGCCGTTAGTAAGGCGCATTATCCTTTGTGGTAAGTCATTTGTTCTAAGTAGCTCGTCAATCTCATCAAGAAAAACAGGGCCATGATTATAAGCAGTAGCAAAGTTTTCAACGCCAACTTCTGAACTTATAGCTTCAATAATCATACGGCCTTTAGCTGGAGAACCTTCTGTAGCCGCACATATTTTAAGAGTTGTAGATTTACCTTTTTCACCTTCACCCGTGTAGTTAACAATCGGGCAAAACTCATCTGAAATACAAATACGGCCTTTTGTGTATGACGCATATGTGCCAGCTAAGAAAATACGAACTGCCGGAGAGTGTTTAATTATCTCTCTTGTAGTTTCCTTCTGGATTTCAGGATCACCTTTCTTTTCACTCTGAGTAGCAACCTTGCCGACATACAGATCATGCTTAGAGCGGATATGAAGGTCAGGAGTCACCCAGCCTCTTTGTGTGTAGCCTGTCATGCGCTTGATGAAAGCAGGATAGACTTTACCATTTGGCCTTACATGAGGCTCATAGCCAGCTTGTGCGGCCTCCATGAAGGCTTTATACACTTCTGAACGGTCAGAACCCGCAGGAGGCGTCCAATCGTTCAAGGTAAGACGTGATTTAGAGCTGGTAAACTCTGCTCGATCCGATGAAGAAAGAGCAACTTCATTTACTTCTAAATCGTTATTGAGAAATCGAACACCTGTATAACCAGTATTAGCTTCTAAGGTTTTTACGCCTGAACCTTGTTTAGCAGTGGAAAGCTTTAAGTATGGAATAGCAAAATAGTTGTGAATTTGCTTCCAGTAAGGATTACCATCTTTTGGGTAAATCCTTTTAAAGAAGCCTTTAGGATGAATAGCGTAGTTATTTGAAGCATAGAAAGCTTCATCAGTAATACGCTCGTCGTATAATTTAGCATTATCGAAAGCATCAATTTCAGGATGCGTTAAAGTTGTATCTTCATCAGATTGTTGTTCTTCATCATCTAATGACAAATCCATATTATCAAGAAGCTTTTCAGCTTCCATTTCTGTATTTTCTCTATTCATAATCTCACCTATTATAATATTTTTATGTATGTATTTTTGGTGTGTTATCACACTCTTTTACTGTTATACCATTTTTTCTAGAAAATTCAATACTTAACACGTCAAATTGTATATCACATAGATAAGTGTGTGTTTTTAACGAGTATTTGACTTATCCAGTTGTCGATCATTTGAAGATGATATTTTTTATTTATGTTATCCATCTTTCTTGCGTCGTCTTTAAGTTCTCTAATAACATCCTTGATTATTACTTGTTGTAAATCTCTTTCATGGAAAGAGTTTGAAACTAAAACATTTAGTCTACACATAATAGCTTCTTTGAAAAAGTAATAAATAAAACTGTCATAGGGTGATTCTGGCCTGACAAATTTAAAATCTCTAATATCTTTAGCAAAATAATCAACAAAAGAAACAATGCTTTCTGATATTAAATCTTCTTTGCCGTAAATCCAAAAGCTGTTATTGCCTTTTTCTACAACCAAGTTTTCATTAATATGATAGCGAGTTTTTAACTTTTCAAAAGTTTCATGAGGTCTAATAGCGTTCCAGACAATACCCAAGAGAACCAAATCACTTTCTAATGATAAAGTTTTTTCCTCTCCTGATATTTCAACTTCTTCCTGAACTTCATCAGGCTCATTATCTAAACTCTGCTTTTGCCTTAATAAATCACTAACTGACTTTGATAATCCCATATGCGTAATCTCCTTGAGGTAAGAAAAACAGGGGGCGTTAACCCCCTTAATAATGTTTTATTTTTTAGTTGGTTTATTTTTATTACTGTTATCAGCTTTATTCTTTTTTTCTATATCTTTTCTTATTGCTTCCTCTAAAGCTTGTTTATCAATTTTAAGCTGTTCATTTTCTGATTTTAATGTAGAGTTTTCTTCCTTCTCTTTATTATAATCAGCTTTTAGCTTATCATTTTCAATTTTAAGGCTATTATAAGAGTTGATATGTTCGTCAACCTTTTTAATAAGATCTTTATTGCTTTCAGTAAGAAGTTCAATCGCTTTATCGGTTTCAATCTTCTCTTTTTTCATATCATCTATGATTTTTTCGAATGAAACTTTCTCTTCATCACGTTTTTCAAGCTCTTCTTTGTGCTTACGTTCCATGTCAATAATAGCTTGTTTAGCTTTTGCTAATTCAATCTCAAGCTGTTCTTTATCGAATTTGAAACCATCCCTTTCTTCTGTGATACTTACAACGGCATCTTTAAGATTGGTAATTTCGCTATTTAATCCGCTAACAATAGAAGCCTGTTGAGTTTTAAGCGTTTCAATCTCGTTTTCATGCTCAATATTAAGCTTTTTAATAGCGTTTTCATGAGTGGTTTCCAACAACTCAATTTCATTTGTGTGTTCAAGATCTTGTTGAAGTAGTTGTTGATTGAGGCTTTCAACGACTTCTCTATGTTTTTCAATGGTAGCTGTATGAGTTTGTTCTAACTCATCATACTGCTCACCAAGAGCTTTATACTCATCAGAAAGAGCATTAAACGCTTCTGTTTTTTCTGCTAACTCTTCACTTGTCTTTTTGGCCTTTTCTTCAAACTGGCTTCTAAGCTTCGCTTCTTCTTCAAGTGATTGCTTAGTGTTGGTCAGCTCTGTAGTAAGTTCCTGATTAACACGTTTTTCTTGATGAAGAGCTATAACAGCTTCACGAGCCTTTTCAAAGCCTTGTATCTCATTGTTTTCTTTAATAGCTTTAGCGGCGTATTCAGCAGCAAGTTTTTGTTTTTGCTTGATAAGAGCATCTATTTCATTTAGTTCATTCTGAACAACAGCATCTTCAATAACTTCTTTTGGAATTTGCTCTTGATTTTTAATAGACTCTTCTTTAGCTTTTTCTCTTGCTGTAGTGTATAAATCATCAAGATATTCTTTATTATTTGTATCAATAACCTCTTGTGCTTTGATTTCTTCTGGAGAAAGCATTTTACCTTTAGATAAGTAAATGTTATCTAAAAGAGGTAAACCAGCGGCTTTAAGATTGTCATTGATATTTTTAAGAACCTGCGTTCTTACAAAGTTATCTTTTAATGAAAGACTTGCTGTTATTCTTCTTGCGTCAGGATTTAACTGATTTATGATTACTTCACCAGTATTTGGGTTGTATTCATAGTTTTTATCAGTAATGGTATGCGTATGCCTAAATATATGAGAGTGAGTTTTAGTTTTTTGGTCGCTATGAACACCCCAAGCAAAAACACTGTTTTTACCAATAACAGGCATATATTGCTTTGATTTTCCCGGCCCCTGATCTTTTACATAAATAAAATTAGGGTTAGTCATACTGTCAGTGATTATGTCATGTGCTAAAACCTGATCTTCTGCTCTAAAACCTGATAAATCAATAAATAGCTGTTCCCACTCATTCCCCCTGCCTCCAATATCACCAAAAAGAGCTTTTGGATCTTTATTAGTGCTTAGTTCTGAAAGAGGTCTTTGAATGGTATTCAAATACTGTTTTGACATTATCCCACGGTCAATTGTAGCTTCAATTTTTTTAAGAAGCTCTAAACCGTTTTCAGCTTTAATAACTATATCAAGTTCACTATCTTTATACGTAGCGCCGTTGATGGTTGGCTCTAATGGACTTGTTTTACCGCCATTAATGCCCTGAGCATCACGCATTCCGTCTTTATCTAATACTGCTAATATTTTTGCTCCACTCATAATGTATCTCCTATGTATTTTTTGAATGTAGATTTTTTTTGTTCTTACTATATTAATCTACCCTACAATCCTACATTTGAAAATATAACGGTAGTCCGTTCATCCTGTTTAATTACGCCTTTTATCAGGATTTCTTTTTCTTAGTAAAATGAATAGATTTATTTTCTCTGATTAACTCATCTGCTTTTAAATCAGCAAGAGCAAGAATAGTATTTGATAAAGCATCATGGGAAAGAAGCTTAAACTTCTCTTCCAGAGCTTTAGGAACACGGAAACCAATTAAGCGGGGTTCATCTTCCGCTACTACTTTAAAGTCGCAACGAACGTATGACGTAGTGAACGGCTGGAGTTCTCCTAAGTCTTCTTCTCGATGCGCCCAGTATGTGCCAGCATTGGGATCGGAAAAGGCCGTTTCCAGAGACAATTTTTCAAAAGTCTCCATATCATCGAGCCATCCGGCAGGTTTTTTAGATTTTTCTTTTTTGTGGTCTGTCATGCTGAAACTCCATCAGATTTCACGAGAAACGATATATATTAATATATATTAATATATATTAACTTTTATTGCGTCGAGCCTCAACACCGGCTTTGATTTTCTTACCTACGGCATCCATCAGCAACTCAAACTCTTTACGGGCATCAGATACAAGCGGTAAGCCTGTTTTTTCTTCAAAGATGGTGACGCCGTTGTTGTATGAACGAGGATAGGCAACACGCTTTTTGATGTATGGCAAATCGTAGTCATGGCCTGCTGCCCTGTGTTCTTCCTGTAGCTTGATTAACAGGTCGAGCTGTTCTTTGTTCTGGATCTCAACACGATTAGGAACAACGATAAAATCATTGTCTGTCTTACCCTGTTCACGTAGTTCCTGAACGCTCTTGAGCGTAGCACTGTATGAGCTGGCATCAAGGATAGTTGGAATGATTACGAACGGGGCAAGCTGACCATCACCACCGCTATGAATGCCGGGGCTGTGGTCAAATACGAACACATCAACATCTTTAGAGGTTGGCTTACGAGCTACGTTAAACGTTAGTTTTGTTCCGGCCTGTTCTGCGATGCTCGCAAAGAGCAAACTCCCGCCCTGTGGATCGAGGTCTAACAGAGTTGTCTTTTTGCCGTTGTGTCCAAACCAAGAGGAGATAACGATGCTGAAGAGACTTTTCCCAACACCACCTTTTTTATTGTAAATCGAGATAGCAAGCATACACCTACTCCTTTTGTCCTGTTTTACAGTGACTTAAATGTAGTTAGCCGATTGACTAACCATCAATATATATTAATATATATTAGTATATACTACATTTCAACATAAAAAACGAGAGGTAAAAACATGAGTAAAGATAACGATTTAAATGATTTTGAACAGGCTTTTTCAATGGATGCTCCAATGCCTGAATTCCCTGATTATGAGATTGTGGCCGACAACGTAGCCCCAGCTGCAGCTCCGGTTAAGAAGCCAGAACCTGAACCAGAAGTTAACCTTGAGCATGACATGATGGAAGTAAAAAGCCGTATAGATAGCTTTAAAGACGTGCTCAATATCGGTGACAAGTTCGGTATGAGTGATGAGCAAAGGAAGATGATTAAGAACCAGCTTTCAGAACTGGAACTCACTTACGTTAAGCTACAGAAGACACTTAACCTTGAAGAGCCAGCTCCTACCGCTTCCCTGATAGAGAAGAAACCAGAAGAGGCCAAACCAACCGTTCCGGCTGCTGTTGTCTCTGCTGCTGATAGCATACCAGCTCAAGACTTCACCGATTTGGATAAGTTTACCCAAATGAAGAATGAAGAGGCTAAACAGCCTTTTAAAGCCAAGAGCCTTAAAGACCGTATCAAGTCTGTTCGTTCTAACATCCATGAAGAAGAGGGAGAGATCCAGAAAGATAACAGACCTCAATATGTGAAAGACTTTGAAAAAAATCTTATGCCTGAAACTGAGCTAAATGTTAAAACCAACGGCAGAAGCCGCTATTTAACCAACGATGAATTAAAAAATCTTTTTGGTGATAACTATCTTCATTCAAGAGATAACATAGAAGAGGGAAAACTTACTTCAAGGACTCACTATTTCGGGGATGGTCTTTTAATTAAAGAAACAGAAGACGCTATAGCTATTCGTGGTAGACGTAAAGCTAACGATATTGCTGTTGACTTGATTGATGTGGCTAAACAAAAAGGGTGGAACAGCATTGTTTTAACGAAGGGCAATCCTGTCTTTATGGAACAAGCTTATATAAGTGCTATCAAAAATGGTATCAGGGTTGAAGCCACTTCTCTTAAACAAGAAGAAGAATTCCAGATGATACACAAAGCATATGATTTAGATCGATACATGAAATTTGGCGAACCAAAAAAAGAAGAGATTAAAAAGGAAGAGTTTATGCCGGAGTATCAAGTTAAACGTGGTAGAAGTTTAAAAATGTAAAAAGGGGCGAAAGCCCCCTTTCTTTTGGCAACAAAAAACCCGCCGTAGCGGGTCAACAACAAGAGAGTGAAGTTTTATTAGTGAACCAATCCAACCATGTAAGCGAACATACTTACTGTAAAAGATACAGCTACAAAAAATACTGCGATAGCTGGAACACCCATAAAAACGCTAAGAGGGTAAATAGCAACATCAGTAGTTTTGTCTCTGATTTTAGTGATTAAATCAGCCATTGGCAAAAGAACTACTTTAACAGATAAAAACATCATTACTAAACCAACAATAAAAGCTGGAATGTAGTTGAAAGTGCTAAGTAATGTCATCATTTTAAAATCCTCTCTCGTTGTTTGTTGATTAAATAATATCGTACAGTTTTATGGAATTCAAATTATTTTTTAAGTATTTTTTAAAAGGTGGGAACCACCTTTTATTTATTTCTCTCTTGTTCTTCTTTAGTCTCAAGATAAGCAATTATGGGTTTATCTTCACTGTTTGTTGTAGCTCTAACATCATAGAATGGATTTGGTAAAATGTTATCAATACCTTTTAAAGCATTAAGCTTGTTATCAACTGTTGCGTATTTTAAACAATAGGCTCTTACTACACATCTAAAATAAACAGCAAATGATAAGAATACGCCCGATCCAAATGACATAAATGATAAAACCTTTGCTGCTGTATCAATTCCGGTATAGATTTTATAACCACCCATTATAGCTACACCAAGCATAAAAACAAACATCACTAAAGAAGCTATAGAGAAGTTTGTATAATTTTTTTGTCTTAAATTTTCATCAGCGTTCTTTAGACTATACAACTCTTCATAGGATAGTTTCTTATCATTATTCCCTTTAAATCTATTAAAAAGCTCTATATTGGAACGAGCTGTTTCTATAGGAACTTTAACCGTATTAGATGCAGAGTCATATAAATTATTCGCAATCTTTTTTGGATTAATCGTAGTGTATGACTTTAAAATATTTTTAGCAGTGTTTTTTACCTTATCTTCAAATTCTTTATCTTTCATAAATATCTCCTTCTTTGTATGTATATAAATTAATTAACACATAAAATAAACACGTCAATAGAATTGATAAAAAAAAGGTAGCAACGCGCTACCTTTTAGTTAGTTTCAGATAAAAGGATTACTTATTCCTTTGAATTAAGGTCTGTTATAGACTGACCATGATTTCCTTTATCTGTTGGCGTGTTGTTAGTTGGCTCTTGATTACTACCTTTACCAATATTACCTTCATTGCCGCCTTTAGGTTCAATATCTCTTTTTTTCTCACGGTTTCTTGCCATGTTTGACATAGAACTTGCTGTAGCTTGCCCTGCTCTTTCAACAGTATTAGTAGTATTGCTTTTCGCATTACTAAGAGCTTCTTCTGAACCGCCCATTACTTTACCGCTTAATGAAGTTCCTCTAGCGCCTATCCATTCTAAAACAGTGTCTGGAAGAGTAGACATAACTCTTGTAGCGTTCATCGTATTGTTTAAGTTTAAACACATATAAACAGCAATCATTGCTATTGAGTAAGTAATACCCAGCCAACCTGAGTCAACAAAACTTGTAGCTATCAAGAACGTTGCGTTTATGAGGGCAGCCCCCGCACACATCATCACGAAAGAAGCAAGGAAACCAAATATTGCTAACCCCGGCTTTAGTGTTAACACCAGTGTAAGCATATAGCCCTGTCCTTGTTTACCTACAACGTCATCAGCATCCGGCGCTAAGTGAGCTAAAACCCACATAGGGCTGGCTACATAGGCTTCTATACACGTAGCCATGTATGAGAGCACAATCCCCATCCAGATGATGTAAGGTATCATAGGGATGACGTAAGCAAGCATGATGCCGTTTATCAAGCCTACGATCATCAAGAACGAGAAGAACGGCCCGATCACAGTACCTGCTGCTATCAACACATCTGAGAGTTTAGGTATCAACGCTAACAATGAAACAGAGCTTGCGCCTATCCCCATTGCCGCTACACCATTAAGAACGTGATTACCTACGTTTACTTGCTGTGTAATAGATAACAATTGATCTACTTTACCATCCCCCATGAACCAACCACCGTTTGAGTTTGCTCCTCTTAATAAGCTTGTAAATAATGAACTGTCTTCACCCGCTATGTTAGTAGTATCAGCGTTAAGCTTGTCAGTGCCATTTATTAAAGTTTTGACTTTGCTAAAGCGAGGTTCAAATCTGTCAGCAAGATAATTTAAACGTTCAGAAGCTTGACCAGAAGAAGCTGGAATACTGTTCATTGCTGCGTTAGTTCCATTTATCGCCTGAACAATTTTCATGTAGTAAGCACCAAAAAATGCCCAGCCTTTTTCCGTTATATCTGCGATAGAGTCAATTTTAATAGCTTGAGCCATTGCTAATTTTCCAGCTTCATTCATTGATTTTTTATATTCCAATGACATTTCTTCAATCTTATCATTTACTGCTTTCGTGTTTGTAGGATCAGGATTAGCTAAAGTCTCTGAGTAAGCAATCGCATCTAAAACCATTTTATTAAGTGCTTTAGCCTGAGCTTGTTGAACCGCATTTTGTATCGAAGCAACATCAACTAAAGGTTTATATCCAGAACCAGAAGCAAGAGCATTTTGTTGTTCACCAGAGCTTGATACATCTAATCTAAGAAAGCCGCACATTTGAGATTTATCACCAGTGCTCCAGTCGTCTTTTAAACCACCAAAGTTATAACCTATTATTCTTTTTCCATCGCTTTTTGACTCGAAGTTTTGAACGCTGAAATATTGAATATTACCTCTGAAATACTTAGATGATTGAGCAAACTCTCTTGCTGTTTCTTCGTTATAGATTTTAACGCACGTCGCACCTAAAAGTGTATCTTTAGCAAGTTTCCTTATTTCAAGATTAGAGCTTACACTTGAGTAATCAAAAAAGATGGTTATGAACGCAATAGCGATTGGGATCATTGTTCCTGCTAAACCAATTCCAGTTTTTATCAATGAGTAAATCACCATATGAATAGCACAAAAGCCTGTTGGCATAGGAAGAAGCATAGCCGTTCCTAAAGCTGTTCTGATGGGAAGCCACATAGAAGACCATTTTTTACCTAACATCTCACCATCATGAGCCGTGACCATAGTTCCACTAATCAAAACATAAGCTGCTAATACTCCACCTAAAACTAAAAGAAAATGAAGAAACAACGCCATTATTCCAGAGAAAGCGCCTATAGCTTCTGGATTAAGGTATTTGTCTACAAAGTTGTTCATAAACCAGTCAGTTGATAATGGAGTTAACCAATCCATAGTATCGGCACTCGCATTTGTCGCATACAATAGCATTGCCATTATAAGCAATATTTTTTTAATCATAAAATATCTCCATGTAATTTATATAAAAGTTTTTTCTGATGTTTTTGTTATTTTTATTAAACGCCATTATTTAATAAATAATATATTTTAAAAGATTGTCAATAGGTAGCGGTTTGCTTGACAATATTAAATTTAAATTATATTTAATTATATATATAGAAAGGAGGTGTTAAAAAATGGGTAATACAAAAGAATATGTAATTCATCCTTTTGTTGCGGGTGAATGTTCGATAGATAAGTTTGAGTCAGAAGAAATAGCAGTAATTGATATAATAACAAGAGAAGAGATAGTGTATTGCGATCCCGGATGTTATTTGATTAGTAGATCGCTATTAAACACATTAATAGAAAGTAATGTTAATTGTGTGAACATCATTAAACATGAAGATTTAAAAATAAAGTTTAGTGTTAAACACAATATGGAACATCCGAATAAGAGCATACCTAAATGGTATAGACTGATACCATTCAAAAAAGGAGAGGAAAGCAAAGAAATATATTTGAACGAAAACAATGATCTTATTGTGAATGAAAGGATACTCAATCTATTAAAAAAGCATAGAGTAAAAAGGCTAAAAATAGAAGAGTATGAAGATGAACATGAAGCAAAGATAATAAAAGAAGAAAAGGCTAAACCAGTATTCATAACAGAAAAAAACAACACAATGAAGCAAATCATCATTTTTATTGTGATAATGTCTGTTGTCGCTTATTGGTTCTTTAACTAAATGGAGAAAACAATGAGTGAAACAAACTGGTTAGAAATTGAAAGTAAAAATCATATAAAAGTGATTAATGATACAAAAATAAACAAGCAAGATGAAAAGATAGCTATACGTGTTGAGCGTAGTTTATTACGAAAGATAAAAAACATAAGCATGGGTAGCATTTCATATGCTGTTTGCTCGTTAGCTGATTATGCTCTTAATGACGTGATAAAGAATAAAAAACACCTTGTTCTAAAGAGAGAGAAAACAGGCAATGTGTCTTATCAGTTGAGAGATTATGTTGATAGCGATACCAACCATATATCTATCACTTGTGAGCGTAGCGACATAAGCACAGATCTTACCAGAACAACAATTTGGGCTTACGAAAACTTTATACAACGAATAAAGGCAAATACAAACTCATACTATACGATAGCTGTCATTGGCCTTGTAAAGTATGGAATTGATTTGCTGGATACCAAAAACAAAACATTGATGATTACAAAAAAGGAGAAACAATATGAAATCATGTGATACCAATAAAAAACTACTACTGGATCTTTTGGCGTTCATAGCTTTTGATATGCTGGATGAGAAATACAACAACAATAAGTTAATCATAACAAACAGAGCTAAAAAATATTTAGACAATAACTACAGTGGTAGATTTGATTACATAATGAATTTAAAACATGGAGCTATCGCCTCAACATTCATGAAAGAGGGTGTGGAGGGTCATATTTTCGCTTACAGTGATAAAGATGAAGATATTGAGGATTTATTTGATTATGTTGTCAGAGATAAGTTAAGGGCTTATATAGATAACACAAAATACAATCAGGAAGAGCTAACTAAAGAGATTGAAATTTTAGCTAAAGAGTTTCATAATGGTTATATGAAAAACTATTCATTCTTAAATCAAATATTATTGTATGTATGCGGTTGCTATAAAATAAAACCTCGCCTTGAGAAACCTATCATGATTGCTTTATAAAACATTTTGTTATTTAAAATGCTGTATGTTAGATTACCCCTTTACTGTATGGTTAAGGGGTTTAACATGAGCGATCTTTCTCACTTATCAAACATCCGTTCTCTGCGTAAAATCGCTAATGAAATTGGTGATGAAGAGTTCTTAGTGTTCGCTGAAAAGGTTGAAGCTGTAAAAGAAGAGATCAACAAGCGCATTGAAGAAGAGAAGCAAAAGCAGCTACTGGTTGAAGACAAGCTTAAAGCTACTACTGAACTACTCCAGTCTGAAGGCTTTGAAGTGAGCTTAGACAGCGTGAGAGCGTTCCTGTTAGGGCAAGAGCTTCCTGCACCGGGTAAGGGCGCTAAGGGCGTTAAACGTGGTTCTGTAGAGCCTAAGTATGCTTATACAAACGCAGATGGTGAAGAGGTCTTATGGTCTGGTCGTGGTCGTCCACCAAAACCTATTGAAGAAGCCATCAAAGGCGGGGCTAAAAAAGACGATTTCCTGATCAAAAAAGACTAATAACAACGGTCAATACCAGAGAAAACCAAGCCCCTATTCAGGGGCTTTTATTTGGATTAACTTTTCTTAAAAAAACTTTCTTTTAGCAATTTTATACTCATCCCTTTATAAATCTGACCTCTGTTTGCTACTTTCATCATAAGAATATTGTCAATAACTAACGTAGCCATTATTACAGAGTAAATCAAGTTGGCGGTAAAGCTTGTATCATTCCAAAATATAAATGCTATTACGAGAAAAGCAAATATCCTAACTAAAAAATTATCCTTCATTAACCACCTCTCTTTTTATCTCTTTGTTTATTTTGTAAGACTCATATAACAGCTTTAACGAAATCAGATTAAAAACAATACCTATTACACCATATCTTGATATGTCTGTTGTCTCGAAAAACAGGTAAAATGAATATCCCGTAAATATCATTGCTACAACTATATAAAACCATGCTTCTAAAACTTTATTTTTCATAATCCAACCTCTTATTTATCGTAAAAGTAAACTGTAATTGGTTTGTCTGAATATCCATCTTCACCATTCGCACAAGCAGATGTTGTAGTAGCCATATTTAGCTCTAAACCATTTTCTATATTTTTAACTTCTGTAGATCCAACAACTATTTTAAAATAACTTGCTCCAGCTTGAGAAACAAACTTCGGGCAAGCATCTACAGATACGTTCTCAAACCCAATATAAAAGCTTCCATCGTAATAAGGTTCTATTAAGACGTTTGCGCCCCAACTATCCCAAATCAGATTATCATCAACTATATCTTCTGGAACTATCTTAGACTTGATTACTGCGTCTACTGATAAACCTGTAAAGTCAGCTTGTCCGGCGTATAGGTTTTTAATGCCAGCGTTTAACGTGCCTAATATTTTTATATCACTGTCAATTTTTTGGCCTGAGCTTACTTTAGGGTAAACCATGAACACCGCTACTATGATTGCTGCTATAACACCAAAAACCAACAACAACTCTAACAATGAAAATCCTTTCTTCCTTTTCTTACTTAATATGTGTGTCATAAATAACCTTCCTTTTTAAATGATGGATGTAAACATAACAGTTGAGCTT
The DNA here is from genome assembly GCF_000534735.1 of Enterobacter sp. MGH 4. NCBI lineage: Bacteria > Pseudomonadati > Pseudomonadota > Gammaproteobacteria > Enterobacterales > Enterobacteriaceae > Enterobacter > Enterobacter sp. MGH 4. The sequence goes on along the minus strand of NZ_KI973290.1, from coordinate 6,854 downwards.
TCTTGTGATGCGCAAGCGGCTGTAGCTTTGGTTATGTCTATTCCATACCCTTCTTCTAAGTTCTTAACATCAGTGCTCCCGTTGTCGTTGTATACAGTGATACTCACAAAATTACCTGATACGGCTGTAATGAGTTTTGCGCAAGCATCAGGGGGAACGGCATCATACATGATGTTGTATTTGCCATGATTGCCGCTGTATTCAACGCTTACATTGCCTTTCCACTCGTTCACTAACTTCCCATCCAAGATCATGTTGTCAGGGGCGTTCTTAGACGCAATGAAGCTATCAGTATTCAATGATGAGATCTTAGCCCTGCCGCCATAGAGTGATTTCACTCCCGCTTGAATAGCTGTTATGTTTCTGCTCTCTTTGTCTATCTTTTGTGAAGCCTGAACTTTTGGAAAAACTATAAAAGCGGCTATTATTATTCCAGCTATAACACCTAACGTTAAAAGCAATTCTAATAGTGAAAACCCTTTTTTACTTTTCCTGTCTTTTAATAATATAAAACTATTTATCATAATCATTCTCCTTTGTCGTTTTTTTCAATTTCATTTTCTTTTTTTGATTTGATATTCTTATCCTTTTCAAAAATATTCATAATGTTGTATTTTTGACGAAACATCCAAGGTAATAAAGCTCCTGCCATATAAAAACCAACTCCATATGAATAGTATATAAACATTTTATCAGCGACTTCTTTGTTTATGCCCAACTCATTTTTTAAGAGAATGGTTGTCGAGCAATACAGCATAACAAAAACCCCAAACCTAATAACGAACATAGAGAAATCTTTTAATAATTTACCTCTTTTGCTATCATCATCTGAATACTCTTTCAATATTCTTGTTATTTTATCTATCATAATCATTCTCCTTTGTTGTTTTGTTTTCTGCTTTGTTTATAGAATTTCCTATATTGTTATTACCTCCCCTTTTTTGAAAGTCAATTCCATCATTAAAACCTTCAGAATATCCTTTGATTATTAAATCCAGTTCTTTTTTATTCCTTTTATTTTTTATTAACTTAAATGAGTTATAAGTTAGGTATGTAATTACTTCCAATAACAATATAACCAACAGCGTATAAAAAACAGCTTCGATACTGCTTATTTTATTAAGCAGGGCGTTCAACATAGGATTTATATCTGACATTATCAATGTGCCTGCTATGAACACTATAACTCCATAACATATTAACTTTCTATACATTACCTTTTGTAATACGTCTTCTTTAATATTCCTAATTCCATTCTTCATATACTACCTCTCTTTTTTGTCTGTTTTGATTTTCATAAATAACACCACCTTCTTTAAGAAACTCATCAATAAAATCTGACCATGTTTCTATTTCTTTTTCTCTTGTTTCTGTTCCCATACTCACCTCTCTTTTGTTAAATACTCCAATATATATCTGCTTTAAAATGCTCTGCTGGCTCGTTCACATAAGCCTTAAACGGTATAACAGCAAGGGCTTGATTGATGTAGCCAGATCTTTTATATGATGCTCTAATCTGATTGAAACCATGCTTAATGTGGGCTGGTATAATCTTTCGTGCTTCAAGTCTGTCTATCAATGCTATTATTGATACTAATCTGTTATCCTTTATTAAAAATGCGCTTGATATAAACTCACTTCCGTTATGTAAACCTAATCTTTTCAAATCTATCATTATGTCTTTTTTCATTTTAAGTTCTCTCCTTTTCTCTTTTTAATAATCTCTTTTGCCTTTTATTTAGTTTTTTGTTTTTCATTCTTTTTAAGTTTTCTACCTTGTCGTCTGAAAATAAACCAGAACAGATTTCAAACAATAACATGGCTACACTTGCTAAGATTAGAATGAATGGAAATGCTATATATGTATATCTATAATAAATAAGATCTTCGATATTTAAAGCAAGCCATAGACTCACACATATTGTCGTTAACATTATTAGTAATAGAGCAAGTATTATATCCTCGCCTTTTCCTGATTTTTTCAATCTCAATACAAATTTCGATTTAATATTCATGCCTTTAATCTCATCAGCTATAACTGAAGATACACACAAGAAACATGATGATACCCATAATCCAACTGTATATATGAAAAATAAAGTATAAAAATAAGGTGAAGTTAAAATGTCTTCTGGTTTCACCTGATTTATTTCATTAGTGGCTATTGTCGCAGCAAGCAAAAAACTTACAAAAGAAATTATCGGGATGATCTGGATATAAAACCTTTTACTTTTTATCATCGCACTTAATAAATATAAGGAAAAATGCCATATTGCTGTGATTGCCAAAAACATTAAAAACATCACTCCTGCCATTAGTGGCATTTCAATAACAAGGAATTTAATAAGTTCATGGTTATTTAAAACCTCTTCTGAAACTATCACCCTCATTATCTGTGATATAATAATAAGTAAAAAAGGAATGATAAAATACAATGCCATATCATGCTTTTTAAAAAAACTAACTATTTTATTTCCTGATGATTCATTCATAAAAACTCTCCTTTATTTGTGTATAATCAATTAATACTATATTTAAAATGTTAGTCAAATAAATATATACTTTTATTTTAAATATCAGATGAGCGGTTTAACTAAACCATATCCATTTAAAAATAAAATCCCGAAAATGCTGTTCTTAAACTTGACAACAATTAATTAAAGCGTTATAAAATATAAGTAAGTATGGGTTATGGGTATTTCTCATCTTATAGGATGTTTAATTTGATAAGTTATATATTGTAGATTGCGTCCTAATATATAACAACGATTAGAACATGGGGTTTAGGCTCCATGTTTTTTTGTGTCTAACTATCCCGCCTGCCTGATAAATTAATTATTAAAAATCAATCTATCTGAAAAGCCAACTTTAAGCTCATTAAATAAGAATTCATTTTTTTTATAGCATTCTGATAATCCTGAAGCACCTAATTGCTGCTTTCTTTCCATACAATTATCTATATCCTTGTTTATTATAATTAGCTTTGATTTTTGCTCTTCTGTTAATGATTTTATTATTGGTATTGGTGTGTCATAAAGCATGATATTCATAACATCAGTTTGTAGGTTATATAAACTATTTTCTTCTATGCTTATTTTGTTTTCGGTGCTTTCAATAAAAGATACAAAAACTAATGCCAGTATTAACATAATAAACACTTCAATTAATTCATTATAGTAATCATCATCTTTTTTTGTTTTAACAACTTTATTTTTCATATTAATCTCCTGATAAGGGGTTTCCCCCTTATGCTGCTTGTCTTTCGTTAATGGTTGTCATGAATGCTTTAGCGTGAGCTGAGTAGCCTCTCCAGTTGTGATGAATGTCTGCCCCAGCTTCTATGAGAACGGTCATAACAGCCTCATCACGTCTTATGTAAGCCATTTGAAGAGCTGTAGTGTTGTCTACGTGGGATTTGAAGTTAACTCTTGCTCCAGCCTTTATAAGCAAACTTGCTTTTGATCTGTCTGCTCTGAAAATCGCTGTCATACCAACATTGTTTCTATGATTGACATTAGCCCCTTTGTTTAAAAGAAGATTTGAAGTCATATAATCAGAGAAGAACAACGCTGTATTGCCGTCTTTATCTTTAGCATTTATATTGATGCCAGCATTTATTAAAGCTTCTGCTTTAAGGTAGTCAGCACCAAACAAAGCTGTTTTACCTTCATCGTTTATAAAGTTTAAGTTAATATCAGGATGAGTTATTAATACTCTTTTCACTAAATCAATATCATTGCTGAATAAAAGTTTTTCAATTCTGTTTTCTTTTGTGTTTGTAAATGCTTTTACTTTGTTTAAAATAATACTCATGTTAATCACCTTTTTCCTTTTCTATTGTGTATATTAAATAGATAACATATCTAACCCAATTGTAAATAATAAAGGGAATATATTTTAATAAAACAGGACGGACGGATAACCTATACTACTTTTTTAAAATATTTTCTCAATTAAAGTTGACTTATATATAATAAGTGCTAATTAATATATAAGAGACAAGCAATCTTGTCCTTTATATAAAAGTTTTTATGTTTATGATGCTTCACCTTTCTATGTATGTGTGTGTATGACTAAAGCCCTCTCACCGGGGCTTTTTTCTTTTCTATTATCCTTCCAGTTAAATTAATAATCATTTAAATATAGAGTGTTTTACTTATACCGCTTATCGGATAGTTAAAATAAAAGTATATATTTATTTGACTATTATTTTAAAAGTGTTATTAATTATATATAACAGAAAAACAAAAGGAGATATGTTATGAATACAAACACTTTAAATACAGTTTACAACTCAATGATAAATACTTTTAATATGGTTGAGTTTAATTTAGATAACGGATTCACTTTATATCAGAATGATGATTGTGAATATACAGAAATAGGAAGAACATACTATAACGCTAAAGGATATGCGAAAAGCTACACTATACATGACGATGGTTCTTTCTTTATAATAAAATCAAACAGCAAAGTATGTAAGAAAGTCAAAAATGAACACGTTAAAGACGTTATCTCTTCTCTAATAGATGCCATTAAAAAAGATGGACACTCACTTGAAATGAAACACTAACCCTTACAGCCCCTTCGGGGGGCTTTTAATTTTTTAGTATATTTATTTTTGATTTTTATTTTAAATATGTTATTAATTGAACTGGTAAATAAATAAAGGTGATTATATGAGTGATATAAAATACAACGTTCAAGATATTTGTAATGAACTTAAAAGTTTACACATATGGGAAGAGTTTTGTGATTGGGGATATTCTATTTATCCTGATTTGCATAATTCACAACAGGCTTTCATGTATTGCTATGAAGTTTTTAAACTTAACGAGAGTTTCTTTTTGAATGAATGGAAGAGGTAATTATATGAAAAAAACAAAAACGCTATTTGAGCAATTAAAGGATAGGGCTAATCAGCTTTCGGCAGGTGAAGCAATAATAGTGCTTGACGAGATCAACAAAAAAGAAGGGTTTGAGAATGCTGTTATCTTTCTCAACAGTAGAATGAAACATATCAGGGAGGCAATTCTTAAAGACACATTTACCCTACAGGGCTGTAGGAACGTCAATCATGAGCTGGCAAGCGAGCTTATCGCTAGAGTTCAGCAGGAACAGCTATCAGCTACTATACAGGCCACAACCAACTATGAAGCTACCACAAGAAAGCGTCTGTAAGACTGAAAGAGAAGAGGACGGGTTTAGTGTTCTCTTCTCTCTGGTTGTTCACTCACTTCATTACCTTGCCAGCTTTCACCAACGCTTTGAGTTCAGTCTCTGATAACAGCGCATTGTGAGTAAGAGCTGAGTATACGTTTCCAACCTTCCAGATCTCCGGCTGTTCAGTAGCTTTAAGCACCACCACAGGCTCACAGTCTTCACCTTTCTCATAAACCCATATAGCAGGATGGTTAACGCCGTTCTCGTCCTCATACTCCTTTAAATCAGTATCAAAATGCTTGTTCAGTAGAGTGATCAGTTTCATAGTCGTTTCCAGTTTTGTTAGTCAGGTCAAGTTAGTCAGAACAGGATACGTGGTTACGTTGTCACTATCAAGTATATATTAATATATATTAGTATATATTAGGTTAAATCATAGTTATGTGAAAGGTCAGGTAGGACAGGCGGCAGCAGGGCAGATCTGGATCAGGCCGGATGTTATGGGGTAGGATAGATGGAAAGTAGAAGCGGGGAAAGGTAGGTTTTAGTATTCCTACATATGGCGAGAACCTACATACCTACTCTATCGAGGATAGCGAAAAGGGGAGGCGTAGCCTCAACTTGAAGTATTCCGGCACATGGAAGATAAAAAAACAGCATCAGGAATACAAAAGCAACGTAACACACTGTTATATATAGGTATTTTGTTATATTCCGGTTTTTCCAAACATTCCAGCCAGAAATCACACCACATATACAAATCGCACTGTTTCAAAGTATTCCAAGCCGTGGAATGTTATTTTTGCTGTTTTGGAATATAAAAACGACGCAAACCCTTGATATATAAGGCTTTTTTGTTTTATTCCACACATTCCAAATATTCCAAAAATATAACACACATACATATATATAAAATAGATCGATCCCTGTCTTTTGCATGTGTAGATGTAGAGGTAGGGTGACGCAAGGTAGGGTAGGAGCAATAGACCCTTATTTTCTACAAGTAGGAGTAGGCTAGCCTACTCCTACTTGTAGAAAATAAGGGTCTATTGCTCCTACCCTACCTTGCGTCACCCTACCTCTACATCTACACATGCAAAAGACAGGGATCGATCTATTTTATATATATGTATGTGTGTTATATTTTTGGAATATTTGGAATGTGTGGAATAAAACAAAAAAGCCTTATATATCAAGGGTTTGCGTCGTTTTTATATTCCAAAACAGCAAAAATAACATTCCACGGCTTGGAATACTTTGAAACAGTGCGATTTGTATATGTGGTGTGATTTCTGGCTGGAATGTTTGGAAAAACCGGAATATAACAAAATACCTATATATAACAGTGTGTTACGTTGCTTTTGTATTCCTGATGCTGTTTTTTTATCTTCCATGTGCCGGAATACTTCAAGTTGAGGCTACGCCTCCCCTTTTCGCTATCCTCGATAGAGTAGGTATGTAGGTTCTCGCCATATGTAGGAATACTAAAACCTACCTTTCCCCGCTTCTACTTTCCATCTATCCTACCCCATAACATCCGGCCTGATCCAGATCTGCCCTGCTGCCGCCTGTCCTACCTGACCTTTCACATAACTATGATTTAACCTAATATATACTAATATATATTAATATATACTTGATAGTGACAACGTAACCACGTATCCTGTTCTGACTAACTTGACCTGACTAAC